>NZ_JBVJPV010000017.1:0-181013 GCF_055609245.1 Streptomyces sp. NPDC036813 | reverse complement strand
TGTTTGCCTTGAGGCGCCCGGGGCCCCGCGCGGGCCACCAACCCCCCCCACCCCCCCGGGGGGGGGGGGGGGCGGGCCCCCGGGGGGGCCCCCGCCGCCGTGAACGCCGTGTGGCTAGGAGATTCTCACCGGGTTGACGACGTCCGCGATGAGGACGAGGACGGTGAAGCAGATGAAGATCCCGGCCACCACATAGGCCACCGGCATCAGCTTCGCCACGTCGAACGGGCCGGGGTCCGGGCGGCGCAGCACCTTGGCGGTGTTGCGGCGCAGGGCCTCCCACAGGGCGCCCGCGATGTGCCCGCCGTCGAGCGGGAGGAGCGGGAGCATGTTGAACAGGAACAGGGAGAGATTGAAGCCGGCGACCAGCATCAGGGCCATGCCGAGCTGCTGGGTGGGCGGGATGTGCAGGGTGAAGATCTCCCCGCCGACACGGGCCGCGCCGACGACGCCCATGGGCGAGTCGGGGGCGCGGGGTGCGCCGTGGAAGGCGGAGTCCCACAGGGCGGGGATCTTGGCCGGGAGGGCGGCGAGGGAGTCGACCGCGTCGCCGACCCGGTCGGTCATCCATGTGACCGACTGGCCGAAGTCCTGCTTGACGACGCCGGTGGCCGCGCTGAAGCCGAGGAAGCCGGCCTTGACGTACTCGCCCTGGACGTAGGCGCCGGAGGCGTCCTTCTTGGCGACCATGTTGGTGGCGATCTTCGCGTGCAGGGTCACTTCCCGGCCCTTGCGCTCGACGGTGATCGGCACGGTCTTGCCGGCGCTGTCGCGGATCAGGTCGGACAGCGTGTTCCAGTCGTCGGTGCGCCGGCCGTCGAAGGCGACGATCTTGTCGCCGGCCTTCATTCCGGCGGCCGCCGCCGGGGAGGCGGGGTCGGTCTTCTTGCACGTGTCGCGGTTCTCGCTCTGCGAGATCACACAGGGCGAGACCGAGCTGACGCTGTTGGTCTGCTGCTGGATGCCGAAGCCCATGAGGACGACGAGGAAGAGGGCGACGGCGAGGACGAGGTTCATGAAGGGGCCCGCGAACATCACGATGACCCGCTTCCACGGCTTGCGCGTGTAGAAGAGCCGTGATTCGTCACCGGGCTGCAGTTCCTCGAAGGCGGCCGAGCGGGCGTCCTCGATCATGCCGCGCCAGGGCGAGGTGGAGCGGGCGGTGATCCGGCCGTCGTCGCCGGGCGGGAACATGCCGATCATGCGGATGTAGCCGCCGAAGGGGATGGCCTTGACGCCGTACTCCGTCTCGCCCTTCTTCCGCGACCAGACGGTCGGGCCGAAGCCGACCATGTACTGCGGCACGCGGATGCCGAACAGCTTGGCCGTGGACAGATGCCCCAGCTCGTGCCAGGCGATCGAGACGAGCAGGCCGACCGCGAAGACCACTATGCCGAGGATCATCATCAGGGTCGTCATGCACGGGCCTCCGCCGTCTTCGCTGTCAGTTCCCTGGCCCGGGCCCTCGCCCAGGTCTCCGCTTCGAGGACGTCCGGCACGGTGAGTGAAGTTCCCGTGACCGGCGTGTCGTGTTCCTCGACCACCCGGATGACGGTGTCCATGATCCCGTTGAACGGCAGCGCGCCGCGCAGGAACGCGTCCACGCACTCCTCGTTGGCCGCATTGAACACCGCCGGGGCGGTGCCCGCGAGCGTACCCACGTGCCGGGCGAGGTTCACGGAGGGGAAGGCGTCGTTGTCCAGCGGGAAGAACTCCCACGTGGAGGCCTTGCTCCAGTCGAAGGCGGGCGCGGCGTCGGGGACGCGTTCGGGCCAGCCGAGACCGATGGCGATCGGGCCCCGCATGTCGGGGGGCGTCGCCTGGGCCATCGTCGATCCGTCCGTGAACTCCACCATCGAATGGACATACGACTGCGGGTGCACGACGACCTCAATGCGGTCGAAGGGAACGTCGTACAGCAGGTGTGCCTCGATGACCTCAAGGCCCTTGTTGACGAGGGTCGCGGAGTTGATCGTGATGACGGGTCCCATGGCCCAGGTGGGGTGGGCGAGGGCGTCCTCGACGGTGACCTGGGCGAGGTCGGCCCGGGTGCGGCCGCGGAAGGGGCCGCCGGAGGCGGTGACGACGAGCTTGCGCACGTCCGCGCGCGTACCGGCGGCGAGCGCCTGGAAGAGCGCCGCGTGCTCGGAGTCGACGGGGATGATCTGACCGGGCTTGGCCAGCGCCTTGACCAGCGGGCCGCCGACGATGAGCGACTCCTTGTTGGCGAGCGCCAGGGTGCGGCCCGCTTCCAGTGCGGCGAGGGTGGGCGCGAGGCCGATGGAGCCGGTGATGCCGTTGAGGACGGTGTGACAGTCGGAGGCGGCGAGCTGTGTGGCCGCGTCGGGTCCGGCGAGGATCTCGGGCAGCGGTTCCCCGGCGCCGTACTGCGCGGCGAGCGCTTCGCGCAGGTGCGGGACGACGTCCTCGCGGGCCACCGCGACGGTGCGCACCCTCAGCCGGTGGGCCTGCTCGGCGAGCAGGGCGACGCGGCCGCCGTTGGCGGACAGGCCGGTGACCCTGAACCGGCCGGGGTTGCGCAGCACGAGGTCGACGGCCTGGGTGCCGATCGAGCCGGTGGAGCCGAGGATCACGACGTCCTTCGGGCCGTCCGCGTTCACCGGGTCGTAGACGAGGTGCGGATCGGCGAGGGGTGCGGGACTGTCACTCATGCCCCCCATTCTTGCCCCTCCGGGGCCACGGACGTGTTCATGGGGTGGCGCGCCGGAACTTGTGCCACTGCGCGTCCACCACGTCCTGCGGTACGCCGCCGACGTCCTCGGTGCTGTGTGTGTCGGCGCGGAAGGAGAGGGTGGTGGAGCCGGCGCGGATGACGGTGAGGTACTCGTGGAGCTGCACGCGCGTGTCCTCGACGTCCTGCGTGGTGATGCGGAAGGCGTAGGCCTCGTCACCCGCGGCGGGCGGCCGGAGCGTCTCGACCCGCAGGACCTTGGCGTCGGCCGGCACCCGCTGTTCGGTGAAACCGTGCGCGCACTCCCGGCCCGCCCTGCCGAGGGCCTTCATGACGGCGGCGGCGTCGGCGGCGGTGTAGGAGCGCAGGTGGAGGTCGATGTCGACGCCCCGTTCGGCGTCCGGGTCCCAGACGGTGCGGACGATCTCGGCGGCGGGGTCGTGCCGGGTGGCGCCCTTGGTGAGGCTGACGAGCGGCTGGCAGACGTCCGGGTCGGCGGTGTACGTGTCGCTGACGGGCGGCTCGCCGTCCACGGGTTCCTCGGCCGTGTACGCCCCGGCGTCGTCCTCCTCGGAGAGGGCCGCGGCCAGCAGCTGGGCGCGGGTGAGCGGCTTCGGGCCGGCCGGGGCGGCGGCTGTAGGAGCGGATGACGAGGCGGCCCGCGGGGCGGGCGACTGCGCGGCCGTCGGGCCGGCGCTGTTCCCGCCGCACGCGGCCGTGGCCATGAGGGCGGCCGCCGCGAGCGCGGCGGCCGCCGTGTGTCCTGCCCGTGCGCCGAGCATCCCCACCCCTGTGGTCGTGTGCGTGGGTCGATCGGTCGACGATTGTGCACCACGCGGCGGGGCGGGAAGGGCGGGACGTCACCGGATCGGGCGGTGCACGTTCTCCTTCGTGCTCGGGCCGGGGGTGGTGTCGGCGATCCAGGGGCCGTCGCCGGAGGCGTCGATGATGCCGTCCTCCAGCCACGCGTACGTGCCGGTGAGGACGCCCTTGACGACCGTGCGGTCCATGTCGTCGGTGTTGTTCCACAGGCGGCCGAAGAGTTCCTCGACGCGCAGCCGGGACTGGTGGCAGAAGGCGTCGGCGAGCTGGTAGGCCTCGCGGCCGTTGCGGCCCTCGGCGCGCAGCAGCTCGGCGCGTACGCAGGCAGCGCTCATGGCGAACAGTTCGGCGCCGATGTCGACGATCCTTCCGAGGAAGCCCTGCTTGGACTCCATGCGGCCCTGCCAGCGGGACATGCCGTAGAAGGTGGAGCGGGCGAGCTTGCGGGCGGTGCGCTCGACGTAGCGCAGGTGCGGCGAGAGGTCCACCTCGTGCTTGAACTCCGCGTAGGAGGTGGGCAGCTGGCCCGGTCCGGCGACCAGCTTCGGCAGCCACTTGGCGTAGAAGACGCCGGCGTTCGCGCCCGCCCTGGCCTTGTCGGACAGGGACTTTCCGGGGTCGATGAGGTCGCCCGCGACGGACAGGTGGGCGTCGACGGCCTCCCGCGCGATCAGCAGGTGCATGATCTCCGTCGAGCCCTCGAAGATGCGGTTGATGCGCAGGTCGCGCAGCAGTTGCTCGGCAGGGACCGCGCGTTCGCCGCGGGCACGCAGCGACTCGGCGGTCTCGAAGCCGCGGCCGCCGCGGATCTGGACGAGTTCGTCGGCCATCAGCCACGCCATCTCCGAGGCGTACAGCTTGGCCAGCGCGCCCTCGATGCGGATGTCGTTGCGGTCCTCGTCGGCCATCTGGGAGGCGAGGTCGGTGACGGCCTCCAGGGCGAAGGTGGTGGCGGCGATGAAGGAGATCTTCGAGCCGACCGCCTCGTGCTCGGCGACGGGCTTGCCCCACTGTTCGCGGGCCGCCGACCACTCGCGGGCGATCTTCAGGCACCATTTGCCGGCGGCGACGCAGGAGGCGGGCAGGGAGAGCCGGCCGGTGTTCAGGGTGGTCAGGGCGATCTTCAGGCCCTGGCCCTCCTCGCCGATGCGGTGTGCGGCGGGGACGCGGACCCGGTGGAAGCGGGTGACGCCGTTCTCGATGCCGCGCAGGCCCATGAAGGCGTTGCGGTTCTCGACGGTGATGCCGGGCGAGTCGCTTTCCACGACGAAGGCGGTGATGCCGCCCCGGTGGCCCTCGCCGCGCGGCACCCGGGCCATGACGACGAGCAGGTCGGCGACCACCCCGTTGGTGGTCCACAGCTTCACCCCGTCGAGGACGTAGTCGTCCCCGTCGGGTACGGCGGTGGTGGCGAGCCGGGCCGGGTCGGAGCCGACGTCGGGCTCGGTGAGCAGGAAGGCGCTGATGTCGGTGCGCGCGCAGCGCGGCAGGAACTTCTCCTTCTGCTCCTGGGTGCCGAACATCTTCAGCGGCTGGGGCACGCCGATCGACTGGTGCGCGGACAGCAGCACGCCGATCGCGGGGGACGCCGAGCCGGCCAGGGCGAGCGCCTTGTTGTAGTACACCTGGGTGAGGCCGAGCCCGCCGTACTTGGGGTCGATCTTCATGCCGAGGGCGCCGAGCTCCTTGAGGCCGTCGATCACCTCGTCGGGGATGCGGGCCTCGCGCTCGATGCGGGCCGCGTCGACCCGGGTCTCGACGAAGTCGCGCAGTTTGGCGAGGAAGGCCTCGCCGCGCTGGACGGCGTCGTCGGCGGGCAGCGGGTGCGGATGGATGAGGTCGAGCCGGAAGCGGCCGAGGAACAGCTCCTTGGCGAAGCTGGGCTTGCGCCAGTGCTGTTCCCGGGCGGCCTCCGCCACCTCACGGGCCTCGCGCTCGCTGACGGCGGGCCGGGAGGGCGGTGGGGTGGCGGGAGAGGAGGAGGGAGTGGTGGGGGCGGACATGAGGGTCACCTCGCCGCGAAGAGGGATGTTCGGGGACCGTTCGTTACCGACCAGTGCTACTGGATCGTTGGTACCCGAAAGCGGACGTCCCCACCAGTCCTCGCGCGTCCGTTCAGCCGATGCCGGTACCTTCGGGCCACGGGCGCCAACGGGTTCACCGAGCTGCGAGTGCGGCTGTCGAAGCGCTTCGACACCCAATCTGGACAGCGATGCCCGAGGCGAGCTAGGGTCGCACCACCCAGAAGCCCCTGTACAGAGCGAGCGCTGTCGAAGCGCTTCACGCCGCTTGGAGAACCGGATGGTCACCCTCGCCGAGGTCGCCCGGCACGCCGGAGTCTCGGCGAGCACGGTGAGCTATGTCCTCAGCGGCAAGCGGTCCATCTCCGCGACCACCCGGCAGCGCGTCGAGCAGAGCATCCGGGAGCTGGGCTACCACCCCAACGCCGGAGCGCGTGCCCTGGCCAGCAGCCGCTCGAACATCATCGCGCTGATGATCCCGCTGCGCACCGACATGTACGTTCCGGTGATGATGGAGATCGCCATCGCGGTCGCCACCACCGCCCGCACGCACGGGTACGACGTGCTGCTGCTCACCGGCGAGGAGGGCCCCGACGCCGTACGCCGGGTCACCGGCAGCGGGCTCGCCGATGCGATGATCCTCATGGACGTCCAGCTGGAGGACGAGCGGCTGCCTCTGCTGCGCGAGAGCCGGCAGCCCGCCGTGCTGATCGGCCTGCCCGCCGACACCACCGGTCTGACCTGCGTCGATCTCGACTGGAGCGCGACGGGCGCGCTGTGCCTGGAGCATCTGGCGGAGCTCGGCCACCGGGACGTCGCCGTCATCGGCGAGGCGCCGGCCGTCTACGAACGGCACACCGGCTTCGCCGAGCGCACCCTGGACGGGCTGCGTACGCGCGCCCGCGAGCTGGGCCTGCGCGTGCTGCACCGCCCGAGCGAGGGCGGGTACGACGCGATGGCCGCCACGCTGGCCCGCATCCACGACGAGCGGCCCGGCACGACCGGGTTCGTCGTGCAGAACGAGGCGGCGGTCGAGCCCCTGCTCGCGCTGTTGCGCCAGCAGGGCCGTGCCGTACCGGAGGACGTGTCGGTGGTGGCCATCTGCCCCGAACCGGTCGCCACCCAGGGCTCGGTGCGCCTGACGTCGGTCGCCGTACCCGCCCAGGAGATGGGGCGCAACGCCGTCGAGAAGCTGGTCGCCAAGCTGGACGGGCGGGGCGGCGACGACGTCGTACTGATCACGCCGGAGCTGACGGTCCGGGCGAGTTCGGGTCCCGCGCCTTCCTGAGCGGTACGGCCGGTCCCGTGGGGGAGGGACCGGCCGCGCCCTTCGGTCAGCCGCCGCTCACCGTCGGGTTGTCGGTGACGAAGTCGAGGCCACCCGGGGACGAGCTGATCTCGTAGCCGAACTGGACGTCCCCGATGGTCTCGTCGCCGAACCAGCCCTTGGTGTCCTTGATCCACTTCAGGATCGGGAGGATGTTCACCGTGCCGGAGGTGGAGTTGGCGGTGCGGACGAAGGAGAACACCTGGTCGGCGCCGTTGTTGCCCTTGTGGACCGTCCAGGCGTGCCCACCGAGCGTGACGTTGCCCTGCGAGGTGCCGAGGGGGCCGACCGGCCCTGTCTTGTTGACCCAGAGCATGATCTCGTAGTCGTGCTGCGCTTCCGCGCCTGCGACTTCGGGGTTGGCGGAGTGCGGGAGGTGACGGCGGAGGTGGCCGGCGCCGGCCGGCTGGACGTCTCGGTTGCAGGGCGGGCCGCTGCTCACCGTGCTGGAGGCGGACGGCAGTGACCCGTACGCCTACACCCGCCTGACGGCCGGCTGCGCCACGGCAGGAGTCCACGACCTGCGCCTCACCCTGCACGGCAGCCTGCGCCTCGCGCACCTCGGCTACGCCGGGTGAGGCCGCCGCTCCGGGTTGCCGCTCCTGTGGTGCGGAGGCGGCCGGCTCAGAGCCGCACGAGGGCGTTCAGGTTCTCGTGGCCGATGCCCGGCCGGCTGAGCGCGAGCCAGCCGTGGCCGCGCATACGAGTGGACGCCCCGAGGCCACCGGGGTTGACGGACAGTCGTCCGCACGCCTGAGCCACCGTCGTCATGCCCCCGTGCTCCTCCCAGGGGAACGGGTCGCCGACGCAGTCCGCGTCGTTCTGCGCCGCGCAGCGCCTGCGGATGCGGCCCTCGCGGGCGACCACCCAGAGGCAGGTGCCGCCGGCTCCGTCCTCGTAGAACATCTGGGCCTCGCCGCACAGGGCACTCAGCCGTTCCACCGCGGCCATCCACTCTTCCCAGTCGAGGCCGACCAGGTCGGGCAGGTTGCCGAAGACCAGCCGCCAGCCGTCCAGTTCGGGAGTGACGAAGGCGGGGACCGCATCCTCGCGGAACGGCAGGTCCTCGACGTCGGCGCCCTCGTCCAGCGTGACCGGGAACCGGTCGTGCAGACCGAGCGCCTCGAAGGCCCCGTCGTACGTCTCACCGGGCACCGCGTACCACCAGCCGCGAGGATCCAGCGGAAAGGGCTTGTCCCCGGCGGACTTGAGACCCGCACGACGCTCCAGGAGCATACGGTCGCGCCGGTCGAGGCGGTCGATCAGACCGGTGGCGATGAGGTCGCCCAGCCTGCTGTGGATCATGGCCGACGATCCTACGCAACCACGGTGGCCAGCGCCTGCCGGGCCGCCCTTGCACGCGGGTACGACAACGGCCCGAGCTCCCGCACAGTGAGCTCGGGCCGTTGGCCTTGGGGGGTCGGTCAGAGGGCGATGCCCGTGAGGACCAGGACCCGCTCGTAGGTGTAGTCGTCCATCGCGAACCGGACGCCCTCGCGGCCCACACCGGACTGCTTGACGCCGCCGTACGGCATCTGGTCGGCGCGGTAGGAGGGGACGTCGCCGATGACGACGCCGCCGACCTCGAGGGCGCGGTGCGCGCGGAAGGCGGTCTGCACGTCGTGCGTGAAGATGCCCGCCTGGAGGCCGAACTTGGAGTTGTTGACCGCGGCGAACGCCTCGGCCTCGCCGTCGACCTTCTGCACGGTGAGGACCGGCCCGAAGACCTCCTCGCAGGCGATCGTGACGTCGGCCGGGACCTCGGCGAGGACGGTCGGCGCATAGGAGGCACCCTCGCGCTTGCCGCCGGCGAGCAGCTTGGCGCCGGCCGCGACGGCCTCGTCCACCCAGGACTCGACGCGCTTGGCTGCGGCCTCGCTGACCAGCGGGCCGACGTCCACCTTGTCGTCGGACGGGTCGCCGGTGACCTGGGCCTCGACGGCGGCGACGATGCGCGGCAGGAGGCGGTCGTACACGGAAGCGTCGGCGATCACGCGCTGCACCGAGATGCAGGACTGGCCGCCCTGGTAGTTGGAGAAGGTCGCGATGCGGGTCGCGGCCCAGTCCAGGTCCTCGTCGCTCGCCCAGTCGCCGAGCACGACGGCCGCGCCGTTGCCGCCCAGTTCCAGGGTGCAGTGCTTGCGCGGCACCGAGTCCATGATGGCGTAGCCGACCGTGTCGGAGCCGGTGAAGGAGATGACCGGCAGGCGCTCGTCCTTGACCAGGGCGGGCATACGGTCGTTCGGGACCGTCAGGACGGACCAGGAACCGGCCGGCAGGTCGGTCTCGGCCAGCAGCTCGCCGAGGATCAGGCCGGACAGCGGGGTGGCCGGGGCCGGCTTGAGGATGATCGGCGCGCCGGCGGCGATCGCGGGGGCGACCTTGTGGGCGCACAGGTTCAGCGGGAAGTTGAACGGCGCGATGCCGAGCACGACGCCCTTCGGGAAGCGGCGGGTGATCGCCAGGCGGCCCTGGCCGCCGGCGTCGGTGTCCAGGCGCTGGCCGTCGCCGCCGTTGAAGCGGCGGGCCTCCTCGGCCGCGAAGCGGAACACGGACACGGCACGGCCGACCTCGCCGCGCGCCCACTTGATCGGCTTGCCGTTCTCGGCGGAGATCAGCTGGGCGATCTCCTCGGTGCGCTCGACGAGCCGCTTGCTGACGTGGTCCAGGGCGGCGGCCCGAACGTGGGCCGGGGTGGCGGCGAACTCGTCCCGCACGGCGTACGCGGCGGCCACGGCCTCCTCGACCTGCGCCTCGGTGGGCACGGCGACCGTGCCGACCAGCCGGCCGTCCCACGGGGAGGTGACGTCGAAGGTGTCGTCGCCGGTGGCCTGGCGGCCGGCGAGCCAGAAGGCGTGGGTGGAAGTCATAGTGGCGAGTCCCGGCCCTTCCGCGTAGGGGGTGTGCGTGCTTTCGCCACCACGGTAGGGCCGGGACGGGCGGGGGTCGTTTGTCCGACCCGTAGCAGTCGGCGCCGAGCATGCGCCGCTTTGGCGTACGGCTATTCGGTCGAGGTCGCCTTCAGCGCGAGCCACAGCTCCATACGGACGTCCGGGTCGTCCAGGGAGCGGCCGAGGATCTCCTCCACACGGCGCATCCGGTAGCGCAGGGTGTGCCGGTGCACGCCCAGGTCGGCGGCGGCCGCGTCCCACTGCCCGTGCCGGGACAGCCAGGCCCGCAGGGAGGCCACGAGGTCGCCACGGCCCGTCGCGTCGTGTTCGTGCAGGGCCCGCAGCAGGCCGTCCGCGAACGCCTTGACCGCGTCGTCGGCGAGCAGCGGCAGCACCGATCCGGAGGCCAGATGCTCGTGCTCGACGCACACCCGGCCGCGCCTGCGCGCCACCGACAGCGCCTGTTCGGCCTGCTTGTACGCGGCGGCGGCCGCGATCGGCCCCGAGGGCGCGGACAGGCCGACGATCAGCTCGTCGTCTTCGCCGCCGGCCTGTTCGTGCAGCTCCGTGGTGCGTCCCGCCTCCAGGGCAGCGGCGTAGGCGGTGCACGAGCCGACCGCGGCGCCGCCGTCGGTGGCGAGCACCACGAGCCGTTCCCCTTCGGGGACGACGAGCACGGCCTCCCCTGCACGGGCGGCGGCCGCCTCGACGGTCTCGGCGAGGCCGCCGAGCGGGTCGCCCGAGGAGTCGACGGCGGCCGCGGGTCCGGCCGCGGCCGGTTTCGTCGCCGTCACGTGCGCGTGGGCGTCGGCGTGCGCCCGGGCGGCGGAGGCGGACGCCGACTCGGCGACGATCACCCGGAACGGTGCGTCCAGCAGCGTCCCGTACAGGTCCCCGGCGACGGCCCGCGCGTGGTCCGGTTCCCCGGCGAGCAGCATCCGCAGCACGGCGGTGCCGATGCGCTGCTCGGCGGCGTGCAGCGAGCGGGAGCGCTCGGTGGTGAGGGTGAGCAGGGCGATCGCGGAGTGCACGGCGTAGCGCTCGGCGGTGCCGAGGGTGGCGGCGGTGCCGACGGCGAGGGCGGCGCGGGGGCGGCGGCCGGTGCCGATGGAGTGCAGTTCGACGCGGTCCTCGTGGTCGGGGCCGCCGACCACGGAGGACGCGGGGGCGGGCCGCTCGCGCAGCCGCTCCACGTCCGCGGTGAGCCGGGCCGCCCGGCGTACGGCCCAGTCGGGCGCGGTGGCGACGACGGCACCGGAGGCGTCGTACAGCGCCGCCCAGCCGTCGACCTGCGCGGCGAGCGCGGCGAGCAGCCCCTCGGGTCCGGAGTTCAGGGCCTGTTTGGTCAGCTCGCGCTGGGCGGCGAAGCCGGCGGTGACGGCCCGGTACTGGTCGGCGGCGATCGCGGCGGACACGGCCTTGCTGATCGCGAGGAAGGGGGTGCGGCGGGGCACCTCCAGCAGCGGCAGGCCCTCGTCGGCGCAGGCGTCGACCAGGGCCTTCGGTGTCTCCTCGTAGTTCACGCCGACGGCGAAGCCGATGCCGACCACGCCCGCGCCGGCCAGCCGCCGCACGTACCGCCGCATCGCCTCGGGGTCCTCGGCGTCCAGCTTCAGCGCGGTGATCAGCAGCAGTTCCCCGCCCTCCATGTAGGGCACGGGGTCGGCGAGCTCGCTGACGTGCGCCCAGCGCACGGGCACGTCCAGGCGGTCCCCGCCCGCCCGCACGGTCAGCTTGAGCGCCGAGTGGTGGACGAGGGAGGCGAGCGTCAGGGGCATAGGGCCTTCTGGTCTGCGGCAGGTCTGCGGATGTCGTGGGAGCGCTGTGATCGCTGTGATCCTTTGGCCGCCACGTATGAACGACCTATGTCGATTCTGCCTCACCGTACGGTCGCCGCGCGCCGCCGTCCCGGAGTTCCGGTCAGCCGTGGGGGGCGGCCGTGACGTCAGCCGTGGGCGGCGGCCGTGACGCCGACTGTCGGCGCGTTCGTGACATCAGCCGTAGAGCGCGGCGGTGACGTCAGTCGCGCATGTCCACCAGCAGGGGCGGCGCGTGCTCGCCCGTCACCGTGGTCAGTGACAGCACCGCGTGTCCGGGCGGCACCGAGTGGGCCAGCTCGGACGCGGACCACCGCTCCCGCTCGACCTGCCGGACGGTGACCGCCTCCGTGGTGACGGCCTTGCCGGTGACCAGTTTGCGCAGCGCGTGCAGCGCGCGGGTCATGGGCTGGTCGGCGAAGACGGTGTGCTGGGCGACGTCCCGGGTCTCCACCCACTCGGTGCCCCACGCCCCGGCGAACCGGGTGCCGTCCCAGGTGCTGACCCCCGACAGTGCCATACGGCAGCCGACGGCGGCGTACAGCGGCCCGTGCAGCGCCTCCGGCACGTCGGCGACCGTGCGCAGCGCGAGCACGACACCGGCGTTCTGCGAGCGCAGCCGCTGGATGCGGCGGACGGACTCGGCGGTGACGGCTCCGGTGGCGTCGTCCAGGACGAGGCAGGCGAAGTGGTCGCGGCCACTCTCCCGGGCGACGGCGGTGAACTGGGCGAGGACCAGCCGGGTCAGCAGCCGGGCGGCCTCCTCGTGGCCGTGCTCGGGCAGGTCGATGCGCACCCGCAGCGGGTGGTGGGCGAGGGCGCGCAGCGAGAACGGCCGGATCGCGTCGTCGCCCGCACCGCTCGCGGCCGAGGCCGCGCCGAAGAACTCCGCGAACACCGGCCGGTCCAGCAGTGCGAGCCGGTCGGCGAGGGCGAGTCCGGGGTCGCCCGGGGTGCCGGACTGGCGGACCCGGGCGTCCAGCTCGCGCCGCATCACGGCGTGCCGCTCCTCGGTGAGGGCGGCGCGCAGGTCGGTGAGCGGGGCGGGCTCCCCGGCGAGGAGTTCGCGCAGCACGGGCAGGGTGGGGAAGGCGCCGTAGGCGGCCCGGTAGGGGCCGAGCAGCTGGGCCAGCGCGGTCGCGGCGCGCTGGGCGCCGACGGTGTCGAGGTCGCCGGCGAGGGCCTCGGCGAGCAGGGCGGCGGCCTCGTCGGGGTCGGTGGTGCCGGCGTAGGGGTCGAGGTCGTGCACGGAGGCGGGGTCCCCGATGCGGACCACCACGTCGAAGGAGGCGTCGGGGCCGGTGCCGGAGCCCACCGCGACGACGGCGCACTGCCCGGTCAGCGCCTGAAGGGCGAGGGACTCGACCAGGGGCGCGATCACCTGCCGGGTCTTGCCGGCGCCGGAGGGGCCGACGACCAGCAGGGAGGTGCCGAGGGCGGCCGGGTCGAGGGCGGCGCCGGCGTCGCCGTACGCGGGCGGGGTGCGCTCCCCCGCGACCCAGCGGCCGATGCGCACCTGCCCGGCGCGCAGGTCGTGCCGGGCGGTGCGGGCGGGCAGGTCGCGGGCGCCGGAGGGGTGGGTGAGCGCGGCGGAGCCGTGGCGCAGGACGGCGTCGGTGAACTCGGCGAGGCGGCCCCGGCTACGGGCCAGGGTCCAGGCGTGCTCCAGCCGGGCGCAGTCCACGTCGTTCATCCGCCCGGCGAGCACGTCGGCGGTGAGCAGATCGGCGGCCTGGTGCCGGCCGGCCTCGCGCAGCGCGGGCCACTGGGTGGGCGGCACGGGCTTGTCCGGCACGGCGGTGGTCTGCACCTCGTGGCGGGCGGTGAGCCGTTCCCTGGCGTACGGCAGCCAGGCGCCCAGGCGGGCGAAGGGCCACACGACGAGGGCGGTGATGACGGCGTAGAGGAGGTCGGTGACCCAGGGGGAGGTGAAGATGTCGTAGCCGCCGGTGACCAGGGCGACCAGGGAGAACACCGGCCCCACGACGGGCAGCGCGTCCCAGCCGACGCCGGGGAAGGCGCTGGGGAAGACGAAGCTCAGGGCGACCAGGGCGAACAGCAGCGCGAGCAGGGCACGGGCGGGCTGCGGGCGGCGGGCCACGACGTGCCGGACGACGCCGGGCCAGCTGCCGAGCCGGCCCATGGCGTAGACGAGCACGCCGAAGAAGACGCCGCCGTAGACGACGGTGGCCTCGGCGCCCTGCCAGCCCTTGGGGGAGGCGAAGGTGCCGCCCCACCACCAGTCGTCGGGGGTGACCAGGCGCAGCAGGCTCCACTGGTAGGGGACGCTGCCGTGCCGCCACAGCGACCACAGCAGCAGCCCCACGACCAGGGGGACGGCCATGCCGACGAGGGTGACGGGGGCGAGCCGCTCGCGGCCCGTCCCGGGGTCGGGGCGGCGGTAGCCGAGCCGCCAGATCCCCGGCTCGGCGTCCGGGCGGGGCGCGTCCAGCCACTCGGCGACGGGGGACGCGGGGCTCTGGCCCGGCGCCTGGCCCGGCAGCGGAGCCTGACCCGGCGCGTGCGCGGGCCGTGGCGGTACCCCGGGCACCCCGGACACGCCGGCGCCCTCGGAAGTCGCACCGGCCCCCGGCACCTGCGGCGGCCCCGCCGGGCGCGGCACCGGGTGCGCATGGGTGCCTGGCCGGGCGCCCGGCCGGCCACCCGATCGGGCGCCCCGCGCCTCGTGCGTCCCGTCGCTCTCCATCGCCCCTGCCCCCTGACCAGCCGTTCCGTCGACCACTAGCGAGCCAATCTAACGCCCCCGCAAGGGGAGTTCACCGGTTGCGCGGCCGGTCCTGAGTCGCCGGAGCGCCGCGGGCCGCCCCCACCTCTATATCCATCGCGGACAACGGGCATCCCCGACAACGCCCACATGGAGCATGCCCGCCCCTCCTCCCCCGTCTTAGCCTGCGAGAAAAGAAGGCAAGCATCCGCAAGACCCCCAGGAGCCCCGCATGACCGCACTTCCGCAGGAGCGCCGCGTCGTCACCGCCATCCCCGGCCCGAAGTCGCAGGAGCTTCAGGCCCGCCGTCTCGCCGCGGTCGCGCAGGGCGTGGGCTCCACGCTGCCGGTGTTCGTCACGCGCGCGGGCGGTGGCGTCATCGAGGACGTCGACGGCAACAGCCTGATCGACTTCGGCTCCGGCATCGCCGTGACCTCCGTCGGCGCCTCCGCCGAGGCCGTGGTGCGCCGCGCCTCCGCGCAGCTCGCCGACTTCACCCACACCTGTTTCATGGTCACCCCCTACGAGGGCTACGTGGCCGTCGCCGAGGCGCTGGCCGAGCTCACGCCGGGTGACCACGCGAAGAAGTCGGCCCTGTTCAACTCGGGCGCCGAGGCCGTCGAGAACGCCGTCAAGATCGCCCGTGCCTACACCAAGCGCCAGGCAGTCGTCGTCTTCGACCACGGCTACCACGGCCGCACCAACCTCACGATGGCGCTGACGGCGAAGAACATGCCGTACAAGAACGGCTTCGGTCCGTTCGCCCCCGAGGTCTACCGCGTCCCGGTCGCCTACGGCTACCGCTGGCCCACCGGTGCGGAGAACTGCGGCCCCGAGGCCGCCAAGCAGGCCATCGAGCAGATCACGAAGCAGGTCGGCGCGGACAACGTGGCCGCGATCATCATCGAGCCGGTGCTCGGTGAGGGCGGCTTCATCGAGCCGGCCAAGGGCTTCCTGCCGGAGATCGTGAAGTTCGCCAACGACAACGGCATCGTCTTCGTCGCCGACGAGATCCAGTCCGGCTTCTGCCGCACCGGCCAGTGGTTCGCCTGCGAGGACGAGGGCATCGTCCCGGACCTGATCACCACCGCCAAGGGCATCGCCGGCGGTCTGCCGCTGGCCGCGGTGACCGGCCGCGCCGAGATCATGGACGCCGCGCACGCGGGCGGCCTGGGCGGCACCTACGGCGGCAACCCGGTGGCCTGCGCCGGTGCGCTCGGCGCCATCGAGACGATGAAGGAGCTGGACCTCAACGCCAAGGCGAAGAACATCGAGGCGATCATGAAGTCCCGCCTCGCCGCCATGGCCGAGAAGTTCGACATCATCGGCGACATCCGTGGCCGTGGCGCGATGATCGCCATCGAGCTGGTCAAGGACCGCGCCACCAAGGAGCCGAACGCCGAGGCGGCCGCCGCCCTGGCCAAGGCCTGCCACCAGGAGGGCCTGCTGGTCCTGACCTGCGGCACCTACGGCAACGTGCTGCGCTTCCTGCCGCCGCTGGTCATCGGCGACGACCTGCTGAACGAGGGCCTCGACATCATCGAGCAGGCCTTCACCCGCATCTGAGTCCGACGTGCGCACGCACTCCGTGCGCACGTCCGGCGGCCCTGCGGCAGAGGGTGTGAAGAACGTGTGCGAGGTGGATGACAGGACGCCGTTCCTGCTGTTCCCCACGCATCCGCTGTCGTAGGTTCTACCCAGATGAGAGATACACCCCCGCCCACAGGGGACTGTGGGTGATCTCAGGCCGAGGCCTCCCCAGCTTCGACCTGGTCGTGCCTCGCGCACACAGACGGAGCCCCAGGGCTCCGGATCTCCTCACCGATCGGACGGTCGCCCGCCCCAAACCCCCCGGGGCGCGCGACGTTCCGGTCAGTTCGGCCGCCTCGGAACTCTCCCCCCTGTTCCGGGGCGGCCGACCTCCTTTTCGCCCCGGGCCCCGGGCCCGCCGTCCGCTGACGGATCATGGGCCTCATGCTTCTGCTGCTCCTGCCGGCCCTGCTGTTCGCACTCATCACCTGGCAGGTCGTCACCGACGGCCCGCTGCTCACGGTGGACGAGCATCTCAGCGGCGACATCGTGCACCCGGACCGCTTCTGGGAGCTGCTCTCCGACCTCGGCAACGTGCAGGTCGCGGTGCCGGTGCTGGCTCTGGCGGTCGGCTGCGCCGCGTGGCGCGGCCGGTCCGCCGGCACGGTCCGCTGGTGGCTGCCGCCGGTCGCCGCGGCGCTCACCATGGCGCTGGTCCCGGCCCTGGTCGTCCCCCTGAAGGACTGGACCGCCCGCCCCAGCACCCCGGTCATGCCCCCGGCCGTCGGTTACTTCCCGTCCGGACACACGGCGACGGCCGCGGTGGCCTACGGCGCCGCGGCCCTGCTCGTGCTGCCCTGGCTCCGCTCCCCCACCGCCCGTCGCGTCGCCGTCGCCGCGTGCACGGCCCTGGTCCTGGCCGTGTCCACCGGTCTGCTGATCAGGGGTTACCACTGGCCGCTGGACGTGGTGGCCAGCTGGTGCCTGGCCACCGTCCTGCTGACGGCACTGTGGCGGGTGATCAGCCGAAGTAGCCGTCGAACGTCCGCTGGAACTCCCAGCCCGCGAAGCGGTCCCAGTTGACCGACCATGTCATCAGGCCGCGCAGGGACGGCCAGGTGCCGTGGGGCGTGTAGGAACCGCAGTTGGTCTTCTTCGTCAGGCAGTCGAGGGTTTTGGTGACCTCGGCCGGGGTGACGTAGCCATTGCCGGCGTTGGTGGAGGCCGGCATGCCGATGGCGATCTGGTCGGGGCGCAGGGGCGGGAAGACGTGGGCCGGGTCACCGGCGACGGGGAAGCCGGTGAGCAGCATGTCGGTCATCGCGATGTGGAAGTCGGCGCCGCCCATGGAGTGGTACTGGTTGTCGAGGCCCATGATCGGGCCCGAGTTGTAGTCCTGGACGTGCAGCAGGGTCAGGTCGTCGCGCAGGGCGTGGATCACCGGCAGGTACGCCCCGCAGCGCGGGTCCTGACCGCCCCACTTGCCGGTGCCGTAGTACTGGTAGCCGTTCTGCACGAAGAAGGTCTCGGGGGCCATCGTCAGCACGAACTTCGCGCCGTACTTGGCCTTCAGCGTCTTCAGCGCGGAGATCAGGTTGACGATCACCGGGGTCTTCGGGTTCCGGAAGTCGGTGTCGTCGGCGTTCAGCGACAGGGAGTGACCCTCGAAGTCGACGTCGAGGCCGTCGAGTCCGTACTCGTCGATGATCTTCGAGACGGAAGCGACGAAGGTGTCGCGGGCCGCCGTCGTCGTCAGCTGCACCTGGCCGTTCTGGCCGCCGATGGAGATCAGGACCTTCTTGCCGGCCGCCTGCTTGGCCTTTATCGCCGCCTTGAACTCGGCGTCGGACTCGGCGTTCGGGCACTCGGTGACCGGGCAGCGGGTGAAGCGGATGTCGCCGGAGGTGGCCGAGGTGGGCTCGCCGAAGGCCAGGTCGATGACGTCCCAGCTGTCCGGGACGTCGGCCAGGCGGGTGTATCCGGCGCCGTTGGCGAAGCTCGCGTGGAGGTAGCCGACCAGGGCGTGCGCGGGGAGACTGCCGGTGCCGCCGCCCGTTGTCGCGCCGGTCGTCGCCGTCACGGCCGCCGACTTCGCCGACTCGCCGGCGCTGTTGGTCGCGGTGACCTGGAAGGTGTACGGCGTCGAGGGGGCGAGGCCGGTCACCGTGGCCGTCGTGCCGGTCACCGTCTGCGCCTTCGTGCCGTCCCGGTAGACGGCGTACCCGGTGGCGCCCGGCACCGCCGGCCAGGACAGGGCGACGCTGGTGGAGGTGACGGTGCCGACCGTCGGGGCGGCCGGAGCGGCGGGCGGTTGCGTGGTCGTGCCGCCGGGGCCCGTGAGGGTGAGGTCGTCGGCCTGGTAGGCGCCGGTGCCGTACCAGCCGTGGGTGTAGATCGTGACCGCGGTCGTGGCGGCGCCGGTGCGGAAGGTGGTGGTGAGCTGCTGCCAGTCGGGGGCGGACTGGGTCCAGGTGGAGACGTCGGTGGTGCCGGTGCCGCTCGCGCCGAGGTACACGTAGGAGCCGCGGACGTAACCGGACAGCGTGTACTGCGCGTTCGGCTGCACGGTCACCGTCTGGGCACACTGGGCGTTGTCGTTGCCCACCGGGGTCGCCTGCAAGGCGTGAGTGCCGCTGTGCACCGGTGAGGTGACGGTCTGTCCGGTGGGGCAGGTCCAGCCGTCGAGGCCCGACTCGAAGCCGCCGTTCACCGCGAGGTTCGCGTCGGCCGCACGGGCGGCCGACGAGAGCGCGGTGATACCGGGGAGGGTCAGGACGGCGGCCGCGATCAGGGCGGCCAGGGGTCTGGTGCGGTCCACAAGTGCCTCCGGGCATGGGGGAAGTGGAGGGGTGGAGCGCGCCCAACTTGGTCCAGACCAATCCCGTTGTCAAGGCCTCCGGCGGATCAGCCCTCCTCGCCCCCGGCCGCCAGGCCCGCCGCCGCATCGTGCATCGCCAGCTCCAGCAGCGCCGGGTCGGTCAGCGTGCCGGAGCCGTCCGGCTGCACGAGCCAGCGGACCGCACCGGTGGCCCGGCCCGGATAGGGCACCACGATCCAGGTGCCGTACCCGGCGGAGCGGATGCCGGTGCCGACCCAGCGCCCCGCGGTCCCCGGTGGCACGAAGAAGCCCATGCGGTGGTCGCCGAAGTCGACCAGGACGGGCCCGGGCCGGTCCAGGATCCGGGTGAGGACGTCGAGCGTCGGGTAGCCGAGGTCGCCCGGCAGGATCAGCACGTCCCAGGCCCGGCCGGCGGGCAGCAGCGCGACCCCGAGGGGACTGCGCTCCCACTCCCAGCGGCAGGCCTCGGGATCCGGCGCCACCGATGCCAGCCACTCCACCGCCGTCTTCGCCCCTGCCATGAGAAGACCTCCCTGTCCCGTACACGTGCCGCGACGCGGTGCGCGCCGCGAGCGCCACGAGTTCAGAGGGAGGTCTTCCGGGAGCATTACGCGGGTTCCGGCAACCCGTTGGAGTGATCCGGATCACAACCGGAGTCAGCTGTCGAAGCCGAGCCCCAGCTTGTCCATCGTGCGCAGCCACAGGTTGCGGCGGCCGCCGTGGGCGTCCGCGCGGGCCAGGGACCACTTGGTGAGGGCGATGCCGGTCCAGGCGAACGGCTCCGGCGGGAACGGCAGCGGCTTCTTGCGGACCATCTCCAGCGCGGTGCGCTCGGTGCGCTCCCCCGCCAGCAGGTCCAGCATCACGTCCGCGCCGAAGCGGGTCGCGCCGACGCCGAGGCCCGTGTAGCCGGCGGCGTACGCCACCCGGCCCTGGTGGGCGGTGCCGAAGAAGGCCGAGAAGCGCGAGCAGGTGTCGATCGCGCCGCCCCACGCGTGCGAGAACCGCACGCCCTCCAACTGCGGGAAGCAGGTGAAGAAATGCCCGGCCAGCTTGGCGTAGGTCTCGGGGCGGTCGTCGTACTCGGACCGCACCCGGCCGCCGTAGGGGTAGATCGCGTCGTAACCGCCCCACAGGATCCGGTTGTCGGCGGACAGCCGGAAGTAGTGGAACTGGTTCGCCGAGTCGCCGAGGCCCTGCCGGTTCTCCCAGCCGATGGACTTCAGCTGCTCGGCCGTCAGCGGCTCGGTCATCAGCGCGTAGTCGTACACGGGCACGGTGTAGGAGCGCACCCGCTTGACCAGGCTCGGGAAGATGTTGGTGCCCAGCGCCACCTGCCGGGCGCGGACCTGGCCGTACGGCGTGCGGACGGCCATGCCGGCGCCGTACGCCTTCAGGGTGAGGGCGGGGGTGCGCTCGTAGACGCGTACGCCCAGGTCGAGGCAGGCGCGCTTGAGGCCCCAGGCGAGCTTGGCCGGGTTCAGCATCGCCACGCCCCGGCGGTCCCACAGGCCCGCCTCGAAGGTCGGGGAGTTCACCTGCGCGCGCACCGCGTCGGCGTCGAGGAACTCGATGCCCTCGGCGAGCCCCTTGGCCTCCAGCTCGTCGTACCAGTCGCGCAGCTCCCACGCCTGGTACGGCTCGGTCGCCACGTCGATCTCACCGGTGCGCTCGAAGTCGCAGTCGATGGAGTAGCGGGCCACCGTCTGCTCGATCGCGTCGAGGTTGCGCCGGCCCAGCTCCTCCAGCTTCTCGATCTCCCCCGGCCAGCGGGTCAGCCCGTTGGGCAGCCCGTGGGTGAGGGAGGCGGCGCAGAAGCCGCCGTTGCGGCCGGAGGCGGCCCAGCCCACCTCGCGGCCTTCCAGCAGGACCACGTCCCGCTGCGGGTCGCGCTCCTTGGCGATGAGCGCGGTCCACAGTCCGCTGTACCCGCCGCCGACGACCAGCAGGTCGCAGGAGTCGGCGGCGGTCAGCGCGGGCTCGGGGCGCGGCCTGCCGGGGTCGTCCAGCCAGTACGGGACCGGCTGTGCTTCGGAAAGAGACTCTGTCCAACGGCTCATGGCGCTTGGGGCCATGATTTCAACTCCCTACGAGGGTGTGTGAAAAGGGGCTTACGCCTTTTGCTTGGTGCGGCGGTTTCCGACCACCATGGCGAACAGCACGCACAGCACGGCGACCAGGAACATGGCCGTACCGATGACATTGATCTGGACGGGCGTGCCGCGCTGCGCCGAACCCCACACGAACATGGGGAAGGTGACGGTCGAGCCCGCGTTGAAATTGGTGATGATGAAATCGTCGAAGGAGAGCGCGAAGGCGAGCAGCGCGCCCGCGGCGATTCCGGGGGCCGCGATGGGCAGGGTGACCCGCAGGAAGGTCTGCGCGGGACCGGCGTACAGATCCCGCGCGGCCTCCTCCAGACGCGGGTCCATCGACATCACGCGCGCCTTGACCGCGGTGACGACGAAGCTGAGGCAGAACATGATGTGCGCGATCAGGATCGTCCAGAAGCCGAGCGGCGCACCCATGTTGAGGAACAGGGTGAGCAGCGAGGCCGCCATGACGACCTCGGGCATCGCCATCGGCAGGAAGATCAGCGAGTTGACCACGCCCCGGGCGCGGAAGCGGTAGCGCACCAGCGCGAAGGCGATCATCGTGCCGAGCAGGGTGGCGCCGACGGTCGCCCACACCGCGATCTGGAGGCTGATGCCGAGCGAGCCGCACATGTCGGCGACGCCGCACGGGTCCTTCCAGGCGTCCGTGGAGAACTGCTGCCACTCGTAGTTGAAGCGGCCCTTCGGTTTGTTGAAGGAGAACACCGTGACGACGATGTTCGGCAGCAGCAGATAGGCCAGCGTGATGAGGCCCGCGATGACGACGAGCTTCTTCTTGAGCCAGTTGACGAAGGGCATTTAGACCAGATCCTCCGTCCCGGACCTGCGGATGTAGATGGTGACCATGAGAAGGATCGCGGCCATGAGGATGAAGGACAGCGCGGCGGCCGTCGGGTAGTCCAGGATCCGCAGGAACTGTGTCTGGATGACGTTGCCGATCATGCGGGTGTCGGTGGAGCCGAGCAGTTCGGCGTTGACGTAGTCACCGGCCGCCGGGATGAAGGTGAGCAGCGTGCCGGATACGACGCCCGGCATCGACAGCGGGAACGTCACCTTGCGGAAGGTGGTCCACGGCCGCGCGTACAGGTCGCCGGCCGCCTCGTGCAGCCGCCCGTCGATGCGCTCCAGGGACGTGTACAGCGGCAGGACCATGAACGGCAGGAAGTTGTACGTCAGACCGCACACCACCGCGAGCGGGGTGGCGAGCACCCGGTCGCCGGCCGTCCAGCCGAGCCAGTTGGTGACGTCCAGGACGTGCAGCGTGTTCAGGGCGCCCACGACCGGACCGCCGTCGGCGAGGATCGTCTTCCAGGCGAGGGTGCGGATCAGGAAGCTGGTGAAGAAGGGCGCGATCACCAGGATCATGACCAGGTTCTTCCAGCGTCCCGCGCGGAAGGCGATCAGATACGCCAGCGGGTAGCCGAGCAGCAGGCACAGCACGGTCGCGGCGGCCGCGTAGGCGACCGAGCGCAGGAACTGCGGCCAGTACTCGGCCAGCGCGTCCCAGTAGGTGGCGAAGTGCCAGGTGACCTTGTAGCCGGTCTCCAGTGAGCCCGTCTGCACGGACGTGGAACCCTGGTAGATCATCGGCAGCGCGAAGAAGACGATCAGCCACAACAGGCCGGGCAGCAGCAGCCAGTACGGCGTGAGACGGCCCCGCTTGCGCGGCGGCTTCTTCTCGGGTGCGGTCGGGGTGAGCGGCGGGGGCGCCTCGGTGAGCGTCGACATCAGGCCGCCTCTTCCTCGATGCCCGCGTCGATGTCCTGGGTCGCGTCCATGCCGAAGGTGTGCGCCGGGCTCCAGTGCAGGACGACGTCGGCGCCGGGGACCAGGCGGCCGTCGCGCTCGACGTTCTGCACGTACACCGCCAGCTCGTCGCAGACGGGGCTGTCGATGACGTACTGCGTGGAGACGCCGATGAAGCTGGCGTCGGCGATCTTTCCGGTGACGCGGTTGCGGCCCTCGGGGATCGAGCCCGCGTCGTCGGCGTGCGTGAGCGCGATCTTCTCCGGGCGGATGCCGACCAGCACCTTGCCGCCGGCGGTGGCGGGAGCGGAACAGCGCGCCTGTGGCAGCACCAGCTTGCCGCCGCCCGCCTTGAGCACGATGTCGTCGCCGCTCTTGGTGTCGACCTCGGCCTCGATCAGGTTGGAGGTGCCGAGGAAGTTCGCGACGAACGTGGTCTGCGGGTTCTCGTACAGGTCGGTGGGCGCGCCGAGCTGCTCGACGCGGCCGGCGTTCATCACGGCGACCGTGTCGGCCATGGTCATGGCCTCCTCCTGGTCGTGCGTGACGTGCACGAAGGTGATGCCGACCTCCGTCTGGATGCGCTTGAGCTCCAGCTGCATCTGGCGGCGCAGCTTCAGGTCGAGCGCGCCGAGCGGCTCGTCGAGGAGCAGCACCTTCGGATGGTTGATCAGCGCGCGGGCCACCGCGACGCGCTGCTGCTGGCCGCCGGAGAGCTGGTGCGGCTTCTTGCGCGCCTGCTCGCCGAGCTGGACCAGCTCCAGCATGTCCTCGACCTGCTTCTTCACGCTCTTGATGCCGCGCCGGCGCAGACCGAAGGCGACGTTCTCGAAGATGTCGAGGTGCGGGAAGAGGGCGTAGGACTGGAAGACCGTGTTCACGGGCCGCTTGTAGGGCGGCAGGTGGGTCACGTCCTGGTCGCCGAGCCGCACGGTGCCCGTGGTGGGCTCCTCCAGGCCGGCGATCATGCGCAGGGTGGTGGTCTTGCCGCAGCCGGAGGCACCGAGCAGGGCGAAGAAGGAGCCCTGCGGCACGGTCAGGTCGAGCGGCTGTACGGCGGTGAAGCCGTTGTCGTAGGTCTTGCTGATCCCGGAGAGGCGGACGTCGCCGCTGTTGTCTGTCGTCGTCATGATCGTCACGCCCCAGTGAGCTTCGCGAATTTCTGTTCGTAGGCGGTCTCTTCCTTCTGCGTCAGGGAGCGGAAGGGGTGAGACCTCGCCTGCATGGCCTTGTCGGGGATGATCAGCGGGTTGTTCGCCGCACCCTTGTCGATCTTCGCAAGCTCCGCCCGCACGCCCTCGACCGGACAGACGTAGTTGATGTAGGCGGCGAGCTCGGCGGCCGGCTGCGGCTCGTAGTAGTAGTCCATGAGCCGTTCGGCGTTGGTCTTGTGACGCGCCTTGTTGGGGATCAGCATCACGTCGGTCGAGGTGATGTACCCGCTGTCCGGAATGACGAAGTCGACGTCCGGGCTGTCCGCCTTCAGCTGTACGACGTCCCCGGCCCAGGCCAGACAGGCGGCGAGGTCGCCCTTGGTGAGGTCGGAGGTGTAGTCGTTTCCGGTGAAGCGGCGGATCTGGCCGCTGTCCACGCCCTTCTGCAGGCGGGCGATGGCGGCGTCGAAGTCGTCGTCGGTGAACTTCGCCGGGTCCTTGCCCATGTCCAGCAGCGTCATGCCGATGCTGTCGCGCATCTCGGTGAGGAAGCCGACGCGGCCCTTGAGCTTGCGGTTGTCGAGCAGATCGGAGACGGACTTCACCTCGACGCCGCCGAGCGCCTTCTTGTTGTAGGCGATGACCGTGGAGATGCCCTGCCAGGGGTAGGAGTACGCCCGCCCCGGGTCCCAGTCGGGGCTGCGGAACTGCTGCGAGAGGTTGGCGTAGGCGTGCGGCAGGTGCGCCGGGTCCAGCTTCTGCACCCAGCCCAGGCGGATCAGACGGGCGGCCATCCAGTCGGTGAGGACGATCAGGTCGCGGCCGGTGTCCTGGCCCGCGGCGAGCTGCGGCTGGATCTTGCCGAAGAACTCGTTGTTGTCGTTGATGTCCTCGGTGTAGCGGACCGTGATGCCGGTGCGCCGGGTGAACTGGTCGAGCGTCGGGTGGTGCTTGCCCGCGTCGTCGACGTCCATGTACTCGGTCCAGTTGGAGAAGTTGACGGTCTTCTCCTGGGCCGAGTGGTCCTCGGCGGAGGTGCCGCCCGCCGTCTTGCCGGCCGCGGGGATCCCGCAGGCGCTCAGCGCCCCGAGTCCGCCGACCGCGAGCGCGCCGCCCGCGGAGGCGCGCAGCAGCGAACGGCGGGTGAGGGCGGCCCGCCCATTGCGGAAACTGCGCCGCATGGCGGCCGCTTGGGCCGGGGTCAGGCGGTCGGGCTCGTACTGCTCCATGCGCGTGGTTGCCCTTTCGGGAGGGATGGGCCGTGGTCGCCGGCCCGTTGTGGCTATCGGTCCCCGAAGATCGTGCGGTGCCAGTCCTTCCTGACGACCGCCGTGTTGTCGAACATGACGTGCTTGATCTGCGTGTACTCCTCGAACGAGTACGATGACATGTCCTTGCCGAAGCCGGACGCCTTGTAGCCGCCGTGGGGCATCTCGCTGATGATCGGGATGTGGTCGTTGATCCACACGCACCCCGCCTTGATCTCGCGTGTCGCCCGATTCGCCCGGTACACGTCCCGGCTCCACGCGGAGGCGGCGAGGCCGTAGGGGGTGTCGTTGGCCAGCCGGATTCCTTCATCGTCGCTGTCGAACGGCAATACGACCAACACGGGACCGAAGATCTCCGCCTGGACGATCTCGCTGTCCTGCGGCGCGCCGGCGACCAGGGTGGGCCGGTAGTACGCGCCCTTGGCCAGCTCGCCACCGGGTGCCTCGCCGCCGGTGACCACGCGCGCGTAGGCACGCGCCCGGTCGACGAAGCCGGCCACGCGGTCGCGCTGGGCGTGCGAGATCAGCGGTCCGAGGTCGGTGCCCGGGGCGAAGGGATCGCCGAGCCGCACCGTCTCCATCAGCGCGGCGGTCCGGGCGACGAACTCGTCGTACAGCGGGCGCTGCACGTACGCGCGCGTGGCGGCCGTGCAGTCCTGCCCGGTGTTGATGAGCGCGCCGGCGACCGCGCCGTTGACGGCCGCGTCCAGGTCCGCGTCGTCGAAGACCACGAAGGGTGCCTTGCCGCCGAGTTCCAGGTGCAGGCGCTTGACGGTGGCGGTGGCGATCTCGGCAACCCGCTTGCCGACCGCGGTGGAGCCGGTGAAGGAGGTCATGGCCACGTCCGGGTGACCCACCAGGCGCTCACCGGCCTCCTTCCCGGTCCCGGTGACGACGTTGATCACACCGTCGGGAATGCCCGCCGCGGTGGCGGCCTCGGCGAACAGCAGCGAGGTGAGCGGGGTCAGCTCGGCGGGCTTCAGCACGATGGTGTTGCCCGCGGCGATCGCCGGGAGGATCTTCCAGGCCGCCATCTGCAACGGGTAGTTCCACGGCGCGATGGACCCGACGACCCCGATCGGCTCACGGCGGACGTACGACGTGTGGTCGCCGGAGTACTCACCGGCCGACTGCCCCTGGAGGTGCCGCGCGGCACCGGCGAAGAAGGCGGCGTTGTCGACCGTCCCCGGTACGTCGAACTCACGGCTGAGCTTGAGCGGCTTGCCGCACTGCAGGGACTCCGCGCGGGCGAAGTCCTCCGCCCGGTCGGCGAGGACCGCTGCGAAGCGGTGCAGGGCGTCGGAGCGCTCCCCGGGCGTGGCACCGGCCCAGCCGGGGAAGGCCGCGCGGGCGGCGGCCACGGCCGCGTCGACGTCGTCGGCCCCTGCCAGCTCGTAGGTGAAGACCTCCTCGCCGGTGGCCGGGTCGACGACCGCGTGACTGCGGCCCGAGGTGCCCCGGGTGAGACGTCCCGCGATGTACTGCGCGCCGTCCGCGAAACGCTCCTGTGCGGGGAATTCCGCGGACCTCTCCGGGGTGGTGCCCGGGTTGTGCATGTCGCTCTCCTCCGCCGTCGTCCCCCCCGTCCCGTGAGGGGGGTGGGTGGCTGTCCCGTGGGGGTGGGTGGCGTAGCTCCAGCTCGATTTGAGTGCCGATCCTGACAGAGGCCCGGGAGGTGGACAAGGGATTCCGTTGTTGCCTTTCGGTTACGCGACGGATTCGGTCGACCAGGTGTCGAGTGATACCGGAAAAGGCCGGACGCAGTGTCAGTGGCGCGTGCCAGACTCGCGTGCATGACGAAGATCGATTCTCGGGAGGCCCTGGTCAGGGCGGTCCACGCGGGGGCGAGGATCAAGTACCTCTGCTTCTGGGGGCACCGGCCGCGCCCCGACGGCCGAGTGGGCGCGAGCTGTCTGAGCCAGTGGTGGCCCTCACCGTTCGTGGTCGACGGCGTGCGGTACGCCACGGCCGAGCACTGGATGATGGCCGGCAAGGCCAGGCTGTTCGGCGACGCGAAGGCGGAGCGGCAGGTCCTGGCCGCCGCTCATCCGTCCGAGGCGAAGAAGGCGGGGCGCCTGGTGCGCGACTTCGACGAGGAGGTCTGGGAGCGCGAGCGGTTCCGGATCGTCGTCGAGGGCAGCGTGCACAAGTTCTCGGCCGACCCGGAGCTGCGGGAGTTCCTGCTGAACACCGGGGACCGGGTACTGGTCGAGGCCAGCCCGGTAGACCGCGTCTGGGGCATCGGCCTCGCGGCGGACGACGAGGCGGCGACGGACCCGGAGCGGTGGCGGGGGCCGAACCTGCTGGGCTTCGCGCTGATGGAGGCGCGGGAACGGATCGGCCTGCGGTCTGCGTGAGGGCGGGCCGGCGGATCGGTCTGCGGGTCTGCGTGAGAGGTGGGCCAAGCGGTCTGCGTGAGGATGGGCCGGCGGATCGTTCTGCGGGTCTGCGTGAGGGGTGGGTCAAGCGCCCTGGGTGAAGGGACTTGCGTGACGGCAGCCGGCAACGGGGTACCGGCCCGCGTGCCCGTCGATGTCAGGAGGCCGCGATCACCAGGATCAGAAAGCCGACGCCGAGGACGATGCCCGTGGCGCCGCAGATGATGCCGGCCAGGGCCTGGCCCGGGTTGGTGGCCTCGCCCCGCTTGGCCTTGCTGCGGCCGATCGCTCCGAAGATTACGCCGAGGGTGCCCGCGATGATGGCCAGCGGCCACGCACAGAAGACGACCGCGCCGATGATGCCGAGCACCAGCCCCGCCGTCCCCATGCCGTTGCTGGGCAGCGGCTGCATACCGGGCCAGCCGTAGTAGCCGGCCGGGTATCCCTGGGCCTGCGGGCCATGGGCACCGCCGGGGCCGGCCGCTCCGGGGTAGCCGTGACCGCCGGGGTAGCCGTAGGCCGCCTGGCCGGGACCGTCCGGCGCGATGGGCGGCGGCGGAACCGGCTCACCGTGCGCCGAGGACACGGCCGGCGGCGCGAAGGGACCGACGCCGGTGACCTGGCCCGGCTGCGGCGGCGCGAAGGGATTGGCACCACCGGCCTGGTCGGACTGCGGCGGCGCGAAGGGGTTCGGTTCCGGCCATGAGTACGGCTGCGGGGTGTCCGTGCCGCCCGGGGCGGAGACGAACGTCTGCTGCTCGTGCGGCGGCGCCGGGGCAACCGGACCCGAGGAGGCGACCGTGTGTCCGGGACCGTCCGCCGCGCCGGGCGCGGCCCACGGTGCGGGTCCGCCACCGGAAGGGGACGCACCGCCGGATGCCGGCACCTGGGGGCCGGCAGAGGAGGACACACCCCCGGCCGCCGGACCCTTGCCGAGCGACACCTTCGGGCTCTCCCCCGCGCCGGGCCCCTCCGCGGTCCCGTTCTCCGGAATCCCCGGAATGCCCTGAACCCCCGGTATCCCCGGCGTCCCCGTCTCGTCGGCCATGCGCGAATCCCCCTCTGCGAACGTCCCGCCATGCTACGGCCCGACCGCACGCCCCTCCTCAGGCCCCCTGGTCGGCCGCGGCGACGGTGACAGGCCGCGAACTCCCGCCCATGGCACCGTTCCTCTGCCCCCGACCCGTCACGCCCGCCCCACTCCTCCTCCTCTCTCCCCCGAGGCGCCCCCCGGCACCCCGTCATCCCTCCCCCGCCCCCGGCCTACGATGAGCCCGAACCACCGATCAGCCGATCACCGCGCCCCGGCACCGGCACCGCCGGCCGGGGGCGCCGTCCCGGGGAGGACCCCTTGACCGAGCACTTCGACGCAGCCGCCGCGCCCGTCCCGGGCCATCTGCACGCCTTCATCGCCGGACTGCCCAAGGCAGAACTGCACGTGCACCACGTCGGCTCCGCCTCCCCCCGGATCGTCTCCGAGCTGGCCGCCCGCCACCCCGACTCCAAGGTCCCGACCGATCCCGAGGCGCTGGCCGACTACTTCACGTTCACGGACTTCGCCCACTTCATCGAGGTCTACCTGTCCGTCGTCGACCTGATCCGCACCCCGGAGGACGTCCGCCTGCTCACCTACGAGGTGGCCCGCGACCTGGCCCGGCAGCAGGTGCGCTACGCCGAGCTGACCATCACCCCGTACTCCTCCGTGCGCCGCGGGATCGACGAGCGGGCGTTCATGGCGGCGATCGAGGACGCCCGCAAGGCGGCCGAGGCCGAGTTCGGCACGGTGCTGCGCTGGTGCTTCGACATCCCCGGTGAGGCCGGCCTGGAGTCCGCCGAGGTGACGGCCCGGCTCGCCACGGATGACGCGGTGCGCCCCGAGGGGCTGGTCTCCTTCGGTCTCGGCGGGCCGGAGATCGGTGTGCCGCGCCCGCAGTTCAAGCCGTACTTCGACCGGGCGATCGCGGCCGGCCTGCACTCGGTGCCGCACGCCGGTGAGACCACCGGCCCGCAGACCGTGTGGGACGCGCTGACGTACCTGGGCGCCGAGCGGATCGGGCACGGCACGAGTTCCGCACAGGACGAGAAGCTGCTCGCGCACCTCGCCGAGCACCGCATCCCGCTGGAGGTGTGCCCCACGTCGAACATCGCCACGCGCGCGGTGGCCACGCTCGACGAGCACCCGATCAAGGAGTTCGTGCAGGCGGGCGTCCTGGTGACGATCAACTCCGACGACCCGCCGATGTTCGGCACCGACCTGAACAACGAGTACGCGGTCGCCGCCCGGCTGCTGGACCTCGACGAACGGGGCCTCGCGGAGCTGGCGAAGAACGCCGTCGACGCCTCCTTCCTTGACGGCGCCGGAAAGACCCGTGTCCGTGAGGAGATCGACGCCTACACCGCGCGGTGGCTCGCTCCCTGACATGCGGGGGCCGACTGCCGTCACAATGGCCCGCATGCAGACCCTGACGGCCGTGGCGCACCGCGGCGACCCGTACCGCGTACGGGAGAACACGATCGCCTCCCTGCGTTCCGCGCTCGCCGCGGGCGCGGACGCCGTGGAGATCGACGTACGGCTCACCCGGGACGGCGTGCCCGTTCTCCTGCATGACGAGACGCTGAAGCGGCTGTGGGAACAGGACCGTCCGCTGCTCGCCCTCTCCCTGGCCGAGGTGGAGGGGCTGACCGGTGGCGGGGTGCCGACGCTGGCGGCGGCGCTGGCGGCGGTGGGCGGCAGCCGGGTGATGGTCGATCTGCCCGGCACGCCGGACGTGACGGCCGCGCGCCGGGTCGTGGACGTGGTCCGGGAGGCGGGGGCCCAGGACCGCGTGTACTACTGCGCGGACGCCCGGGCCATGCTGGCGCTGCGGGCCGCCGACCCGTCCGCGGAGATCGCGCTCACCTGGACGAGCCTCGCGCCGCCGCGCCCGGAGCTGCTGGAGGCGGTGCGGCCGCGCTGGCTCAACTACCGCTTCTCGCTGGTGGACCACGCCCTGGCCGAGCGTGTCCACCGCGACGGCTACCTGCTGTCCGTCTGGACCCCCGACACCCGCCGCGCCATGCGCCGCCTGATCGACGCGGGCGTGGACTCGATCACCACCAACCGCATCGACGTCCTCGACGCCCTGCGCCAGGGCTAGGGGGTGTCTCGGGCCGGATCCGCCGGACAGGCCCCAGGGCCGGCCCCCCTAGGTCCCCTGGGCCCCCGAGGCCGTGAGCGGCGGTGCGATGGCCTGGGCGTCCGCGCCCTCGCCCACCCACAGCCGGATCAGCAGCGCGGCCGTGGCCTCCACCAGCCCCGCCTCGGCCAGTCGCCCGGCGTTCAGCGGCTCGCACCCCAGGTCGCGGACGAGCCGGCGTACGGCGGACAGCGCGTCCTCGTCGTCGCCGCACAACGGGACGGCCAGCGGACGGCCGTCGAACACGGGTGGGGTCAGCCGCCAGACGTCGGAATGGCAGAGGTTGAACGCCTTGACCACGTGCGCGGCGGGCGCGGCCGCGGCGATGCGTTCGGCGGCCGAGGGGCCACCGGCCGTGCGCAGGGCGAAGCCGGGGCCGACCGGGTTCGTGCAGTCGATCAGGGTGCGTCCGTCGAGCGTGTCCTCGAGTCCCGCGACCGCGTCCACGACGGCGTCGTAGGGCAGGGCCAGCAGTACGGCGTCCGTGCCGAACCGGGCCGCCTCGCGCAGCCCGCCGTCCCCGCCCGAGCGGCCGCCCGTGAACACCGCGTGCCCGGCCCGCCGCCACTGTGTGCCCAGCGCGCCGGCCATGGAGCCGCTGCCGAGAATCCCGATGCGCATGCGTCCCTCTCCTTTCGGTGGAAACCAACGCCGCCACGCTAGGCAGGGGTTGAGGCACCATTCGGTACGTGACCAGCGACCAGGACTTCCTCGCCGACTGCCGGGCCCGCCTCGCCTTCGACCTGCTCGCCAACACCTGGAACGCGGTGGTGCTGTGGGCCCTCGGGAACGGCCCCCTCCGCCACGGCGAACTACGCGCGCTGATCGGCGGGATCAGCCAGAAGGTGCTGACCGAGACGCTGCGCCGACTGGAGTTCAACGGGCTGGTGACCCGCCGGGCGTACGACGGTGCCCCGCCCCGCGTCGAGTACGAACTCACGTCGCTGGGGCGGACGTTGCTCGCCCCGATCGACGCGGTCGGCGCGTGGGCCTTCGAACACGGCGACGAGGTGCTCGCCGCGCAGGACCGCCACGAAGGACGCTGAGGCGGCGGGCTTCCACCAGGACCCGTCAACGCTGACCGTCAGGGTGAGTTGATGGAGGTCCGGTCACCGACGCCATGGGCGATGACCCGAACCCGGGTCGCCGAACGGATCGTGACGGCGGCGATACCCCGGACGAGGTCACCGGCCGACCGCCCACCGCGCCGCCCCGTGCGCCAGGGCCGTGACGGCGCCGGCTGCCGCCAGGCCGACGGCGAGGTCGCGGGGCCGAATCGGGCGCAGCACGCCGGCGCGGCGCAGGCGGCCGCGGGCCCAGAGGGTGAACGGCACGACGACGAGCGGGGAGGTCGCGACCCCGGGGGTGTAGCCGCGTACGGCTGCGGCCTGCGCCATGTGGACCAGGCCGTGCAGGCCGAAGCCGTTCAGCGCGGCCTGGTAGAAGGCCGACCGGCCGCCGCCGGCGTGCCCGGCGGCGGACGCGGCGGCGACGAACGCGCCGACGGCCGCGACCGCCAGGGGGAACTCCCGCTCGTCGACGGCCTGCATCTGGCGCCACACCCCCTCGGGCACGGTCGGGAACCGCTCGCGCAGCCGGGGCAGGCTGTGCCGGACCCAGCGCGGGCCGGCCGCCAGTTCCTCGAGGTCGTGGAGCGACCAGGCGGCGAGCAGCCCGAAGGTCACCCAGGCGGACAGGTTTTCACCACTCGAGTGTTCACCACTTGATGAATTACCCACACGGGCGATTCTGCTACAGCCCGGCGATCTTGTTCCACCGCTTGGCGAAATCCACCCGCTCCTCGGCCGTGATGTCACGGGCGATCGCGAGCCGGCGGCGCATGCCCGCGTCCGGGAAGATCAGCGGGTCCTCCGCCAGGGCCGCGGTGTCCTTGTCGCCGGAGTCGGCGAGGACCTGCCGGGCCGCCGGGACCGGGCAGACGTAGTTGACCCAGGCGGCCAGCTCGGCGGCGACCTCGGGCCGGTAGTAGTAGTCGATCAGCCGCTCGGCGTTGGCCTTGTGCCCGGCGAGGTTCGGGACCATGAGCGACTCCGCCCACAGCTCGGCGCCCTCCTCCGGTACGACGAACTCGATGTCGGGGTTGTCCGCGCGCAGCTGGATCACGTCGCCGGAGTAGGCCTGGCAGGCCAGGACGTCGCCGCTGACCAGGTCCTTGGTGTAGTCGTTGCCGGTGAAGCGGCGGATCTGGCCGCGCCGCACCTGGGCCTGGACCTGGTCGCAGACCCGGTGGAAGTCGTCCGCCGTCCACCGGGTGATGTCGACGCCGTTGCCCAGCATCAGCAGCGCGAAGGACTCGTCCAGCCCGGAAAGCAGCGTGACCCGGCCGCGCAGGTCGTCGGCCCACAGGTCGCGGACGTGCCGTATCTCACGGCCGAGCTTGCGGCGGTTGTAGGCGATGCCGGTGATGCCGGACTGCCACGGCACCGTGTACTTGCGGCCCGGGTCGAAGGCCGGCGAGCGCAGCAGCGGATCGAGGTACCGGGCGACGTTCGGCTGCCGGGCGCGGTCGAGCTCCTGCACCCAGCCCAGCCGGACGAACCGCGCGCACATCCAGTCGCTGATGACGACGAGATCCCGGCCGGTGGTCTGGTGGTTCATCAGCGCCGGGCTGATCTTGCCGAAGAACTCGTCGTTGTCGTTGATCTCCTCGACGTAGTCGACGGAGATCCCGCTCTGCTTCTCGAACGCCTCCAGCGTGGGCCGCCGGTTGGGGCGGTCGTCGGCGGTGTCGATGTACAGCGGCCAGTTCGCCCACGTCAGCCGTCTGTCGCGGGCCGAGTCGTCGGCTGCGGCGCGGTCGCCGGGCTGGACGTACGCCGCGGGCACTCCGCAGCCGGCCAGCGCACCGAGCGCGGCGGTGCCGCCGAGGGTGCGCAGCAGGGAACGGCGGGAGACGGTCTGGTGTGGGAGGGCCATGGCCGCAGCATGCCGCCCGGTGACACGCGTGATCAATTGACGCCACGTCGAGCGAAACGGCACCTGACCGACACGTTGTCGATCACCGCGCCCCGCTCCGAGGACCCGGCCGGCGCGGACACCGGGCGCGCACGGCGCCGCCGGACACACCGCGGCCCCGGACGGTCCGTCCTCCGTCCGGGGCCGCGAGCCGTGGATGAGGCCGTCGGCCTCAGCGCACCCGCAGGGGTGGTGTCACGCGTCCAGCGACGTCATGACGTGCTTGATGCGGGTGTAGTCCTCGAAGCCGTACGCCGACAGGTCCTTGCCGTAACCGGACTTCTTGAAGCCGCCGTGCGGCATCTCGGCGACCAGCGGGATGTGGGTGTTGATCCACACGCAGCCGAAGTCGAGCTTCTTGGACATCCGCATGGCGCGGCCGTGGTCCTTGGTCCACACCGAGGAGGCCAGCGCGTACTCGACGCCGTTGGCCCACTCGACGGCCTGGGCCTCGTCCGCGAAGGACTGGACGGTGATGACCGGGCCGAAGACCTCGTTCTGGATGATCTCGTCGTCCTGCTTGAGACCGGAGACGACGGTCGGCGCGAAGAAGTAGCCCTGGTCGCCGACGCGCTTGCCGCCGGCCTCCACGCGCGCGTGGGCGGGCAGCCGCTCGATGAAGCCCTCGACCTGCTTGAGCTGGTTGGGGTTGTTCAGCGGGCCGAAGAGCACGTCCTCGTCGTCCGGCTGACCGGTCTTGGTCTCGGCCGCGGCCTTGGCGAGCGCGGAGACGAACTCGTCGTGGATCGACTCGTGCACGAGCACGCGCGTGGCGGCCGTACAGTCCTGGCCGGCGTTGAAGAAGCCCGCCACGGTGATGTCCTCGACGGCCTTGGCGATGTCGGTGTCCTCGAAGACGACGACCGGGGCCTTGCCGCCCAGCTCCAGGTGGACGCGCTTGACGTCCTTGGCGGCGGACTCGGCCACCGACATGCCGGCGCGCACCGAGCCGGTGATGGAGGCCATCGCCGGGGTCGGGTGCTCGACCATCGCGCGGCCGGTCTCGCGGTCACCGCAGATGACGTTGAAGACACCCTTGGGCAGGATCTCGCCGAGGATCTCGGCGATCAGCACGGTGGAGGCCGGGGTGGTGTCCGACGGCTTCAGCACGACGGTGTTGCCGGCGGCGATCGCCGGGGCGAACTTCCACACGGCCATCATCATCGGGTAGTTCCACGGCGCGACCTGCGCGCAGACGCCGACCGGCTCACGGCGGATGATCGAGGTCATCCCCTCCATGTACTCGCCGGCCGAGCGGCCCTCCAGCAGTCGCGCCGCACCCGCGAAGAAGCGGATCTGGTCGACCATCGGGGGGATCTCCTCGGTACGGACCAGCCCGGTGGGCTTGCCCGTGTTCTCCACCTCGGCCGCGATGAGGTCCTCGGCGCGCTCCTCGAACGCGTCCGCGATCTTCAGCAGGGCCTTCTGGCGCTCCGCCGGGGTGGTGTCGCGCCAGGCCGGGAAGGCGCGCGCGGCGGCCTCCATGGCGGCGTCGACGTCCGCCTGGCCGGACAGCGGCGCGGTGGCGTACGCCTCGCCCGTCGCGGGGTTGACCACCTCCGTGGTCCGTCCGTCGGCGGCGTCCCGGAACTCACCGTCGATGTAGTTGCGCAGACGACGCAGCTCGGTGCTCACTGCCGGCCCTCCAAGGTTGGGTGTGTCCAATCACTGAGATGCCCAGACTAATCGCTGAGCCCACGTTTTCAACACCCCTGATCCCCTCACATCTGCGAAATCCGTCGGTCTCCGTCTCGCAAACAACGAATTTCATCGATCGGGGCTTGCACAACTGTCGAGACGTCGTGCACAGTGAGGTCGTGGCCAGTCGAAGCGCAGACCCCAGGGACGCAAGGGACTCCCGCGAGTCCCTCCGCGACACCCCTCGTGAGTCCAGGAACGGGAGCAACCCCAACCTGGACGCCGTCTCCCTCGCCATCATCGAACAGCTTCAGGAGGACGGCCGCCGGCCGTACGCCGCCATCGGCAAGGCCGTCGGCCTCTCCGAAGCGGCCGTGCGCCAGCGCGTCCAGAAGCTGCTCGATCAGGGCGTGATGCAGATCGTCGCCGTCACGGACCCGCTCACCGTGGGCTTCCGTCGGCAGGCGATGGTCGGCATCAACGTGGAGGGCGACGTCGAGGCGGTGGCCGACGCGCTGACCGCCATGTCGGAAGTCGAGTACGTGGTGATGACCGCGGGCTCGTTCGACATCCTCGCGGAGATCGTCTGCGAGGACGACGACCACCTGCTGGACGTCATCAACAAACGCATCCGGGCCCTGCCCGGCGTGCGCTCCACCGAGAGCTTCGTTTACCTCAAGCTCAAGAAGCAGACCTACATGTGGGGAACCCGATAACCGTGAGCACAAAGGACCTCAGCAAGTCCGCGTACGACCACCTGTGGATGCACTTCACCCGCATGTCCTCGTACGAGAACTCCCCCGTCCCGACGATCGTCCGGGGCGAGGGCACCTACATCTACGACGACAAGGGCAAGCGCTACCTGGACGGTCTCGCCGGCCTGTTCGTGGTCCAGGCCGGTCACGGCCGCACGGAACTCGCCGAGACCGCCGCGAAGCAGGCCCAGGAGCTCGCCTTCTTCCCGGTGTGGTCCTACGCCCACCCCAAGGCCGTCGAGCTGGCCGAGCGGCTGGCCAACGAGGCCCCGGGCGACCTGAACAAGGTCTTCTTCACCACCGGCGGCGGCGAGGCCGTCGAGACCGCCTGGAAGCTCGCCAAGCAGTACTTCAAGCTGGTCGGCAAGCCCACCAAGTACAAGGTCATCTCCCGCGCGGTCGCCTACCACGGCACCCCGCAGGGCGCCCTGTCCATCACGGGTCTGCCCGGCCTGAAGGCCCCGTTCGAGCCCCTCGTCCCGGGTGCGCACAAGGTCCCGAACACCAACATCTACCGCGCGCCGCTCTTCGGCGACGACCCCGAGGCCTTCGGCCGCTGGGCCGCCGACCAGATCGAGCAGCAGATCCTCTTCGAGGGCCCCGACACCGTCGCCGCGGTCTTCCTGGAGCCGGTGCAGAACGCCGGCGGCTGCTTCCCGCCGCCCCCCGGCTACTTCCAGCGCGTGCGCGAGATCTGCGACCAGTACGACGTGCTGCTCGTGTCGGACGAGGTCATCTGCGCCTTCGGCCGCCTCGGCACGACCTTCGCCTGCGACAAGTTCGGCTACGTCCCGGACATGATCACCTGCGCCAAGGGCATGACCTCGGGCTACTCCCCGATCGGCGCGTGCATCGTCTCCGACCGCCTGGCCGAGCCGTTCTACAAGGGCGACAACACCTTCCTGCACGGCTACACCTTCGGCGGTCACCCGGTCTCCGCCGCGGTCGGCCTCGCCAACCTCGACCTGTTCGACAAGGAGAAGCTGAACCAGCACGTCCTCGACAACGAGGGTGCGTTCCTCTCCACGCTGCAGAAGCTGCACGACCTGCCGATCGTCGGCGACGTCCGCGGCAACGGCTTCTTCTACGGCATCGAGCTGGTGAAGGACAAGGCCACCAAGGAGTCCTTCAACGACGAGGAGACCGAGCGCGTCCTGTACGGCTTCCTCTCCAAGGCGCTGTTCGACAACGGCCTGTACTGCCGTGCCGACGACCGTGGCGACCCGGTCATCCAGCTCGCCCCGCCGCTGATCTCCAACCAGGAGACGTTCGACGAGATCGAGCAGATCCTGCGCGCGACGCTGACGGAGGCGTGGACGAAGCTCTGAGGCCCGTCAAGGCGGCCGCGGCCGCCACGACGGCTCCGGCAACCGCCGCGACGGCCCTCACCGTCCCGACGGTCACGGATCCTCCGGTGGCGCTGATCGGTCCTCCTGCCGATCTGCCTTCTGGATGATCATCCCGGCCCCGGTGCCCCCGTTCGAGTGAGAAACGGGGCCCGGGGCCGCGTGCTGTCCGGGCTCCCGGTGTCGCCTGCCTAGCGTGCCAGTGACCGATCGGCCCTGCCTTCGTTCCCCCGGACGGGGGAACGGCACGGGAACTACGGATCTGACGCGAGGTGTACGCCCATGGAGGCCCCGCCGGACAACGACGTGCTCTGGGCACGCTCCCTGCACTTCACGCACAGCGACGGCTCCCCCGCGCTTCAGGGGATCTCGCTCGGCGTGCGCGAGGGCGAGATCCTCGCCGTCGGCGGCCCGCGCGGCAGCGGCAAGACGACGCTGCTGCGCTGCCTGTCCGGACTCGCCCCGGCCCAGCGCGGCGAGGTGTGGTTCAACAGCGTGCCGCTGCACACCATGGGCCCGGTCACCCGCGAGCGCCTGCGCCGCGACCGCTTCGGCTGGATCGACCCCGCCCCGCTGCTGGTCCCCGAGCTGAACGTGTGGGAGAACGCCGCCCTGCCGCTGATGCTGCGCGGCGTCAGCCGGCGCCGCGCCAAGGTCGCCGCCACCGAGTGGCTGGAACGCGTCGACATCGGTGACAAGGCCCGCCGCCGTCCGCACGAGCTGACCCAGGCCGAGCGGCAGCGCGCCTGCATCGCCCGCGCCCTCGCGCCGGCGCCCGCGGTCCTCTTCGCCGACGAGCCCACCGCGCCCCTGCACCGCGCCGACCGCGCCCACGTCCTGCGCACCCTGACCACCGCCGCCCGCTCGCACGGCATCACCGTGGTGCTGGCCACCGCCGACCCGGAGACGGCCGCGCTCGCCGACCGCACGGTGTCGCTGCTCGACGGCCGCCGGGTGAAGACGGTGCACCTGCCGCCGGCCACCGAGACGGAAGGCCGGACCGCGTGGTCGCTCTCCGTCTGACCCGCGGCGCCCACCCGGCCGTCCATCTGCGCCGCCTGCTGGTGACGACGGCGTCGGCGGGCACGGGCTTCCTGCTCCTGTGCACTCTCGGATACGCGCTGGGCCACCCCGGCGCCGCCCCGGCGTCCCTGCTGCTGCGTCTGGCGTGGTGCGTCGTACCGCTGGCCGCGACGGCGTGGTTCGCGCTGGCGGTCGCCCGCACCGACCCCGCGACCAAGCCACGCCCCGGCCTGTCCGCCGTGGGACTCGGCCCCGCCCGCCTGATGGCGATCGCGGCCCTGACGACGGCGCTGTCCACCGCGCTGGGCTCGGTGCTGGCCCTGCTGTTCTTCCTGCACCTGCGCGGCGACCTCACCGGCATGCCGTTCGACGGCGCGGCTTCCCAGTTCCTCGCGGCGGACCAGCCGCTGCCGGTCCCGGCGGCGCTGACCCTGCTCGCCGTCCTCCCGGTCACGGCCTCGGCCCTGGTCGCCCTCGCCCTGCGCCCCCGCGAGCCGCGCCCCCGGCCCGCCTCGCACGCCTACGGCCGCTTCGGCGCGTACAGCAGGACAGCGGTCCGCGAGACCTTCGGGGCGTACGGCAGGTTCGGCGCACGGCTGCGGGGCAGCGAACCGGTGAGCAGGCCCCAGTCCGCGGAGGGCGGCCCCGCCGGGCAGGTGGACACGGACGTCCTCACGCGCGCGCCGGGCGACACCACCGACCCCCAGGAAGCCCCGGAAAAGAGCGCCCGCCCCGCACCGGCCGCCGAGTCCCAGCCCACCGCCCTCCTGCCCTGGGGCGTCACCCTCCTCGCCGTCGGCCTGGCCACCGAGGCCTACGCCACCCGCACCACCGACCCGACCACCCTGCCCATGCCCGGCGGCCTGGCCACCGGACCCGTCGCCGTGCTCCTGGGCTGGCTGCTCACCGCCGTCGGTCTCGCCCTCGCCGGGCCCGGCCTCACCCACCTGACCGGCCGCCTGCTGCAGGCCGTCCGCCCGGGCGCGCTGCGTCTGCTCGCCGGGCGCGTGCTGATGGCGGAGGCCACCCGCATCGGCCGCCCCCTCGGGGTCGTCTGCGCCGTCGCGTCGGCCGCGTTCGCCACGACCGCCCTGCGCGACGCCGGCTCCGCCGGGCTCGGCCCGCTGACTACCCTGGGCGCCCTCGTCGTCGCCGGCTGCGCGGTGGCGACGCTGTTCACCGCCGCCGTGGAGGCACGCCAGGACCGGGCCGACACCAGCGCGGCCCTGCTCCGGCTCGGCGCCCCCGCCACGATGCTGCGCTCGGCGGCGGCTCTGCGCGCGGCCGCCCTGCTGGCCGTGTTCGGCCCGCTGACGCTGCTGGTGGCCGAGTTGGCCGCGCTCCCCCTCGCCCGCTGAACCACCACCGGAAAAATCCTTCGGCCACCGATGAGTTCCGTGCGGCGGCCCGGTCTACCCCCCGACAACACCGCACCACCTACGGGAGAGGCCCCATGCACCAGCAGATGATCTTCGTGAACCTGCCCGTGAACGACCTCGAGGCCTCGAAGAAGTTCTTCACCGACCTCGGCTACACGATCAACCCGCAGTTCAGCGACGAGAACGCCGCGTCGGTCGTGATCAGCGACACCATCGTCGTGATGCTGCTGACGAAGCCCTTCTACGCGACCTTCACCGACAAGGGGATCGCGGACACGAAGACGACCAGCGAGGTGCTGATCTGTCTGAGCGCCGAGAGCCGCGAGAAGGTCGACGAGCTGGTCGACCGTGCCATCGCTCTCGGCGGCGCCGCGACCGGCAAGACGCAGGACATGGGCTTCATGTACGGCCGGGCCTTCGACGACCTCGACGGCCACACCTGGGAGATCATGTGGATGGACCCGGCGGCCGTACAGGGCTGACGAAGCGCGGTGCCTAGCATGGGCGGGTGCATTCGACACCCGCCCAGCCGTACGACGGCTCCCACGACCGTGAGATCGAGTCCCTCGCCCAGTTCGACGAGGTGGTCGCGCACGGCGGCACCCTTGCCGGTTTCCGCGTCCAGGCCGTGGACCTGACGGGCCGTACGGACGTGCTGCTGTCCGTGGACACGGCGGGCGCCGTCTTTCTCGGCTGCCCGATGGCACCCGAGGCGGCCGCCCGCGTCAGGGCGTCCGACGCCCTGGTCTTCCCGCCCGTGCCCGGCCTGCCCTTCGACCCCTACCGGGGGTTCGTCTACTCCGCCGAGGAACTCTTCGCCGGACTCGACCGCGGCTACGAGGCCACCCCGGACGCGCTCGCCTACGCCTGGTTCCAGCAGACCAGGGCCGACGGCGACATATTCGCCTCCATGCTGCGCTCGATCCACGACGACGCGGTCTCCGACGCCCTCGACGAAGTCCTCGTCGGCGCCCGGGTCGTGGGCGTCATGGGCGGCCACGCGATGGCGCGCGGAAGCCGGGAGTACGCCGGTGCCGCGCGCCTCGGCCGCGCCCTGGCCCGGGCCGGCCTCACCGTGGCGACGGGCGGCGGACCCGGCGCGATGGAGGCGGCGAACCTGGGCGCGTACGCGGCGCCCTTCGACGACGACATGCTGACCGCGGCCCTCGAACTCCTCGCGCCGGTGCCCTCGTTCCGGCCGTCGGTCACCGACTGGGCGCGGGCGGCGTTCGAGGTGCGCGCCCGCTGGCCGCGCGGCGGCACGTCGATCGGCATTCCGACCTGGTTCTACGGCCACGAGCCGCCGAACCCGTTCGCCACGCACATCGCCAAGTACTTCGCCAACGCCACCCGCGAGGACGGCCTCCTGGCCCGCTGCACCGCCGGTGTGGTGTTCCTGCCGGGCGCCGCCGGCACCGTACAGGAGATCTTCGACAACGCGACGCCGAACTACTACGAGTCCCGCGGCGAGGCGACGCCGATGGTGCTGGTGGACCGGGCGCACTGGACCGAGCGGCTGCCGGCCTGGCCGCTGCTGCAGTCGCTCGCCAAGGACCGCCCGATGGCGTCCCGGATCGCACTGGTCGACCGGATCGAGGAGGCGCCGGAGGCACTGAAACGTCTCGTCGGTTAATAAGAGGGCAAAGGCAACGCCCTTGGCGGGCATATGCGTTGACACTCCTTATGGAGCACTTATAAACCTGTGAGCCTCATGGGGGCGGTGGTGCCGGGCGGTTGTGATCGCATCTCCTCGGCGTCCCATCTCCCCTTCAACCCCCCGCAGTTGCATCCTGTAAAGGACAAACGTGTCCATATCCCGCCGTACTGCCACCCGTTCCGTGCGCGCCCTCGGGGTCGCCTCCGCCGCGGCGGCGCTCGCGCTCGGTGTCGCCGGCAACGCGCTCGCCTGCAACATCAGCGAATTCTCCGCCAAGGCCTCGTGCGAGGGTGACAAGGGCGTCATCACCGTCACCGACGTCGACGCCTCCGGCACCGCGGCCGTCGTCTCCGTCTTCCTGGAGAACAAGGGCAGCGACGACCACAAGGTCGGCGAGCAGACCGTCACCGGCTCGGCCGAGGGCGTGACCATCACCTTCGCCGAGGACTGGAAGCCGAACGCCACCTACCGCGTCCACGTCCTGGCCGGCGACGCGAAGCACCCCATCGTGGACGAGGACATCACGCCGAACCTCACCACGCCGCCCACCGCCTGCAAGAAGGACACCCCCTCGACGCCGCCGGCCCCGCCGACCAGCCCGGCGCCGAAGCCGTCGCAGTCCACCCCGGCCGAGGACACGCCGAGCCCGTCGGCGCCGGCCAGCAGCGCCCCCGCGGGCACCACGAGCAACGCCCCGTCCCCGGCGGCCGGTGACTCCAACCTCGCCGAGACCGGCGCGAACTCCAACACCGGCCTGATCGCCGGCGTGGCGGGCGCCCTGGTCGTCGTCGGCGGCGGCGCCGTCTTCCTCGGCATGCGCCGCCGGGGGGCCAAGAGCAACGGCTGACCCCCCGCACGTACGACGGCCCGCCCCCGGGAGATCGGGGGCGGGCCGTTCGCGTGAAGCCGGCCGCCTTCAGCCGAGGACGACGACTTCCGCCCCGTCGAAGGCGACGCCCACCTCCGCACCGACCTCGGGCGCCTCGCGCAGCGCGCAGGCGGCCTCCAGGCGGGGCGCGTCCTCGGGCTGGAGGTGCACGGCGACATGGGTACCCCGGAAGGTGCGGGCGGTGACGGTGCAGCGCAGGCCCTGCGCCACCTCGGTCAGCCGGACCCCGGCCGGGCGGACCAGCACGTCGCGCGGACCCTGCGGGGAGCCGTCGGGCACCGGCAGCTTGCCCCAGGGCGTGTCGGCGGCCTCGCCCACGACGGTTCCCGCCACCACGTTGTCGAAGCCGAGGAAGCGGGCGACGAACGCGTCCGCCGGGTGCTGCCACACCTCCAGGGGCGTGCCGGACTGGGCGATCCGCCCGTCCTGCATCACCACGACCCGGTCGGCGAGCGCGAACGCCTCGCCCTGGTCGTGGGTGACGGCGAGCACGGTGGTGCCCAACCGGCCGAACAGCTCCCGCAGTTCGACGACGAGGCGTTCGCGCAGCGAGCGGTCGAGCTGACCGAGCGGCTCGTCCAGCATCAGCAGCCGGGGCCGCGGCGCGAGCGCCCGGGCGAGCGCCACCCGCTGCTGCTCACCGCCGGACAGCGCGCCCACGGCCCGCCGCCCGGCCCCGGGCAGCCCGACCAGGTCCAGCAACTCCCTCACCCGGTCGCCCTGTTCGCCCTTCCCGGCGCCGTGCATACGCAGCCCGAAGGCGACGTTTCCGGCCACGTCCCGCTGCGGGAAGAGCTGGTGGTCCTGGAACATCAGCCCCACGCCCCGCTTGTGCGCGGGCACCTTCGCCTGGTCCCGGCCGTCCAGCAGGATCCGGCCCGCGTCCAGCGGCTGGAGTCCGGCGACCGCCCGCAGCAGCGTCGACTTGCCGCTGCCGCTCGGACCGAGCACGCACACCACCTCGTGCTCGGCGACGTCCAGGTCGACGGCGTCGAGGACGGTCCGCTCGCCGAAGCGGACGGTCGCGGCGTCGAGGCTGAGCAGCATCTAGAACTCCCCCGTCCGGTCGGGCACCCGCAGGCTCTCCAGGACGAGCAGCGCCACGGCGCACACCACCATCAGAATCGTCGACAGGGCCATCGCCTGCCCGTAGTTGAGGTCACCGGGCCGCGCCAGCAGCCGGGCGACGGCCACCGGCAGGGTCGGGGTGTCGGGCCGCGCGATGAACACGGTCGCGCCGAACTCGCCCAGCGACACGGCGAAGGCGAACCCGGCGGCGATCAGCAGTGCCCGCCGCACCATCGGCAGATCGACCTCCCGCCACACCCGCCACGGCGAGGCCCCGAGCATGGTCGCCGCCTCCCGCAGCCGTCCGTCGACCGCGCGCAGCACGGGCAGCATGGTCCGGATGACGAAGGGGACGCCGACAAGCGCCTGGGCGAGCGGCACCAGGATCCAGGAGCTGCGCAGGTCCAGCGGCGGCTTGTCGAGCGTGATCAGGAAGCCGAAGCCGACGGTCACCGCGGACACGCCGAGCGGCAGCATCAGCAGCGCGTCGAAGCCGCGCACCAGACGTCCGGCGTCCCGGCGGGTCAGCGCGGCGGCGGCGAACGCGCCGATCAGCAGCGCGATGCCGGTGGCGGCAAGGGCGTACTGCAGCGAATTGCCGATGGCCTCGATCGGCGGTACGAGGAAGGTGTTGCCGTCCTGGGCGGTCAGCTCCCGGTAGTAGTGCAGGCCGCCGTCCAGGGAGCGCTGCACGAGTACCGCGGGCGGCAGCACGAGCAGCGCGGCGATGGTCAGCAGCACACCGGCGAGCAGCGCCCACTGCCCGGCGCCGCGCGGCCGGCGTGCCGTCGTCGCCGCGTCCACCAGCTTCAGCGCGCTCTCCCGGCGCCGTACCGTCCGGGCGTGCACGGCGAGGATCGCGCCGACCGCGACGAACTGCACGATCGTCAGGACGGCGGCGGTGGACAGGTCGAAGATGTCGGCGGTCTGCCGGTAGATCTCCACCTCCAGGGTGGAGAAGCCGGGGCCGCCGAGGATCTGGACGATGCCGAAGGAGGTGAAGCAGAACAGGAACACCATCAGCCCGGCCGCCGCGACCGCCGGCGCGAGCGCGGGCAGGGTGACGGTGCGCCAGGCGGTGAAGCGGGACGCGCCGAGCATCCTCGCCGCGTCCTCCTGGCGCGGGTCGAGCTGCGCCCACAGCCCTCCGACGGTCCGCACGACGACGGCGTAGTTGAAGAAGACGTGGGCGAGCAGGATCGCCCACACGGTGGTGTCCAGCCGTACGCCCCACAGCTGGTCGAGCAGCCCGCCGCGGCCGACCAGGGCGAGGAAGGCCGTGCCGACGACGACGGTCGGCAGCACGAACGGCACCGTCACCACCGCCCGCAGCAGCCGCTTGCCGGGGAAGTCGAAGCGGGCGAAGACATAGGCGCCGGGCAGTGCGAGCAGCAGGGTGAGCCCGGCGGAGACCAGCGCCTGCCAGGTGGTGAACCACAGCACGTGCCGGATGTCGGACTGGCCGAGCACGTCGGTGAGCCGTCCGAACTGCCAGGCGCCGTCCACTTTCAGTCCGCGGGCGACGATCGCGGCCACGGGGTAGGCGAAGAACACGGCGAAGAACGCGACGGGCAGGGCCATCAGGCCGAGCCGCGCCGCGCTCCCCGCGCGGTCCGTACGGCGGGCTACTTCAGTACGAGCGAGGTCCACTGCTTGACCCACTGGTCGCGGTGGTCGGCGATCTTGCCGGGGGCGAGGGTCTCGGGGTCCTTGGCCGCGGGGCCGTACTGGGTGAACTCGGCGGGCACCTTGGCGCCGTCGACCACCGGGTAGACGAACATGTTCAGCGGCATGTCCTGCTGGAACTCCTTGGAGACCAGGAAGTCGATCAGCGCCTTGCCGCCCTTGGTGTTCTTCGCGTTGCTGAGCAGCCCGGCGAATTCGATCTGCCGGAAGCAGGTGCCGGCGGCGACACCGGTGGGCGCGGTCTTGGGCTGCGGCTTGGCGAAGACGACCTCGGCGGGCGGGGAGGAGGCGTACGAGACGACCAGCGGCCGGTCGCCGTGGGCCTTCTTGCCGCCGGCCGAGCCGGAGAACTCCTGGTCGTAGGCCTGCTCCCAGCCGTCGACCACCTTCACGCCGTTGGCCTCGAGCTTCTTCCAGTAGCCCTGCCAGCCGTTGTCTCCGTACTTGGCGGCGGTGCCGAGCAGGAAGCCGAGGCCGGGCGAGGAGGTCGCGGCGTTCTCGGTGACCAGCAGGTTCTTGTACTCGGGCTTGACCAGGTCGTCGAAGGAAGCCGGCGGGGTCAGCTTGTGGTCGGCGAAGTACTTCTTGTCGTAGTTGACGCAGATGTCGCCGTGGTCGATCGGTGTGACCCGGTGCTTGCCCTGGTCCAGCTGGTACTGGGCGCCGATGGTGCCGAGCCCCTTGGCCTGGTACGGCTGGAAGAGGCCGTTGTCCAGGGCGCGGGAGAGCAGGGTGTTGTCGACGCCGAAGAAGACGTCGCCCTGCGGGTTGTCCTTGGTGAGGATGGCCTTGTTGACGGCCTGCCCGGCGTCACCGTTGGGCAGGACGCGGACCTTGTACCCGGACTGCTTCTCGAAGTCCGCGAGGACGTTCTTGGACACGGCCCACGAGTCGTGACTGACGAGCGTGACGGTCTTGGACTCGGCGGACGTCTTCTCGCTCCCGCCCGACGACCCGCACGCGGACAGCGTGACGAGGCCGATGCCGACCGCCACGACCGTGGCCTTCTTGGTGATGCTCACTGACATTCCTCCTGGAGTGACCAGGAAGAGACGCGGCCCTGCCCGGGACGCCTCACGGTGTCCCGGGCAGGGCGCAACAGCTCGAGTGATGACCGATCTCCCTACCCAGAATGACCTGGGCGAGGTTCGGAGGGTCTGCGGCCCTGTCCGCCGCACTCTCAGCGCTGTGGCGCTCCCCTGTCGGAATATGTAGATGTACTGACGAGAGTCAGATTACCGCTCGGTGGCGGCGAGCTGACCACACGCCCCGTCGATCTCCTGCCCCCGGGTGTCCCGGATGGTCACCGGTACACCATGAGCGGCGATCGCCTCGACGAACGCCTTCTCGTCCTCGGGCCGCGAGGCGGTCCACTTGGACCCCGGGGTCGGGTTGAGCGGGATGAGATTGACGTGCACGGGCTTGCCCTTGAGCAACCGCCCGAGCCGGTCCCCCCGCCACGCCTGATCGTTGATGTCCCGGATGAGGGCGTACTCGATGGACAGCCGCCGCCCGCTCTTCTCGACGTACTCGAACCCGGCGTCGAGCACCTCCCGCACCTTCCACCGCGTGTTCACGGGGACGAGGGTGTCGCGCAGCTCGTCGTCCGGGGCGTGCAGCGAGATCGCCAGCCGGCACTTGAAGCCCTCGTCGGCGAACCGGTGGATGGCGGGCACGAGCCCGACCGTCGACACCGTGATGCCGCGCTGGGACAGCCCCAGCCCGTCGGGCGCGGGATCGGTGAGCGCGCGAATGGCCCCGACGACCCGCTTGTAGTTGGCGAGCGGCTCGCCCATGCCCATGAAGACGATGTTGGACAGCCGGGACGCACCGCCGGGGATCTCCCCGTCCCTGAGCGCCCGCATGCCCTCGACGATCTGGTGCACGATCTCCGCGGTGGACAGATTCCGGTCGAGACCGGCCTGCCCGGTCGCACAGAACGGGCAGTTCATGCCACAGCCGGCCTGCGAGCTGATGCACATGGTGACCCGGTCCGGGTACCGCATCAGCACGGACTCGACGAGCGTCCCGTCGAACAGCCGCCACAGCGTCTTGCGCGTGGTCCCCTCGTCCGTCGACAGATGCCGCACGACGGTCATCAGCTCGGGAAACAGCGCCTCCCGCAGCTTGTCGCGCGCACCGGCGGGGATGTCGGTCCACTGCTCCGGGTCGTGCGCGTACCGCGCGAAGTAGTGCTGCGACAGCTGCTTGGCGCGAAACGGCTTCTCCCCGATCTCGGCCACGACCACCTTGCGCTCGGCGGGCGAAAGATCGGCAAGATGCCGCGGCGGCGACTTCGCTCCGCGCGGCGCGACAAAAGTAAGTTCTCCGGGCTTGGGCATGGTGCTACCAGTGTCGCAGATCCACTCGGGTGGCCTGCTCGGCCGGTACAGCGCCCTTCCGTGGGCCGCGGTACGGTCGATCGCCCGGCCCGTCAGTTGAAGAGCGCGCCGATGACCACCGCGACGTTGGAGCCGTAGGACTTCCAGCGGTGGGAGCGGCGGCAGTAGCGGCGGGGCTTTCTGCGCCCCGCCTGGTCGATCAGCGTCTTGCACCACGTGCACGGCAGGTCGCCGTGGTAGGTGCCGTCGTCCGCGAGTCTCGCCTTCCCCATGATCGGGACTGTAGCCGCTCCCGAGCGGCGGGGGCTACGCGGCCGTGTGCTCCAGGTGCTGCTTGAGCAGCTGCTCGTTGCGCGGGAACTCCTTGCGGACCTGCGGGCGGACGACGAGCGGGATGAGGACCTTGCCGAGGCCGTGGCCCTCGAAGTCGAGGTCCATGGTCAGCCGGGTGCGCCGGCCCTCGTCGACGGGGGTGACCTCACCGCGGAAGGTGCCGCGTACCGCCCCGTCGATCCCGTGCACGCTCCACGAGCGTCCCGGCTCGTACTCGGTGCACTGCATCGTCATGGGAACGTCGCGGCGGCCGAGGTGCCGGGTGACCCGGACCCGGGAGCCGACTCCGAACGGGCCGTCGTCGAGCTGCTCGGCGGACACCGCGCTCTCCTGCCAGTCCGGCAGATGGGCGGGGTCCGTGACGAACGTCCACACCTCGTCGGGGCGACAGTTGAGAACGATCTCATCGTGGAAACCGGACATGGTGGCCCCCTTTCCAGGGCAAGCCGGTTCGGGGCTTACACCCGAAATCGTCCCACCGCCCCCGCCGACCGGCCATCCAGAGGGGCGGGCCCTCTACGACGACGAGCCCCGCCCTCCCTGACAGGAGGACGGGGCTCAAAAGCCGTGCGCGCCGGTCAGGCGGCGCCGACGAACAACACCAGCAGCAGCCACACCACCGGAGCCGTCGGCAGCAGCGAGTCCAGGCGGTCCATGATGCCCCCGTGCCCGGGGAGCAGCGTGCCCATGTCCTTGATGCCCAGGTCCCGCTTGATCATCGACTCGCCGAGGTCGCCCAGCGTCGCGCTGGCCGCGACCGCGAGACCCAGCAGCAGCCCCTGCCACCAGGTGCCGTCGTCGATCAGGAACTGCAGGCACAGCGCACCGGCGACCATCGCGAAGGTCACGGCGCCGAGCAGGCCCTCGCGGGTCTTGCCGGGGCTGATCCGCGGGGCGAGCTTGTGCTTGCCGAAGCGCCAGCCGACGGCGTACGCGCCGGTGTCGCTGACGACCGTGAGGAGCAGGAAGGTCAGCACCCGCCAGGGACCGTCGTCGGCGGTGAGCATCATCGCGACGAACGTCGCCAGGAACGGCACGTAGAAGGCCGCGAAGACGCCGGCCGTGACGTCCTTGAGGTAGCCCTCCGGCGGCTCGGTCATCCGCCAGACCAGCACCGCGAGCGCCGTGAGCGCCATCGCGACCCACGCGCCCTCGGCACCGCGCACATACCCGGCGACCACCATGGCGGCGCCGCCGATCGCGAGCGGCACCAGGGGCGCGCGGATCTCCTTGCGCTCCTGCAGCCTGCTGGTCAGCTCCCACAGGCCGACGACGACGGCGACGGCGATCACGCCGACGAACACGGCCTTGACGATGAACAGCGAGGCGATGATGACCGCACCGAGCCCGACCCCGACCCCTATGGCGGAGCTCAGGTCGCGGCCCGCGCTCTTCTTCTGCGGGGCGGGCGCCGGCTGCGGGGCGTCGGGCATGGGCTCCGGATTCTGCTCGCGGAAGGTGTCGGTACGGACGCGGTGGTCGCGGAGGTCGTCGTCCCGGGCGCTCTCGGCGCGGACGCTTGCGCCGCGCGCGTTCTCGTCGCGGAACAAGGGGCCGCTCAGCCGAGCGGCCCCCCGGTCGTCATCCTGGTCTCCGCCATGTGCGGGTCCGTCGGGCACGATGGGCATGGGGCGAGTCTGCTGCGCTTCCTGCGCATCGTACGCGGGACCCGCCGGGCCGGTGCCCGGGACGGGCCCCTGGTCGGCGGGGCCCCAGTACCCGGCCTGCCCGGCGTGGGGCGATGCCCCCCAGGAAGAGTCGTTCATCAGACCTCGAGCAGTTCCGCTTCCTTGTGCTTGAGAAGCTCGTCCACCTGGGCGACGTACTTCGACGTCAGGTCGTCGAGTTCCTTCTCCGCACGGCGGCCCTCGTCCTCGCCGACCTCGCCGTCCTTGATCAGCTTGTCGATGGCGTCCTTGGCCTTGCGGCGCACGGAGCGGATGGAGACCTTGGCGTCCTCGCCCTTGCCGCGGGCGACCTTGATGTACTCGCGGCGGCGCTCCTCGGTCAGCTCGGGGAACACCACACGGATGATGTTGCCGTCGTTGCTCGGGTTGACGCCGAGGTCGGAGTCGCGGATCGCCTGCTCGATGTTGCGCAGAGCGGTCTTGTCGAACGGGGTCACGACGGCCATCCGCGGCTCCGGCACGGAGAACGAGGCCAGCTGGTTGATCGGCGTCGGCGCGCCGTAGTACTCGGCCACGATCTTGTTGAACATCGCCGGGTGCGCACGGCCGGTGCGGATCGCGGCGAAGTCCTCCTTGGCGACCACGACGGCCTTCTCCATCTTCTCCTCGGCCTCGAGGAGGGTCTCTTCGATCACCACTTGCTCCTGCGTGTCTTGAGTAGGCCCGGCTGCGGTTCCTGCTGTGGTCGGCGGCCGGCTGCGTCGCGTCTTCTTCCTGCACGGTTCCCGACCTGCAGGACATTGTCCATCCCCCGGTCAGGGTCGGGGTGAATCTCCGGTCAGTCCCGGCTGCCCTGTTCACCCACGAGCGTGCCGATCTTCTCACCCTTGACGGCGCGGGCGATATTGCCCTCCTTCAGGAGCTCGAAGACGACGATCGGGAGCTTGTTGTCGCGGCAGAGCGTGATGGCCGTGGCATCGGCGACCTTCAGGTCGCGGGTGATGACCTCGCCGTAGCCGAGCGAGTCGAACTTCACGGCGTCCGGGTTGGCCTTCGGGTCGGAGTCGTAGACCCCGTCCACGCCGTTCTTGCCCATGAGCAGCGCCTCGGCGTCGATCTCCAGGGCGCGCTGGGCGGCGGTGGTGTCGGTGGAGAAGTACGGCATGCCCATACCGGCGCCGAAGATCACGACGCGGCCCTTCTCCAGGTGCCGCACGGCGCGCAGCGGGATGTACGGCTCCGCGACCTGGCCCATGGTGATGGCGGTCTGGACGCGGGAGACGATGCCCTCCTTCTCCAGGAAGTCCTGGAGGGCGAGGCAGTTCATCACGGTGCCGAGCATGCCCATGTAGTCCGAGCGGGCGCGGTCCATGCCGCGCTGCTGGAGCTCGGCCCCGCGGAAGAAGTTGCCCCCGCCGATGACGACCGCGACCTGCGCGCCGTCACGCACGACGGCGGCGATCTCACGGGCGATCGCGTGCACCACGTCTGGGTCGACGCCCAGCCCACCGCCGCCGGAGAAGGCCTCTCCGGACAGCTTCAGCAGAAACCGGCCGCGTACTTTGCCGTCATCGCTCTTGTCGGGCTTGGTGGTCATGGGGATCCCGCCTCTTTCAACGTGGTGCACATGCGAAGAAGGCCATTGCCGGCGGGGCGTGGTTCACATCCCATGCGGCAATGGCCTCCTCGTCAGATCTGCTGCCGTCCGTCACGCGCGCCTGTGACGCCGTGCGCGGACGGCAGGGACGACTGATGTCGACCCTATCGGGGTCGAGCGTCGATCGCCGTACGGACTCAGATGCCGACCTTGATGCGCGCGAAGCGCTTCAGGGTGACACCGGCCTCCTGCAGAACCTTCTCGACGCTCTTCTTGTTGTCCAGCGCGTACGGCTGGCCGAGGAGCGTGGCGTCCTTGAAGAAGCCGTTGAGGCGACCCTCGACGATCTTGGCGATCGCGGCCTCGGGCTTGCCCTCGGCGCGGGTGGTCTCCTCGGCGATGCGGCGCTCGGACTCGACGACCTCGGCCGGGACGTCGTCCTTGGAGAGGTACTTCGGCGCGAAGGCGGCGATGTGCTGTGCGACGCCCTTGGCGATCTCGGCGTTCGGCTTGTCCAGCTCGACGAGGACACCGATCTGCGGGGGCAGGTCGGGCATCGTGCGGTGCATGTAGGCGAGCACGAAGCCGTCGGTGAACTGCGCGAAGCGGTCCAGGACGATCTTCTCGCCGAGGTTGGCGTTGGCCTCGTCCACGAACGCCTGGACGGTCTTGCCGGGCTCGATCTCGGAGGCGAGCAGGGCCTCGATGTCGGCCGGGTTCGACTTGGCGACGTGCTCGGCGATCGCGTTGGCGACGGCCTGGAACTTGTCACCCTTGGCGACGAAGTCCGTCTCGCACTTCAGCTCGACCAGGACGCCGGAGGAGTTGTCGTCGGCGATGATCGAGACCACGGCGCCGTTCTCGGCGGAGCGGCCCTCGCGCTTGGCGACGCCCTTCTGGCCCTTGATGCGCAGCGCCTCGACGGCCTTCTCGACGTTGCCCTCGGCCTCGTCCAGCGCCTTCTTGCAGTCCATCATGCCGGCGCCGGTGAGCTCGCGGAGCTTCTTGACGTCGGCGGCGGTGTAGTTCGCCATGAGTCTGTGAGTCTTTCTCGAAGTCTGGAGGATCGAAGATCTACGGGGTGCGGACTCCATGTGGTCGGAGGCCGCTGTCCTGCCGCTGACCTACGGGTGAACGGCGGGAGCGGACTGGATGTCGCCGCTCCCGCCGTCAACGCTGACGCTGACGGGTCAGGCCTGCTCGCCCTCGGCGGCCTTCTCGTCCTCGGCGGCCGGCGCGGCCTCGGCGGCCGGCGCGGCCTCGGCGGCCGGCGCGGCCTCGGCGGCGGGGGCCTCGGCGGCCGGAGCAGCCTCGGCGGCCGGAGCAGCGGCCTCCTCGGAGGAGTCAGCCTTCTTCTCACCCTCGAGCAGGTCGCGCTCCCACTCGGCGAGCGGCTCGCCCGCGGCCTTCTCGCCCTTGTCGCCGGTGGCGACGCCGGAGCGGGCGATGAGGCCCTCGGCGACGGCGTCGGCGATCACACGGGTGAGCAGGGTGACGGAGCGGATCGCGTCGTCGTTGCCCGGGATCTTGTAGTCGACCTCGTCGGGGTCGCAGTTGGTGTCGAGGATCGCGACGACCGGGATGTTCAGCTTCCGGGCCTCACCAACGGCGATGTGCTCCTTCTTGGTGTCCACGATCCAGACGGCGCTCGGCACCTTCTGCATCTCGCGGATACCACCGAGGGTCTTCTCCAGCTTGGCCTTCTCGCGGGAGAGGACCAGGAGCTCCTTCTTGGTCAGACCGGAGGCCGCGACGTCCTCGAAGTCGATCTGCTCGAGCTCCTTCAGGCGCTGCAGGCGCTTGTAGACGGTCGAGAAGTTGGTGAGCATGCCGCCCAGCCAGCGCTGGTTCACGTAGGGCATGCCGACGCGGGTGGCCTGCTCGGCGATGGCCTCCTGCGCCTGCTTCTTCGTGCCGACGAACATGACCGTGCCGCCGTGGGCGACGGTCTCCTTGACGAACTCGTAGGCGCGGTCGATGTACGACAGCGACTGGAGCAGGTCGATGATGTAGATGCCGTTGCGCTCGGTGAAGATGAAGCGCTTCATCTTCGGGTTCCAGCGACGGGTCTGGTGACCGAAGTGGACGCCGCTCTCCAGCAGCTCCCGCATCGTGACGACGGCCATGGCCGTATCTCCTTGAGTTCTCGGTTGTGCCGCGTCCGCCGGACGGCGGTCGCGCCTGACGCCCGCGGTGCGCCGTGCCACGAAGGACCGAGGGGCGCTGATACGGACCGTTTCCGGTGGCCGTACCGGGGCGTGCGAAGTCGACCCGGTGACCCGGATCGCCAGAAGAAGTGTACGGGACCGGCGGGGCGCCGGGTGACGCCGCTGTCCACAACCCGGGAGTCATCCACAGATCCCGGCCGAGGTCGCGTGGGGTGCGGGACTGTCTGGGGCATGGGGACACAGCGATACGCAGGGGTGATGTGGGCGGTGCTGCTGGGGCTGGCGGTGACGGTCCTGGCCCCGCTGGCGTGGGCGCAGGCGCCGCCGCCCGGGCCCTCGGGCACGGGCGCGCGGGTGCCGGCGGTGGCGACGACCTGGCCGGTCGGGGTGCGCCCGCGCATCCTGCGCGGGTGGTCGCCCCCCGCTTCCCCGTACGGACCGGGCCACCGCGGAGTCGATCTGGCGGCCCCGGCGGGCGCTCCCGTGCGGTCGGTGGCGGCAGGCCGGGTGTCCTTCGCGGGGCGGGTGGCGGGGAAGGGGGTGGTGTCGGTGGAGTTGCGCGGGACGGGTGCGCCGGCCCTGCGGACGACGTACGGGCCGGTACGGGCGTCGGTGCGTGAGGGCGACGAGGTGACGGCTGGCGCGGTGATCGCCACCGTGGAGCCGGCGGGCAGTCACTGCGCGCTCCCGTGCGTGCACTGGGGCCTGCGCAGAGCCGGGATCTACCTGGACCCGCTGCTGCTGCTCCCGCCCCGCCTTCGGAGCGGGGGGCCGTCGAGGCTGCTGCCGGTGCTGGGGGTGCCCCTGCCGACGTAGGGCCGACGTAGCCGCGGGCTCAGCCCCGCACGCCTCGCAGCACCATCGCCACGGCCGCCTCCGCGATCACCGAGGGCTCCTCCGCCGCCCCCAGCTCCAGGCGCCGCACCGCGGCGTCCACGACCCCCTGCACGAGCATCGCCGCCAGCCGGGCCTCCGCGTGCCCCAGCTCCTCCAGGGCCTCGACGATCAGCGCGACGAGCCCTCCGTGGGCGGCGCGGATCTTCTCCCGGGCCCCCGCGTCCAGCTCGCTCGCGGAGATGGCGACCACGGCCCGGTGCCGCCGGTCCCCCACCAGCTCCAGCTGCGTGCGCACATACGCCTCGACCTTGGCCTCCGGCCCGTCCGCCGCGGCCATCGCCGCCGACACCTCGGCCGCCCACACGGGGAAGTCGACCGCGCACAGCTCCTCGACCACGGCCGCCCGCGACCGGAAGTACTCGTACACGGACGAGCGCGCGAGCCCCGTGCGCTCGGCGAGGGCCGGGAAGGTCAGCGCTTCGGTGCCGCCCTCGGACAGCAGGGAACGCGCCGCGTCCAGCAGGGCGGCACGCTGCATCGACCGGTGCTCGGCCACGGAGGCCGCTCGAATCCTTGGCACGTCAACCACTCTACGGACGCGCCACCCGGGACGGGAGTCACTCACCGGCCCTGGCCGCTCAGCGGCGCCTCAGCGGCCGAAACCGGCCAGTTTCGCCCGCAGCTGGAGCACCGACTTGGTGTGGATCTGACTGACCCGGCTCTCGGTCACCCCGAGCACGTTGCCGATCTCCGCCAGCGTGAGGCCCTCGTAGTAGTACAGCGTGACGACGGTCTTCTCCCGCTCGGGCAGCGTGTTGATCGCCCGCGCGAGGAAGCGTCGCAGCTCGCGGTCCTCGGCGACCTCCACCGGGTTGTCGGCGGCGGTGTCCTCCAGCGTGTCCATCAGGCTCAGCCGGTCGCCGCTCTCCCCGCCGACGTGCAGCAGCTCCTCCAGCGCCACGACGTTGGCCAGCGACAACTGGCTGAACACCGCGTGCAGGTCCTCCACCGCGATGCCCAGTTCGGCAGCGACCTCCTGCTCGCTCGGGGTGCGCCGCAGCCGTGCCTCCAGCGTGGCGTAGGCACGCTCGACGTTGCGCGCCTTCTGCCGCACCGAGCGCGGGATCCAGTCCAGCGCCCTCAGCTCGTCGATCATGGCGCCGCGGATCCGGGTGATCGCGTACGTCTCGAACTTGATCTCCCGGTCGATGTCGAACTTCTCGATCGCGTCGATCAGCCCGAACACCCCGGAGGAGACGAAGTCGGCCTGCTCCACATTGGGCGGCAGACCCACGCTCACCCGGCCGGCCACGTACTTGACCAGCGGCGAGTAGTGCAGGATCAGCTGTTCCCGCAGCCGTTCGTCTCCCGTCGCCTTGTACGACCGCCAGAGCTCGTCGAGCGTCGAGGGAGCGGGCGGCCGCACGCTGCCACCGTCACGGGCGGCTGAGGGGATCGCCGCCCGGTCGGACCCGGAAGTGTGCTGGGGCATTCGTCGCCTTGTGCCGTTCTGCTGTGCCGTACGCGTGAAAGTGGGGATGTCGTCGCCGATCCTCGTGAGCGTAGCGTGACTGAAGGATCGCGGTGTGCGAAGAAAGCGTCCCGCAGGATCCGCAGATACGTTCCGCTGGACGCCCCGGCGGAGTGCTGCGGTCACCGCGCGCACTGCCCTCGGGGCGCCAACTCGCCGCTGTCTCCCCGGGCTTCGCGCTTCCCCCGGACGGCCGAACGACCCCCGCCGACCGGGTCAGCGGGCGCCTCTGGCGGACACCACGGCCTGGCGTGTCAACTTCCAGTCGTCGCCGTGTCGTTCGACGTAACCGAGGGCTCTGAGTTCGTACAGCCTCGCGATCGCGTCGTCCTGGGTGGTCTGCGCGTGGCGCGCGATGTCGGACGGCGAGGCCGCACGCCGGCCGGGCAGCGCGGCCAGCACCCGTCGGGCGCCGACGGCCAGCAGATCCCGCGGCAGCACCGGGCCTCTGCGCTCCGGAGCCAGCTCCCCGATGTCGCCGACCAGTTCGACGACCTCCGCTGCGTCGGTGACGAGGGTGGCGCCGCCGCGCAGCAGTTCGTGCACTCCCGCCGACAGACCGCTGGTGGCGGGTCCGGGTACTCCTATCGTGTGACGGCCGAGACGCTGCGCGGCCCGCGCGGTGACCAGGGAGCCGCTGCGGTACGCCGCCTCGACGACCACGCTCCCCCGGGTCAGGGCGGCGATGACCCGGTTGCGCAGGACGAACCGGCTCGGCGTCGGATGATCGCCGGGCGGCAGCTCACCGACCACCAGCCCCTGCTCGGCGATCCGGTTGATCAACTCGGTGTGTCCACGCGGGTAGGGCCGGTCGACGCCGCAGGCCAGGACGGCGACGGTGGCGCCGCCCGCGCCGAGGGCCCCGCGGTGGGCGGCGCCGTCGATGCCGTAGGCGCCGCCGGAGACGACGACCCACCCCCGCTCGGCGAGCCCGGCGGCGAGGGTGGCCGCCATGTGGGCGCCGTACTCCGTGCAGGCACGGGCGCCGACGACCGCGACGGACTTCAGCGCCCACATGCGCAGACTGGGCCGGCCGCGCACCCACAGCCCGACCGGGCGGGCGTCGCCGAGGTCGTCCAGCTGCCCGGGCCACTCGGAGCTGCCGGGGGCCACAAACCGCACACCGGCGGCCTGCGCGGCGGCGAGGTCCGCCTCCGGCTCGGCCCGCCCGGCGCGGGCCAGCAGCCCGGCCCACCGCTGCGCACTGACCCCGGGCAGGGCGGGCCCCCCGGCCCGCAGCCGCCGCACGACCTCCGCCACCCCCAACTCCCGCACCCACCGCCCGCCGGCCTCGTCGCCCGGCTCGACGACCCTGGTGAGGAAGACCCGGCCGAGCAGGTCCTCGGCCGGTCCGGGGCCGCCGGTCATGCGAGCGCTCCGATGGCCATCGGGACCCCGCGCGGCACGCCCGTACGCAGCTGCAGCGCCAGGGCCACGTCGGTCGCGTCGGGCCGGTCGTGGCCGACGAGGTCGGCGACCGTCCACGCGACCCGCAGGACGCGGTCCAGCCCACGGGCCGTGAGCACCCCGCGCTCCAGGTTGCGTTCGGCGTCGTCCATGGCCCCCGGCGCGGCGTGCCAGCGGGTGCGCAGCTCGCGGCCGGGAACCTCGCTGTTGGTGCGCCACGGGGTGTCCGCGAGGCGGGCCGCCGCCCGCTCCCGGGCCGCCCGGACCCGTGCGGCGACCGTGGCCGTCGACTCACCGCCGGGACCGCGCTGGGCGAGTTCGGCCCGGCCCACCGGGTCCACCTCGACCCGCAGGTCGACCCGGTCGAGCAGCGGGCCGGAGATCCTCGCCTGGTAGCGGCGGATCACCGAGGGCGGGCAGTCGCACAGGCTGTCCCTGAGCGAGAAGCGCCCGCAGGGGCACGGATTGGCCGCGAGCACCATCAGGAACCTCGCCGGGAAACGCACCACGCCGGCACTGCGCGCGATCACCACGTGCCCCGACTCCAGCGGCTGCCGCAGCGCGTCAAGGGCATGGCTGCTGAACTCGGGTGTCTCGTCCAAAAAGAGCACGCCCCGGTGGGCCAGCGAGACCGCGCCGGGTCGGGCGATGTTCGCACCGCCGCCGACGAGGGACTGCATGGTGGCCGAGTGGTGCGGGGCGCAGTAGGGCGCGACGTCGATCAGCGGTTTGCCGGGCGGCAGCAGCCCGGCCACCGAGTGCACGGCCGTGACCTCCAGCGACTCCTGCCGGGTCAGCCGGGGCAGGACGGCGGGCAGCCGCTCGGCGAGCATGGTCTTGCCCGCCCCGGGTGGCCCCTCGAGGAACAGGTGGTGCCCGCCTGCCGCGGCCACCTCCACCGCCGTACGCGCGGAGATCTGGCCGACGACCTCGGCGAGGTCATGACCGGCGTCCTGCTGGGCGGCTCCCATGCTGTGCATGCCGGTGGCCGCACCGGTGCCGGGCATGCGCAGCCCGGCCAGCAGCGGGTCGGGCCGGCCCAGGTCGTCGGGCTCCTCCTCCGGGACGGGCTCGTCGGTGAGGACGGCGATCAGCTGGCGCAGGCTGCGCACGCCGAGCACCGACACGCCGGGCACCAGCGACGCCTCGGCGGCGGCGCACTCCGGGACGACCACCTGTTCGTACCCCGCGTCCGCGGCGGCGAGGACGGCCGGCAGGATGCCGCGCACCGGCCGCACCCGCCCGTCCAGCCCCAGCTCGCCGATCATCACGATGTCGGAGAGCACCCGGGGATCGATCCGCTCGGCGGCCCCGAGCACGGCACAGGCGACGGCCAGGTCGAATCCGCTGCCCGCCTTCGGCACCGAGGCGGGCGAAAGCCCGACGGTGAGCTTCTTCTGCGGCCACTCGGCCCCGCTGTTGACCACCGCCGCCCGCACCCGGTCGCGGCTCTCCGTCAGGCTCTTGTCCGGGAGGCCGACCAGGGTGAACGCGGCGACACCCGGTTCGAGATCGGCCTGGACCTCCACGACCACGCCCTCGACACCGACCAGGGCCACGGAGCACGTACGCGCGAAGCCCATGTCAGGCCACCCCTCGCACATGCTCGACGACCGGCGCGCCCCGCCGCGGCAGGACCACACCGACGACGTCGATGCGGACACCGCCCGGTGGTGCCCCGCCGTGGGCCTGGATCCAGCGTTCGGCCAGCGCTCGCAACCGCTCGGCCTTCTCCGGGGTCACGGCGGCCATCGGATGCTCGAAGGAGCCGTCCCTGCGGGTCTTGACCTCGCAGACGACCAGGACGTCGCCGTCCCGCGCCACGATGTCGATCTCTCCGGACCGTCCGGCCCGCCAGTTGCGCTCCAGGACCGCCAGGCCGGTCTCGGTCAACCGCCGTGCGGCCAGGGTCTCTCCGTACCTGCCGAGGGCACTGCGTGCGTTCATGTCGGCACCACCTCCGGCGCCAACGATCACGCACCCGCCACCAAGAAGTGGATCTTGGTGGACGGCTGACCCATTGTGGAAAACCGGGCCACCCACACGGGTGGCGCAGACCTGCGGCATCAGCCGCCGGGCAGCTCCAGGTCGCTCTTGTTCAGCTCCTCGATGTTCACGTCCTTGAACGTGAGCACGCGGACCTGCTTCACGAAGCGGGCCGGCCGGTACATGTCCCAGACCCAGGCATCCGCCATCGTCACCTCGAAGAACACCTCGCCCTGGACCGAGTGCACCTGCATCTCGTAGTCATTGGTCAGGTAGAAGCGCCGCTCGGTCTCGATCACGTATTTGAACAGACCGACGACATCGCGGTACTCCCGGTAGAGCTTGAGCTCCATCTCGGTCTCGTACTTCTCGAGGTCCTCGGCGCTCATGGCATGTTCCCCTTCAGCCGTGCGGTCCCACCATTGTGCGCCAGTCCCGCGCGCCTCTAGACGATTTCCGTGTCCAGCGTCACGGGCCGGCCCGGAGGACCTTCGTCGAGCAGAGTGCGCAACAGCTCGGCGAGTCTGGTCGGATACACCGTCTCATGCGTCCCGGTCAGTTCCGCACAGGACCACCACCTCGCTCCCGCGACACTGCGCCGTTCCAGCTCCGTCAGCGCCAGCGCCCGGGTCGCCGTCGTCGTCGTACGGGCCAGGAAGTACCACTCGTCCTGGTCCCAGCGGCGGCCCGCGAACGGGAACGAGCACGTCCGCCGCCACAGCACCGGGCCCAGGTCGACCTCGGTGATGCCCGTCTCCTCGGCGAGTTCCCGCAGTGCGGCCTCCTCACGGGTCTCGTCGCCCTCCAGGCCGCCACCGGGGGTGAACCACCAGTCGTCGGACGGGTCGTCCGGCTCATGACCGTGCAGCAGCAGCACGCGATCGTCCGGATCGAGCAGCACCACCCGCGCCACCTTGCGCAGAGCCCCGTCAACGGACACCGGCGGGCTCCGTCCGCGCGGCGGGGCGGGCGCGACGCGACGCCCGCTTGGCGATCGGCCCGTAGGCCCCGCCCGCGAGCACCAGCACGGCGCCGACGACGATCACGGTGACCACGGAGCGCAGCGGCCCGGGCTCGGACAGCGCACCGAGCGGCTCGAAACCGGTGGGGCGGGCCAGCATGCCCTTCATGGGCCATACGACGGCGTCGACCCGGGCGGTCACGGCGCTCTCGTCGACCGTGCCTCGGGCGGCGTCGGTGAGGTGGGCCGTGGAGTCCAGCGAGCCCTGGCGCTCGTCGCCGAGGAGGAACAGCCGGCCCTTGGGGACGGTCACCTTCGGGAAGTTCATGATCTCGGCAGGGGTGCCCTTGGCCAGGTAGGGCTCGTCGATCTGCTTGCCGTTGACGGTCAGCTTGCCGTCGGTGCAGCAGGCGACGGTGTCGCCGCCGACCGCGACGACGCGCTTGACCACGGGAGCGTTCGACACCCACGTCTTGTCGGTGAACACGACGACGTCACCGCGGCGCACCTCGCTGCCGTCGACCCGGTGGGCCAGCACCCGGTCGCCGACGTCGATCGTCGGCGTCATGGAGGGCGTCGGCACGGTGTACGGCCGATAGACGACCGCGCCCCAGACGAACCCGCCCAGGAACAACACCATCCCCAGCGCGACGGCAAGCCCGGAGATCCGCTGCCCCGCCCTGCCGCCACCACGTATGCGCGCACCCATGGCCACGCACCCTACCGTGGGTCACCCCACCCGGGGAGGCCCCACCGAGGGGCGGCGGCAGTGGGGTGCGTCATCCGGCGTTCGGCGTCGCCCGGCGTGGTGGCCGGCGGGTTTGGGAACCCTCACGGCGCGGGCCGCCGCGGGCAAAAGGGGGCGCGGGAAACTGCCCGACCTGCCACGCGGAACCCGCGGACAACGACGGCCGAAACCTACCGCCGGCGTCGCCGCCACAGGGCCACCGGCACCACACCCGCCAACACCACCGCGTCCGGCGCCGCGGGCAGGACTCCGGCCGCAGCCGCCGGCTGGTCCAGCCCCTGCTGGTCGAACGTGTCCGGCACCGGCAGCGTCCCCCACCGGTTGATCGGCCACGCCTTGACGATCGCGCGGCCCACGACGTCCTTCACCGGGACCATGCCGTGGTGCTTGTCGTTCTGGTTGTACCGCGAGTCCTTCGAGTCCTGCCGGTGGTCACCCATGACCCAGATGTAGCCCTTGGGCACCTTCACCTTGAACGTCCCGCCGCCCTGGTCGTCGGAGCACGGCGTGTTCCCCGCGTAGACGTAGTCCTGCTCGTTCAGCGCGTGGCCGTTGACCGTGAGCGGCCCGGTGCCCTTGCACTCGATGGTGTCGCCGCCGACCCCGATGACCCGCTTGATCAGGTCCTTCTCCTCAGCCGACGGCATCAGTCCGATCCAGCTGAGCACCTTCTGCACGGCGTTGGGGTTGGCGGTCGCCTCCCCCGCCAGCCAGTTGTCCGGGTCGTGGAAGACGACGACCTCGCCGCGCTCGGGCTCGGAGCCGAACCACGGCGTCAGCTTGTCGACGAGGACCCGGTCCCCCTCCTGCAGCGTGTTCTGCATCGACGCCGAGGGGATGGAGAACGCCTGCACCAGGAACGTCTTGATCAGCAACGCCAGCACGAGGGCGATCCCGATGAGGATCGGCAGTTCCTTCCAGAAGGAGCGCGGCTTCCTCGGCCCGGCAGCCCCTGCCGTCGAACCCTGTGACACCGTCCGTCCTGCCTCGCCCGGCACCGCGCCGTCCTCCATCACGTCGGAGTCATTCCCTGAGCTCCTCGAAGTCACGGCGCCGTCCGCGGTCGAGGCTGCGGACTCCACGGGGCGTCCGCGGTGTTCCTCGCCGTCGTGTCCGGACCGAGCGCCAACCGCCACATCCCCCACGCCAACTCCTCACTCTGTGTCGCTGCCTGCCCCGTGCAAGACGCAGGCCCACCACTCCCATAACGAGCGGGAGTTCCGCAGGGCTCGGGAGCTGGAACATTTCCTTGTGATCCACCGGATCAACGGAAGCAACCCTATGCGACACCGCACCGGCCCCGGCGGCAGCGCCCCGCAAGGACGCGTACCCCGACGGCTCGTCCAGCGTGCTCCAGTGGCCGAGCGGCCAGGCGATGACCATGGCCCGTCCGACCACCTCGTCCTCGGAGACCGTACCGCCGTAGTCGGTGTCCTGGTGCGAGCGGGAGTCCGCGGAGTTGGAGCGGTGGTCGCCCATCACCCACAGCCGCCCCTGCGGAACGGTGATGTCGAAGGGCGTGTCGGAGGGGGTGTCGCCGGGGTTCAGATAGTCCTCGTTCAGGGGAACGCCGTTGACGGTGATCCGCCCCTGCGCGTCACAACACTTCACATGGTCCCCCCCGACCCCGACCACCCGCTTGATGAGGTCCTTCTCGTTGTCCGACGGCAGCAGCCCGATGAACGTCAGCGCTTCCTTGACCTGCTTCACCACGACCGGGTCGTCTTTCTTGACCGTCGTCTGCTCGCCCCGCAGCCACCCGCCGGGGTCCTTGAACACCACGACGTCCCCGCGCTGGGGCTTGGACCCGAACCACGGGGTGAACTTGTCGACGAGGACCCGGTCGCCGATGCGGATCGTCTGCTCCATGGAGCCGGACGGGATCACGAACGCCTGGACGAGGAAGGTCTTCAGCACCAGCGCGATCAGTACGGCGACCCCCACCAGCAGGGGGATCTCCTTCACGGCACTGCGCCGGCGCTTGCGCTTGACCTTGCGCTGGAGCCGGCGCCGCTCGGCACGCGTGCGGCCGCCCCCGGCAGGGGCACGGGTGGGGGCGGAGGCGCGCCGCGCACCGGTGGGCAGCGGATCGTCCGCACCCGCTGCGGCAGCGCTCCGCCGTCGACCACGGTTACCCATGCACGCCCCCCGTACCGCCGTGGACGCCCGCCACACCGCCGGCGGCCTCCGGCACACGCGCGTACGCCCCCGCCCGCTCCAGCCGCGTCGCGTGCCCCAGGGGCCATACGATCCAGTCGGCGCGGCCGATGACGTCGCCGACCGGCACCATGCCGCCGCCGGGCGAGCCGAGGTGGTCGCGGGAGTCGCTGGAGTCGCCGCGATGGTCACCGAGCACGAACAGCCGGCCGGCGGGCACCACGACGTCGAAGGGCACCGTGGACGGGCTGTCCCCGGGGTACAGGAACGCCGACTCGTCGACCGAACGGCCGTTCACCCGGATCCTCCCCTCCTGGTCGCAGCAGACCACGTGGTCTCCCCCCACACCGACGACGCGTTTGACGTAGTCGCCGTCCCCGAAGGAGTCGCTGCCGTCGAACACGACGACGTCCCCGCGCCGCGGCTCGGCTCCGAAACGGTACGCCAACTCATTTACGAGAACCCTGTCCCCGATCCTCAACCCCGGTTCCATGGAACCGGAAGGAATCTGGAACGGCCGCACCACGAAAACGTTGAGGAGCAGCAAAAAGACCAGGCAGAGGAGCAGGGTCAGGCTGATACGACCGCCGGGGAGCCACGCAACGATCCGGTCCACCAACGCGAAACGCGACCGTCCCTCCCCACCCGCCGCTGCGGGTTCGGAGGAGCGGTCGCGCTCCGTCGGCTGTGCTTCGGTGTCCATCGGGGCCGAATGCTATCCGGCCCCGCTGTGACCCCGGGAAAGCGCTCAGCTCTCGCGCTTCTCCTTGATCTTCGCCGCCTTGCCGCGCAGCTCGCGCAGGTAGTACAGCTTGGCGCGACGCACGTCACCGCGGGTGACGAGCTCGATCTTCTCCACGATCGGGGTGTGCACCGGGAAGGTGCGCTCGACGCCGACGGAGAAGGAGACCTTGCGGACCGTGAAGGTCTCGCGCACGCCGGAACCCTGGCGACGAATCACCACGCCCTTGAACTGCTGCACACGGGAGCGGTTGCCCTCGATGACGCGGACGTGGACGTTGACGGTGTCACCCGGGCGGAAGGCCGGGACGTCGCTGCGCAGCGACGCGGCGTCGACGGAGTCGAGCAGGTGCGACATTTCGTCTGCTTTCTTCGCTGATGCCACAGGTCATCAACGGGATAGATCTTCCAGTGGAACGCTGCCCGGGTCGGAGCGGACGTCGTCTCCCCCTGTGGCAGGGGCGCACGCCGGACGGACGGACAGCAGCGGTCTATTCTTCCACGCCGTTCGCCCGGCGCCAAAATCGGCCGTACGGCTCGCCGCCGGGGTCGGGCTCCCAGCCGAGGATCGACAGCATCTCGCGGTCCTTCTTGTCGAAGGCCTTCGGGTCGCACCGCTCGATCAGGTCGGGCCGGTTGGCCGTCGTGCGCCGCAGCGCCTCGTCCCGGCGCCAGCGGGCGATCTTCCCGTGGTGGCCGCTGAGCAGCACCTCGGGGATCTCCCGGCCGCGCCAGGCGGGCGGCTTGGTGTAGACGGGGCCCTCCAGGAGGTTGGCCATGGCGCCGGGCGCGAAGGAGTCGTCCCGGTGCGACTCGGCGTTGCCGAGAACTCCGGGCAGCAGCCGGGCCACGGCCTCGGTGACGACGAGGACGGCCGCTTCCCCGCCGGCGAGGACGTAGTCGCCGATGGACACCTCGTACACGGGCATGCGGGTGGCGTACTCGTCGATCACACGGCGGTCGATGCCCTCGTAGCGGGCCGGGGTGAAGATCAGCCAGGGCCGTTCGGAGAGATGGACGGCGAGTTCCTGGGTGAAGGGCCGGCCGCTGGGCGTGGGCACGATCAGCGCTGGCTCGCCGGAGCCGCTCTCGTAGCCGTCGGCGAGGACGGAGTCGAGCGCGTCGCCCCAGGGGTCGGTCTTCATGACCATGCCGGGGCCGCCACCGTACGGGGTGTCGTCGACGGTGTTGTGCCGGTCGTACGTCCAGTCACGCAGGTCGTGGACGTGCACGTTCAGCTGTCCGCGCGCGCGTGCCTTGCCGACCAGGGAGACGTTCAGCGGGTCGAGGTACTCGGGAAAGATCGTGACGACGTCGAGCCTCATACGCCGGCGTCCCTGGACTCTTCGCTCGCGCCCCCGGGCTCCACGTCTTCCGACGCTTCGCTCTCGTCTCCGGGCTCTTCGCTCGCGCCCCCGGACTCTTCGCTCTCGTCCCCGGACTCTTCGCTCTCGTCCCCGGACTCTTCGCTCTCGTCCCGCGACGAGGCGATCTCCGCGCGGTCGTCGATGAGCCCGGGCGGGGGCGTGATGACGGCCTTCTGCTCGGCCAGGTCGATCTCGGCGACGATCTCCTCGACGAACGGGATCATCACCTCGCTGCCGTCGGGCCGTTCGACGATGAACAGGTCCTGGGAGGGCAGGTGCGAGATCTCGGTGATCCGGCCGACCTCGGTGCCGTCCTCGGTGACCACGTCCAGGTCGATCAGCTGGTGGTCGTAGTACTCGTCCTCGTCCTCGGGCAACTCGTCCGGGTCCACCTCGGCGATCAGGAGGGTGTTGCGCAGCGCCTCGGCGGCGGTGCGGTCGGCGACGCCCTCGAACCGCAGCAGGAGGCGGCCACTGTGGACGCGTCCCGTCGCGATGGTCAGCGGGCCGGTCGAGGCGGGGTCCGTGGCGAGCACGGCGCCGGGGGCGAGCCTCAGTTCCGGCTCGTCGGTCCGTACCTCGACGGTGACCTCGCCCTTGATCCCGTGGGCACGGCCGATCCGTGCGACTACCAACTGCACCTGTTCATTCTCCCTGTCATACGACTGCGGGCCGGGGACGGCCCAGTGGCCCTCCCCGGCCCGAGCCGGTGCTGCACAGCGTCAGCGGACGTGGTCCACGTCGACGAGGTCGACACGGACACCGCGGCCGCCGATGGCGCCCACGACGGTGCGCAGAGCGCGTGCGGTACGGCCGTTACGACCGATGACCTTGCCGAGGTCGTCCGGGTGGACCCGGACCTCGAGCACACGTCCGCGGCGCAGGTCGCGCGAGGCCACCTGCACATCGTCAGGGTTGTCGACGATGCCCTTCACGAGGTGCTCGAGAGCCTCCTCGAGCATGCTCAGGCCTCGGTCGACTCGGACTCGGCCGCAGCCTCGTCCTTCTTCTCAGCCTTCTTCTTCTGGGTGATCGCCTCACCCTTGCTGTCGTCGTCGCCACCGAGGGCCTCGAACGACGGGCGCGCCGGCTTCGGCTCGGCGACGAGGAGCGGCGCCGGGGCGGGCTCGCCCTTGAACTTCTGCCAGTCGCCGGTCTTCTTCAGGATGGCGAGCACGGGCTCGGTCGGCTGAGCGCCGACGGAGAGCCAGTACGCCACACGCTCGGCGTCCACCTCCATGACCGACGGGTTGTAGGTCGGGTGGTACTTGCCGATCTCCTCGATGGCCCGGCCGTCACGGCGGGTACGGGAGTCGGCGACGACGATGCGGTAGTGAGGCGAACGGATCTTGCCCAGACGCTTCAGCTTGATCTTGACTGCCACGGGAGTGGGTTCTCCTGAATTTGACGTGGTTGGGCACGGCGAGACTGCCGCGTGGGGTTGCGGTACCCGAGTGCCCGATGGACGCGTCAGCCGGAGGAGAGAGGGGTCCTGTGCGACTGTCGAGTACAGCTAGCCATTGTGCCACACGCTGCGGGGCGCTTCCGGCCGCGGGTTGCTTGTCGTGGGCACGCTTGAGAGACACCCGGCGGCGTCGTGAGCGCCGTCGGGTGCGCAACCCGGCGTGAGGGGGTGCCGCCGCGTCATCCGCCGACGCGGCGGCACCCCACCCCGGTTCCGGCCGCTCCGGCACCCACGAGATGCCGGTGTGCGCGGCCCCCGCTATGCCGCCCCCACGACCTCCGGGATGCGGAAGGGCTTGCCGCAGCCGCCGCAGACGATCGGCGCCTGGGCGAGGACGGACGGGACGACGCGGACGTTGCGGCCGCAGTCGCACACCGCCTTGACGCGGACCCCGCCGCCCGAGGACCCGTGCCGCGCGGCCGGGCCGCGGAAGGCGCGGGTGGCGTCCGAGGAGGTCGCCACCGAGTGGGCCTTGAGGGCCCGCTGGAGACGGTCGATGGTCGGCCGGTAGCGCCGCTTCGCCTCGGGACTGAGCGTGACCAGCGAGAAGCCGCTGCTCGGATGCGGCTCCTCGGGGTGGTCCAGGCCCAGTTCCTCGGCGATCGCAAGGAATCTGCGGTTGTGGTAGCGCCCGGCCCGGGACGTGTCGCGTACGCCGCGCGCGGCGGCGATGCCATGGACTGCCTCGTGCAGCAGTCGCTCGAAGGAGAGTTCGTGCCCGCACGCGGACGACGACTCCCCGATCAGTGACTCCGGCGCGGCGAGGTCCGGCAGCTCGGGGTGGTACCGCTGAATGTCGGCCCACGCCTGCGCCAGCTCGGCGGCGAGAACAGGTGGTGTCTGTGTCGTGCTCACGTAATGACAACGAGCCGGGGTACCGCTGTGTTCCGATTCCGGGGCATCCCAAATAATTTGCACGTACCCGTCAGTTGCCACTGATGCGTCCGGACGAGGACGGGTGCGCTGATCTGCGGAAATGCCGCACAGCTCGTATCAAGGTGGTGCGTAGCCCGACGTAGGCGTACGTACGTACCGACGCGTAGATCATGTCGACACGGGACGCTCCACGGGGTCCGCCGGTGCGCAAGGGCTCTTTCGGTCACTCGCGCCGCGAGCCCCGTCACCTAGCTCAGCGCACGCGACGACGGCGACGTTACCGGGTCGGTCACGGGCCTCGGGCACCGCCCCGGACGCCGGCGGCGGGCATCGTCCGGGCCACGTTGCGCGCAGGTGAAATCCAGCCAGTCCAACAGCCAACTCTCAAACCGCGGTCGCTTTCCACTGGACGCACCGCCGAGGCCGGAGTTTCCTGGCATACGGGGGTCAGTGCGAGCGCACTGGACGGGGGCCACTCAAGACCGGCAACTCCATGCGATACGGGCACACGACTTTGCTCTCGGCGGATTGGGGCGCGTACCTATGACACCTACGCTCGTGCGGCAGCACCTCCCCCAGGCGGGCTCGGCCCCCCGCGTGGACCTGTGTGCACGCGCGCGTGACTGGTCGGAGATCCAGGAGCGGATGCTGGTTCCGCTCTACGAGACCGTCTACGAGCGACTGGAAGTGGGGCCCGGCACCCGCCTGCTGGGCCTGGGCTGCGGCTCCGGCCTGGCCCTGCTGATGGCGGCGGTGCGCGGCGCGGAGGTCACCGGCGTCGAGTGCCACTCCCCGGAACGGCTGGCCCTCGCCCGCGAGCGGCTGCAGCCGGAGGCACCCGGGGCACACGCGCGTGGCGGTGCGCGGCTGGTGCGGGAGACCCCGCAGCGGGCGGCCCCGTCGTACACCCTGGTGACCGCGTTCGAGCCGATCGGCTGCACGGCCGGCGACTCCGAGGGGCTCGCGGAACTGCTCGCCGGGGCGGTGGCGGTCGCCGAGCGCGGCACGCCCGTGGTGCTGGCCGGCTGGGGCCCGCCGGAGCGGTGCGCCACCTCCTCGGTGCTGCGGGTGGCGGGGAAGCTGGCCGATCCGCTGCGCAGCCCGGGCAGCTGGCGCCCGGCCCTGCGCGACGACCTCGAGGAGGTCGCCCAGCGGGCCGGACTGCGCCCGGACGGCTCCGGACGCGTCGCCTGCCCCTTCGGATACGCCGACGTGGACAGCGCGGCACGCGGCCTGCTGTCGACCGGGCTGTTCGACGCGGCGATCGCGGGCACCGACCAGGAGCAGGTCGACAAGGAGCTGACCGAGGCGCTGCACCCGCACCGGCGGCCCGACGGCACCGTGTGGATGCCGAACGTCTTCCGCTATCTGATAGCCCGCGTGCCGTGAGCGGCCCTCACGGCTCCTCCTTGGTCAGCCGGGTGATGCCCGCGATGCGGTAGGCGTCGGCCTCCTCCAGCGTCTCGCGGTCCAGCAGCGCCTCGGCCAGGGCGTCCAGCTGCGCGCGGTGGTCGCGCAGCTTGCGGCACGCCTCCTCGTAGCACTCGTCGACGACCCGGCGCATCTCCTCGTCGATCGCGTCGAGGGTCTGCGGGGCGGCGGCCAGGCCGTAGGCCTGCTGGGCGTCGTTCGGCAGCGCGGAGAGCCGGCCCACCCGCTCGCTCATGCCCCACCGGGAGACCATGCCGCGCGCGATCCGGGTCACCTGTTCCAGGTCGCTCTCGGAGCCGGTGGTGATCACGTCGTAGACGACGTGCTCGGCCGCCATGCCGCCGAGGGCGCCGATGATGCGGCCGCGCAGGTACTCCTCGGTGTACGCGTACTTGTCCGCGTCCGGCGTGGACAGGGTGACGCCGAGGGCCCGGCCGCGCGGCACGATGGTGATCTTGCGGACCGGGTCGGCGCCCGGCTGCAGCATGCCGAGCAGCGCGTGCCCGCTCTCGTGATAGGCGGTGCGCCGCCGCTCCTCGTACGGCATGACGAGTGAGCGTTCCGCGCCGAGCTGCACCTTCTCCAGGGCGTCGGACAGGTCGGAGCGGGTGACCTGCTGCTGGCCGCGTTTGACGGCGAGCAGGGCGGCCTCGTTGGCGAGGTTGGCGAGTTCCGCGCCGGTCATGCCCGGGGTGGTCTTGGCCACCTGGGCGAGGTCGACGTCGCCGGCCAGCGGGATCTCGCGGGTGTGGATGCGCAGGATGGCCTCGCGGCCGCCCCGGTCCGGGGGAGAGACCTGGACGACGCGGTCGAAGCGGCCGGGCCGGGTGAGCGCCGGGTCGAGGACGTCGGCGCGGTTGGTGGCGGCGATGACGATGACGCCCTCGGAGCCGGAGAAGCCGTCCATTTCGGTCAGGATCTGGTTGAGGGTCTGCTCGCGCTCGTCGTGCCCGCCGACGCCGGCGCCGCCCCCACGGGCCCGGCCGATGGTGTCGATCTCGTCGATGAAGATGATCGACGGGGCGACCTTTCGCGCCTCCGCGAACAGCTCGCGCACCCGGGAGGCGCCGACGCCGACGATCATCTCGATGAACTCGGAGGCGGACGCCGAGAAGAACGGCACCCCCGCCTCCCCGGCGACGGCCCGCGCGAGCAGCGTCTTGCCGGTGCCGGGCGGCCCCGCCAGCAGCACACCGCGGGGCATCTTGGCGCCCATGCGGCGGTAGGCGTCGGGGTTCTTCAGGAAGTCCACGACGTCGTTGAGCTCGCCCTCGACCTCGTCGATGCCGGCCACGTCCGCGAAGGTGGTGCGCTGCTGTCCCGGCTCCAGCTCGACCGGTTTGGGCGGCGCCTTGCGGCCCAGCATTCCCCCGGCTCCGCCGAGCCCCGCGCGCATCCGCCGGGCGATGAACACCCACACCGCGACCAGCAGCAGCATCGGCGCCAGCGAGATCAGCAGGTTGGCCAGAAAACTGCGGTGCTGGACGACGGGTTCCGCGGTGACCGTGACGTTGTGCTTGGTCAGGGACTCCCAGATCTTGTCGTCGGCGAAGGTCGGCCGCTCCGTCTTGAACTTCTTGTAGGTGCCGGAGTCCTTCGGGTTGTCCTGTGCCTTCCTCAGCTCGCCCTGGATCGCGTTGCCCTTGGCGTAGATCTTGCTGACGTTGCCGGCGTCGACCTGCTTGCTGAACTCGGTGTACGAGATCGTGGGCTCGGTCGCCTCGTCCTGGAAGGACAGGATGAGGTTGGCGATCAGGTACACGATCAGCGCGGCGACGATCAGCCGCCACCAGCCGCCCCCCATCCGCCGCCCGCCGGAGGGTTTCTTCGGCGGCTCCTCGGGCGTGCCCTCGGTACGCCAGGGCTGGTCGGGCGACTTCCGCGGCGGCGCAGGGTTGGTCATACCGGGACGTTACGACAGGAAAGCCCGGCAGGCATGCGGGTGTACGACGCCGGGGGCGCCCCCTGACAAGGGGCGCCCCCGGCGGGAGTACGACGGGCCGGTCAGCCCATGAACTTCTTGAACTCGTCGGGCAGCTCGAAGTCCTGGCCGGCCTGCTGGCCCGGCAGGCCGAAGGCTCCGCCGTTCTCGGCGGCGGCCGCCCGGCGGGCGGCCTCCTCCTGCTCCTGCTGCTTGCGCTTCATCGGGTTGCCGGAGCGCTGCTTGCCCTTGGCCTTCTTCTGCTGCTTCTTCTGCCGGCCGGGACCGCCGCCCATGCCCGGGATCCCCGGCATGCCCGGCATGCCGCCGCCCTGTGCCATGCGGGACATCATCTTGCGGGCCTCGAAGAACCGCTCCACGAGCCCCTTCACCGCGCTGACCTCGACACCCGCTCCCTTGGCGACACGGGCGCGCCGGGAGCCGTTGATGATGGTCGGGTCCTGACGCTCGGCCGGGGTCATCGACTTGATGATCGCGGCCATGCGGTCGACGTCCCGCTCGTCGATGTTGTTGATCTGCTCCTTGATCTGACCCATGCCGGGCAGCATGCCGAGCAGCTTGGAGATGGAGCCCATCTTCCTGACCTGCTCCATCTGGGCCAGGAAGTCGTCCAGGGTGAAGTCCTGGCCCTTCTTCGACGCCAGCTTGGAGGCCATCTTGGCGGCCTCTTCCTGGCTGAACGTCTTCTCGGCCTGCTCGATCAGGGTGAGCAGGTCACCCATGTCGAGGATGCGGGAGGCCATCCGGTCGGGGTGGAAGGCGTCGAAGTCGTCGAGCTTCTCGCCGTTGGAGGCGAACATGATCGGCTTGCCGGTGATCTGCCGGATCGACAGGGCGGCACCACCGCGGGCGTCACCGTCGAGCTTGGAGAGCACCACGCCGTCGAAGCCGACGCCGTCGCGGAAGGCCTCGGCCGTGTTGACGGCGTCCTGACCGATCATCGCGTCGACGACGAACAGGATCTCGTCGGGGCGGACCGCGTCCCGGATGTCCGCGGCCTGCTGCATCATCTCCTGGTCGATGCCCAGGCGGCCGGCGGTGTCGACGATGACGATGTCGTGGACCTTGGCCTTGGCGAAGTCGATGGAGTCCTTGGCGACCTTGACCGGGTCGCCGACGCCGTTGCCCGGCTCCGGCGCGTACACCGCGACGCCGGCGCGCTCGGCGACGACGCTCAGCTGGTTGACGGCGTTGGGGCGCTGGAGGTCACAGGCGACCAGCAGCGGGGAGTGGCCCTGCTCCTTGAGCCACCGGCCGAGCTTGCCCGCGAGGGTGGTCTTACCGGCACCCTGGAGACCGGCCAGCATGATGACGGTCGGCGGCTGCTTGGCGAAGCGCAGGCGCCGGGTCTCGCCGCCCAGGATCGTGACGAGCTCGTCGTTGACGATCTTCAGAACCTGCTGGGCCGGGTTGAGGGCCCGGGAGACCTCGGCGCCGGCGGCGCGCTCCTTGACGTTCTTGATGAACGTGCGGACGACGGGCAGGGCCACGTCGGCTTCGAGGAGCGCGATGCGGATCTCACGCGCGGTGGCGTCGATGTCCGCTTCGGAGAGCCGTCCCTTGCCGCGCAGGTTCTTGAAAGTCGCTGACAGGCGATCGGAGAGAGTGTCGAACACGGCGCTCGCGGTCCTCGGGGTCGGTGGCTGCTGACGAATCGCCCTCCAGGGTATCCCGGCGACACAAGTCACCGGGGCGGGCTCACCCCCGCAGGGTCTCCTCCAGCTTCCGCGCCACCGCCGTGGCCTCCTCAGCGGGCAGCGGCACGCCGTCCGCGTCCGTGACATAGAACGCGTCCACGGCGTTCGCGCCGAGTGTCGACACGTGCGCGCTGCGGACGCTCACGCTCGCGTCCTCCAGCGCCCGGCCGATGTGGAACAGCAGGCCGGGGGCGTCCTGGGCGCGGACCTCGATCACCGTGGCGAGGCGGGAGGCGGCCGGGTGGACGGTCACCCGGGGCGGCGGCGGGACGACACCGCGCCGGCGCGGGTAGGCCGCGTCGCGTTCGGCGAGGCGGGCGGCGATGTCCAGGGAGCCGTCCAGCGCGCGGACGAGGTCGGCGCGCAGCCGGGTGGTCTGGGGCAGGGAGCCGTACTCGGCCGCGACCCGCCAGTCCAGCAGCAGCACCGAGCCGTCCACGCCGTCGGGCAGGTCCAGCGCGCGCAGCTCGGCGGTGCGCACGGTGAGCCGGTGCACGGCAAGGACACCGGCCACCGCGGGCAGCACGCCCGGCTGGTCGGGTACGGCGATGAGCAGCTCCACGCCGAGCGGCTCGGGGTCGCCCTCGCCCGAGGGCGCGTCGCCGGAGGGCTCGCCGGGCGGCTCCGGCTGCGCGCGCAGCGCCAGCACCGGCCCGCCGGTGGCCACCGCCTCCAGTCCGAGCCGCTCCTGCTCGGCGGTCGGCGCGGCCGGCTCGGGCTCGTCCGGTACGTCCCCGGCGAGCACGGCCGACACCCGCCGCACCAGGTCGGCGACGAGCGAGCCGCGCCAGGAGGACCAGGCGGCCGGGCCGGTGGCGAGTGCGTCCGCCTCGGTCAGGGCGTGCAGCAGCTCCAGCGTGGACGGCGTGCCGACCGCCTCGGCGACCAGCCGCACGGTGGCCGGGTCGTCCAGGTCGCGCCGGGTGGCCGTCTCGACCAGCAGCAGATGGTGACGGACCAGGGCGGCGAGTACGGCGACGTCGGCGCGGTCGAAACCGATGCGCGCGGCGACGTCGCGGGCGATGATCTCGCCGGCCACCGAGTGGTCGCCGGGCCAGCCCTTGCCGATGTCGTGCAGCAGGGCCGCGACCAGCAGCAGGTCGGGCCGGCCCACCCGGCGGGTGAACTCCGAGGCGCGCACGGCCGTCTCGATCAGGTGCCGGTCGACGGTCCACACATGGACGGCGTTGCGCTGCGGCCGGCAGCGCACCCGTTCCCAGTCGGGCAGCAGCCGGGTGATCAGCCTCTCGGCCTCCAGCGCCTCCCACACCTCCACGGTGGGGCGGCCCGAGCCGAGCAGCGTGACCAGCTGTTCGCGCGCCTCGGCGGGCCAGGGCGAGGGAAGCGGGCGGGCGGTGGCGGCCATCCGGCGCACGGCGTGCAGAGAGAGCGGCAGGCCGGCCTGGGCGGCGGCGGCCGCGGCGCGCAGCGGGAGGACGGGGTCGCGTTCGGGGCGCGCGGTGCGGGCGAGCACCACTTCGCCGTCCTGTTCCACGACGCCCTCGGCCAGCGGGGACCGCTCGGTGACGGGTTTGCCGCCGCCCAGCATGGCGCGCAGCCGGGGCCGCACCGCGCGGGAGCGCAGTACACGGCTCACCTCGCGCCAGGTGACGTCGCTGGCGTAGGAGATGACGCGGGCGGCCTCGTAGACCTGCCGCAGCAGGGCGTCGGCGTCGAGCAGGCCGAGGGCGGCCGCGACCTGGTCCTGTTCCTGGAGGGAGAGCCGGTCGGTGGCTCGGCCGGTGGTCAGGTGCAGGGCGTCGCGGACGTCGAGGAGGCGGCGGCGGGCGTCGGCGAGACCCTCGCGGGGCGCGTCGGCGAGCCAGGACGCGGCGACGGCGCGCAGGGCGGTGGCGTCCCTGAGCCCGCCCCGGGCCTCCTTGAGGTCGGGTTCCAGCAGGTATTGCAGCTCGCCGTGGCGCTCGGCCCGCTCCGCGCACAGCTCCTGGAGTTCGGGCAGACGCTTGGGAGCCTGGTTGCGCCAGTCGGCGAGGACGGCGGTGCGCAGCGAGGCGGTCAGGCCGGGGTCGCCGGCGAGGTGGCGGGCGTCCAGCAGGCCGAGCTGCACCTTCAGGTCCTCCCCGGCCGTCCTGCGGGCCTCGGCCGGGGTGCGCACGGAGTGGTCGAGGGCGAGGCCGAGGTCCCACACCGGGTACCAGAGGCGGTCGGCGAGCGCGGCGACCTCCTTGGGATCGGCGCCGTCGTGCAGCAGAAGCAGGTCGAGGTCGCTGCGTGGGGACAGCTCGCCGCGCCCGTACCCGCCGACGGCGACCAGCGAGAGGCCCTTGAGCTCGCCGGCGCCCGCCCGGAACAGCCCCGCGAGCCAGTCGTCGGTGAGCTGTGACAGGGCCGTACGGCGCGGCGGCCCGGACTGCTCCCCCTCGGTGAGGAGGTGCAGCCGGGCCGCCGCGTAGCCGCTGGGGCCGGGGTCCTCTGCTTCGTTGCGCGCGTCCGTCGTCACCCAGCGACTCCTGTTCGTCAAGCGGTCAGAGCGCGTCGGGGCCGCGCTCGCCGGTGCGGACCCGGACGGCCGTGTCGACCGGGATCGACCAGACCTTGCCGTCACCGATCTTGCCGGTACGGGCCGCCTTCACGACGACCTCGATCAGCTGCTCGGCGTCGTCGTCCTCGACCAGTACCTCGATACGGATCTTGGGGACCAGGTCGACGGTGTACTCGGCGCCGCGGTAGACCTCGGTGTGGCCCCGCTGCCGACCGTAGCCGCTGGCCTCGGTGACCGTCAGCCCGTGGACCCCGAAGGCCTGCAGGGCCTCCTTGATCTCGTCGAGCCGGTGCGGCTTGACGACGGCGGTGATGAGCTTCATGCGTCCACCTTTCGGGTCACGGCCTCGGTCGCGGCGGCCGGTACGGCGCTGGTGCGGGCTGCTCCGCCACCGGCGCCGCTGAAGTCGTACGCGGTCTCGGCGTGCTCGCTCTGGTCGATGCCGCGGACTTCCTCGTCCTCGGTGACCCGCATGCCGATCGTCTTGTCGAGGACGAAGGCGAGGATCGCGGAGACGACGAGGGAGTAGGCGAGGACGGCGCCGACACCCGCGCACTGCTTCCACAGCTGGGTGAAGGAGTGGTCGCCGTAGAAGACGCCGCTCGCCGCGGACTGGCCCTTGCCGGTGGCGAAGAAGCCGATGAGCAGGGAGCCGGCGATACCGCCGACCAGGTGGACGCCGACGACGTCGAGGGAGTCGTCGTAGTTGAAGCGGTACTTCAGGCCGACGGCCATCGCGCACAGCACACCGGCGATGGCGCCGACGGCGATCGCGCCGAGCGGGGAGACCGCGCCGCCGGACGGGGTGATGGCGACCAGGCCGGCGACCGCGCCGGAGGCGGCGCCCAGGGTGGTGAACGCGCCGTGCCGGATCTTTTCGTAGATCAGCCAGGCCAGCATGGCGGCACCGGTCGCGACCTGCGTGTTCACGAACATCAGCGCGCCCACGCCGTCGTCGTTGCCGAGCCAGGAGCCGGCGTTGAAGCCGAACCAGCCGAACCACAGCAGGCCCGCGCCGAGCATGACCAGCGGCAGGCTGTGCGGGCGCATCGGGTCCTTCTTGAAGCCGACGCGCTTGCCGATGACGAGGATCACGCCGAGCGCCGCGGCACCGGCGTTGATGTGCACGGCCGTACCGCCGGCGAAGTCGATCACGCCCAGCTCGTAGGCCCAGCCGCCCGCGCCCCAGACCCAGTGCGCCACGGGGAAGTACACGACCGTCACCCACAGCGTGATGAACAGCGCCCAGGCGCTGAACTTCACACGGTCGGCGAGCGCGCCGCTGATCAGGGCGGGCGTGATGATCGCGAACATCAGCTGGAACATGCAGAACACGAAGACGGGGATGGAGTAGCCGTCCCACAGCTCGGTCAGCCCGATGTTGCTGAGGCCCAGCCAGTCGGAGTTCCATCCGATGAGGCTGCCGGAGTCCGTGCCGAAGGCGAGGGAGAAGCCGTAGAGCACCCACAGGACGGTGACGATCCCGAGGCTGATGAAGCTCATCATCAGCATGTTCAGGGTGCTCTTGACGCGGACCATGCCTCCGTAGAAGAAGGCCAGGCCCGGGGTCATGAGCATCACCAGGGCGGAACAGATGAGCATGAAGCCGGTGTTGGCGGACGACAGTTTGGGTGCGTCCGCCGCAAGCATGATGGCTGCTGGTGCCATCGGCGTCTCCTCGTCGTTGTACGGCCCCGTGCGGGCGAAGCCTGAGCGGAATGCCTCAGCGGAATGAGGGGTGGGCCGGTTATGGCGACGAGATTGACGCAGCGCGGTTTCGGTGGGCGCCCCGTGTTGTTTCGCCGGGGTGACGAAGGCGCCCGGCGTGTTACGCCCCGATGAATTGCCGGGGGAACGGGACCGGCCGCGGGCGGCCTTCCGATGACCTGGCGGGGGAGCCGAGTCGGGCAGTTCGGGAGGGCCGGCCGCGGCCGGGGTTCAGTGGGTGGAACGGGTGGTGTCAGACCGCCTCGGCGGCCTCCGGCAGCTCGGCGGCGAGCTTGTCGGTCAGGTCGACGATCTCGGCGAGGTCGCCGAAGTCGCGGGCGGCGGTGTCGACGGTCTTGCGGATGCGGGTGTTGACCCGCTCGGAGCGCACCTTGCGGGCGATCCGCATGGCCTGCCCGGCGTAGACCGTGCTCTGCTCGGGCTCGCGGCGCAGCAGGTGGACGGTGGCCATGCCGATGAGGTTCAGCGCATACGACCGCTGGTGCTCGCTGTCCTCGGCGAACAGCTCCACGGCCCGCTGCATCAGCGGCTCGGCGAGGGAGGCGTAGGCGGGGCTGCGGCCGGCGACGTAGGCGAGGTCGCGGAAGGAGTGGCTGTTCTCGCCGTACAGCTCGGCCTCGGAGAAGAAGCGGATCCAGTCGGGGTCCGGCTCGTCCCAGTCGTCGGCGTCGGCGAAGGTGTCCTCGGCCATGCGGACGGCCCGCTTGCACTTGCCGGGCTGGCCCATGTTGGCGTAGGCGCGGGCCTCCATCGCATACAGCATCGCCTGGGTGCGGGGGCCGGCGCAGTCGCGGCTGCCGTACTGGGCGAGGTGGATGAGCTCCAGGGCGTCCTCGGGCCGGCCGAGGTGGATCATCTGGCGGCTCATGCTGGACAGGATGTAGGAGCCGAGCGGCTTGTCGCCGGCCTCTTTGGCGGCGTGCAGCGCGAGGACGAAGTACTTCTGCGCGGTCGGCTGGAGCCCCACGTCGTACGACATCCAGCCGGCCAGCTCGGCCAGCTCGGCGGCGACCTTGAACAGGCGCCGGGTGGTCGCCTCGGGCTGGGGCTCCTGGAGGAGGTCGGTGACCTCGTGCAGCTGGCCGACGACCGCCTTGCGGCGCAGGCCGCCGCCGCACTGGGCGTCCCACTGCCGGAACATCACGGTGGTGGTCTCCAGCAGGTCCAGCTCCGGCTTGGAGAGCCGGCCGCGGGCGCGGCTGGTGGGGATCGGCTGCGGGTCGGCCTCATGGCGCTGGCCGGGCAGCGCCGGCGTGGGCACCAGCCAGCGCTGCATCGGCTCGATGAGGGCCGGGCCCGCGGCCAGGCCCAGCGAGCTGCCGAGGAAGCCGCGCCGGGCCAGCATCAGGTCGCTGCGTGAGAACTCGCCGAGCAGGGCGACGGTCTGCGGACCCGTCCAAGGCAGGTCGACACCCGTGGCGGACGGCGACGGGCGCACGGTGCGCAGGCCGAGGTCCTCGATGGAGACGACGCAGCCGAAGCGCTCGGAGAACAGCTCGGACAGGATCCTGGGAATGGGCTCGCGGGGGTTCTCGCCGTCCAGCCAGCGGCGGACCCGGGAGGTGTCGGTGGAGATGTGGTTGGCGCCCAGCTGACGGGCGCGGCGGTTGACCTGGCGGGCGAGCTCGCCCTTGGACCAGCCGCTGCGCACGAACCAGGAACCGAGCAGCTCGTTGGGGCGCTTCTCAGCGTTCGTCCCGCTACCGCCGTTGCCGCCCACTGGAACGCCCCCATCCCGAAAGACCTCTTGCCGCGCCTGTGCGGCAAGCCCTATCAGAATGCCGGTTCTCGGGCCTTCCGTCCGGCGGTTCTCACCCTTCGAACGGAAAGTCGAGTTGCCTCCGGCATACCCACGAGTGCATGCACCCGCCGGTACCGTGCACTCAAAGTAATCCTACGATCACCCGTCCGGCCATGGTGAAACCGTAAACGCCACCATTCGCCACCCCTTCGAATGAACTCACGGCGACCTTCCCGCGATTCACTTGACATAGGACAGCCGGGAGTGAGCGCACAGATGCACTCGGGGGCGCGTGTCACCGGATGCACCACCGCGGGCACTTCCGGACGCCGTCGGCGGCAGGGTCGGGGACACGCTCCGTAGCGGGTTGAGTGTTCTTCGTGACCACCGCTTCGTAACCACCGGTGCGTCGGACCCGTTGGAGGGGGCATGGGCTTCACGATCGGCAGCAGTCGGGGCATCCGTGACATCCGGTCCGTCTCGCGGCGCCGCGGCCGCTCGTCGGAGTGCACCACGGTGGCCGAGTTCACCGGCCTGTGGGGCTGGGACGTGGCGCCGGGCGCACGGGCGGCGGCGGGCGTGTGCTCGTGCGGCCTCGGCGACTGCCCGGCCCCGGGCGCGCATCCGCTGTCGTTCGCGGCCGAGGTGCGGGCGGGGGCGACGCTGGACGAGGTGACCGCGGCGTGGGCCGAGGTGCCGGGCGCGTCGGTGATGCTGCCGGTGGGGCGCGCGTTCGACGTGATCGAGGTGGCGGAGGCGGCGGGCCGGCGGGCGCTGGTGCGGCTGGAGCGGATGGGAGTGCCGCTGGGGCCGGTGACCGCGACGCCGCAGGGGCGGGCGCAGTTCTTCGTCGCGCCGGGGGCCGCGGCCGAGCTGCCGCGGCTGCTCTACCGGATGGGCTGGGACGATCCGTCCTTGGATCTGCGGGGGCTCGGTCCCGGCACGTACATCACGGCTCCGCCGTCGGACCGCGGCGGACGGGGGCCGGTGCGGTGGCTGCGGCCGCCCGATCTGGACTCGGCGACCCGGCCGCCGGCGGCGCGGCTGGTCCTGGGGACGCTGGCGTACGTGGCGCATCGGTCGCGGGGGTAGTGGCTCGCCTGCGGGCGTGCCTGCGGCGTGTGGCGGTTGTTCGTCTGCGGGTGGCTGGGTGGTTGCTCGCGCAGTTCCCCGCGCCCCTTTTTGTGCCTGCGGCGGCCCGTTTCCGTCCGGTGGCCGGTTGCTGTCGCGCCTGCGGTGCGTCGTGGGTCGGGGCCGGGGCGGGGGGTGTCCGTCCTCGGTCCGGCCGCCCGTTTCCGACGAGGGCACCCTGTGCCGGTGCCGGCCGCTGCGGGCGGCCCCCCCCCACCCCGTCCCCTTGAGCCGTACGCGGGTGCGGCGCCATCGTGGCGCGCCTGCAGCCCGTCGCCGGTACCCGAAGACACCCCACCCCCGGCCGGGGATCCGTACCGGGGGTGGGTTTCCGTGTGGCCGACGGAGTCGTCAGTCGCCGATGAGGGCGTCCACGAAGGCCTCCGGCTCGAACGGGGCCAGGTCGTCCGCGCCCTCGCCGAGGCCGATCAGCTTGACCGGTACGCCCAGCTCCCGCTGGACCGCGATCACGATGCCGCCCTTGGCCGTGCCGTCGAGCTTGGTCAGGACGATGCCGGTGATGTCGACGACCTCCGCGAAGACGCGGGCCTGCACGAGGCCGTTCTGCCCGGTGGTGGCGTCGAGGACCAGCAGCACCTCGTCCAGCGGGGCGTGCTTCTCCACGACCCGCTTGACCTTGCCCAGCTCGTCCATGAGGCCGGTCTTGGTGTGCAGGCGCCCGGCGGTGTCGATGAGGACGACGTCCGACCCCATCTCCTTGCCCTCCTTCACCGCGTCGAACGCGACGGAGGCGGGGTCGCCGCCCTCCGGCCCGCGCACGGTGTAGGCGCCGACGCGCTCGCCCCAGGTCTGGAGCTGGTCGGCGGCGGCCGCGCGGAACGTGTCGGCGGCGCCCAGGACGACCGAGCGGCCGTCGGCCACGAGGACGCGGGCCAGCTTGCCTGTGGTGGTGGTCTTGCCGGTGCCGTTGACGCCGACGACCATCACGATGCCCGGCTTGCTGGTGGCCGGCTCGGTCTTGACCTCACGGTCCATGTCCGGGCCGACCAGCGTGAGCAGCTCCTCGCGCAGCAGGCCGCGCAGCTCCTCGGGCGTGCGGGTGCCGAGCACCTTCACACGCTCGCGCAGCCGGTCGACCAGCTCCTGCGTGGGCTGCACGCCGACATCGGCGGTGAGCAGCGTGTCCTCGATCTCCTCCCAGGTGTCCTCGTCGAGGTGCTCCCGGGACAGGAGGGTGAGCAGGCCCTTGCCCAGGGCGTTCTGCGAGCGGGACAGGCGGGCGCGCAGGCGCACCAGGCGGCCTGCGGTGGGCTCCGGGATCTCGATCTCCGGGGCCTCGACGACTGCGGCCGGCGGCTCCTCTACGGCGACGGGTGCCTGGCCGCCTGGAAGATCCACCTCCTCGATGGTGCGCCGCGGTTCCTCCCGCGGCGTCTCGGCCTCGTCGCCGACATGCGGCTCGGCCGGAGGAGCGGTGATGTCGGGCGCGGTGGGGGGCGGTGGGGGCAGCGACTTCTTCCGTCGGCTGCCGACCACGAGCCCGCCGAGCGCGACGATCGCGACCACGGCGATGACTACAGCAAGGATGACGGTTTCCATAACCCGTCCAGTATCAGCCATGGGGCTCCGCGAGGGCCGTCTTGTGGCTTCCTCCGAGAGACAAACACCACCGGAGGGCAGTAGTCGGGCCAAAGTACGATGGTGGTCCCCACATCAACGCGCGTAGAGTCCCGACGACACCTTGTCCCCCACCTTGAGGCTCCCTCCTTCCATGAGTAAGACCGCCGAGACCGAAGGCGCTCTCGAAACCCGCGGCATCGAACAGGTGCCCGACAATGAGCGCACCGCCAAGCCCCGCGAGCTGTTCCCCACCTGGGTGGGCGCCAACATCAGCGTGCTGCTGCTCACGATGGGCGCGAGCCTCGTCGTGGCGTACCACCTGAACATCTGGCAGGCGCTCGTCGTCGCGGCCGTCGCCCCCGTCGTGTCGTACGGCCTGGTCGGGCTCATCGGCATCGCCGGCAAACGTGGCGGGGCGCCCGGGATGGCGCTGTCGCGCGCGGTGTTCGGGCAGCGCGGCAACCTGCTGCCCGGCTCGCTGATCTGGGTGGCCCGCTGGGGCTGGGAGACGATCAATGCGGTGACCGGCGCCTACGCCATGCTCACCATCCTGGACATCGTCCTCGGCATCGGCGCGAACAGTGTGCTCGACATGGTCATGCTGCTGCTGTTCGTCGTCGCCACCTTCGCCATCTCCGGTCTCGGCATCAACGCCGTCCAGAAGTGCAACAAGTACGCGACGTATCTGTTCGGCGCCTTCTCGGTGCTCGTCCTCGTCTATCTGGCCGTCAACACCGACTGGTCGAAGGTGATGGACCACAGCGCCGGCTCCACCGCCGCGGTGATCACCGGGATCGGCATGATCGCGGCCGGTGGCGTGAGCTGGATCCCGTCCGCCCCCGACTTCACCCGCTACCTGCCGCGTACGGCGTCCTCGAAGGCGATCGTCGGTACGTCGGTCGGCGGGGCCGGCATCGTCGTGCTGCCGATGGTGCTGATGGGCGCGGTGATGGCGGTCTCCACGCCGGACCTGGCCTCCGCGTCCGACCCGGTGTCCTTCCTGGGCGAGATCCTGCCCACCTGGATCGCCGTGCCGTATCTGCTGATCGCGCTGATCGGCATGCTGCTGATCAACTCCATGTCGATGTACTCGGCCGGCTTCACCGCGCAGACCCTCGGCTTCAAGGTGCCGCGCCACTGGGCGGTGTCCGTCAACGCCGTGATCTCCCTGATCTTCGGCGGTGTGCTGATGCTGGTGGCGACCAGCTTCATGGGCTCCTTCATCGCCTTCCTGTCCCTGCTCGCCGTCGCCTTCTCCGCCTGGGTCGGCGTCTTCGGCGCGGACATGCTGCGGCGCACGGAGTACGACGGCGCGGCGATGGCCGACACCACGCGCAGCAGCGCGTACTGGTACCGGGGCGGCTTCTCCCCCGCCGCGGTCGTCTCCTGGGCGGTGGGTCTCGTCGGCGGCCTGATGTTCACCACGTCGGACTGGTTCACCGGCCCGCTCGCGAAGAACAACGTCATCGGCGAGTACGGCCTCGGCTGGGTCGCCACGATCGTGATCTCCGGCCTGCTGTACCTCGCCCTGCCGAAGCCGGAGGTTGTCCGGCCGACGGCTTCCCAGACGACCGAGGAGCGCGAGAGCGTCACCGTCTGACGTCCTCCTTCTCCCTGCCCTCTCCGGCGAACCACTGCCGGAGAGGGCTTTTTTTCCGCCACGGACGCACCGCCACCGACCACGACGGCCCCGCACCCGCCGACGGCGGGAAGGGGACGGGGTGGGGGGTGTCCGCCCGCAGCGTCCGGCACCGAGACACAGCGAGCCCGTCGGAAACGGCCGGCCGGACCGAGGACGGACACCCCCCACCCCGGCCCCGCCCCACAACGCACGGCAGGCGCGACAGCAACCGACCACGCACCGCAACGGGCCGCCGCAGGCAAAAAGGGGGCGCGGGGAACGGCGCGACCAGCCACAACGAAACCCGCACAGGCGCCGCAGCCAACGAGACCAGCCACAACGCACCCCCGCAGGCGCCGCAGCCAACGAGACCAGCCACCGCGCACCCCCGCAGGCGCCACAGCCAAACCAGACCAGCCACAACGCACCTCCGCAGGCGCCGCAGGCAAAGGCGGCCAGCCACAACGCACCCGCACACGACACCGCACCCCCGCACGACGACGCCCCCGCCCCCGGAGCCGTCGGCAGACACACCGCCGCCCCCACCCGGCAGGGCAGGGGCGGCGGACGGTACGAGGAGAGGGGCAGCGGGGACTTGGCCCTTCTCCCCGAGTTCGGGAGGGCCTCAGCCCATCTCCTCCAGGGCCTTGCCCTTCGTCTCCTTGACGAACTTCAGGACGAACGGAATGGAGAGCGCGGCGAAGACCGTGTAGATCACGTAGGTGCCGGAGAGGTTCCAGTCGGCCAGCGACGGGAAGCTCGCGGTGATGGCCCAGTTGGCGATCCACTGCGCGGCGGCGGCCACACCCAGCGCGGCGGCGCGGAGCTTGTTCGGGAACATCTCGCCGAGGAAGACCCAGACGACGACACCCCAGGACAGGGCGAAGAAGAGCACGAAGACGTGGGCGGCGATCAGGGCGACCCAGCCCTGGGTGCTGGGCAGCTTGCCGTCGACCAGGTGGTAGCTGAACGCCCAGGCTTCCAGCGCGAGGCCGACGACCATGCCGACCGAGCCGATGAGCGCGAGCGGCTTGCGGCCGACGCGGTCCACGAAGATCATCGCGATCACGGTGCCGACGATGTTGATGATCGACGTCGTGAAGGAGTAGAAGAACGAGTCCGACGGGTCCACGCCCACCGACTGCCACAGGGTGGACGAGTAGTAGAAGGCCACGTTGATGCCGACGAACTGCTGGAACACCGACAGGCCGATGCCGACCCAGACGATCGGCTTGAAGAAGAAGCCGCCGCCGAGCAGGTCCTTGAAGGACGACTTGTGCTCGCTCTTCATCGCCAGCTCGATCTCGTTGACGCGGGCGTTCAGGTCGACGCCGTTGCCCTCGACCTCGGCGAGGATCTCCTTGGCGCGGTCCCGCTTGCCGACGGAGATCAGGAAGCGCGGCGACTCGGGGATGGCGAAGGAGAGCATGCCGTACAGGACGGCCGGGACGACCATGACGCCCAGCATGACCTGCCAGGCCTCCAGGCCCATCAGCTTGCCGCGCTGGTCGCCTCCGGCGGCGTTGAGCAGGCCCCAGTTGACCAGCTGGGAGACGGCGATGCCGATGACGATCGCGGCCTGCTGGAAGGAGCCGAGACGGCCGCGGTAGGCGGGCGGGGCGACCTCGGCGATGTAGGCCGGGCCGATGACGGAGGCCATGCCGATGGCGAAGCCGCCGACGATGCGCCAGAAGGCGAGGTCCCAGAGGGCGAACGGCAGGGCCGAGCCGACGGCGCTGATCGTGAAGAGGGCCGCGGAGATCTGCATGCAGCGGATTCGGCCGATGCGGTCCGCTATCCGGCCGGCGGTGGCGGCACCGATGGCACAGCCGATCAGGGCGATGGCGATGACCTGGGCCAGCGCGGCGGAGCCGATGTCGTAACGGTCGCGGATGGCCTCGACGGCGCCGTTGATGACGGAGCTGTCGTATCCGAAGAGGAAACCGCCCATCGCGGCCGCTGCCGCGATGAAGATGACATGCCCGAGATGATCGGGATGAGCCGTACGGGCTCCTGACTGGGGTGCCTGCGCTGTGCTGGTCACATGTACTCCTCGGGCCACCGGCAACGCTGCCGGGTGGGGGTCTGCCCTTCCAGGCTTCCAGTGGCGCATACAGGCACGCCGCTCACACCTGAAGGTAAAAGCAACGTTGCAGAGACTATGCCTTCAAGTTTCGAAGTCAATACTTCAACGGCTGTGAGTTTGTAGATAAGCCGAGGCGCCTTGTGTTCAATAAATGAACGACAAGTCAGATGATCTTGGACTCATACGCCCTGGCGCAGACGCTGCGAGATGACCTTCGAGACACCGTCACCCTGCATGGAGACGCCGTACAGCGCGTCCGCGACCTCCATCGTCCGCTTCTGGTGCGTGATCACGATCAGCTGCGAGGCCTCCTGCAGCTCCTGCATGATCCGGATCAGCCGTTGGAGGTTCGTGTCGTCCAGCGCCGCCTCGACCTCGTCCATGACGTAGAACGGGCTCGGTCGCGCCTTGAAGATCGACACGAGCAGGGCCACGGCGGTCAGCGACCGTTCGCCGCCCGAGAGCAGGGACAGCCGCTTGACCTTCTTGCCCGGCGGGCGGGCCTCGACGTCCACGCCCGTGGTGAGCATGTTGTCGGGGTCGGTCAGCACCAGGCGGCCCTCACCGCCCGGGAAGAGGCGGCTGAAGACGCCCTCGAACTCGCGGGCCGTGTCCCGGTAGGCCTCCGTGAAGACCTGCTCGACCCGCTCGTCCACCTCCTTCACGACCTGGAGCAGGTCGGCACGGGTCTTCTTCAGGTCCTCCAGCTGCTCGCTCAGGAACTGGTGCCGGGCCTCCAGCGCGGCGAACTCCTCCAGTGCGAGCGGGTTGACCTTGCCGAGCTGCTGGTAGGCGCGCTCGGCGGCCTTCAGGCGTTTCTCCTGCTCGGCGCGGACGAAGGGACGCGGCTGGTTGCGCGGGTGGTCGGGGTCCTCCGGCAGCTCCTCGCCGTCGGCGGGGGGCGAGGCCGGCACGAGCTGGTCGGGCCCGTACTCGGTGACCAGCCCCTCCGGTTCGACACCCAGTTCCTCCAGCGCCTTGGTCTCCAGCTGCTCGATGCGCAGCCGCTTCTCGGCGCCGAGTACCTCGCCGCGGTGGACTGAATCCGTCAACTTGTCGAGTTCGGCCTTCAGTTCACGTCCCGCGGTGCGGGCGGCGGTCAGCTCCTGCTCACGGGCCGCCTTGGCGGCCTCGGCGGCGGACCGTTCCCGCTCGGCCCGGGCGAGGGAGATCTCGATGTGCGCGAGCAGCCGACGAGCGCCGGCGGCGACGGCCTGGGCGACGCCCGCCTCGTGGCGCAGCCGGGCCCGGCGCTGCTCGGCACGCGCGCGTGCCTCGCGTTCCGCGCGGGCGGCCCGGTCGAGGGAGTCGGCGCGTCCGGCCAGGCCCTTCACGCGTTCCTCGTGGGTGCGGACCCGGAGACGGGCCTCCATCTCGGTCTGGCGGGCGTTGGCGCCGTCGGCGGCCAGCCGGTCGCGCACGGAGGTGTCCGGCTCGTCGTCCACGGGGGTCTCCTCGGCGACCTCCAGCCGTTCCGCCAGTTCCTCCGCGTCCTGGACGGCCTGCTCCAGCGCCTCCTGCGCGCGGGCCGCGGCCGCGGTGGACCGCTCGGCCTCGCCGGCGGCCGCGCGGGCCTGCCCGGCGAGCCGCCCCAGCTGCTGCGCCACGGCCGACTTCTCCCGGTCCGCGGCCCGCCGCCGCTCCCCGAGTTCTTCTACGACTCCGACGGCCTCCGTACGCCGTTCAGCGGCCGCCCGCTGTTCTTCGGCCAGCCGCTCACACCGCACCGCCAGCTCGGCCAGCTCGGCCGCGGCCTCGTCGACGGAGGCCTGCACCTCCAGCAGGCTGGGGGCGCCGGCGGATCCGCCGTGGGCGAAGTGGGCGCCCAGCAGGTCGCCCTCCACGGTGACGGCGGTCAGCTCGGGTTGGGCGTAGACCAGGTCCTCGGCGTCCTCCAGGGTGCCGACGACCACGAGTCCTCGCAGGAGGCGGCGGACGGCGGGCATGAGCTCGGCGGGGCCTCGGACGAGGTCTGCGGCGGGGCGCCCTCCGGGGAGGGGGGTGAGGGGTGCAGGTGCGTCCGCGGGTGCGTCGTGGCTGCTCGCGCCGTTCCCCGCGCCCCTCCGGGGCGCTTCCGGTGCCCCCGCCAGGAGCAGCGCCGCTCGTCCCCCGTCCTGCTTGCGCAGCAACCGGATCGCCTCGGCCGCCGCGGCCGGGGTTTCGACGGCGATCGCGTCCGCCGCCGCTCCGAAGGCGGCGGCCAGCGCCACCTCGTGGCCGGGCTCCACCGTCAGCAGTTCCGCCGCCGGGCCGAGGACTCCCTTCAGGCGGTCGCGGGCGCCGAGCAGTATGCCGGTGCCGTCCTTGCGGCGGAGGCCGAGCGCCAGTGCCTCGTGGCGGGCCTGGGTCGCGGCGCGGGTGCGTTCGGCGGTGGTGAGGGCCTCGCGGGCGGTGCTCAGGGCCGCTTCCGCCTCGGCGAGCTGCCGTTTGGCCGTTTCGTGGCGCGCGGCCAGTTCCTCGTCGCCGGCGTCGAGGCCGTCGACCTCGGCCTTGAGCGCCTCGTACTCCTCCTGCGCGGCGACGGCGCGTTCCTGGGCCTCGTCGCGGGCGGCGGCCAGGCGGTCGATCTCGGCCTGCGCGGACGCGGCGCGCGAGCGCGCGGCGCCGACCTGGCCGCGCAGCCGCGCGAGGCCTTCGCGACGGTCGGCGATGGCCCGGGCGACGTCCTTCAGACGCCGCTCCTCCTGGGCCAGCTCGCGCTCCAGCTCGGCGCGGTGGGCGACGGTGTCCTCCAGGGCCCGTTCGGCGGCCTCGAGGGCGGCCGTCAGCTCGGCCTCCTGCTCGCGGATGCGCGCGGCCTCGCGCTCCATGTCCTCCGGGTCGCGGCCGCGCCGCTCCTCGGGCGGGGCGGAGGTGGCGCTCTTGACTCGGGCGTCGGCCAGGGAGATCGTGCCGCGGACGCGTTCGGCGAGCTGGGAGAGTTCGTACCAGGTCTGCTGGGCGCGCTGGAGGCGGGGCGTGAGCTGCCGCACCTCGTCCTCGAGCAGGGCCTCGCGCTGCTGGGCCTTCCTCAGGTCCTGCTCGGCGGCTTCCTTGCGGGCCTTGAGCGCGGCCTCGTCGGCGATCTCGGTCTGCAGCGCCTGGCGCAGGCGTACGAGGTCGTCGGCGAGCAGGCGCAGACGGGCGTCGCGCAGGTCGGCCTGGATGACGGCGGCCCGGCGGGCGACGGCGGCCTGCCGGCCGAGCGGTTTGAGCTGGCGGCGCAGTTCGTCGGTGAGGTCCTGCACGCGCGCGAGGTTGGCCTGCATCGCGTCCAGCTTGCGCAGGGCTTTTTCCTTGCGCTTGCGGTGCTTGAGGACGCCCGCGGCCTCCTCGATGAAGGCGCGGCGGCCCATGGGGTCGGCGTGCAGGACGGAGTCGAGCTGGCCCTGGCCGACGATGACGTGCATCTCGCGGCCGATGCCGGAGTCGGAGAGCAGCTCCTGGATGTCGAGCAGGCGGCAGGTGTCGCCGTTGATCTGGTACTCGCTGCCGCCGTTGCGGAACATGATCCGCGTGATGGTGACCTCGGCGTACTCGATGGGCAGCGCGCCGTCGGAGTTGTCGATGGTCAGCGACACCTCGGCCCGGCCCAGCGGCGGGCGGCCGGTGGTGCCGGCGAAGATGACGTCCTCCATCTTGCCGCCGCGCAGCGACTTGGCGCCCTGTTCGCCCATGACCCAGCTGAGCGCGTCCACGACGTTGGACTTGCCGGAGCCGTTGGGGCCGACGACACAGGTGATACCCGGTTCGAAGCGGAGCGTGGTCGCCGAGGCGAACGACTTGAACCCGCGGAGCGTCAGGGCCTTGAGGTGCACGCCGTCGGACTCTACCTTCCGGGGTTGTCTCACTCTATGAACCACGGTGCTACCCGCGGTTTCACCGATGAACGGCGAGGGCACATCAGACGTTATAGAGAGTGAAAGGATGCACGGGGGCAAGAAAGAAGGGACGCCGAGGCGTCCCTTGCACTTCTGACACTGAAGCGGTTGTGACGGACAGCCCAACCACTGCCTGTGCTGTTGTGGAGCGTGCAGTGATCAGGTGAGCGCAGGCTCCGCCTGGTGTGCGTCAACGCTCTCCATGATCCTGTCGTGAGAAGCGGCAGCCTGCAGGGCGTCCTTTTCGGCCTGGATCCGTACGAGCTCGGATTCGAGGTCCTGGACGCGCTGCTGGAGCCGTCGCATCTCGGCGAGGAGTCGCGGGTCGGAGCCGCCGACGTAACCGAGAAGCGCCTTTGCCATGATGGATGGTCCTCCACACTGAGTGACCGACCGAAGCGGTGGTGGGTCGTGAGGGATTCGCACCCGCGGCTGCTTGGCGGGCCTGGAGTTGTGCTGCCGTTCAGCCATGCCAAACAGCTAAGGTGCGCGGGCTTTCAGCGTCTCACCAAAAAGTTTGACGGTCAACACGATCACGCCCCGTGTGGGAGGACGACCCGGGGTACGCGGCGGACAAGCGCCTGCGCTGCGACTCCTGCGGGCCCCTCGGGGCGTGGCGATCATCCTTGCGTGCGCAGGCCGCCATCGCAAGCCCCTCTCTGTGGCGACCTGCGGTTTCCAGGGGGCGAGGGGGGCGCGCGGCGCCCCTCGACGCGCCGTGGTGCGGGCCGGCGGCCGGGGGTCAGCGGATGGCGAAGCCGTCGTAGCCGCCGCGGGGTGTGTCCCAGATCTCGGTGACGCCCTCCACGCGCCCGGGCGTGTCGCCGCCGCGGAGCCAGTCGAGCAGACCCTCGCAGCCCGGGCGGGAGCCCTCGGCGACCACCTGGACGCGGCCGTCGGCCAAATTGAGAGCAAAACCACTCAGGCCGCCGATCTCGAGCGCCTTGGCCCGCGTGAACCAGCGAAAACCCACGCCCTGCACGTGTCCACGCACCCAGGCGACCAGTCGTACATCCTCGCTCATGGGTGCAACCTAACCGGCCAATGTCTCTCGGGACACTTCCTCCCCACACGCCATGGGGTACCGTCCCGACGCAATGCATCTCATATGAAACTCACCCGATCGGGTGAGTCTGGTCGGCTGCCGGGGGCTAGGGGACCCCCATGATCCGCTGGGCGGGCTGACCGAGAGGACCAGGAAGGCCAGGACATGGGACGCCACCGACGCTCCGCCGCCGGCCGCGCCGCCAAGGGCCGCGCCACGGGGGCCCCGCAGCCGGAGGGCTCCTACGCGGAGCACCGCGGCCCGGGGGACTCGAGCGGGGGCGACACCGCCCCCATGGGCATCGCGCCCTATCTGAACCCCGAGGCGTACGCAGAGGCCGTGGCGAAGAGCCAGGCGTATCTGTTCGCCACCGACGACGCCTCCTCCGGGGGCGGCTCCGGGGCGGGATTCAATCCGGCCGCGGGCGCTCCCCGCGGGGGTGGGCGACGGCGGCGCAGGCGAGCCGTGACGCCGGTGCGCACCGGTCTGCTGGGTGTCGCGGGCGCGGTCGCCATCGGCACGGTCGCCGTCGCCTCCGGTGTGGTGCCGGGGCTGCACAACTACCGGCTCGGCGGCAGCGCGGGCGGGGACGGCGGGGTGCGGGCCGCTCAGGCGCCGACGAACTCGCCCAGCGAGCAGGGCGGCACCTCCGGCAGCGCGGAGAGGGGCGGCGAGAGCAGCCCGGTCACCGCCCGGACCCCCGGCCGTTCCGCGTCGGCACCGGCGTCGGCGTCCGCGTCCGCGTCGGCATCGCTCTCCCCCTCACCGTCGGCGTCCGCGTCCACGGCGCCGCCCTCCCCCACGCCCACGCCGTCGAAGACCGCGTCGAAGAAACCGTCGGCCGCTCCGCACACGACCGCCCCCTCGCGCAAGGCGACCCCCCCGAAGGCGCCGGAGCGGACCAGCGCACCGCCGGTCTCGGTGTCGGCGCAGGCGCAGGCCGAGGCGGAGGTCCTGCGGTTGGTCAACGAGGAGCGGGCGAAGGCCGGCGTCGCCCCGCTGGCGGCGAACAGCGCGCTGACGGGCCTGGCCGAGGGCTTCAGCGACGACATGGCCGCGCGGGGCTTCTTCGATCACACCGATCCCGACGGGCGCACCCCGTGGGACCGTGCCGCGAAGGCCGGCATCACGGGCCTGGGCGGCGAGAACATAGCCCGCGGCCAGGCCGACCCGGCGGCGGTGGTGGCGGCCTGGATGGACAGCCCGGGCCACCGCGCGAACATCCTCAACCCGTCCTTCAAGACCCTCGGCGTCGGCGTGCACTTCGGCGCGGGCGGCCCTTGGTGGACGCAGGACTTCGGGTTCTGATCCGCCCCGGACCGGGGAAGGGGCCGGGCCCTGGACCGAGGACCTGGCCTCTGCGGGGACGGCGTGAGCCGGGAGCAGCAGGAGGACGACGCCGGTTACCGGCGCGTTGTGAGCCGGGCCCGGGCGGCGACCGCGCTCGGCTACGGGTGCGCGGCGGGCTCGGTCGTGCCCGTGGGGCTGAGCGTCGCCGCCGCGGTCGCGTTCTGGGCCCTGGCCATGGCGCTCCCCCGGTAGCGCCGGGCCGGTCAGGCCGCCGCCAGGCCCCGCAGGAAGACGCGGGCCGTGTCCGTCACGCGGCGGCCCAGGTGTTCCGCCGTGGCGAGGTCGGCCTTGTGGACGCCCTCGGGGCCCTCGTCGACGTTGGTCTGGGCGGCCGCGCCGGAGAAGAAGCCGAGGCGGTTGAGGTCCGTCTCGGCGGCCGTGCTGCTGTTCCAGCCGGGCAGCAGGCCCAGGTTGACCCAGTGCATGCCGAGCTGCGCGGCGAGGATCTGGAAGAACTGCAGGGTGTGCAGCTTGTCGCCGCTCTTGGAACCGGAGTTGGTGAAGCCCGCCGCCAGCTTGTCCGCCCACGCCCGGGTGGCCCAGCGCTTGGAGGTGGCCTCGGCGAAGACGTGGAAGGCGCCGGACGCGGTGCCCATGTAGGTCGGCGAGCCGAAGACGATCGCGTCGGCGCGGTCCAGCAGCTCCCACTGCTCGTCGGTGATCTCGTCGACCTTGATCAGGTGAACCTCGGCGCCGGCGTCCGCGGCGCCCGCGCGCACGGCCTCGGCGAGGACGGCGGTGTGGCCGAAGCCGGAGTGGTAGGCGATCGCGACAACAGGGGTGGTCATGCGTACTCCTCGAAAAGGCAGCTGGGAAGCGATGACCAAAGGAAAGCACTAACTTTTCGTTAGTGCAACCCAGCGGAAAGCGCTGCGCTGGAGTACGCTCGAGACATGACCGGTACCGACCAGCGCACGCCCGACCAGGACCTGCCGTACAACGTGTTCGCCAAGGCCTGCCCGTCACGGGGCACGCTGGAGCACGTCACCGGACGCTGGGGCGCGCTCACGCTCGGCGCGCTGCACGAGGGCCCGCTGCGCTTCAACGAGCTGCGCCGCCGCGTGGACGGGGTGAGCGAGAAGATGCTGTCCCAGACGCTGCACGCGCTGGAACGCGACGGACTGGTGCACCGCGAGGCCCAGCCCACGAACCCGCCGCGCGTGGACTACGAGCTGACGCCGCTGGGCCGCCAGGTCGCCGAGCGGCTGCTGAGCCTCATCCACTTCGTCGAGGGCAGCATGGACGACGTCCTGGCCGCCCGGGAGCGGTACGACGGGACCCGCGCTACGGCGTGACGCGCGGCGCCCGCTGGCACTTCGGGCAGAAGTAGCTGGAGCGGTTCATCCACGGACGGCGCCGCATCGGCGTGCCGCACCGCTTGCACGGCAGGCCCTCCCGGCCGTACGCGTCCAGCGACCGGTCGAAGTAGCCGGATTCGCCGTTGACGTTGACGTACAGGCTGTCGAAGCTGGTGCCGCCGACCGCGAGGGCCTCGTTCATCACGACACGGACATGGCCGAGGAGTTCGGCGGTGCGCGGCCGGGTGAAGCCGGCCGTGGGGCGCTCGTAGTGGACGCGCGAGCGCCACAGCGCCTCGTCGGCGTAGATGTTGCCGACCCCGCTGATCAGCGACTGGTCGAGCAGGGCCCGCTTGATCGTGGTCCGCTTGCGGCGCAGCGCCTGGTGGAAGCCCTCGTCGTCGAAGAGGGGGTCGAGCGGGTCGCGGGCGATGTGCCCGATGACGTCCGGCAGGCCGTCGTCGGTCGTGTCGTGCAGCGACAGCCCGCCGAAGGTGCGCTGGTCGACGAAGCGCAGTTCGGTGCCCTGCACGTCGGTGAAGCGGACCCGGATGCGCAGGTGCTTCTCGTCGGGCGCGGCGTGCGGCTGGACCAGCAGCTGGCCGCTCATCCCGAGGTGCGCGAGGATCGCCTGCCCGGTGTCCTCGAGCGGCAGCCACAGGTACTTGCCGCGCCGGCTGGGCACGCCGATGCGGTGCCCTTCGAGCCGGTGCGCGAAGTCGTCGGCGCCGGCCGGGTGACGGCGCACGGCACGTGGGTGCAGCACCTCGGCGTCGGCGACGGTGCGGTGGGCGACCCACCGCTCCAGGCCGCGCCGTACGACCTCGACCTCGGGCAACTCGGGCATGGCACTCCCCCGTCACGCGGTACGGCGTCACACAGTATGGATCGAGCGCCCGCCCCGGTGCGGGGCGGGCGCTCGGTCGCTCGTCGGATCAGGCGGAGGCCGACGCCTCGTCGGCGGACTCGGCGGCCTTCGCCGCCTCGGCCGCCTTGGCGCGCTCGTCCGCGGCGGCGCGGATGGCGCGCCACGCGGATTCAGCGGCCTGCTGCTCCGCCTCCTTCTTGCTGCGGCCGGTGCCGGTGCCGTACGAGACGCCTCCGACGCGGGCGGCAGCAGTGAAGGTCTTCTCGTGATCGGGGCCGGTCTCCGTGACCAGGTACTCGGGAACACCGAGCCCCTCGGTCGCGGTCAGCTCCTGCAGGGATGTCTTCCAGTCCAGGCCGGCGCCCAGGTTGGAGGACTTCTCGATCAGCGGGTCGAACAGGCGGTGCACCAGTTCGGAGGCCGCGTCGAGGCCCTGGTCGAGATAGACCGCGCCGATCACCGCTTCCAGGGTGTCGGCGAGGATGGATGCCTTGTCCCGGCCGCCCGTGCCCTCTTCACCACGGCCGAGCCGGATGAAGGAGCCAAGGTCGAGGCCGCGTCCGACCTCCGCCAGCGCACGCGAGTTGACCACCGCGGCCCGCAACTTGGCCAACTGGCCTTCGGGCAGGTCGGGGTGGGTGCGGTACAGCGTGTCGGTGACGACGAGACCGAGCACGGAGTCCCCGAGGAACTCCAGACGCTCGTTCGTCGGCAGACCGCCGTTCTCGTACGCGTAGGAGCGGTGCGTCAGCGCTCGCACCAGAAGGGCGGACTCGAGCTGGTAGCCGAGCCGCCCTTCCAGAAGCGTGTGGGACGAGGCCTGGTTGTCCGCCGACTGCTTCTTGGGCGTGGACACAGTGCCTCTCACCAGCCGCTCAGACCTCGAGGACCTGGCGCTTGTTGTAGGTGCCGCACGACGGGCACGCGATGTGCTGCTGCTTGGGCTCGTGGCAGCGCTCGCACGCGACCAGGGTGGGGACCGCAGCCTTCCACTGCGACCGGCGGTGGCGCGTGTTGCTGCGCGACATCTTCCGCTTCGGAACAGCCACGGCTACTTCTCCTGCTTCTCGTCGACGCCCGCTTCGGCGCCGCTCGTGTCGTCCTTGTCGCCGTCCCGAAGTGAGCCGGCGAATCCCTGCAAAGCCGCCCAACGGATGTCGACGGCGTCGTGGTGGTGGTCCGGGTCGTCCGCGAGCCGCACCCCGCACTCGGGGCACAGACCCGGGCAGTCTTCCTGGCACACCGGCTGCATCGGAAGTGCGAGCACCACCGCATCACGCAGCACAGATTCGAGGTCGAAGAGTCCGTCCTCGAGGAAGAGCCTGTCCTCGTCGTCCTCGGCGTCGTCGCCCGGTTCCGCGTGCTGGACGCGGCCCCGGTCGTCGGCGTCAGGGTACGAGAACATCTCCTGGAATTCCGCTTCGACGTCGAGCTGAAGCGGCTCCAGACACCTTACGCACTCCCCCTTCGCCGTGGCACGGGCGGTGCCTGTGACAAGCACCCCTTCCATGACCGACTCCAGGCGGAGTTCGAGCTCCAGCGGGGCGCCTTCCGGCACTCCGATGACTCCCACCAGACCGAAGTCCCGGGGAGTGGGGACCGTGCGAGTCAGGCGCTGCAGCGCACCTGGCCGCCGACCCAGCTCGTGCGTGTCGAACACGAGGGGGTTGCGGTGGTCGAGGCGGGCGTTGTGAGCCATTCCTTGCTTTCGGTCTTCCAGCTCAGGGGGGACGCCGCCGCGGAAAGCTCCGGGCAGCGCAGATCGCGGACGTACTCGCGACCGAAGAGCCAGGATACTGGACCTTTCGCTCTCGGCCCAATCCGGGCCGGATCCCTAGAGGCCGCGGCCCTGCTCGTAGGCCCTGAGCTGCTCGGCGCTGATCATGCCGGTGTCGAAGAGGCTGGTCTCGTCGAGGGCGTACGACTGCTGCGGGCCGCCGTCCCGGAGCTGCTGGGGCTGCTGCGGGTGCGCGGCCTGCTGCTGGGCCTGCTGCGGGTCGTAGACGGGCTGCTGACCGGTGTCGTAGCCGCCGTAGCCGTAGGGGTCGGCCTGCTGGTAGCCGTAGGCGTCCTGCTGGGCGTACTGCTGGTCCTGCTCGGCGTACTGCTGCGGGTAGCCGGCGTAGGGGTCCGGTTGCTGTGCGTACGCCGCGTACTGGGGCTGCTGCTGCGGCTGGGGAGGCTGGTGCGCCGGCGCGGCGGCGCTGTGCCGGGCCGAGGTGTCCTGCTCGGCGAGGGCCGCGAGGTCGGCGAGGTAGTCGGCGTCGCTGGAGTGCATCACGGTGCCGGTGTCCCCCGCGAGGGCCCCGAGGTCGTCGGTGGCGATCCGGCCGTGCAGCTTCTGCCGGCCGCGGCCGACCGCCTCCAGGGTCTTGGCCAGGACCGCCTCGAAGGCGCCGAGCTTGGCGTCGACGTAGGCGTCGGCGTCGCGGCGCAGGGTCTCGGGGTCGTGGCTGCGCTGCGGGGCGTCCTCGTCCTCGTAACCGTCCGCGTCCAGGCCGGGGCCGGTGCCGAGCAGCTTCTCGCGGCCGCGCCCGACCGAGCCGAGGGTCTTGGTGAGGACGACCTCGAAGTTGGCCAGCTTGGAGTCGACGTAGTCGTCGGCCTCGGCGCGGATCTCCTCGGCCTCCCGGCGGGCCTCGGCGAGGATCCGGTCGGCCTCGGCCTGCGAGCGGCGGGCGACCTCGGTGTCGGAGATCAGCGAGCCGCGCTCGGCGTGGGCACCGGCGATGATCCGCTCGGCCTCCTGACGGGCCTGCTCGACCATCTGCTCCCGGTCGCCGATCAGCTCCTGGGCCTGGGCGAGGGAGTCGGGCAGGGCCGCGCGCAGTTCCTCCAGCATCGACAGCAGGTCGGCGCGGTTGACCACGCACGAGGCCGACATGGGCATCGACCGGGCACCGGAGACCGCCGAGACGATCTCGTCGAGCTTTTTCTGCACGTCCACCGTGTGCTCGCCACTCTCTACGGATGTGATGGAGACGGACGGGACGACTGTAGCCCGTTCAGCCTTGACGCAGCCGCGTGTTGAGCGCCTGGAGGACGGGGGCCGGGACGAGGTGGGAGACGTCGCCGCCCCACTGCGCGACCTCCTTGACCAAGGAGGACGACAGGAAGCTGTAGGTGGGGTTGGTGGGCACGAAGAGGGTCTCGACACCGGACAGGCCGTTGTTCATCTGGGCCATCTGCAGCTCGTAGTCGAAGTCGCTGACCGCGCGCAGGCCCTTGACGATGGCGGGGATGTCACGCTGCTTGCAGAAATCGACGAGGAGGCCGTGGAAGGCCTCGACCCGGACGTTGCCGTACTCGGCGGTGACGGTGCGGATCAGCTCGATCCGCTCGTCGATCTCGAACAGGCCCTTCTTGGACTGGTTGATCATCACCGCGACGTACACCTCGTCGTACAGACGGGAGGCGCGGGCGATGATGTCGAGATGTCCGTTGGTGATCGGGTCGAACGACCCGGGACAGACGGCGCGGCGCACTTGTGATCCCTCGCTCTCCGGTCCGGTCATCGTGCGTCTTCGCACGTAGAGGCGGCGCGACCGTACCAAAACGTTCCCTCGCCGTAGCGCCGGGCCCGGAGCGCTTCGAAACCGTCCGGCCACCGGAACTCCCCGCCCCTGGTGCTGCGCTCCACGGTGACGAGCGCTTGCTCAGCGAGCCAGCTTTCCGAGCGGAGTGTGAGCAGGATCTCCCGAAGATCGTCGTCGGTGACGGCGTAGGGAGGATCGAGAAAGACCAGGTCGTACGGCTCCTGCGGGGGAGCGGTGCGGATGATCTGTTCCGCTTTGCCGTGTCTGACCTCGGCGCCGGGAAGGCCGAGGTTTCTCACGTTCTCGCGGACGGTCCTCGCTGCGCGGGCGTCGGCTTCCACGAGGAGGGTGTGGGCCGCACCCCGGGACAGAGCCTCCAGACCCACGGCGCCGGAGCCCGCGTAGAGGTCGAGGACCCGTTCGCCGTCGAGGGGACCGCCGAGGAGGGACTGCCAGGTGGAGAAGAGGCCCTCGCGTGCGCGGTCGGAGGTGGGGCGGGTTCCGGTGCCTGGGGGGACGGCCAGGCGACGGCCACCGGCTGCGCCGGCGATCACGCGGGTCATCTCGGGTCCTTGTCGCTGATGTACGCAGAAGGTGACTGCTCCCAGTCTGTCAGCCCTTCTCGAGGTACTGCTCCCTCTCGTCGTCCAGCAAGGCGTCCAGTGCCGTGCGCAGGCCCGGAAGCCCCTCGAGCTCCGGGTCCGCCGCGACGATCCTCGCCGCTTCCTCTCTCGCCTCCGCGATGATCTCCTCGTCCTCGATGACCGCGAGGACGCGCAGGGAGGAGCGGGCGCCGGACTGGGCCTGGCCGAGGACGTCGCCCTCGCGGCGCTGTTCGAGGTCGATCCGGGACAGTTCGAAGCCGTCGAGCGTGGCGGCGACCGCGTTCAGCCGCTGGCGGGCCGGGCTCGCCTCGGGCATCTCGGTGACCAGCAGGCACAGCCCGGGGGCCGCGCCACGGCCGACCCGGCCGCGCAGCTGGTGCAGCTGGGAGACGCCGAAGCGGTCGGCGTCCATGATCACCATCGCGGTGGCGTTGGGGACGTTGACGCCGACCTCGATGACGGTCGTGGCGACCAGGACGTCCGTCTCGCCGGCGGCGAAGCGGCGCATGACGGCGTCCTTGTCGTCGGGGTGCATCCTGCCGTGCAGCACCTCGACCCGCAGGCCGTTCAGCGGGCCGCGGGCGAGCTGTTCGGCGACGTCGAGGACGGCGAGCGGCGGGCGCTTGTCCGCGTCGTCCTCGGGGGACTTCTTGGCCTTCTTGGGGTCCGGCGCCTCGGCCGCCTCGTCGGCGGAGTCGCCGATCCGGGGGCAGACGACGTAGGCCTGGTGGCCGCCCGAGACCTCCTCGCGCACCCGCTCCCAGGCGCGGGCCAGGAAGTGCGGTTTGTCGGCGGCGGGGACGACATGGCTGGCGATGGGTGAGCGGCCGGCCGGGAGCTGGTCCAGGACGGAGGTCTCCAGGTCGCCGAAGACGGTCATGGCCACCGTGCGCGGGATGGGCGTGGCGGTCATGACGAGGAGATGCGGGGGCTGTTTGCCCTTGCCGCGCAGGGCGTCGCGCTGCTCGACGCCGAAGCGGTGCTGTTCGTCCACCACGACCAGGCCGAGGTCGTGGAACTGCACCTTGTCCTCGATCAGCGCGTGCGTGCCGATGACGAGGCCGGCCTCACCGGTGGCGAGGTCGAGGAGCGCCTGGCGGCGGGCGGCGGCGCCCATGGAGCCGGTGAGCAGGACGACCTTGGTGGCGTGCTCGGCGCCGCCCAGCATGCCGCCCTCGGCCAGCTCGCCCATCATCTCGGTGACGGACCGGTGGTGCTGCTGGGCGAGCACCTCGGTGGGCGCGAGCATGGCGGCCTGCCCGCCGGCGTCGACGACGGCGAGCATGGCGCGCAGGGCGACCATCGTCTTTCCCGATCCGACCTCGCCCTGGAGGAGCCGGTGCATCGGGTGTTCCGTGGCCAGGTCGTCGAAGATCTCCTGGGAGACCTTCTGCTGGCCCTCGGTGAGAGTGAAGGGCAGGCGGGCGTCGAAGGCGGCGAGGATGCCGTCGGGCCTGGGGCGGCGGGCCACCGCCGGGAGCTGGGCGTCGGCGTGGCGGCGGCGGGCGAGGGCGACCTGGAGGACGAAGGCCTCGTCCCACTTCAGGCGGGCGCGGGCGTCGGCGATGTCGGCCTTGGTGTGCGGGCGGTGGATCTTGAGCAGGGCCTCGGGCAGGGAGACCAGGCCGCGGCCCTCGCGCAGGCTGTCGGGGAGCGGGTCGACGGCCTCCTGGGCGCTGGGCAGGACCGTCTGGACCGCCTTGCCGATCTTCCAGGACTCCAGTTTCGCGGTGGCCGGGTAGAGGGGGATGAGCGCACCGGCCCACGCCTCGACGCTCTCCTCGCCGTCGCCGCGCAGCAACTCGTAGGCGGGGTGGGCGAGTTGGAGGCGGCGGTTGAATACGGAGACCTTGCCGGCGAACATCGCGCGGGTGCCCGGCAACAGTTCCTTGTGCGGCTTGTGCACGCCGGCGCCGAAGAAGACCAGCTGGAGCCTGCCGCTGCCGTCGGTGATGGTCACCTCCAGCCGCTGCCCCTTGCCGCGCGGGGCCCGGGAGGAGGCGAACGTGTGCAGGCGGGCGTCGGCGACCTGGGCGACCACCGTGACGTGCTCGTCCATGGGGAGGTCGGCGAGGTGGGTGAGCTGGCCCCGCTCCTCGTATCTGCGCGGGTAGTGGTGGAGGAGGTCGCCGACGGTGTGCAGGCCGAGATGCTCGGCCATCACCTTCGCGGTGGCGGGGCCGAGCACCTTCTTCAGAGGTTCTTGCAGTGCGGGCACGAGATCCATTGCACACCACGGCACTGACAATGCCGAAGACGTGCTGTGACTCCCCGCCACGACGTGCGGCGGCGGGGACCGTTCACAGCTTGGGGACGTCTTCGGAAATCCCTGGTCAGGACGTTCGTTCGAGCCGTAGGATGACGCGCTCCGGCCATCCCCCGCGGATCCCCGCCCCACCGGGACCGCCCGACCCCGCGCCCTCGGCCCTCCCCCACCAGCGGCGCTGTGACGATGGACTCGCAGACCTCACAGTCATCCCAGGCATCCCAGTCACCTCAGACACCTCATTCGTTCCAGGTCGACCTGCGTGGTCTGGTCGACCTGCTCTCCCATCACCTCTACTCCAGCCCGAAGGTCTATCTGCGCGAGCTGCTGCAGAACGCCGTCGACGCGATCACCGCGCGCCGCGCCGAGGAACCCGGCGCCCCCGCCCGCGTGCGGCTGTACGCCGAGGGCGGCGCCCTGCGCTTGGAGGACTCCGGGATCGGCCTCAGCGAGGCGGACGTGCACACCCTGCTGGCCACCATCGGGCGCAGCTCCAAGCGGTCGGACGGGTTGCGCGAGGCGCGCTCGGACTTCCTCGGGCAGTTCGGCATCGGACTGCTGGCCTGTTTCGTGGTGGCCGAGCGGATCCGGGTGGTCAGCCGCAGCGCCCGTACGCCCGACGCGCCGCCGGTGGAGTGGACGGCACGCGACGACGGCTCGTACACCGTGCGGACGTTGCCGGTGACGGACCGGCCCGAGCCGGGTACGACCGTGTACCTCACCGCGCGCCCCGGGGCGACCGAGTGGCTCACGCCCGAGCGGGTGCTGACGCTGGCCCGGGACTTCGGCTCGCTGCTGCCGTACGACGTGCGGGTCGGCGAGGAGGCGGTCACCGACCTGCCCGCGCCCTGGGACCGTTCCTATCCGAGTCCCGCGACGCGCCGGGTGGCTCTGGCCCGGCACTGCCACGGGCTGTTCGGGTTCACCCCGCTGGACTCCATCGACCTGGACGTGCCGGTGGCCGGCATCCGCGGGGTGGCGTACGTGCTGCCCCAGGCGGTGAGCCCGGCGCAGCGGGCGGGGCATCGCGTGCACCTGAAGGGCATGCTGCTGACCGAGCGGGCCGAACAGCTGCTGCCCGACTGGGCGTTCTTCGTGCGCTGCGTGCTGGACACCGACAGCCTGCGGCCCACCGCTTCGCGCGAGTCGCTGTATGAGGACGAGACGCTGGCGGCCGTGCGGGAGGCGCTCGGGGAGCGGATCCGGTCCTGGCTGACGTCGCTCGCGGCCGGTGACCCGGAGCGGCTCGCGGCCTTCCTGTCGGTGCATTACCTGGGGGTGAAGTCGCTCGCGCGGCACGACGCGGAGATGCTGCGCACGATGCTGCCGTGGCTGCCGTTCGAGACGACGGACGGGCGGCTGTCGCTGGAGGAGTTCGCGCAGCGGCACCCGGTGGTGCACTTCACGCGGACGGTGGAGGAGTACCGGCAGGTCGCGCCGATCGCCTCCGCGCAGGGCGTCGGTGTCGTCAACGGCGGCTACACCTACGACAGCGAGCTGGTCGAGGCGCTGCCCTCGGTGCGGCCCGGCACGGTGGTCGCCGAACTGGACGCCGACACCGTCACCGCGCATCTGGACGGGGTCGACGCGGACGTGGAGCTGGCGCTGGCGGGCTTCCTGGCGGCCGCGCGGGCCAAGCTGGACCCGCTGGGATGTGATGTCGTGCTGCGGGCCTTCCACCCGCTGTCGGTGCCCGCGCTGCACCTGGACGACCGGGCGGCCCGGCACGAGCAGGCGCGGGCCGAGGCGCAGGAGCAGGCGGACGACCTGTGGGCCGGCATCCTCGGCTCGCTGCGCGGCAGTGCTCCACGCGCGCGTCTCGTGCTGAACCACCTCAATCCGCTGGTCCGCCGGATCAGCGCGCTCGGCGATCCGGAGCTGATCGGCACCGCGACGGAGTCGCTGTACGGACAGGCGCTGCTGATGGCGCAGCGCCCGCTCAGGCCCGCCGACTCGGCGCTGCTGAACCGCGCTTTCATCGGGCTGCTGGAATGGGCGACGCACGGGGAGGGCGAGCAGCGGTGAACGAGATCACGGACTTCGACGCGTTGCGCCGGGCGATGGCGGAGAACTCCGAGCAGCCGGAGGGCCCGGCGCGCAACGCGCGTGCGGAGCAGCTGCTCGCCGAGGCGGAGAAGCTGGACATCCCGCTCGCCGTGATCGAGGCGCTCGGGCACCAGCTGAAGGTCTACAACTACAGCTCCGAGAAGGCGAAGATGTTCGTCCCGTTCGCGCGGCTGCTGCGCATGTGGGACGAACGGCCGGAGGACTTCGACGCGTACGAGGCGCACTCGCTGCACTGGGTGTTCAAGTGGATGTCGTCCGGCATGCTCGACCAGCCGCACATCCCGCTGGAGTCGATAGAGAAGTGGCTCGGCGAGATGGAGCACCGCTATCGGCTCGCCGGGTACTCCGAACGGGCGGTGCGCAGCGCGGAGCTGTCCGTCGCCGCCCATGTGGGAGACATCGCGCGGGCCGAGCGTGCCTATGCCGGGTGGCTGGCGGCGGACCGGGACGAGATGGCCGACTGTCACGCCTGCGAACTGCACCAGCAGGGCTGGTGGCACACCGAGCGGGGACGGGACGCGGAGGCGGTCGAGGCGTGGCGGCCGGTCCTGGAGGGCGAGTTCAGCTGCGCGCACGAGCCGCACACGGCGCTCGCCTCGTCGCTGGTGCCGCTGCTGCGGCTGGGCCGCCTGGACGAGGCTCGCGCTCACCATCTGCGGGGCTTGCGGCTGGTGCGGGCCATGGAGAGCATGCGGGGCGCGTTCGCGGACCACGTGGAGTTCTGCGCGCTCAGCGGCAACGAGGCACGCGCGCTGGAGCTGCTGGCAGAGCGGCCGGCGTACTTCACCGACGACGGGCATCCGCGCAGCCGCATGGACTTCCTTGCGGTGGTCGCGCTGCTCATGGACCGCCTGGTGGAGCTGGGTCTGGCCGGGCAGCGGGTGCCGGGGCCGGCGGGCCGGGAGTGGACGGCGGGGGAGCTCGCGGTCCACGCGCGTGCCGAGGCGCTGACGCTGGCCGAGCGCTTCGACCGGCGCAACGGCACGGCGTACGTGAGCGAGTGGGCACGGGCGCGGATGGCGCAGCGGCCGCTGGTGGAGCGGCTGCCGCTGGGCGTGCGGTCGGTGCGGACGGCTCCGCAGGCACCGGTGGCCCCGCCCGTGGCCGAGCCCGCCGTCGAACGCGACCTGCCCACGCTGCTCGCCGAGGCACGGCGGCTGTCGGACACGCTGCGCCCGGACGCCCTCGAGGCGTGGGCGGCGGTGGCGCGGGCCGCACAGGACGCCGAGCTGGCGCCGTACGACCGGGCGGAACTCCTCGACCACGAGGCGATGAGCCGGGGCGAGGAGGGCGCCGAGCTGTTCGAGCGCGCGGCAGAGCTGTACGCGCGGGCGGGCGACGAGGGCGAGGCGCTCGCGGCACGCGGGCGTGGTGCGTACGTGCGGGCACTCGCCGGTGACGTGGACGCGGGGCTCGCGGCGGTCGCGGAGCCGTACGACCGGGTGCTCGCGCTGTACGCCGGGGACGGCACCGGGCTGCGGCAGACCGCGTCGGTGCTGATGAGCCGGGCGCGGATCCTGATGCGGCGCGTGCACGAGGCCGAGGGGGCGGTGGACGCCGGGGTCGCCGAGCGGGCCGAGGGGGCCGTACGGGAGGTGCTGGCGCTCGTCGAGGGCCGCACCGGTGACGACGTGCGGCTCGCGGCACGGCACGCCGAGGGGCTCGCGATGCTCGGCGAACTGGCCGTGCACGGCGGGGATCCGCGGGCGGCCGCGGAGCTGTTCGCGCGGGCGGCCCGGGAGTTCACCGACGCCGGGGTGCCGTGGTTCGCGGTGGAGTACGAGGCGCGGCTGGCGCAGCTCGCCCATCATCTCGGGGACCCGGTCGAGGCCGAACGGGCGCTGCGCGCGGCCCTGGAACACGGCGGGGCGCAGCTGGCGCCGGTCGGGCGGGCCCAGCTGCACCTCCAGCTCGCCGAGGTCGTCGGCGGACGCGGTGAGGTCGCCGAGGCCGCCGAGCACACTCTGGAGGCCGCTCACTGGGCGGACGAGGCCGGCGAGGGGCCGACGCTGGGCGCCTGGGCGCGGCACCAGCTCGGCGGGCTCCTGGTCCGGCAGGGGCGGTGGGCGGAGGCGGCGGAGGTGCTGGAGTCGGCACTGCCCGACGTGAGCGCCGAGACGCACGGCGACGGGGCGGTGGTGCAGACGCTGTGGTGGCTCGGCGACTGCCTGGGCGAGCTGGGCGAGCACCGCGCGGCGGCCGAACGGCGTCTGCAGGCGGCCGACATCGCCCGGCACTGGCCGGAGCAGCAGGACCACGCCACGCTCGCCCACCTCGCCGCGACGAGCCTGGAGGCGGCGGGGCTGGCCGAGGAGGCCGGGCAGGCCTACGCGCGGGCCGGTGAGCTGTGGCGCGCGGTGGACGACGTGCACGGCCTGGTCCGTTCGCTGCGCGCCCGCGCGTGGCTGGCGCTGCGTGCCGAGGACGGCCCGGCGGCGGCCCGGAAGCTGATGTCGGCGGCCGCCGAGGAGTGCGCGGCGGCGCTGACGGCGGCGGACGGGGACGAGGGGACACGGCACCGGGTCACGGCGGAACTGGGCCACACCCACCGTCAGTTCGGCGATCTGCTGGCCCGTTGCGGCCCGGACACGTTCGAGGACGCCCTGGCCGAGCTGGAGGAGGCGATCACCGTCTTCGCCTCCCTGGGCCCCCACGCGATCCACGCCCGCACCGGCGCGGAACTCGCCGCCGGCTGGCTGGCCGCCGAACTGGGCCGGCCCGACGCGGCACAGGCACGCGCGCGTGCGGTCCTCACGGCGTACGAAACCGCCCCCGAGGACGACGAGACGGCCGCGTCCCGCCGGGCGGAGGCGGGCCGGCTGACGCAGGCGGCACGGGAGGGGACGGGCTGAGTGCGTTCGCACCGCCCCGGCGCCCCGCCGTACGGCGGGGCGCCGCGCACGTTCGCACCGCGTCCCGCACCCCCGCCGCCCGCGATGAGCACGTTCAGACCGCCCTCCGCCGCCCGGCACGGCCATGAGCACCGTCTCACCGCGCCCGCCGCCCCCGCCGCACGGCCATGAGCACCGTCTCACCGCGCCCGGCACCCCCGCCGCACGGCCATGAGCACCGTCTCACCGCGCCCGGCACCCCCGCCGCACGCCGAACCGCCGTGCGGCGGGGTCACTCCACGCCGATCAGCAGGAGCGCGCCCTGCCGGCCGCCCCGGTAGACGACCGTGTCGACGGCCAGGTACGTCTCCCGCACCCGGGTCTCCAGGCGGTCGGTGACTCCGTCGGGGGCCTCGTCGCCGAGGACCAGGGTGACGAGTTCGCCGCCGGCCGCGAGCATGCGGTCCAGGACGGTCTCGGCGGTGGCGGTGACGTCCGCGCCGATCACGGCGACGTCGCCGTCGATGAGGCCGAGGACGTCACCGGCCTGGCAGATGCCGGCCGTGGTCCATGACTCGTGTTCGGCGACGGTGACCTCGGCGTAGCGGGTGGCGCCCGCGGCCGAGGTCATGGAGACGACGTCCTCGTCGAAGCGGCGGTCGGCTTCGTGCACGGCGAGCGCGGCGATCCCCTGGACCGCTGACCGCGTCGGGATGAGCGCCACCCGGATGCCCTCGGTGCGGGCCTGCTCGGCGGCCGCCGCGGCGGTGTGACGCAGCTCGGGGTCGTTGGGCAGCAGCACGACCTCGCGCGCGTGGGCACGCCGTACGGCCTCCACCAGCTCCCCGCTGGCGGGCGGCTCCCCGGGACGGGCGAGCACCGTCGTCGCGCCCGCCTCGGCGTACAGCCCGGCGAGGCCCTCGCCCGGGACGACGGCGACGACAGCGCGCTGGGCCCGCTCGCGGGGCGGGCGCTCGCCGCGCGCGGTGTGCGCGTCGTCGGCACCGAAGTGGGTGATCCGGATCCGGTACGGCCGCCCGGCCTCCACTCCGGCCTCCACGGCGGCGCCGGCGTCGTCGACGTGCACATGGACGTTCCACAGCCCGTCGCCGCCGACCACGACCAGCGAGTCGCCGAGGGCGTCCAGGCGTCGGCGCAGCCGGGCGACGGCGTCGTCGTCGGCCTCCAGGAGGTAGATCACCTCGAAGGCCGGGCTTTCCTCGTCGGGAGCGGCTCCCGCGTCGGGGCAGGCGATGAGCGTCTGGGCGGGCACGCGCGCCTGCGAGGCGGCCCGCACGCGCGGGTGCCCGCCGGGATCCGCCGGCGTCTCCCCCGTGAACGTCTCCACCAGCGCCCCCAGCACGGCCACCAGCCCCCGTCCGCCGGCGTCCACGACCCCCGCGTGCTCCAGGGCGGCCAGCTGGCCGGGGGTCGCGGCGAGCGCCGTGCGCGCCCCGTCGTAGGCGGCCCGCGCGATCGTCCCGCAGTCGCCGCCCGCACCGTCCGCGCCCTCGGCGGCGTCGGCGGCCGCCGAGGCGACGGTCAGCACCGTGCCCTCGACGGGGTGGGCGACGGCCTGCCGGGCTGAGTCGGCCGCGCAGCGCAGCGCGCGCCGCAGTCCCGGCCCGTCGGTGTGAGAGCCGTCACCCTGGGCGGCGAGAACCTGCGCCATGCCGCGCAGCAGCTGGGCGAGGATGGTCCCGGAGTTCCCGCGCGCCCCGATGAGCGCGCCGTGCGCCATCGCGTGGACGGCGTCGGCCAGCGACGGCCGCCCGCCGCCGGTCTCGTACCCGGCGAATACGGCCTCGACCGCGCCGGCCGCCGACTCCAGGGTCAGATACAGGTTGGTGCCGGTGTCCCCGTCGGCCACGGGGTAGACGTTGATCGCGTCGATCTCCTCGCGCGCGCGACCGAGCGCGTCCAGCGCGAGGGAGCACCACGTGCGCACCGCGAGAGCATCGAAGAATGTCTGCGGCACCTGCGCCACCTGCGCCTCCCTGAGCTGCTGAACGTGGGACGCAGAGTAGACCCCGGCCCGGTGCCCGCCGGAAGAGGGCCGTGGCCGGACCCCTGGCCCGTCATGGTAGTTTCGTTGTCCGGACGCAGTCGTTGTATGCTGCTCCGGTTGCCCGATCCCATCGGGCTGTTCCCCTGGCAGCGCCACTCAGATCTCAGATCACTCACCGATCGCAGGATCCGTCCCGGCATGCCGGGATTAACCGTAAGTGCATCTGAAGTCTTTGGAGTGACCCGTGGCTGCCAACTGCGACGTCTGCGGCAAGGGGCCGGGCTTCGGCAACAACATCTCGCACTCGCACCGCCGTACGCCCCGTCGCTGGAACCCGAACATCCAGCGTGTGCGTACCGTGGTCGGCGGGACGCCGAAGCGCGTGAACGCCTGCACCTCGTGCATCAAGGCCGGCAAGGTCTCGCGCTGACGCACAGCTAAAGCGCGCGGCCACTGTCGGTTCGCTGCACAAAGCCGGTCCACCTCGGTGGGCCGGCTTTTTGCCGTACCCACGGCACACGCCGGCCTGCCAGAATCCGCAGAATGCGCTTCGGCATCCTGGGCCCGTTGGAGATCCTCACCGACGACGGCGTTCCCCTCTCCCCCGGCGGCCCCCGCCCCCGCGCCCTGCTCACGCTGCTGCTGCTCGACGCCGGCCGCACCGTCCCCGCGGAACGGCTCCTGGACGGCCTGTACGGCGCGGAGCTGCCCGGCGACGCCATGAACGCGCTGCAGTCCCAGATCTCCCGGCTGCGCCGCCGCTTGGGCCCGCACCCGGCCGTCGAGGGTGCCGGGGCCGGCTACCGGCTCGCCGTGGACCCCGGCACCGTCGACGCCCACCGCTTCGCCCGTCTCGCCGCCGAGGGACGCACCGCCCTCGCCACCGGTGATCATCCGCGGGCGGCGGCCCTGCTGCGGGACGCCCTCGCCCTGTGGCGCGGCCCTGCGCTGCCCGACCTGCCCGACGCGCACGCCGAGCGGACGCGCCTGGAGGAACTGCGGCTGGCCGTCGTACAGGACCGGATCGAGGCCGACCTCGGGGGTGGCGGCGGCGCGGAGCTGGTGCCGGAGCTGCGGGCGCTGGTCGCGGAGCATCCGCTGGGCGAGCGGCTGTACGGGCAGCTGATGCGGGCCCTGCACGCGGGCGGACGGCCCGCCGAGGCCCTCGCGGTGTTCGATCAGGCGCGCCGCGCGCTCGCCGGCGAGCTGGGCGCCGACCCGTCACCGGAGCTGTCCGCCCTCCACCTGGACCTGCTGCGGGCGCGCCCCGACGCCCCGTCCCGGCCCCGGCTGCCGGCGCAGCTCACCCGGTTCGTCGGCCGGGAGGCCGAGCTGGCCCGGATCGCGGAGGCGCTCGCCGGGTCCCGGCTGGTGACGCTCACCGGTCCCGGCGGTGCCGGCAAGACCCGGCTCGCCCTGGAGGCGGCCCGCGGCCACCTCGGCGACCGGGCGGAACAGCCCTGGCGGCCGGCGTCCGACGCGCAGCACGACCCCGCACCGGACGTCTGCCTGGTGGAGCTGGCGCCGCTGGCGGACGGCGAGCGGATCCCGTACGCCGTGCTGGCCGCGCTCGGGGTGCGGGACGGGTTCCGCGCTCCGGCCACGGACGCCACGGACCGGCTGCTGGCCGCGCTGGAGGACCGCGCGGTGCTGCTGGTGCTCGACAACTGCGAGCACCTGATCGACGCCGCCGTGCGGACCGCGGCGCTGGTGCTCGGTGCCTGCCCCGGCGTGCGCATCCTGGCGACCAGCCGGGAGTCGCTGGGGATCACCGGCGAGGTGCTGGTCCCGGTGGGACCGCTGCCCGAGGAGCCGGCCGTACGGCTGCTGCTGGACCGGGCGCGTGCCGTGCGCGCGGACGTCGACGGCGACGACGCGCGCGTGCCGGAGATCTGCCGGGCGCTGGACGGGCTGCCGCTGGCGATCGAGCTGGCCGCGGCCCGGCTGCGCACCCTGTCGCCGCAGGAGCTGGCCGAGCGGCTGCACGACCGGTTCCGGCTGCTGGCCCGCGGCGACCGCGCCAAGGCGCCCCGGCACCGCACGCTGCGCGCGGTCGTGGAGTGGAGCTGGGAGCTGCTGGACCGGCGGGAGCGGGAACTGGCGAGCCGGCTCACGGTGTTCCGCGGCGGTGCCACCCTCGACGCGGTGGCGGCGGTGTGCGCGGTGCCCGACCCGGAGGACGTCCTGGCGTCCCTCGTGGAGAAGTCGTTCGTGGAGGTGGCGGGCGGCCGCTACCGCATGCTGGAGACGATCCGCGCGTTCGCGGCGGAGGAACTGGCGGGCGGCGCCGAGCACCCGGCCTGCGTGGCAGCGCTCCAGGACGCGCACGCCGCGTACTTCCTTCAGCTGGCCGAGCGGGCTCAGCCGTATCTGCGCGGCGGTGAGCAGCTGCCGTGGCTGGCCCGGCTGGCCGCCGAGCACGAGAACCTGGACGCGGCCCTGCGCCGTCTGACGGACACCGCCCCGCGCGAGGCGCTGCGCCTGATGGCCGCCCTGACCTGGTTCCGCCGGCTGCGCGGCCTGCACGGTGAACGAGTGCCGCAGGCGCGCGCGCTGCTCTCGGCGGTCGGCGACGAGCCACCCGCCGGCCTGGCCGAGGAGTACGCGCTGTGTCTGATGAACGCGGTCTCCGGGCAGGGTGACGACCCGGCCGACCCGGATCTCGTCGCGCGGGCGGCCTGCGTCATGGCGACGCTGAGGGCACCGCTGCGGCTGCCGTTCACGGTGGTCCTGTGGTCCCTCACCGGCGGCCCGCAGCTCACGGTCGACGCGCAGGTGCGCGTGCAGGTCGGCGACGAGCCGTGGGGCCGGGCCCTGCTGGACCTCGGTCTCGCGTACCAGGCGTGGTTCTCGGGGCGCGCGGACGAGGCGGAGGAGGTGTTCACGCGCGCGTGGGAGGGCTTTCGCGCCACCGGTGACCGCTGGGGCATGGCCAACTGCCTGGACCCGCTCGGCGGCTTCGCCCACGCGCGCGGCGCACACGCGCGTGCGCTCGCGCTGCTCGACGAGGGCCTGACGCATGTGCGGGAGCTGGACGCGCCTGAGGAGACCGCGGACCTGCTGCACCGGCGCGCGTACGTGCTGCTGGCCCGGGGAGCCCACGAGGAGGCCGCCGCGCACTTCGCGCGCTGCCGCGACCTCGCCCGCAGCGCCGGTGCCGCCGACAAGGTGGCGGGCGCGCTGCGCGGCCTGGGTGACGTGGCCCGCCATGCCGGTGACACGGCACGCGCGCGTGTGCACTACGAGGACGCTCTGCGGGCGTGCGCGGCCACCTGGTTCAGCGTCGGCGAGACGGTACGCATCCTGATCGGCCTGGGCCGCGCGGCCGCCGCCGAGGGCGACGCCGGCGCGGCACGCGACTGGCTCGCCCAGGCCCGCGCCCAGGCCCTGCCGTCGTCCGACGTGCTGCTGCTGGCGGACGTCGCCGACGCCCTGGCCGGCCTCGCCGTCCGGCCGAAGGAGGCCGCCGAACTCCTGGGCGCCGCCGCGGGCCTGCGGGGCCTGCGCCTGGACGGCGACCCCGACGTCGTACGCACGGCACGGCGCACGCGTGCGTGTCTGTCGCCCGAGGCGTACGACAAGGCTTTCGAGCGGGGTCGGCGGCTGCGGTCAGCGGTGGTCAGCGAACGGTAGGCGGGTGGTCAGCGCGGCCCGCGAGGCTCCTCGCATGACCGAGAACCTGAGCCACCTCACCGTCCTGATCTCCGGCGCGAGCGTCGCCGGCCCGGCCCTCGCCCTCGGCCTCGCCCGGAACGGCGCGCGGGTCACCGTCGTGGAGAAGGCGCCCGCGCTGCGCGGCGGCGGCTTCGCGGTCGACTTCCGCGGGCACGTGCACCGCCGGGTGCTCACCGCCATGGGCATCTGGGACGACGTGCACGCCCACCAGACCCACATGGGCCGGCAGACGGTCGTCGACGCCGACGGCGCCCCGCGCGTGGATCTGCCCGCGGAGATGATGAGCGGGGACGTGGAGATCTTCCGCGGCGACCTGTCCCGGATCATGTACGAGCGCACCAAGGACCGCGTCGAGTACGTCTTCGGCGACTCGGTCTCGGCGCTGACCGACACCCCGGACGGCGTCGAGGTCGCTTTCGAACGCGGCGCGCCCCGCCGCTTCGACCTCGTCGTCGGCGCCGACGGCCTGCACTCGCACACCCGCCGCCTGGTCTTCGGCGACGAATCCCACCACCTGCGCTTCTTCGACCACTACGTGGCCGGTTTCCCCGTGCCCAACCACCTGGGCCTGGACCGCACGGGCCGGCTGTACAGCGAACCGGGCCGCTGCGTCGTCATCGGCAACTACGACGGCGACCCGGAACGCGCGGGTGCCCTGCTGGTGTTCCGGTCCCAGGAACTGGCGTACGACCGCCGGGACGCCGAGGCGCAGAAGCGGATCCTCACCGAACGGTTCGCGGGGATGGGCTGGGAGACGCCGGCGGTGCTGAAGGCGCTCCAGGAGACCGACGACCTGTACTTCGACGCCATCGCGCAGATCCACGTCGACCGGCTGACGAAGGGCCGGGTGGCGCTGCTCGGGGACGCCGGGTACGGGGCGACGATGGGCGGCATGGGCACGGGCGTGGCCGTCGTCGGCGCGTACGTCCTCGCCGGGGAACTGGCGCTGGCGGGCGGCGACGTACGCATCGCGCTGGCCGAGTACGAGGCGCGCATCCGGGACTTCGCCCGGGGCTGCCAGAAGATCTCCGGCAACGCCGGCCCGTTCTTCGCCCCGGCCACCGAGCGCCGCATCCGCAGCCGGGACCGCATGTACCGGCTGCTGAGCTCCCGGATGCTGGCGGGCTTCTTCAAGCGGCTGACGGAGAAGGCGGCGACCGCGATCGACCTCAGGGAGTACCCCGCGTGAGCGGCCGGCGCGGAGCTCGGGGAGCAGCCCGCACGGTCGGCCTCAGGGAACACCCCGCCTGAACGCCCCACGGGGGACTCGGAGAGCAGCCTGAGTGAAAGCCCTACGGGGGACTCGGAGAGCAGCCCGCGCGGTCGGCCTCGGGGAGTATCCCGCGTGAACGCCCACGGCGGACTCGGGGAGCACCCCGGCGTGAACGCCCCACGGGGGGCTCGGGGAGCAGCCCGCCCGAGCACCCCCGGGGGATCCCGGTGAGTGCCCCGCCCCGGGGGGGCACTCACCGGGATCCCCCGTGAGCGGGCCCGAGGGGCCGCTCAGGACGTGCCCCGCCCGCGCGCCCACCCGTGGTCCACGGGCCCGATGCCGTCGCCGAGTGCGAAGCCGGCGGCGATGGCCCCGGTGACGTACTCCTTGGCCGCTGTGACCGCCTCCGGCACGGACTGCCCCTTGGCGAGGCCGCACGCGATGGCGGAGGCGAGGGTGCAACCGGTTCCGTGGGTGTGCCGGTTGTCGTGGCGCGGGGCGCGCAGCCAGTGCTCCTCGGAGCCGTCCGTGAGCAGGTCCACGGCGTCCCCGGCCAGATGCCCGCCCTTGATCACCACCCAGCGCGGCCCGTACCCCAGGACGGCCGCCGCGGCCCGCCGCAGGTCGTCCTCCGACTCGACGTGCACGCCGGTGAGTTGGGCGACCTCGTCGACGTTCGGGGTGGCGACGGTGGCCGCCGGGAGCAGCTTGGTGCGCACGGACTCCAGCGCGGAGGCCGCGAGCAGCGCGTCACCGTGCTTGGAGACACCGACCGGGTCGACGACGGCGGGCGCGTCGGTGCCGGCCAGCAACTCCGCGACGGTCTCGACGAGTTCGGCCGAAGCGAGCATGCCGGTCTTCACGGCCTGGACGCCGATGTCGTCGACGACGCTGCGGTACTGCGCGCGCACCGCCTCGGCCGGCAGCTCCCAAGCGTCCTGCACGCCGAGGGAGTTCTGCGCGGTGACGGCGGTGAGCACGCTCATGCCGTGCGTGCCGAGCGCGAGCATGGTCTTCAGGTCGGCCTGGATCCCGGCGCCGCCCCCGGAGTCGGAGCCGGCCACCGTGAGCACCCGGGGCGGCGCGGTCATGACTCGATGTCCCCGAAGTGGTCCCAGCCGCCCTTGCTGGTCCAGGGGGCGCCGTCGACGGTCACCTGGGGCAGCGCGGAGGGGTTGAGCACCTCGCCGATCACCTTCCAGCGGGCGGGCAGCTTGGCGTCGGACGGGAAGGTCGCGACGATCGCGTGGTCCTCTCCCCCGGTCAGCACCCACTGGAGCGGGTCCACGCCCACGGCCTGCCCGATGTCGTGCATCTGGGTGGGGATGTCGATGGCGCCGGAACGGATGTCGATGCGCACCTTGCTGGCCTCGGCGATGTGCCCGAGGTCGGCGATCAGTCCGTCGCTGACGTCGCACATCGCGGTCGCGCCGAGCGCTGCGGCCGCGGGCCCGGCGTGGTACGGCGGCTCCGGGCGGCGGTGGGCCTCGACGAAGGCGCGCGGCGAGCGGAAGCCGCGGGAGAGCACCGCGTATCCGGCGGCGGACCAGCCGAGCCAGCCGGTCACGGCGACGAGGTCGCCGGGCTGCGCGCCGGCCCGGGTGACGGGCTCCTGGTTGCGCAGGTCACCGAGCGCGGTGATGGACACCATGATCGTGTCGCCGCGCACCACGTCGCCGCCGACCACGGAGGCGCCCGCGACCTGGCACTCGTCGCGCAGGCCGTCCATCATCTCCGTCGGCCAGGTCACCGGCAGCTCGGCGGGCACGACCAGGCCGAGCAGCAGCGCGGTCGGGACGGCGCCCATGGCTGCGATGTCGGCGAGGTTCTGCGCGGCTGCCTTGCGGCCGACGTCGTAGGCCGTGGACCAGTCGCGGCGGAAGTGCCGGCCCTCCAGCAGGATGTCGGTGCTGGCCACGACCCGCCGGTCGGGGGCGGCCACCACGGCGGCGTCGTCGCCGGGGCCGACCCGGACCGCCGGGGTGGTGGTGAGACGGGAGGTGAGCTCCCTGATGAGCCCGAACTCCCCGAGCTCACCAACAGTGCCCTTCATTGTCCTGGCTCCCCTTCCGTCCCTGCTGACGTTGTCCGTGCCCGGTCGCGCGGGACCAGTGTCCTCGATACCGTCGAAGTGACCGGCCGCAGGTGCCCGGTCGATGAGACCGGCCCCCGGTGAACGGTCCCTTCGGTCATCCTCGTCCGCCCTGTCCGCACCCCGGCACGCAAGGCCCGGTTCCCGCAGGTCTCCCCGCGGGGAGCGGCGACGCGGTACCGTGGCGTTCCTTTTCCCCACATGATCCTCGTGGCCGCCCTGGAGGTTCCGTGGTACAGGCGTACATCCTGATCCAGACTGAGGTCGGCAAGGCGTCGACCGTCGCCGAGACGATCGGCAAGATCCCTGGAGTGATCCAGGCCGAGGACGTCACGGGTCCCTACGACGTCATCGTGCGCGCGCAGGCCGACACCGTCGACGACCTGGGCCGCATGGTGGTCGCCAAGGTCCAGCAGGTGGACGGCATCACCCGCACACTGACCTGCCCGGTCGTCCATCTGTAGCCCCCGTCTACCCTTGGCCGGTGAGCTTCTTCCGTCACCGGCCCTTCGGCCTGCCCGCCCTCGTCCTGCTCCTCGGCGTCGCGGGCTGCTCCTTCGCAGACGACAGCGCGTCGGTCGCGGTTCCGTCGCCGGCGGCGAAGACCGCGGAGCTCTGCCGAGAGCTGGACCGGGCGCTGCCGTCCCGGGTCGACGGCCAGGACCGCCGGGACCCCGCCCCCGCGTCACCGCTGACCGCGGGCTGGGGGGACCCGGCGATCATACTGCGGTGCGGTGTCGAGCGGCCGCCGAAGATGACCGACCAGAAGGTCTCCGAGGGCGGTGACCCCGACGCCATCGCCGGCGGCGTGGACGGCGTCGACTGGCTCATGGAGAAGCAGGACGACGCCGGGTACCGCTTCACCACAGCCAACCGCCGTGCCTACGTCGAGGTGACCGTGCCCGAGGGCCGGGACACCTCGTCGGTGCTCGTGGACCTGGCCCCGGGCATCAAGAAGGCGATCCCCGAGGGGATCGCCGACTGAGCGACCGAGGGACCACCCCAGGGGCTAGCGCAGGCCCGTGGACCTGCGCAGGGCCGCCTGGATGAGGCGGTCGACCAGCTCGGGGTAGCTGACGCCGGTGGCCTGCCACATCTGCGGGTACATCGAGATCGGCGTGAAGCCGGGCATCGTGTTGATCTCGTTGATGACGAACTCGCCGTCCTCGGTGAGGAAGAAGTCCGCGCGCACCAGGCCCTCGCAGGACGCCGCGTCGAAGGCGTCCACCGCGAGCCGCCGCACCTCGGCGGTCTGCTCGTCGGTGAGCGGCGCCGGGACGATGCCGGGCGTGGAGTCGATGTACTTGGCCTCGAAGTCGTAGTACGCGTGGGCGTCCGGCGGCGGGATCTCCGCCGGTACCGACGCGCGCGGGCCGTCCTCGAACTCCAGCACGCCGCACTCGATCTCACGGCCGCGCACGGCCGCCTCGACCAGGATCTTCGGGTCGTGCCGCTGCGCCTCCTCGATGGCCTCGTCCAGGCCGGAGAGGTCGTCCACCTTGGTGATGCCGATGGACGAGCCGGCCCGCGCCGGCTTCACGAACAGCGGCCAGCCGTGCTCGCCGGCGAAGTCGACGATCTTCTTGCGAGCGGCGGCGGTGTCCCGCTCCCACTCGCGGGGCCGGATCACCACGTACGGGCCCACCTTGAGCCCGAAGGAGGTGAACACCCGCTTCATGTACTCCTTGTCCTGGCCGACGGCCGAGGCGAGCACACCCGAGCCCACGTAGGGCACCCCGGACAGCTCCAGCAGGCCCTGGAGGGTGCCGTCCTCGCCGTACGGGCCGTGCAGCACCGGGAAGACCACGTCGACCTCGCCGAGCGCCTTGGGCACCGAGCCGGGCTCGCTGTAGACGACCTCTCGGCTGGCGGGGTCGACGGGGAGCACCACGCCGCCGTCGCCGGGCTCGGCCATGTCGTCGACCTCGGGGGTGCGGCGGTCGGCGATGGCCATCCGCTCCGGCTCGTCGGCCGTCAGCACCCAACGGCCCTCCCGGGTGATGCCGATCGGCAGGACGTCGTAACGCGTCCGGTCGATGGCACTCAGGACGGCGCCGGCCGTGACCATGGAGATCCCGTGTTCGGAGCTGCGTCCGCCGAACACGACGGCCACGCGCGGCTTGCGGGACGGCTGCTCAGGGCTCTGGGGGAGGTTCTCGGTGCTCATATCGCGTTGAGAGTACCCGTTGGTATGCGCCGAGTCAGCGCCCGCCGGGCCGCCGTGACTCCGTGTCCCCCGCTCGGTCGCGCAGCGTCGCGCGGGCGGCGCCGTTCAGCGCCGTTCGGGCTTGGCGCTGCGCGACATCAGCTCCTTGAGGGCGACCACCGGGGACTTGCCCTCGTGCACGATGGACACGACGGTCTCGGTGATCGGCATGTCGACGCCGTGCCGGCGGGCCAGATCCAGCACCGACTCGCAGGACTTGACTCCCTCGGCGGTCTGCCGGGTGACCGCGATGGTCTCCTGCAGGGTCATGCCCTTGCCGAGGTTGGTGCCGAAGGTGTGGTTGCGCGACAGCGGCGAGGAGCAGGTGGCCACCAGGTCGCCGAGACCCGCGAGTCCGGAGAACGTCATCGGGTCGGCGCCCATCGCCAGGCCCAGCCGGGTGGTCTCGGCGAGGCCGCGGGTGATGAGCGAGCCCTTGGCGTTGTCGCCGAGGCCCATGCCGTCCGCGATGCCGACGGCGAGGCCGATGACGTTCTTGACGGCACCGCCCAGTTCGCAGCCGACGACGTCGGTGTTGGTGTACGGCCGGAAGTACGGCGTGTGGCAGACGGTCTGCAGGCGCTGCGCGACCGCCTCGTCGGTGCAGGCGACGACGGCCGCGGCCGGCATGCGGGCGGCGATCTCGCGGGCCAGATTGGGCCCGGTGACCACGGCGACGCGTTCCGGGCCCACCTTGGCGACGTCCTCGATGACCTCGCTCATCCGCATGGTGGTACCCAGCTCGACGCCCTTCATCAGCGACACCAGGACGGTGCGCGGGGCGAGCAGCGGGGTCCACTCGGCGAGGTTGGCGCGCAGCGTCTGGGAGGGCACCGACAGCACGGTGAAGTCGGCGCCGGCTGCGGCCTCGGCGGGATCGGTGGTGGCGCGGAGGTTCCCGGGCAGCTCCACGCCGGGGAAGTAGTCGGGGTTGGTCCGGGTGGAGTTGATCGCCTCGGCGACCTCGGGGCGGCGCGCCCACAGCACGACCTCGCACCCGGCGTCGGCGAGCACCATGCCGAAGGCGGTGCCCCACGAACCGGCGCTGAAGACGGCTGCCTTGACCGGCGTGACCGGCTTGCTCACGTGCCCTGCCCTTCCGCCTGCTTGCCCTGCGTCCGCGCCTCGGCCTGGGCCTGGGTGCGGCGGCGCTGCTCGATGCGCTCGCGGCGCGGGTCGTACGGCGTGGCGGGTGCCTTCTCGCCGCGGATCTCCTCCAGCTGGCGGGTGATGGCCGCCATGATGACCTCGGTGGCCTCCTTCAGCACCTCGGCGGACATCTCCTTGCCGTAGAAGCGGGAGAGGTCCACGGGCGGCCCGGCCAGCACATGGTGGGTCTTGCGCGGGAAGAGGTCCGGCTTCTTGGCGTACGGCGGCAGCAGCTCGTTGCAGCCCCACTGGGCGACCGGGATGACCGGGCACCGGGTCTGCAGGGCGACGCGTGCGGCGCCCGTCTTGCCGGTCATGGGCCAGCCGTTGGGGTCGCGGGTGAGGGTGCCCTCGGGGTAGAAGGCGACGCACTCGCCGCGCTCCACGGCGTCGATCGCGGCCCGGAAGGCGCTGAGCGCGTCGGTGGACTCGCGGTAGACGGGGATCTGGCCGGTGCCGCGCATGGCGGCGCCGACGAAGCCCTTCTTGAAAAGCCCGCTCTTGGCCAGGAAACGTGGGACCCGGCCCGTGTTGTACTGGTAGTGGGCGTATGCGAAGGGGTCGACGTGCGAATTGTGGTTCACCACCGTGATGAATCCGCCGTCGGCCGGAATGTTCTCCATTCCGCGCCAGTCCCGCTTGAGCAGAAACACCAGCGGTGGTTTGCAGATCACCGCGGCGAAGCGGTACCAGAAGCCGATTCTGCGGCGGGGCACGCGGACACCTTCCTCTAGGGCTTGCCACCGGGGGCCCGTGGGGCCGCACAAGTGTCGCCCCGGGCCGCCGGTCTGTCGAGAACACCGTACGCCCGCCCGTCACCGGCCACCGCCCCTGTGCGGAGCTTCGCACATCCTCCCCGCTGTCCGGCGCGGGAGACGGCCCGGCGACAATGACGAGGACACGAGAGGGACGGTACGCCGGTGCAGTGGACCTTGGTCATCCCCCTGAAGCCTCTGGCGCGGGCCAAGAGCAGGCTCGCGGACACGGCCGGGGACGGGGTGCGCCCGGGCCTCGCGCTCGCCTTCGCCCAGGACACGGTCGCGGCGGCCCTGGCCTGCGACGCGGTGGGCGATGTGGCGGTCGTCACGAACGACGCCCTGGCCGGCCGGGAGCTGGCCGCCCTGGGCGCCCGAATCGTCCCCGACGCCCCGTCCGCGGGCCTGAACGCGGCCCTGGCGCACGCGACGGCGGTCGTACGCGCGACGCACCCCCGAACTCCCGTGGCGGCCCTGAACGCCGACCTGCCGGCGCTGCGCCCGCCGGAATTGGCCCGGGTCCTCGATGCGGCCGCCCCATTCCCGCGCGCATTTCTCCCGGACGCCGCGGAAATCGGCACCACGCTCCTGTCGGCCACCGCGGGCCAGGAATTGCACCCGGCATTCGGCCCGGACTCCCGCGCCCGCCATCGCGCGTCCGGCGCGGTCGAGCTGCCCCTGGACCGGGTCGATTCCGTACGCCAGGACGTGGACACCGGCGAGGACCTGCGCGCCGCGCTCTTTCTGGGCGTCGGCCCCCGGACGGCCGCGGCGGCCGCGCGGCTGCTGATCCCCGGGCAGTAGGCTGACCGTCATGCAGGCGACCGCATACACGTACGACCCCGAGACCCGCTCCGGCCAGGTGCTCCTCGACGACGGCACGCCCGTGCCCTTCGACGCCCCGGCCTTCGACGCGGGCGGTCTGCGCCTGCTGCGCCCCGGCCAACGGGTGCGTATCGAAACGGAAGGCGAGGGCGACTCCCGCCGCGTCACGCTGGTGACCCTGCAGACGTTCTGACGCCGGCCCTTGCCCACCGGGCGTGTGCGGGAGGCCCGGTCGGGCCGCCCCGTCCCAAAACTCCGCCCCCACCAGGACACCAGGTCCACAACACACCGCGGGCCGGACTCCGTCAGGGAGTCCGGCCCGGCGCGTGAGCAACCCTTGCGCGTCGCCTCCTAGCGCGCGGTGGTCTTCTTCGCGGCGGTCTTGCGCGCCGACGACTTCTTGGCGGGCGCCTTCTTGGCGGTCGCCTTCTTCGCCGGGGCCTTCTTCGCCGTGGTCTTCTTGGCGGCCGTGGTCTTCGCCGCGGTCGTCTTCTTGGCGGCCGTCGCCGTGGTCTTCTTGGCGGGCGCCTTCTTGGCCGTGGTCTTCTTCGCGGCGGCCGTGGTGGTCTTCTTCGCCGGGGTCGCCTTCTTGGCGGTGGTGGTCTTCTTCGCGGCCGCCGTCGTCGTCTTCTTGGCCGCGGCCTTCTTGCCCGCGGGCTTGGCGATGGTGGCGGACGGGCCGGACAGGCTGCCCTTGGGGGCCTTCTTGACCGCGATGTCGTTCTTCGGGAGCTTCTTCGACCCGCTGACCAGGTCCTTGAAGCCCTGACCCGCGCGGAAGCGGGGAACGGAGGTCTTCTTGACCCGAACCCGCTCGCCCGTCTGCGGGTTACGGGCGTAGCGGGCCGGCCGGTCGACCTTCTCGAAGGAACCGAACCCGGTGACCGAGACGCGGTCGCCCCCGACGACCGAGCGGACGATGGCGTCCAGGACCGCGTCGACAGCATCGGCGGCCTGCTGGCGGCCACCCATCTTGTCGGCAATCGCTTCTACGAGCTGCGCCTTGTTCACGTCTTCCCCTTCGGAGACATCGCCAGAACGAAAGTGTTCAAGCTTTTTCGCACGTTAGGCAGATATATACCGCAAATCAAACACGAAACGGGCTTATCACCCTTGTGCCGCAACGAACTCGGCGATCGCGGAGGTGTTCAGTGGTCCTCTTCGGGGACGCGCCCCGCGTCGAGATCCGCCATGAACCGCTCCAGCCGCCTTGTCGCACCGGCAAGATCGTGTTTGGCCGCGGCCGTAATGACCAGCAGCTTCCGGGTCAGCGCCATCCGTACGCCCTCCGGGACTTGCAGTGCGCGCACCCGGGTGTGCGCTTGTTTCAGTTGGTCCGCGACCGCCGCATAGAGCTCGAGTTGGCCGTCGTGTTCCATGCACAGATTGTGCCATCTGGGGCGAGTTGTCGCCCGCGCAGGGGGCAACTGCCGCCTCCGACGGCCATCCGGGCGCACCGGGAGGACGCGGTCCTGGACCTCGGGTACCCCAGCAACCACCGCCGTAACGTGGGAAGTTGAACCGTGATCAACCGGCCGCTGGGGCCGTACGGCCCCGGAAACGGCTGTACCCCCGATCGGACCGATCGGGGGTACAGAAGGGGTGATGCGGTGGCCGAAACCCGACCCTCGGCGGGGCCGGCCGGGCCGAAGGTTCAGACCTGGAGCGTGCGCGGCTTGAAGGACGGCCGCTTCGCCTCGTACGCGGCGATGTCCGCCTCGTTCTGCAGGGTGATGGAGATGTCGTCCAGACCGTTCAGCAGCCGCCAGCGGGAGTTCTCGTCCAGCTCGAACGAGGCGGTGATGCCCTCGGCGCGCACCTCACGCGCCTCAAGGTCCACGGTGACCTCAGCGGTGGGGTCCTTCTCGACCAGGTCCCACAGCGCGTCCACGATCTTCTGGTCCAGGACCACGGTGAGCAGGCCGTTCTTCAGCGAGTTGCCGCGGAAGATGTCGGCGAAGCGGGAGGAGATCACGGCCTTGAAGCCGTAGTTCTGCAGCGCCCACACCGCGTGCTCACGGGAGGAGCCGGTGCCGAAGTCCGGGCCTGCGACCAGGACGGTGGCGCCCTGCCGCTCGGGGCGGTTCAGCACGAACTCGGAGTCCTTGCGCCAGGCCTCGAACAGCCCGTCCTCGAATCCGTCGCGGGTGACCTTCTTGAGCCAGTGGGCGGGGATGATCTGGTCGGTGTCCACGTTGCTGCGGCGCAGCGGGACGGCCCGGCCGGTGTGCGTGGTGAATGCTTCCATGATCCTCAGACTCCAGCGGGCGTACGGGTCTCGGCGTCGGTCAGGTCGGCGGGCGAGGCCAGGTGGCCCAGGACCGCGGTCGCGGCGGCGACCTGCGGCGACACCAGGTGGGTGCGGCCACCCTTGCCCTGCCGGCCCTCGAAGTTGCGGTTGGAGGTGGACGCGGAGCGCTCACCGGGGGCCAGCTGGTCGGGGTTCATGCCCAGGCACATGGAGCAGCCCGCGTGCCGCCACTCGGCGCCGGCCTCCTTGAAGACCACGTCGAGGCCCTCGGAGACGGCCTGCAGACCCACCCGCGCGGAGCCCGGGACGACCAGCATCCGTACTCCGTCGGCGACTTTGCGGCCCCGCAGCAGGTCCGCGGCGGCCCGCAGGTCCTCGATGCGGCCGTTGGTGCAGGAGCCTACGAAGACGGTGTCCACCTTGATGGACCGCAGCGGCTGGCCGGCCTCCAACCCCATGTACTCCAGGGCCTTTTCGGCGGCGAAGCGCTCCGAAGGGTCTTCGTACGAAGCCGGGTCGGGGACGGACGCGGAAAGCGGCGCGCCCTGGCCGGGGTTGGTGCCCCAGGTGACGAACGGCGACAGTTCGGAGGCGTCGATGACGACCTCGGCGTCGAACTCGGCGTCGTCGTCCGTCTTCAGCGTCTTCCAGTACGCCACCGCGGCGTCCCAGTCGGCGCCCTCGGGGGCGTGCGGACGGCCCTTGAGGTACGCGAAGGTCGTCTCGTCGGGGGCGATCATGCCCGCGCGGGCGCCGGCCTCGATCGACATGTTGCAGATGGTCATCCGGGCCTCCATCGAGAGCTTCTCGATGGCGGAGCCGCGGTACTCCAGGATGTAGCCCTGGCCGCCGCCGGTGCCGATCCTGGCGATGATCGCCAGGATCAGGTCCTTGGCGGTGACGCCCTCGGGCAGCTCGCCGTCGACCGTGATCGCCATGGTCTTCGGACGGGCCAGGGGCAGCGTCTGGGTGGCCAGCACGTGCTCGACCTGCGAGGTGCCGATGCCGAACGCCAGCGCGCCGAAGGCACCGTGCGTGGAGGTGTGGGAGTCACCGCAGACCACGGTGGTGCCGGGCTGGGTCAGGCCCAGCTGGGGGCCGACGACGTGCACGACGCCCTGCTCGACGTCGCCCAGCGGGTGCAGCCGCACACCGAAGTCGGCGGCGTTCTTGCGCAGCGTCTCCAGCTGGATCCGGGAGACGGGGTCCGCGATGGGCTTGTCGATGTCGAGGGTCGGGGTGTTGTGGTCCTCGGTGGCGATGGTCAGGTCGAGCCTGCGCACCTGGCGGCCGCTCTTGCGGAGGCCGTCGAAGGCCTGCGGGCTGGTCACCTCGTGCAGCAGGTGCAGATCGATGAAGAGGAGGTCGGGCTCGCCCTCGGCGCGCCGGACGACGTGGTCGTCCCAGACCTTCTCCGCGAGTGTCCTACCCATCGCTTTCCCTCCGGCCGGCAAACGTCCACCGGCCCAACTAGAGATCTTGAGGAGGCGTTGCCCGCGCCCCTGCGACCGGACATCCGCCACCAGGCCCGTCGAAGCGCGGGCCGCTGTGCCTTCGTGACATCCAGAGTGGCGGGTTCCACGGAAAATTGAACTTGCGTTTCACAGAGTGAGACGCGAGTATCGTTGCATGGACAACAGTAGCGGCGTCGGCGTTCTGGACAAGGCGGCCCTCGTCCTGAGCGCTCTGGAGTCCGGTCCGGCCACCCTCGCGGGTCTGGTCGCGGCCACCGGACTGGCTCGACCCACGGCTCACCGCCTGGCCGTGGCTTTGGAACACCACCGCATGGTGGCGCGTGACATGCAGGGACGTTTCATTCTCGGCCCTCGGCTGGCAGAACTGGCCGCGGCCGCGGGTGAGGACCGTCTCCTCGCCACCGCGGGCCCGGTGCTCACGCATCTGCGGGACGTCACGGGCGAGAGCGCGCAGCTCTATCGCCGCCAGGGTGACATGCGTATCTGCGTCGCCGCCGCGGAGCGCCTGTCCGGACTGCGGGACACGGTCCCGGTCGGCTCCACGCTCACGATGAAGGCGGGCTCGTCCGCGCAGGTCCTGATGGCCTGGGAGGAGCCCGAGCGGCTGCACCGGGGCCTGCAGGGCGCGCGCTTCACGGCGACGGCCCTCTCCGGCGTACGGCGCCGCGGCTGGGCCCAGTCGATCGGTGAGCGCGAGCCGGGCGTCGCGTCGGTCTCCGCGCCCGTGCGCGGCCCCTCCAACCGTGTGGTGGCCGCCGTGTCGGTCTCCGGCCCCATCGAGCGCCTCACGCGCCACCCGGGCCGTATGCACGCCCAGGCGGTCATCGACGCCGCGGCCCGCCTCTCGGAGGCCCTGCGCCGCACCGGCTGACCCGCACGGCACCGAGCAGGGCCCGCCTCAACGCCGCGGCGGGCCCTCTTCGACGGCCGTGGAGCCCACCCAGGGGCGCGGGACAACTGCGCAACGGGCCACGGCGGGTCGGCCACCGCGACGCCCCCCCCGACGGCGCCTGGGGCCTGTCCGGCGGATCGGGTCGACCACGAGGAACGGCATCCCCAGTGCGGTGAGCCGGCCCCGCGCCCCGACTCCGGACAGGTCCTAGCCGCCCTCCCGCGAACGGTGGGCGAACCGGTCCTTCGCGTACCGCCCGCGCGCAGCGACCGGCACCTGCCCGTGCGCGGCGGCCAGCCCGAACGCCGGCATGTCGGCGTAGATCGACTCGTACGACCCCTCCGGCACGATGTACGCCTCGTGCCACAGCCCCACGTGCCCGCGGACCCTGCCGGCCTTCTCCAGCCGGTTGATCGTGGCCCACGCCGGGTGGTGCAGGGCGCCGGGGTCGTGCGCGTAGGCGTAGAGCTTCTCCCTGGACTCCCAGTACTGGACGACGTAGTACGTCCGCGGCGACGCCGTCAGCAGGACCTGGCCGAGCAGTCCCCGGCCGCGGTCCTTGCTCAGCTCGCGCAGCATGCGCGGCATCGCCAGGAACACCGGCAGCCACTGGTGCACCGCCCAGAAGTGGTTGATGCGCATCCCGATCAGCAGGACGACGACGTCGCCCTCCGTGTCCGCGGTGGTGCGCCCGGCCGTGATCTGCTTCCCGAACATCGAGCCCCCTCGTCGGTGAGCGACGCTGTCCAACAATCGCCCGTGCTTGGATAGTGCCGTTACCCAAGGAGGGACGCAAGGGATGCGGCTGGCGGAACTGAGCGAGCGCAGCGGGGTTTCCACCGCGACGATCAAGTACTACCTGCGGGAGGGGCTCCTGCCGCCCGGCCGGCAGATCAATGCGACGACGGCCGAGTACGACGAGGAGCATCTGCGCCGGCTGCGGCTGGTGCGCGCGATGATCCAGGTCGGCCGGGTCCCCGTGGCCACGGTGCGCGAGGTTCTGGGGCATGTCGACGACGACTCGCTGGGCCGGTCGATCCGGCTGGGCGCGTCCCTGTGGGCGCTGCCGCAGGTGCCGGAGCCGGACGCGGACGACGAGTACGTGCAGGCCGCTCAGCGGGAGGTCGCCGCACTCCTGGACCGGGTCGGCTGGCGCAACGCCGAGCTCCTCGCGACCATCTCCCCCTCCTACCGCTCGCTGGTCGTGGCCGTGGCCGCGTTCCGCCGGCTCGGCTACGACTGGGGAGCCGAACAGCTCGTGCCGTACGCCGAGTTGATGCACCGGACCGCCACCCTGGACCTGGACAACATGGCGGCGTATCCGTCGGAGGCCGAGCGGGTGGAGTTCGCGATCCTGGGCGCGATCCTGAACGAGCCGCTGCTGCAGGCGCTGCACCGGCTGGCCCAGGAAGAGGAGTCGACGCGGCGGTACGGCTTCGACTAGCCGGCGGGGCGCCGTGCCGGGCACCGGGCACGACGAAGGCCCTCCGCCGAAGCGAAGGGCCTTCTCGTGGTACCCCCGACCGGATTCGAACCGGCGCTACCGCCTTGAGAGGGCGGCGTGCTAGGCCGCTACACAACGGGGGCCTGGACACTGCGTTTCCGCAGGTCCGAGCTGGTCTACCTGGACTCGAACCAAGACTAACTGAACCAGAATCAGTCGTGCTGCCAATTACACCATAGACCAATGATGGTTTAGACCAGTCAGTACCCCCGACCGGATTCGAACCGGCGCTACCGCCTTGAGAGGGCGGCGTGCTAGGCCGCTACACAACGGGGGCCCTAGCGATCCCGACATGATCGAGATCAGTACCCCCGACCGGATTCGAACCGGCGCTACTGCCTTGAGAGGGCAGCGTGCTAGGCCGCTACACAACGGGGGCTTTGCAGATAAGCTCTGCGAGCTGGCCTACCTGGACTCGAACCAAGACTAACTGAACCAGAATCAGTCGTGCTGCCAATTACACCATAGGCCACTGGAACTCAAGCCCCTGCGGGGATCTCGTTCTAGTTTCGCTCCCCCGGGTTCCGGCCTTTCGGCCCGCTCCCCGGCGGCGCAGGAAGAACATTACCTGAAGGTGGACCGGGCTCCAAAACGGGTATCCCCGCCGAGCACCGCCGGGAGTTCGGCGAGGGTCGAGATCCGGTGCGGACCCCGCGGCCCCTCACCGCCGGTACGCGCCCCGTCACGGTCGATCCACACCGACAGCAGACCCGCCTCCGCCGCCCCGCGCCCGTCGATGTCCGGATGGTCGCCGACGTAGGCGACCTCGTGCGGGGCGAGGCGCAGGGCGGCGCAGGCCGCGTGGAAGGCGGCCGCCTCGGGCTTGGAGACGCCCAGCTCGGCCGCGCACAGGATGGTCTCGAAGCGGCCGTGGACGCCGAGGACGCGCAGCTTGCGGTCCTGGACGGTGAGGCTCGAGTTGGACAGCACCGCGTGCCGGTAGCCGGCGGCGAGGGCGTCCAGGGCGGGCACGGCGTCCGGGAAGAGGGCCCAGGCGGACTCGTAGTGACCGACGTAACGCAGGAACCAGTCGTCGGCCTCCGCGTCGCTCAGTTCCGCGCCCAGGAATGTGCGCACCCGGTCGCGGCGCTGCGCCTCGAAGGTCGCCTCCCCGGCCGAGAAGCGCGCCCAGTGCAGCTCGGTGGCCTCCTTCCAGAGCGCGAGCGCCTGCTCCGCCGTGCCGAAGGCCTCGAGCAGTCCCTCGGCGACCAGGTGGGCGCGCATGCCCGCGCGGTCGGCGCTCGTGTAGTCGAAGAGGGTGTCGTCGACGTCCCAGACCACGGCTCGGATGCTCATGGGGCGACGGTAACCACACAACGGGGGCGGTACCCGGGTGTTTCCGGATACCGCCCCTGTGCCGCGGGTCGGCCGCGTGGTGTGCCTTACGCGGCCAGCCTGGCCAGCGCCGCGTCGATCCGGGCGAGGGACTTCTCCTTGCCCAGGACCTCCAGGGACTCGAAGAGCGGCAGGCCGACGGTGCGGCCGGTGACGGCGACCCGGACCGGGGCCTGGGCCTTGCCGAGCTTGAGGCCGTGCGCCTCACCGGCGGCCAGGACGGCCTCCTTCAGCGACTCCGGGGAGGTCCAGTCGGCCGACTGAAGCTTCTCGCGGGCCGTGCGCAGCAGAGCGTCGGAGCCCTCCTTCATCGCCTTCGTCCACGACGCCTCGTCGAAGACCGGCTCGGCGAGGAAGAGGAAGTCGACGTTGTCGGTGATCTCCGAGAGCACCTTCACGCGGGTCTGCGCGTGCGGGGCGATGGCCTGCCACTTGGTCTCGTCGAAGTCCTCCGGCGCCCAGGTGGCGAACGGGGCCTTGAGCCAGGGGCGGCAGCGCTCGGCGAAGTCCTTCACGTCCAGCATGCGGATGTGGTCGGCGTTGATCGCCTCGCACTTCTTCAGGTCGAAGCGCGCCGGGTTGGGGTTCACGTCGGAGATGTCGAAGGCCGCCACCATCTCCTCGATCGAGAAGATGTCCTGGTCCGCGGAGAGCGACCAGCCCAGCAGCGACAGGTAGTTGAGCAGGCCCTCGGGCAGGAAGCCCTGCTCGCGGTAGAGGTTCAGGCTCGACTGCGGGTCGCGCTTGGACAGCTTCTTGTTGCCCTCGCCCATCACGTACGGCAGGTGGCCGAAGGAGGGGATCTCCTTGGCGATGCCCAGCTCGATCAGCGCCTTGTACAGCGCGATCTGGCGCGGGGTGGAGGAGAGCAGGTCCTCGCCGCGCAGGACGTGGGTGATCTCCATCAGGGCGTCGTCGACCGGGTTGACCAGCGTGTACAGCGGGGCGCCGTTGGCGCGCACGATGCCGTAGTCCGGCACGTTCTCCGGGGTGAAGGTCAGCTCGCCGCGCACCAGGTCGGTGAAGGTGATCGTCTCGTCCGGCATACGGAAGCGGACGATGGGCTCACGGCCCTGCGCCTGGTACTGCTCGACCTGCTCGGCGCTCAGCTCGCGGCAGTGGCCGTCGTAGCCGGAGGGCTTGCCGGCGGCGCGGGCGGCCTCACGGCGGGTGTCCAGCTCCTCCTGGGAGCAGTAGCAGCGGTAGGCGTGGCCGGCGTCCAGCAGCTTCTGCGCGACGTCCTTGTAGAGGTCCATGCGCTGCGACTGGCGGTACGGCGCGTGCGGGCCGCCGACCTCGGGGCCCTCGTCCCAGTCGAAGCCGAGCCAGCGCATCGCCTCGAGCAGCTGGTTGTAGGACTCCTCGGAGTCGCGGGCCGCGTCGGTGTCCTCGATGCGGAAGACCAGGGTGCCCTGGTGGTGCCGCGCGAACGCCCAGTTGAACAGGGCGGTGCGGACCAGGCCCACGTGGGGGTTACCGGTGGGCGAGGGACAGAAACGGACGCGTACGGGAGAGCCGGATGCGCTAGCCACGCTTGACAACCTTGTTGGTGAGAGTGCCGATGCCTTCGATGGTGACGGCGACCTCGTCGCCGACGTTCAGGGGGCCGACCCCTGCCGGGGTGCCGGTGAGGATGACGTCGCCGGGCAGCAGCGTCATGGCCTCGGAGATGTTGACGATCAGATCCGCGATGTCATGGATCATCTCGCTCGTGCGGCCCAGTTGGCGCTGTTCGCCGTTGACCGTGAGCTGGATGGTCAGGTCGGACGCGGTCGCGAGGTCCAGGTCCGTCTCGACCCAGGGGCCGAGCGGGCAGGAGCTGTCGAAGCCCTTGGCCCGTGCCCACTGCTTCTCGCGCTTCTGCACGTCGCGGGCGGTGACGTCGACGGCGCAGGTGTAGCCGAAGATCACGTCCGCCACGCGCTCGCGCGGGACCTCGCGGCACATACGGCCGATGACGACGGCCAGCTCGGCCTCGTGCTGGAGGTCCTCGGTGAAGGGCGGGTACTGGATCGCGTCACCGGGGCCGATCACCGAGGTGGACGGCTTGAAGAAGGCGAACGGGGCGTCCGGCACCTCGTTGCCCAGCTCACGGGCGTGCTCGGCGTAGTTGCGGCCGAAGGCGACGACCTTGTTGGGCAGCACGGGAGGCAGCAGCCGCACCTTGCTCAGCGGGACCTTGGTGCCGGAGAGCTCGAAGTCCGCGAACGGGATGCCCTTGATGATGTCGAGGACGAGCTCGTCCGGCTTGTCGCCTTCGACCGCGCCGAAAGCGACGTTCCCGTCGATGGAGAACCTGGCGATGCGCACGGGATCCTTGCGCCCCTTAACTTGTCACTGAGCTGGCTGAAGTCTGACGCTCCAGGCTAACGCGGTGAACACTCCGCAACCGCGCGCATCACCCCGTGCGGCCCGCCTGGCGCGCCCGCGGCACGACGAAGGGCGCCCGCTCGGTGCGGGCGCCCTTCGCTGTCGTATCACCGCTGTGCGCTCACTGCGCGGCGGTCACCGGGATGTCCATGAGGACCGTGCGCCGCGGGTTGGCGGTCTGCGCCGGCAGATCGATGGAGTGCTCCGGCTGCTCCGGGATCTGCAGTTCGTCGGCTGCGTCCAGGTGCGCCAGCGTCGTGCGCCGCGGGTTGGCAAGCGGGCGGAACATCATCGTCGTCTTCACGGTTAACAAGACCTGTTCGTCTCGGGGCGCTGGGAGGGGGCCAAGCTACCTCACGTGCGCGCGGATTGTCAGAACGTCACCTCCTGTCAAGCACGAGGCCAAACCTGCGCATTCCCGTCGAAGACGTGAAGACCACATGATCCTCGTGTGAGTTTGCTCACGAATCACCGCTCAAAGCGGTCAATTCCGACCCGCGGATCACCCCAGCGAAACGGACATTGGCCCCCTGAAGCCCTCATTCCGCTCCTGATCATGGCGACTGGGACACCGCCGCTGCTCCGGCGACTCGCTCGGATACGCCCGATTCGTACAGGATCACTTTCCACACCTGGTAACCCGGCCCTCACGTGCTGTCACGGACGTCACACAACGACCCACGAACCTTGTTGGAGATCCTGCACTGTGCTGGAATGCCACGGACCGCCGCAGGATCGAGCCGGCGCACAGGGGGCGCCGAGCAGCGTCGCTCCCGACAAGGTGGGCGGCGAGAGGGGGAATCCAGCGCCGGTCACTCACGACCACCCGGGAGACGTATTCAGGGCGCTCTCCCAAGACGCCGACACCGTTCCTTCGTATCTGCGGAGGGACGCCTGGTCCAGAGGTTGCGACGCTAGTGCAGGGACGTTTCAAGAGGGATGGCAGCGCTTCGGCGGAGCCGGAGCCGCACGGCGGGACTGGCCCCATGGCCGTCAGCTCCTCGCCCCAGCACGCCCAGAACCCGGGCCAGGCGGCCCCGTCCGGTGACGGCGGTGAGCGCCCCGGTCGCCCGGGGGTGACCGTGTCGGCGCCGAGCCCCGCCACCCCCAAGGTCAAGCCGCCGCAGGGCCCCTCCGGCCCCGGCACGCGAATAGCCCTGCGCAACTGGCGCATCTCCACTCGACTGGTGTCACTGCTCGCGCTCCCCGTGGTCGCGGCGACCACGCTGGGTGCCCTGCGCATCAGCGAGTCGATGGACAACATCCAGCAGCTCGAGAACATGAAGCTGCTGACCGAGATGACCAAGCAGGCCACCGAGCTGGCCGCGGCGCTCCAGGAGGAGCGCGACGAGTCCGCCGGTCCGCTGGCGCACGGTTCCAAGGCCGAGGACCCCACCGTCAAGGGGCTGCGGGACAAGACCGACCGCGCCAAGGACAACTTCATCGACGCCTCGGAGCAGGTCGAGGACGGCAACCTGCAGGGTGTCCGCGAGAGCGTCGTCGCCATCGCCCGGGACCTGAACACCCTGGGCAGGATCCGCCAGGAGGCCTACACGGCTCAGGGCAACTCCTCGCAGACGGTCGAGGCCTACCACCGGCTGATCACCCACCTGCTGGACCTGTCCCAGGACATGGCCGAGGCCACCAGCAACCCGGAGATGATCCAGCGCACCCGCGCGCTGGCCGCGTTCTCCTCCGCCAAGGAGTACGCCTCCATGCAGCGCGCGGTCATCGCGGCCGCCCTGCCCGCCAGCAACACCACTTACGGCGACCTCTCCGAGAACGACCGCAACTACGCGGAGTCGGCGACCGAGGGCCAGAAGTCGGAGCTGAGCACCTTCCGCAGCATCTACGGCGACAAGAACGCCGAGGAGCTGCTCAAGCCCATCCAAGAGGGCAACCCGATCATCGAGGACGCCGACACCTACGCGAGCCGCGCGGTCCAGGACATCGGTGGTCTGAAGAAGCTGGACAAGCGGTCCTACAAGGACTGGCTGGACGACAGCGGCACCAAGCTCCAGCAGATGTCGAACATCGAGCTGACGCTGCTCAGCGAGATGGAGCAGAAGGCCCGCGAGCTGCGCAGCGACTCCGAGCGCGAGGCGATCATCTCCGGTGCGCTGATCCTGCTCGTGCTCGGCGTGTCCCTGGTCGGCGCGTTCGTCGTGGCCCGGTCCATGATCCGCTCGCTGCGCCGGCTCCAGGAGACCGCCACCAGGGTCGCCCAGGACCGTCTGCCCGAGCTGGTCAAGCAGCTGTCGGAGTCGGACCCGCAGGACGTCGACACCTCCGTGGAGTCGGTCGGTGTGCACTCCCGGGACGAGATCGGCCAGGTGGCCGCGGCCTTCGACGACGTGCACCGCGAGGCGGTCCGCCTCGCCGCCGAGCAGGCCCTGCTGCGGGGCAACGTCAACGCGATGTTCACCAACCTCTCGCGCCGCTCCCAGGGTCTGATCCAGCGCCAGCTGTCGCTGATCTCCGAGCTGGAGTCCCGCGAGGCCGACCCGGACCAGCTGTCCTCGCTGTTCAAGCTGGACCACCTCGCCACCCGTATGCGCCGTAACGGTGAGAACCTCCTCGTCCTCGCGGGTGAGGAGCCGGGGCGGCGCTGGACCCGCCCGGTCCCGCTGGTCGACGTGCTCCGCGCCGCCGCCTCCGAGGTGGAGCAGTACGAGCGCATCGAGCTGGCCTCCGTGCCGACGACCGAGGTCGCCGGCCGGGTCGTCAACGACCTCGTGCACCTGCTCGCCGAGCTGCTGGAGAACGCCACCTCCTTCTCCTCCCCGCAGACCAAGGTCAAGGTCACCGGTCACGCGCTGCCCGACGGCCGCGTGCTGATCGAGATCCACGACACCGGTATCGGCCTCTCCCCCGAGGACCTCGCCGCGATCAACGAGCGGCTCGCCTCGCCGCCCACCGTGGACGTCTCCGTCTCCCGCCGCATGGGTCTGTTCGTGGTCGGCCGCCTCTCGCAGCGCCACGGCATCCGCATCCAGCTGCGCCCGTCCGACTCCGGCGGTACGACCGCGCTGGTCATGCTGCCGGTCGACGTCGCGCAGGGCGGCAAGAAGCCGCAGCCTCCGAAGCCCGGCCAGGGTTCCACCGGTGGTCCCGCCGCCGCGCAGGCCGCCGCCGGTGCGGCCGCCGCACGCCGCCAGGCCGCCGGGAACAACGGTGGCGGCCAGGGCGGCGGAGCCTTCGGCGCCTCGCCCTCCGCGGGTGCCCCGGGCGCCGGCAACGGCGGTCTGCTGGGCGCCGGCCAGGGGCCGCGCGCCGCGCTGCCCGGCCGGGACGGTGCCCGTCCGGGTGCGCCGTCCGCTCCCCGCGGTCCGCAGCCGCAGGGCGGTCCGCAGCAGGGCCGGCCCGCGCCGGCCGGTACGGGTGCGCCCTTCGGCCAGCCGGCCGCGCCGCAGGGTCTGCAGCCCACCGGTCCGGGTACGCCCGGCCAGGAGCCCTTCGGAGCGTCGCGCGGCCCGGTGCCGCCGCAGCGCCCCGCCGACGACGCGGGCGCGGAGAAGGGCGGCCGGCGTCGCCGTCCGCAGCTGCCGGCGCGCGACGGTGCCCGGGCCGAGCTGCCCGGCAGCGCCCCGCAGCAGCCGCGTACGCCGAGCTGGAGCGACCAGAGCGGCGAGCCGCCGGTGTCGCGTGCCTCGCTGGACACCCCGCGCGGTCACGAGGAGCCGGAGGTCTCGCAGACCTCGCGGATGCCGCGGATCGACGACCGTCAGGGCCCCGGCGCGACCGCCGAGATCCCGGCGGTGGGCCGTGGGGACGACGCGCAGGGCCCGGGCAGCACCTCCGAGTTCGCCCGTCCGGACTTCGGCGCGCCGCACCAGGGCGGCGACCCGTTCGTCCGCTCCGACATCTTCGGCACCCCGGGTGCCCCCGGCGGCCGTGACTCCGGGCCTGCCGCGGGCCGGTTCGCGCCCCCGCAGGCGTACGACGACGGCTCCTCCGGCCAGTTCCCCGCGCCCCAGCGCGACGGCTCGACCGGCCAGTTCCCCGCGCCGCAGCAGGACGGCTCCACCACGGGCCGGCATGCCCTGCCCGCGCGCCCGGAGCCCGCGGCCGGCGACCCGTTCGGGCAGCCGCAGCCGGGTGGCTACGGCTACCCGCAGCCGCAGGCCCCGCAGCAGCGCCCGGCGCACGGGGAGCCGCAGGCCCCGCAGCAGCGGCCCGCGTACTCCGAGCCGCAGGCTCCGCAGCAGCGCCCGGTCCGGCGTGAGCCGGAGGCGCTGCCGCCGGCCAGCGGTCCGGGTGACGGCCGTACCCCGCTGTACGACACGCTGGAGACCAACTGGTTCCGCGGCGGCCGCGAGGACGAGCAGCAGCAGAGTGCCGCTCCGGCCCCGCAACAGCAGCCGCAGGCGCCGGCTCCCGCGGCCCCCCAGCAGCGTCCGGCCCAGAGCGGCTGGCGCAGCTCGCCGAACGACGATCTCGTCCGGCAGGCGGAGCGGGTGCGTCAGCCCGCCTCGGGTGGAGTCACCACCTCCGGTCTGCCGCGCCGCGTGCCCCGGGCGAACCTCGTGCCGGGCACGGCTCAGCAACAGCAGAACCAGGCCGGTCCGCAGGTCTCGCGCGCGCCGCAGGACGTGCGCGGACGGCTGACCAATCTCCGTCGGGGCATCGCTCAGGGCCGTCAGGCCGGCAGCGGCCAGACCGGCAGCTTCCCGAGCCCCACTCACCAGCAGGAGCGTTAGTTGAGCCAGATGAGCCAGGCGGCACAGAACCTCAACTGGTTGATCACCAACTTCGTGGACAACACCCCAGGGGTGTCCCACACCGTCGTCGTGTCCGCCGACGGTCTGCTGCTGGCGATGTCCGAGGGCTTCCCGCGCGACCGTGCCGACCAGCTGGCGGCCGTCGCGTCCGGGCTCACCTCGCTGACGGCCGGTGCCTCGCGGATCTTCGAGGGCGGCACCGTGGCACAGACGGTCGTCGAGATGGAACGGGGCTTTCTGTTCCTGATGTCCGTCTCGGACGGCTCGTCGCTGGCCGTGCTCGCGCACCCCGAGTGCGACATCGGCCTCGTCGGCTACGAGATGGCGCTCCTGGTCGACCGCGCGGGCGCGGTGCTCACGCCCGACCTGCGCGCCGAGCTCCAGGGAAGTCTGCTCCACTGACCGGCCCGTGATCCATACGCGTCACCGAAAAACCGTCCGGCCGCCACAATCCCCCCACCGGCCCCGTCCGACGGCCAGCCCGACCGACTTGCTGTCTCGCCCGGAGGATTCATGACCCCGCCCACCGCCCATCATGATCCGTACGCAGGGTCGTACGAGGAAGAGGGCGACCAGCCGCTGGTCAGGCCGTACGCCATGACCGGCGGCCGGACCCGGCCGCGCTACCAGCTCGCCATCGAGGCGCTGATCAGCACCACGGCCGACCCGGCTGCGCTCATGGGGTTGCTCCCGGAGCACCAGCGCATCTGCCATCTGTGCCGTGAGGTGAAGTCGGTCGCGGAGGTCTCCGCGCTGCTCAACATGCCGCTGGGCGTGGCCCGCATTCTCGTCGCGGACCTCGCCGAGGCCGGTCTCGTCGCGATCCACCAGCCGGGCGGCGACGAGGCCACCGGTGCTCCGGACGTGACGCTGCTCGAAAGGGTGCTCAGTGGACTTCGCAAGCTCTAGCGGTCAGGCGACGACCGCGCGCTCGACCACCTCGGCGAAGATCGTGGTGGCGGGCGGCTTCGGCGTGGGCAAGACCACGTTCGTCGGCGCCGTCTCGGAGATCAACCCGCTGCGCACGGAGGCCGTGATGACGTCCGCGTCCGCGGGCATCGACGACCTCACCCACACCGGAGACAAGACCACCACCACGGTGGCCATGGACTTCGGCCGTATCACCCTGGACCAGGACCTGATCCTCTACCTGTTCGGCACGCCCGGACAGGACCGCTTCTGGTTCATGTGGGACGACCTGGTGCGCGGCGCGATCGGCGCGGTGGTGCTCGTGGACACCCGGCGCCTGGCCGACTGCTTCCCCGCCGTCGACTACTTCGAGAACAGCGGCCTGCCCTTCGTCGTCGCCCTCAACGGCTTCGACGGACAGCAGCCCTACCAGCCGGAAGAGGTCCGCGAGGCCCTGCAGATCGGCCCCGACACCCCGATCATCACGACGGACGCCCGGCACCGCGCCGACGCCAAGTCAGCCCTGATCACGCTGGTGGAGCACGCCCTGATGGCACGACTGCGTTAGCGCGCACACCGGTACGCACACCGGTACGACACGGGACCGACACTCAAGTCGGAAGGGCGATACGGCAGTTGTCGTAGGCCCCTGCGGAGCCGGCTGTGGCCTTTGACACGGCCGGCTCCGGTGTTCATAACAGTTCGGCAGAGGAATCGTGGAGAACCGCCACGCGTCGCGGTCGACCGGTGTCGCTGTGCGCACGAACGCCCCGTCTTTTGACGGGGCTCGCTCTTTATGACCGTTTTATGTGGGGCTTACATCACCTCGAGCCCGCGCATTCCGCTGTTTGGAAGAGCGCAGGTCGTCGTGCTGGAATGCCTGAACTGCCCAATAGTCAAAGACGTACTGGTAGGCGTACCGGGAGTCCTTGGCCGACCGGGCACGGACACACTGCGGCACGACGAAGGTGCCGACCGCCGAGAGGTTGTTGGTCGAGTGAGGCGAAGCAAGAACAGTCCCGAGCCGGCGGCGCGGGGCAACTTCACCCCGCCGCCGCGCACAGCGGCGCCCGCCCCTGTGCCCGGTTCGGAACCGTCGGCGGCGCCGGCCCCGAGCGGCGGCCGCTTCTCCCCCCGCAACTGGCGGGTGCCGACCAGGCTGAACGCGATCCTGCTCATACCGGTGCTCGTCGGCCTCGTCATGGGCGGCTTCCAGGTCAAGAGCTCGATCGACACCTGGCAGAACGCGGAGGACGCGGAGAACGTCGCGCTCCTGGTGCGCGCCGCCGAGGACTACGGCCAGGCCCTGCTCGACGAGCGCGACCTCACCGCGCCCGACCTGCTCCAGGGCAAGGGCGAGACGGCCGAGGTCAAGCAGCTGCGCGCCGCCACCGACTCCGCCAAGGGGAAGTTCGACGAGGCGGCGAAGAACCTGCCGCACACGGCCGCCCTCGACCGCCGTATGCAGCTGTTCCGCTCCAACGAGAACAAGCTGTCCGCGCTGCGTCAGGCCGCCTTCACCAAGCCGATGGACCCGGTGAAGACGGAAGAGGGCTACGTCCTCGTCCAGCACTCCCTGATGGAGTTCGCCAACGAGCTGAGCCTCGGTACCGGCAACGTCACCTCCTACGGCCGTACCGTCTACGCCGTCTCCCTCGCCAAGGCCGCGACGTCGCTGCAGCGCGCGATCGGCGTGCACCTGCTGATCCGGCCCGCCGAGAAGCAGAGCGTGGCCGCGCAGCAGCGCGTCTCCCTCGCGACGTACCGCTACCTCGAGGGCATCGCCGTCAACGAGTTCGTCTCGGGCGCCACCCAGGCCGACGTCAACCGCCTCGACCAGGTCATGGCGCAGCAGCGTCAGAAGGTCGGTGACCGGGGCGCCGCCGTCAACGCCGGTGACAACAGCTCCACGCAGGGTGGCGCCTACACCGCCATGCCCGTCGCCGACAAGATGCTCCAGGGCATCGCCGCCGGCACCTTCAGCTCCGAGGAGCTGGCGGCCAAGGGCGTGACGCCGCAGACCTGGATGGGCGCCTCCACCGCGAAGTTCGACGGCTACCGCCAGGTCGAGACCGAACTGGTCGACAAGGCAGTGGCCGACGCGCAGAGCATCGCCGACAACGCCAAGCAGGACGCCATCGTCACCGGCGCCATCGTGGTGGTCGCCCTGCTGCTCGCCTTCATCCTGGCCGGTGCCGTGGCCCGCCAGATGAGCCGCGCGATGCGCCAGCTGCGCAACGCCGCGTTCGGCATCGCCGAGCAGCGCCTGCCGATGCTGGTCGACCAGCTCTCGCGCACCGACCCCGGCCGCGTGGACACCCGGGTCGCCCCGATCCCGATCACCACCACCGACGAGATCGGTGAGGTCGCCCGCGCCTTCGACCAAGTGCACCGCGAGGCGGTCCGGCTCGCCTCCGAGCAGGCCCTGCTGCGGGGCAACATCAACGCGATCTTCACCAACCTCTCGCGCCGCAACCAGTCGCTGATCGAGGGCCAGCTGACCCTGATCACGGACCTGGAGAACAACGAGGCAGACCCGGACCAGCTGGAGAACCTCTTCAAGCTGGACCACCTCGCCACCCGTATGCGCCGCAACGGCGAGAACCTGCTGGTCCTCGCCGGTGAGGAGCCGGGCCGCCGCTGGGACCAGCCGGTGCCGCTCGTCGACGTGCTGCGCGCCGCCTCCTCCGAGGTGGAGCAGTACGAGCGCATCGAGCTGCAGGGCGTCCCGGAGGCCGAGATCCACGGCCGGGCCGTGACCGACCTCGTGCACCTGCTGGCCGAGCTGCTGGAGAACGCCACCACGTTCTCCTCCCCGCAGACCAAGGTCCGGGTCACCGCGACCCGTCTCCCCGACGGCCGCGTGATGATCGAGATCCACGACAAGGGCATCGGCCTGACCGCCGAGGACTTCGCCGACATCAACCACAAGCTGGCCAACCCGCCGACCGTGGACGCCGCGATCTCGCAGCGCATGGGCCTGTTCGTGGTCGGCCGACTGTCCGACCGGCACGGCATCCGGGTCCAGCTGCGCCCCTCGGGCGAGCAGGCCGGCACCACCTCGCTGGTCATGCTGCCGGACGCGATCACGCACGGCGGTGGCGGCGAACAGCACGTCCAGCGCGACGAGTTCACCGTCTCGCAGATCATCCCGGAGCAGAACTTCCAGGGTGAGAACTTCAGCCAGCCGATGCGCACGGCCGCCGAACTGGGCTTCGACGACAGCCGCTACACCGAGGTCCCCGACGATCTGCGCGATCTGGACCCGGTCGGCCGCTCCCTGATGCGCGAGGAGCGCCGCGCGGCCCTGGAGGCCCAGGGGCAAGGCGAGCCGCAGGAGCAGAGCCACGAGCAGGGCGGGTACGCCGACGACTTCGGCTCCGGGACCCAGCAGCAGCCGGCCTACGACGCCCACCAGGGCGGCTTCCCCGAGCAGGGCACCGGGTACGACCAGCACACGGCGTACGAGGAGCACCGGGGCGGCTACGACGGACAGCAGGCGCCGTCGTACGAGGAGTCCTACTACGGGCAGAACGGGCACGTACCGCAGAACGACGGTTTCGGCACCGCCGGCGGCTACCCCGAGCGCTCGTATGCGGAGCCCGCGCAGGAGGAGTCCGCGCCGGCGCACGCCGCCGCTCCGGAGAACCCTTCGGGCTTCGACCAGACGTCCTACCAGGACGACTGGCCCCAGCACAGCGGCTACCAGAACGGCTACGGGTCCCAGTACGCTGCGGACGCACCGGAAGCGGAACCGCAGCGGACCGCTGACGCGAGTCAGCAGGACCGCGTAGGCTTCGACCGTCCGGGACCGGCCACTTCCGCCGTCCACGAGCTGACCGACGCCGGGCTGCCGCGCCGCGGATCCCACGCGAGCGGTTCGAACGGCTCCGCCCAGCGCGTGAACCAGGAAGCGCCGGCGCCCACTCCGGAGAACAACGGCGACAATGGCAGCTGGCGGTCGGCGAACGACGACCGCTGGCAGCAGGCCGCGCAGCTCCGGAAGCCCAAGGCAGGCGGGGTCACGGCCTCCGGCCTGCCGCGGCGGATTCCCAAGGCCAACCTGGTCGACGGCGCCGCCGAAACCACCCCCCAGGGGGGCCCACAGGTCTCCCGCGCCCCGGAGGACGTCCGGGGCAGGCTGAGCAACCTGCGCCGGGGCGTCCAGCGTGGACGCAGCGCGAGCGCAGGCAGTGAAACGAACGGCCAGGGCTTCGGTCCTGACAGCACCTACAACCAGGAGCGTTAGTGTGAGCCCGATGAGCCAGGCGGCACAGAACCTGAACTGGTTGATCACCAACTTCGTGGACAACACCCCGGGGGTGTCCCACACGGTGGTGGTCTCCGCCGACGGACTCCTTCTGGCGATGTCCGAAGGCTTCCCCCGCGACCGCGCCGATCAGCTCGCGGCCGTCGCCTCCGGTCTGACCTCGCTGACCGCCGGTGCGTCCCGGATCTTCGAGGGCGGCAGCGTGAACCAGACGGTTGTGGAGATGGAGCGGGGATTCCTGTTCATCATGTCCATTTCCGATGGTTCCTCGCTTGCGGTGCTGGCGCACCCGGAGGCGGACATCGGTCTCATCGGGTACGAAATGGCCCTTCTGGTGGACCGGGCGGGTACCGTCCTGACGCCGGACCTGCGGGCCGAGCTCCAGGGCAGCCTGCTCAACTGACGGGGGGACGGTGCGTTTTGGCGTCCCGGGGCCGTAAGGTTTCGGGACGCGGGCTTCCACGTGGTGGGATGCCAGACACGCTCGGAGGAGGAGAGAAAGTGGCAACACCCCCAGGCGGTTCGTCTTCGGGCAACTGGTCGTACGGGCCTGGCCAGGGCCACGGCGACGGTTCCGCGAACCCGTACGCCTACCCCTCCGCCCCGAGCCACCGGCAGCCGTACATGCCCCAGGGCCCCGGCCCGTCGCCGTACGACCAGCCGCCGGCCCCGCGTATCCAGCCCGTGCAGCCGCAGCGTCGCACCCCCGAGCCGGCGCCCGCCGGGGCGTCGAACAACCCGCTGGTGCGTCCGTACGCCATGACCGGCGGCCGGACGCGTCCGCGCTACCAGCTCGCCATCGAGGCGCTGGTGCACACCACCGCTGCTCCGCACCAGATGCAGGGCCAGCTGCCCGAGCATCAGCGGATCTGCAACCTGTGCCGCGAGATCAAGTCGGTGGCCGAGATCTCGGCCCTGCTGACGATCCCGCTCGGCGTGGCCAGGATCCTCGTCGCCGACTTGGCGGAGGCGGGACTGGTCGCCATCCATCAGCCCGGCGGCGACGAGAACGCCGGCGGCCAGCCAGACGTGACACTGCTCGAAAGGGTGCTCAGTGGACTTCGCAAGCTCTAGCGGCGGTCCTTCCCGCTCCACCACCTCCGCGAAGATCGTGGTGGCGGGCGGCTTCGGCGTGGGCAAGACCACGTTCGTCGGCGCCGTCTCGGAGATCAACCCGCTGCGCACGGAGGCCGTGATGACGTCCGCGTCCGCGGGCATCGACGACCTCACCCACACCGGAGACAAGACCACCACCACGGTGGCCATGGACTTCGGCCGTATCACCCTGGACCAGGACCTGATCCTCTACCTGTTCGGCACGCCCGGACAGGACCGCTTCTGGTTCATGTGGGACGACCTGGTGCGCGGCGCGATCGGCGCGGTGGTGCTCGTGGACACCCGGCGCCTGGCCGACTGCTTCCCCGCCGTCGACTACTTCGAGAACAGCGGCCTGCCGTTCGTGATCGCGCTGAACGGCTTCGACGGGCAGCAGCCCTACCAGCCGGACGAGGTGCGCGAGGCCCTGCAGATCGGCCCCGACACCCCGATCATCACGACGGACGCCCGGCACCGCGCCGACGCCAAGTCGACGCTCATCACGCTCGTCGAGCACGCGCTCATGGCGCGCCTGCGGTAGGTGGTCCGGCGCCCGGGCTGCCCCTTGCGGTGACACGCCGTCTGCGGGCAGCTCGTGGCCGATCGCGTCCCGCGGCGGAGCCTCGGATCGCGGACACCCTCCCACGCTCCTTCGGGACACGAAGAAGGGCCCCTCTCCTCGGAGAGGGGCCCTTCGTGCGTGCGTCAGCGCCAGCTGTGCGGGGCGCGGAAGCCGCTCTCGCGCTCCAGGCGGCGCCAGCCGGCGCGCGGGCGGCCGCGGTGGACGGGGACGGTCTCGGCGGGGCGGGCGGCCGCGCGGGCCAGGAGGACGGCCGTGATGGCGGCGACCTCCTCGGGCTCGGCGTGGCCCTTCTCGACGCGGATGTCGGCTGTGCTCATGGTGTCAGTCTCCGTGAGTAAGGGGTCCGCGGGGTTGCCGCGGTGGGTCCGCTGGGTTACTGCGGAGGGTTGCCGTGCTTGCGCGAGGGCAGGTCGGCGTGCTTCGTCTGGAGCATCGCGAGGGAGCGGGCGAGGATCTCGCGGGTCTCGGCGGGGTCGATGACGTCGTCGACCAGGCCGCGCTCGGCCGCGTAGTAGGGGTGCATCAGCTCGGCCTTGTACTCCTTGACCATCTTCTGCCGCATGGCCTCGGGGTCCTCGGCGTCGGCGATCTGCCGGCGGAAGATGACGTTGGCCGCGCCCTCGGCGCCCATCACGGCGATCTCGTTGGTCGGCCACGCGTAGGTGAGGTCGGCGCCGATGGACTGGGAGTCCATCACGATGTAGGCACCGCCGTAGGCCTTGCGCAGGATGAGCGAGATCCGCGGCACGGTCGCGTTGCAGTACGCGTACAGCAGCTTGGCGCCGTGCCTGATGATCCCGCCGTGCTCCTGGTCGACACCGGGGAGGAAGCCCGGGACGTCCAGGAACGTGATGATCGGAATGTTGAAGGCGTCGCACATCTGCACGAACCGCGCGGCCTTCTCGCTGGCCTCGATGTCCAGGACACCGGCCAGCACCTGCGGCTGGTTGGCGACGATCCCGACGACCTGGCCGTCCAGCCGGGCCAGCGCGCAGATGATGTTGCGGGCCCAGCGCTCGTGCACCTCGAGGTACTCGCCGTCGTCGACGATCTCCTCGATCACCTTGGTCATGTCGTACGGCCGGTTGCCGTCCGCCGGAACCAGGTCCAGCAGCACCTCGCCGCGCCGCTCCACCGGGTCACCGGACTCCACCCGCGGGGGGTTCTCCCGGTTGTTCTGCGGCAGCAGCGACAACAGGTACCGCACCTCGGCGATGCAGGTCTCCTCGTCGTCGTAGGCGAAGTGACACACACCGGAGGTCTCCGCGTGCACGTCCGCGCCGCCGAGGCCGTTCTGCGTGATCTCCTCACCGGTGACGGCCTTGACCACGTCCGGGCCGGTGATGAACATCTGCGAGGTGTCGCGGACCATGAACACGAAGTCCGTCAGCGCCGGGCTGTAGGCCGCACCGCCCGCGCACGGGCCGAGCATCACCGAGATCTGCGGGATGACACCGGAAGCCTTGGTGTTGCGCTGGAAGATGCCGCCGTACCCGGCGAGCGCGCTCACACCCTCCTGGATGCGGGCGCCGGCGCCGTCGTTGAGCGACACCAGCGGCGCACCGGCCGCGATGGCCATGTCCATGATCTTGTGGATCTTCGTGGCGTGGGCCTCGCCCAGCGCGCCGCCGAAGATCCGGAAGTCATGGGCGTAGACGAAGACCGTACGGCCCTCCACCGTCCCCCAGCCGGTGATCACACCGTCCGTGTACGGCTTCTTCGCCTCCAGCCCGAAACCGCTCGCCCGGTGCCGGCGCAGCTGCTCGACCTCCCGGAAGGACCCCGGGTCCAGGAGCAGCTCGATGCGCTCCCGAGCCGTCAGCTTGCCCTTGGCGTGCTGGGCCGCGGTCGCCTTCTCGCTCGGACCGGCCAACGCCTGGGCACGGATCTCGTGCAGTTCGGCGACCCGCCCGCGCGCGTCCGTCGGCTCGCCGGTGGGCTCACCCGTCGTCTCTTCCAAAACGGTCATGTAGCGACCTTACGAAGGACGCCAAGGAAAGCGAGCCGTCGACTCCGTACAGTCTCCGGCCCGTTTTCCTGGTACCCCTGAACAGAACTCGGCGGGGATGCAGGCGTTCCGACTGCTCAGAGGGCGTTGACGTTGTGGGGGTCGCACAAATCCGGCGGGCGAGAGCCGCCTCACATCGGGGCGCTCGCATGCCATCACCGGAGTGAATCCGGGCCCGGACCGCGACCCGGAAAGACTACCTCCGCCGATACTGTTGAACTTTGAACGGAATAGGTCTACCGTCGAAGTCGTTGGCATCGTTGAACATTCAACATTCCGCCCCCAACCGTCCCCAAGGAGCACGTCATGGGCATCTTCGGCCGCAAGAACACCCCCGAGACCACCGCCGCCCCCGCCGGCGCCACCGCGCCCGTCGGCCCGGACCTCGCGGCCCTGACCGGCGACTACACGATCGACCCGAGCCACACCACGATCGGCTTCGTCGCCCGCCACGCGATGGTCACCAACGTCAAGGGTTCCTTCCTCGACTTCTCCGGCTCGCTGCACCTGGACGGCGCCGATCCGGCGCGCTCGACGGCCTCCCTCGACATCAAGATGGACAGCATCGACACGGGCAACGCCGACCGTGACGGTCACCTGAAGTCCGCGGACTTCTTCAAGACCGACGAGTTCCCGACGATGACGTTCCGCTCCACCGAGGCGGAGGCCCTGGGCGGCGACGACTACCGCATCACCGGCGACCTGTCGATCCTCGGTGTCACCAAGCCGCTCACCATCGACCTGGAGTTCCACGGCGCCGCGAAGGACCCGTTCGGCAACGAGCGCGTCGGCTTCGAGGGCAAGGCAGAGATCCTGCGCTCGGAGTGGGGCCTGACCTGGAACGCGGCGCTGGAGACCGGTGGCGTCCTGGTCTCCGACAAGATCAAGCTGGTCTTCGACATCTCCGCGATCCGCAACGCCTGACCCGAACACCGGCACAGCACGGGCCACCCGACTTCCGCCGCCCCGGCGGAACCGGGGGCCCGTGCCGCGTTGCGGGGGCCGACGGCTCAGAAGTTGCCGCCGAAGTCACCGCCTCCGCCGAAGTCGCCGCCCCCGCCGAAGTCACCGCCTCCGCCGCCGAAGTCACCGAAGTCACCCGAGTCGAAGTCGGCGCCCGACGCGTCACCGCCGTCGTAGCCGCCGGCGCCGAAGTCGCCGTAGCCGGTGCCGTAGTCCGCCGCGTAGGACGGGGTGGCCATCATGCTGCCGAGCAGGGTGCCGACCAGGAGGCCGGGCAGCAGGCCGCCGCCGAAGTAGCCGCCCGCCCAGGGGCCGTAGGCCGGGCCCGCATCCCAGTAGGGGCGGCGGCCGTAGTCGGTGTCGACCTCGCGGACCATCGGGTCGCGGCCGTCCGCGAGCCGGGTCCGGTCGGCGGCGCACACCGGCACCTCACGCGCCGCGCCGCCGGGCGGGGTCCAGGTGGCGTCGGCGACCGAGGGGCCGTGGCGCGGGTCGAAGAAGCACGGCGGCCGGCGCTGCGGCAGCGGCCGTCCCTCGCGGCGAGCGGCGAGCTGCGCCAGGGAGAACCTGCCGTCCTCCAGCGCCTGGGTGACAGCCCGCACGTCCTCGGGCCGCCGCGCCGCCGCCATCAGCGACTTCGCCTGTTCGTAGGCGTCCAGGGCCCGCTCGTAGTCCGCGCGCATCGCGTCGTCGGCGCCCGGTTCGGCCGGGTGGAACTCGAGCCGGTCCAGTTCCTCGCCGAAGGCGGTGATGTCCTCGTCGACGACCACGCGCAGCTTCTCCAGGGCGGCCCGCTGCTCCTCCTCGCGACGGCGCCGGCCGCGCCGCACCAGGGCGTAGGCACCCGCGCCGCCCACGACGACCACGGCGGCCGTGGCGACGAGCGCGGTGGTCGACACCCCGCCGCCGTTCCCGGAGGATCCCCAGCCGGAGGGCGCCGAGCCGCCCATGTTGGCCACGGCCCGGTCGCTGAAGTCGGTCAGCTGCGTACGGGCGTCGCGGTCGCCCTGCACGCTGGTCACGAGGTTCTGCACGGCCGCCCGCGGCAGCACCGAGGAGTCGGCCCGGGCGTCGAAGCGGTCGCCGAGCCGGACGGCGTACAGCCCGGTGATGCCGGTGGCCGTCCGCAGGTTCGTGAAGAGGCTCTTGGTCGGGTAGTCGGCGGGGAGCACGACCAGGAAGAGCGGCTTGTCGGCACCCTTGATCCGTTTCGCCAGGGTGTCGGCGTCCGCGGCCGACAACTGCGCCGAGGCGGCCGGGTCGACATAGACGGGGTTCTCGCGCAGCGCCCGCCCGATCGTGGACAGATCGGAGTCGGCGACGGCGTGCGGGGCCGGTGCCCACAGCACCGCGCAGGCGGCGAGCAGGGCGGCCGCCAGCAGCGCCGGGAGGCTTCGGGTCCGTTCGACGGCCTTCATGTATCGAACGTACCCGAAGCGACCCAGAACGCTCGTCCGCGCTGAGCGGAATCAGGCGGCCCGGTAGGCCGCGGACAGTTTCTCCACGGCCTGTGCGTACCGCCCGGTCAGCAGCAGGTGGTCGGCCTCGGCGAACGGCTTGGACACCGCCGGGGTGAGGTGCTGCCCCGCCCTGTCCTGGACGATCAGCCGGGCCTTGCCGACCAGCGCGCGGCCGGCGGCGTCCGCGCCCGCACGTTCGGCGGCCCGGGCAGCGACCCCGAGCGCCTGCAGCGCGGCCGCGCCGCCCGGCGGGACCCTCGTCAGGGTCGTCAGACCCCAGCCGTACGGATACTGCGGGTCGTAGGAGCCGTCACCGACGTTGATCGGCAGCTGCGCCTGCGAGCGCGGCCAGGTGACCGGCAGCTGCCCGGTGAACGGCCGCCTGCCGTAGAGCACATCGGCCACGCCGTCGCCCTCGGTGCCCGGCAGCCAGGAGGCGACCAGGGCGTCGATCTCGCCCAGTCGGTCGCCGATCAGCTGGGGACGGCCGGAGACGAGCAGCACCGCGCACTTCATCGCCGCGCACACCCGGTCGACGGCCGCCCGGTCGGCGGCGCTCAGCTGAAGGTCGTGTCCGTTGCCGACGTCGCCGACGCCCTCGGCGTAGGGGGTCTCGCCGACGACGACCACACCCACGTCGTAGCCGGCCGTCGGGGCGGAGGCGTCCTTGGACCAGGTGATCGCCGCGCCGGTCTTGCGCATGCCCTGCAGGATGGTGGTGCCCTGCGTGACGGCGCCGGAGGAGCCCTGCCAGGTGATGGTCCAGCCACCGGTCTGGTTGCCGAGGTCGTCGGCGTTCGAGCCGGCGACGTAGACCTTCTGCGTGGGCTTGAGGGGCAGCAGTCCGCCGTCGTTCTTCAGCAGCACCTGCGACTTCGCGGCGGCCTCGCGGGCCACCGCCCGGTGCGCGTCCGAGCCGATCCGCGACGCGCCGCTCGTGTCGGCGTAGGGGTGCTCGAAGAGCCCGAGCCGGAACTTCTCGGTGAGGATGCGGGCGACGGCGTCATCGATCCGCCGTTCGCTGATCCGGCCGGCCGTCACCTCGGCGGCGAGTGCGCCGGTGAAGTCCTTGTAGCCGTACGGCACCATCATCATGTCGACGCCGGCGTTCACCGAGGTGCGGACGTGTGCGGCGTAGTCGCCGGGTAGCTGGTCGAGGGCGTTCCAGTCGCTGATGACGAAGCCGTCGAAGCCCATGCGGTCCTTGAGCACCCCGTTGATCATGTCGCCGCGGGCGTGCATCTTCACCGCGCCCTTGCCGTCGCCGACGATGTCGAGGGAGGAGTACGACGGCATGACCGTGCCGATGCCCCGCTGAACGGCGGTCTCGAACGGCGCCAGGTGGATGTCCTCCAGCTGCTGCGGGGTGACGGTGGTGACGCCCTGGTCGATCGTGTACGTGCCGGTGGTCGAGGAGCCGTAGGCGGTGCCGCCGTCGCCGGCGAAGTGCTTGGCGGTGGCGAGCACCTTGTCGTCGCGGCTGAGGTCCCGGCCGTCGGCACGGCCCTGAAGACCCTGGATGACGGTCTCCATGGACTGCACGAGGGCCGGGTCCTCGCCGAAGGACTCGTAGGAGCGGCCCCAGCGTTCGTCACGGCTGACGCACAGACAGGGCGCGAAGTCCCAGGGAATGCCGGTGGCGCGGACCTCGGCCGCGGTCACGGCGCCCGTCCGCTGTGCCAGCGCGGGGTCACGGGTGGCGCCGATCCCGACGTTGTGCGGCATGATCGTGGCGCCGGTCAGGTTGTTGTGGCCGTGCACGGCGTCGACGCCGTAGATCAGCGGGATCTGGAAGCGGGTGGCCCGAGCCCGCAGCTGGAAGCCGTCGATCATCTGTGCCCAGGCCGCCGGGGTGTTGGGCGTGGGGGTGGAGCCGCCGCCGGAGAGCAGCGAGCCGAGGGCGTAGCCGGCGATGTCGCCCGGGTCGGTCATCGCGCCGCGCTCGGCCTGGGTCATCTGGCCGGCCTTCTCCGCCAGGGACATCCGGGACACCAGGTCGGCGACGCGCTTGCGCACGGGCAACTTCGCGTCGAGGTAGGGCAGTCCGTGCGCGTCGATCACGATCTGCGGGGTCTCGGCGGGTGCCTTGGCGCCGGTGACCGTGAGCGCGAGCGGGACGGTCTCGGCGGGTTCGGCGTTCCGGTCCTTGCGGGTGGACACCTCGATGGTCCGCGTGGTGCCCGAGGCGGTGCCGGGCGGGAAGGTGAGGGTGCCGGAGACCGGCGTGTAGTCCTGACCGGCGGTGGCGGTGCCGCCCCGGGTCGCGTAGGTGACCGTCACCGGGTCGGTGAGGGGCTCCTCGCCGGTCGTGGCGACGGTGACCTTCACGGACGCGGTGCCGCCCTCCCGGACCGGGTGGACGGCGGCGTCGGTGGTGACGGAGGCGCGCAGCGACTGGTCGGGCGTGCCGTACAGCTCCACGCCGTCCATGGCGAAGGTGCCGCGCAGGCCGGTGGGCAGGGTGACGGCGTAGCCCCACATCCGTGTGAGGCCGAGGACGTGGTCGATGCCGCCGACGGGCTGGTAGTCGGTGCGGTAGGTGAAGTCGGTGAAGGGCAGCTCGATCCGCTTCCAGCCGGTGAAGTCGTCGGTGAAGGACGTGGTCCACAGCTCGGAGGCCTCGCCGTTCGCCCCGCCGTCCTTGACCTCGAAGGCGGTCTTCTTCCCGGTGCCGTGACCCTCCCACCACAACCGGATGCCCCGGTGGGCGGACCAGTCGTGCGGCGGCTCGTTCGCGGCGAAGTCGTGGGTGAAACCGCCGTAGCCGCTGATGTCGTAGGCGCCGGCGAGGACCTTCTGACCCTCGGGGGCGTCGGAGCGGTCGGCCAGGCTCAGGGCGGGCGGGTCGTCGGCGTCGCCGCCCCAGGTGAAGATGGACTCGGCGGGCGGCTGGGCGAAGGGCACCTCGCCCTCGAAGCGGTCGACCGGGACCGGGGCGGGTTCGGGTGCGTCGGCGGCCCGGGCGGACGCCCAGGGGAGCAGGGCCGCCAGGACGGCGGTGGAGGCGAGCAGGGCGGTTCTTCGCATGGACCTTCCCTCGGCTCTGGAGGTACCTCTCAAGGCTTAGTTCAGGGCGTGAGTTAACGGGTCTCCCGGCCCGCCGTCAAGACTTCACACCAGAACTGATACGCAGCCAACTACTGGCGCGTTCCGAGGCGTTGAAGCTTCGAAAACTGAACGCACAGCCCCTTGACGCGCGCTGTCCGTCGTCATTTACTCACGGCTCGCACGCCCCATCCCCCACCTCCAGAAGGGCGGCGCACATGAGGAAAGCCCCCACGGCCCTGCGCCTGCTGCTCGCCGGACTGCTCACCGCGGCCGGCGTCACGGCGGCCACCCTGCCCGCGCGGGCGGCCGGCGAGCCGGTCACGGCCTGGCTGACCACGACCGACGACTCCGGCGGCCGGCACGTCGTACGCGGCCTGGAACCGCAGACGCCGTTCGCCTTCCAGGCCGGCACCGGCGGCAGCGGCGAGAACATCACCGTCGACGAGAACACCCGCTACCAGACCTTCACCGGCGGCGGTGCGTCCTTCACCGACACCGCGGCGTGGCTGATGAACAGCAGCGGAGCGCTCTCCCCGGCCACCCGGGACGCCACGCTGCGCAAGCTGTTCTCCCCCACGGACGGCATCGGCCTGTCCTTCCTGCGCAATCCGATGGGCGCCTCGGACCTGGCGCGCTACGGCTACACGTACGACGACGTCCCGGCCGGTCAGACGGACCCCTCCCTCACCCGCTTCTCGATCGCGCACGACCTCGCCGACGTCGTCCCGCTGACCAGACAGGCCCTCCAGCTCAACCCGTCGCTCACGGTGATGGCCTCGCCCTGGACGGCCCCGGCCTGGATGAAGGACAGCGGACAGCTCAACGGCGGCTGGCTGAAGGCGGAGGACTACGGCGCCTACGCCTCCTACTTCGTGAAGTACCTTGAGGCCTACCGCGACCAGGGCGTACCGGTCTCCTATGTGACGGCGCAGAACGAGCCGACCTGCTGCTCGGGCTACCCGTCGATGAGCTGGAACGCGAGCGGCCTGGCGTACTTCACCAAGAACGAGCTGCTGCCGAAACTCCGGTCGGCAGGACTGCCGACGAAGGTCCTGGCCCACGACTGGAACTGGGACACCTACGACGCCTACGCCGCCCAGACGGTCGACGACGCGGCGGTCCGCACCCACCCGAACTTCGGCGGGATCGCCTGGCACGGCTACGGCGGCGACATCGCGAAGCAGACGACCGTGCACAACCAGTACCCGCAGCTGGACGCCTTCGGCACCGAGCACTCGGGCGGCACCTGGATCGCGAACCAGCAGCGTGAGGACCTGCTCGACATCATCGACTACACCCGCAACTGGGCGAAGTCGGTGACGAAGTGGTCCCTGGCGGTGGACCAGAACATGGGCCCGCACAACGGCGGATGCGGCACCTGCACCGGCCTGGTCACGGTCCACAACGGCGACGCGCGCAGCGGCCAGGTGGACTACACGGTCGAGTACTACGACATGGGGCACCTGACGAAGTTCGTCCGCCCCGGCGCGCAGCGCATCGCCTCCACGTCCTCCTCGGCCCTGCCGAACGTGGCCTGGCGCAACCCCGACGGCTCGAAGGCCCTCATCGCCTACAACGACTCCGCCTCCCCCCGCGCCTTGACCATCGACTGGGGTTCCCAGCACGCCACTTACTCCCTCCCGGGCAAGACGTCGGCGACCTTCACCTGGTCCGGCACGCAAGGCCAGGGCAGCGACCGCACAGGCGCGTTCGTCGGCCTCGCGAACAAGTGCCTGGACGTGGCCGGGGGTTCCACCGCCAACGGCACGGCGGTCCAGCTCTACGACTGCAACGGCACCACGGCCCAGCAGTGGACGGTGAGGTCCGACGGCACGATCCAGGCGCTGGGCAAGTGCCTGGACGTCACCTCCGCTTCGACGACGGACGGCGCCAAGGTCCAGCTGTACGACTGCAACGGCTCCGGTGCCCAGCAGTGGTCGTACAACGCCACGACCGGCGACGTGGTGAACCTCCCGGCGAACAAGTGCCTGGACGTCACGGACAACACGTCGGCGAACGGGACCCGGCTCCAGATCTGGTCCTGCACGGGCGCCGCCAACCAGAAGTGGCGCCTGCAGTAGCGCCACGACAGACACCCGCACCCGGGGGGATGATGGAGGCAGCCGACGGCGTCGACCTGGAGGTCGTATGAGTACAGCCCGCGATCTGTTGCTCACCGCCGTGGACGTGCCCTCGGGGCGGCCGGTGGCGCAGGGCGATCTGTCGCTCGCGCTGGCCGGGGCCGAGCTGGCCGACCTGATCGCCGACGAGAGCGTCCACCTGGACGACGACCGGATCCTGCCCGGCCTGCGGCGGCCCACGGGTGACCGGCTGCTGGACGAGGCGGCCGCGGCCCTGCGCCATGACACGCCGTACGAGTCCGTCGAGGACTGGCTGTGGCGCCGGGGACGCGGCCTGGCCGCCGCCTACGCCGCCGACACCCGGGCCGAGCGCGGCGGCGGACACCGCTGGCTGCCCTCGCGGAGCCGCCCCGAGCCCCCGCCTGACTCCCCGGAGCGGCGTCGTGCCGCCGACCGATGGGCCTTCCGCGAACCCGTCCTGGCGGCCTTCGCCGCGGCCCTCGGCATCCCCGCGGACGCCACGGAGGAGGACACCCCGGACTTGGACGACGCGGTCGTGACCGTCGTCGCCGCCGTCCGCAACGCACTGACCGAGCTGGCGGCCGTACGCCAGCGCCGCCGCATCGAGGACGACGCCTACGCCAACATCTGGCGCGGCGCCTGACGAGCGGTGCGGGCCCTACGCGACCGGCTGGCCCACGGCCAGCAGGTTGCCCTCGCTGTCGCGGAACCATGCCCCGCGCTCGCCCCGCGCGCCCTTGCTCGGGTAGTTGCCCTCGACCTCGGCGATCCCGTCCCGGGTGCGCAGTCCGGGCGCGTCGACGTCCTCGAAGACGACCCCGCGCCGCCGCAGCGCGGCGACGACCGCCTCGATGTCGTCCACCTCGAACGCCATCTGCGTGAACGTGCCGGGCGCGGACCCCGTCGAGCGGAACACGACGAAGTCCACCCCACCGCACCGGTACAGCAGCCCGCCGGGCCGCTCGTCCACGGGCCTGAGGCCCAGCTTGTCCGCGTAGAACCGCCGGGCCCGCTCCAGGTCCCGGGCGGGCAGCCGGGTCGCCACGCGGGCCCGGCCCAGAAGGTCGCCGTCCGAAGAGGTCATGCCTCCACTGTGGCCTACTCGGCCGGGTGGACGCCCGCCCGCAGCAGCCCGTACGTGTACGCGTCCTCCAGCGCCTGCCACGACGCGGCGATGACGTTGTCGGCGACGCCCACCGTGGACCACTCGCCGGCGCCGTCGGAGGTGGAGATCAGCACGCGGGTCGTGGACTGCGTGCCGTGCACCCCTTCGAGGATGCGGACCTTGTAGTCGACGAGGTCGAGCTGGGCGAGCTGCGGGTAGATCTTCTCCAGGCCCACGCGCAGCGCGCGGTCGAGGGCGTTGACCGGGCCGTTGCCCTCCGCCGTGGAGACGATCCGCTCGCCCTTGGCCCACAGCTTCACCGTGGCCTCGTTGGCGTGGGTGCCGTCGGGCCGGTCCTCGACGATCGCGCGCCAGGACTCGACCTCGAAGTAGCGCAGCGGCTTGCCCTGGACCTCGGTGCGCAGCAGCAGCTCGAAGGAGGCGTCGGCGGCTTCGTAGGTGTAGCCCTTGAGCTCGCGCTCCTTGACCCGCTCGACGACCCGTCCGACCAGCTCGCGGTCGCCGCCGAGGTCGATGCCGAGCTCCTTGCCCTTCAGCTCGATGGAGGCGCGGCCGGCCATGTCGGAGACCAGCATCCGCATGGTGTTGCCGACCCGCTCGGGGTCGATGTGCTGGTAGAGGTCCGGGTCGACCTTGATCGCGGAGGCGTGCAGTCCGGCCTTGTGCGCGAAGGCGGAGACGCCCACGTAGGGCTGGTGCGTGGAGGGCGTGAGGTTCACGACCTCGGCGATGGCGTGCGAGATACGGGTCATCTCCCGCAGCCGGCCCTCGGGCAGCACCTTCTTGCCGTACTTCAGCTCCAGCGCGGCGACGACGGGGAACAGGTTGGCGTTGCCGACCCGCTCGCCGTACCCGTTCGCGGTGCACTGCACGTGGGTCGCGCCCCCGTCGACGGCGGCGAGGGTGTTGGCGACCGCGCACCCGGTGTCGTCCTGGGCGTGGATGCCGAGCCGTGCGCCGGTGTCGGCGATGACGGTGGAGACGACGGCGTTGACCTGCGCGGGCAGCATGCCGCCGTTGGTGTCGCACAGGACGACGACGTCGGCGCCGGACTCCGAGGCGGCCCGTACGACGGCCTTGGCGTACTCGGGGTTGGCGCGGTAGCCGTCGAAGAAGTGCTCGCAGTCGACGAAGACCCGGCGACCCTGCGAGCGCAGGTAGGACACGGTGTCGCGGACCATTTCGAGGTTCTCGTCGAGCGTGGTGCGCAGCGCCAGCTCCACATGCCGGTCGTGGGACTTGGCGACCAGGGTGACCACGGGGGCACCGGACTCCACCAGCGCCCTGACCTGAGGGTCCTCGGCGGCGGTCGTACCGGCGCGGCGGGTGGAGCCGAAGGCGACGAGCTGGGCGTGGCGGAAGGTGATCTCCGCCTGTGCGCGGGCGAAGAACTCGGTGTCGCGCGGGTTGGCGCCGGGCCAGCCGCCCTCGATGAAGCCCACGCCGAAGTCGTCCAGGTGCCGTGCGATCGCGAGCTTGTCGGCGACGGTGAGGTTGATGCCCTCGCGCTGGGCGCCGTCCCGCAGGGTGGTGTCGAAGACGTGGAACGAGTCGTCGAGCTCGCTGGTTGCCGTCTCGGTCATGGTCTCAAGGCTCCTGTTGTGGATCTTCGGTCTTACCGGAATGACCGGCTCCACCGTCCCCCCAATGGTCCCTCACGCCTGGCTCCCGGCTGAAGGTGGGCCAGGAAACAGAAAAACCTCTCGCGGGTGCGAGAGGTCTGCGCGCGGGTCGAGGACGACGGTGGCCGCCCGTACCTGGTCGTACGTGGCGGTCACTGCGGACCGGCGCGCCTGCTGCCAATAATCGTGGCGAACGAGAGCACGGGGGCAGTCTGGCACAATCCGCCCCCGCGCTCACCGCCCGTCTCAGGATGCGAACGCACCGCGGTCAGCGCAGGCGCCGCACGAAGCCGTCGCCGCTGCCGTTGGTGTCTCCGGCCACGAGCCGGCCGGACGTGGAGAACAGGCCGAGCAGCCGTCCGTCGCGGCTGAAGGCGGAGGCCGCCGTGTAGCCCTCGGTGAGCGGACCGCCGGTGACGCTGCCGGTGACACGGGTGGTCCGGCCGGTGGCCAGGTCGCGCACGTAGACGTTGTCGGCGCTTTCGTCGTCGGCAAGGGCGACGGTCCGGGTGTACGCCAGCCGGCGGCCGTCGGCGCTCAGCGTGCCCGCACCCAGCCCGCCCTCGCCGTCGTGGGTGATCCACCGGGTGGTGCGCGTCCGGGTGTCGCGCACGTACAGCTCCCAGGTGGACGCCGGGGCCCCGGGGACCACGCTGTCGTCGTAGGAGGAGAACGCCACCGTCCTGCCGTCCTCGGACAGGGACAGGCCGGCCGGTGAGCCGTGCGTGGGCTCGCCCTTCGGGGTGAGGTTCAGCTGCTGCTGGGTGCCGGTGCGCAGGTCGGCCAGCCACAACTGGCCGGGCCCGCCGCGCGGATGGCGCTGGATGTAGGCGAGATGACTGCCGTCGGCGCTCAGCCGGAGGTGCTGCACGGACCAGTCGGCCGGCAGGTGGGTGCTGACCGTCCGGGTCTCGCCGGTGCGCCGGTCGTGGACGTAGGCGCGCGTCTGCGGTGGTGTGCCGGGGCCCTCGATCCGCGTCGCGGCGGCGGTGAAGGCGAGATAGCGGCCGTCGCGGGACATCTCCAGGCTGTCCGCGACCCCACCGGAGCCGCCGTCGGCGCCCGCGCTGACGCGTTCCGTGCGGCCGGTGCGGCGGTCGTGGACGTACACGTCGTGCGCGTACGGCGTCGGCGGCTTGGGCCAGGACACCAGGTCCGGAGCGTCGGAGACGAACGCGACGTACCGGCCGTCCCCGCTGATGCGCGCGGTGTCGCTGCCGCCGGACGCCTGCGCGCCGCCGGACGCCACGCTGACCCGCTCGACGCTCCCGCGGCGCAGGTCCCGGACGAACACGTCCGGCCGCCCATTGGTGTCGCCGGGCACCGCGTCCGGGGCGTACGAGGCGAATACGGCGTAGCGGCCGTCGTCGCTCAGCCGTGGTCCGTCCGAGTCCCCGGTGAGCTGCCGGCCGCTCGCCGACACCGTGACCCGCTCGGTGCGCGGTGCCGGTGCGGCCGATGCCGTCGTGGTCAGCGACAGTCCGGCCGTGGCCGCCGCGAGCACCGCGACGGTGGTCCCCCGTGTGATGGCGTGCACTCTTCCCCCTGGGTGACGCTGCTCCCCCGGCCCCGCGCCGAGGGCTCACCTCAAGGCAACCGCAGCACGGCACACGGGGTCAATCGCCCGAAGTGAGTACAACCCGGGCGAGGGCTCAGGCGTCCGCGAGGAGTGCCTCGTCGATGAACTCCCGTACGTGGCCGAGAGTCTGCGCCCGGTCGGTGCCGCGCAGGCCGATCGCCACATGGATGGAGAAGCCGTCCAGCAGGGCGCGCAGCCGGGAGGCGAAGCGGTCGGGGTCCACGGCGCGGAACTCTCCGTGCGAGATGCCCTCGGCGATCAGGGCGACCAGGTCGCGGTGCCAGGCGCCCTCGATGGCGGCCTGCCGGACCCGGGCGTCGTCGTCCGCGTTCTGCGAGCGGTTCCACACCTCCAGCCACAGCGTCCAGTGCGGGTCGCGGTGGCCGTCGGGTACGTACAGGTCGACGTAGGCCGCCAGCCGTTCGCGGGCGGTTCCGCCGCTCGACAGCAGCCGGGCGCGCTCGGCGCCGAGGCGGCCCTCGCTCCACTCCAGGGTCCGCAGCAGCAGTTCGTCCTTGGAGCGGAAGTAGTAGAGCAGATGGCCGCTGCTCATGCCGACCTCGCGGCCCAGCCCCGCCATGGTGAGCTTCTCCAGACCGCGCTCGGCGATCATGTCCATGGCGGAGGCGAGGACCTCCTCGCGCGGCGGCGCGTTTCTGCGCGCACGGGCCGCACCGGCCATCTGCTGCTCCTGTGTGTCGAAAGGGTGCCGTGGATCAGATCTTCGGCTGCTGCTGGGTGATGCAGTGGATGCCGCCTCCACCCGCGAAGATCGTACGCGCGTCCACCAGGGTCACCGTCCGCTCGGGGAACAGCTTGCGGAAGATGCCGGCCGCGATCTCGTCGCGCGGGTCGTCGAAGCCGCACAGCACGACGCCGCCGTTGCACAGGTAGTGGTTGATGTAGGAGTAGTCGGCCCAGTGGCCGTCGGCCTCCAGCACGGTCGGGGCGGGCACCTCGACCACCTCCAGCGCGCGGCCCCGGGCGTCGGTCTGGGAGCGCAGGAGGGAGATGACCTCCTTGGTGACCTCGAAGTCCGGGTGGGCGGGGTCGGGCTGGTGGTGGGCGACGACGACGCCGGGGCGGGCGAAGGCGGCGACGATGTCGACGTGGCCGAGGGTGCCGAAGCCGTAGGGCGGGTAGTCGCCGGTCAGGCCGCGCGGCAGCCAGATCGCCTTGCTGGTGCCGAGGTGGGCGTGGATCTCCGCCTCGACCTGCTCCTTGGTCCAGTGCGGGTTGCGCTCCGGGCCGAGCTGCACGGTCTCGGTGAGCAGCACGGTGCCCTCGCCGTCGACGTGGATCGCACCGCCCTCGTTGACCAGCTGCGAGGCGTACGTCTTCGCGCCGGCGAGGTCGGAAACGTAGGCGCCGATCTTGGAGTCGTGCTCCCAGCGGGCCCAGTCCTGGGCGCCCCAGCCGTTGAACGTCCAGTCGACGGCGGCGAGTTCACCGCGGCCGTTGGTGAGGAAGGTGGGGCCGATGTCGCGCATCCAGGCGTCGTCGAGTTCGCGCTCGACGACGTCGATGCCCTCGCCGAGCAGGGTGGCGGCCTCGGTGGACTGGCCGGGACCGCAGACCACGGTGACCGGCTCGAAGCGGCGGATCGCGCGGGCGACCGACGCCCAGGCGATCCTGGACGCGGCGAGGTCCTCGGGGTCGTCGAAGGTGGGATTGGGGCTCGGCCACGCCATCCAGGTCCGCTCGTGCGGGGTCCACTCGGCGGGCATGGAGAAGCCGTCGGCGGCGGGGGTGCTCATCCAGGGCGTCCTTAGAGGAAGTAGAGGCGGTTGAGGGAGACGGAGTCGGCCGGCTGCGAGCTGAGCGGCTCGCCGTCGAGGGTGACCAGGCCGGTGCGCTGGTCCACGTCGACCTGTCCGGTACGGGAGTTGAGCCGCAGGTCGGCCGGGCCGATGCCGCGGGTGCCGCGCACGGCGACCCGGCGCCGGCGGGTGGGCATCGTGTCGTTGCCCTGGTCGACGGCGGCCTGGGCCACGAACGCGACGGAGATGTCGGCAGCGGTGGCCCCGAAGGCGCCGAACTGCGGCCCCAGCACGAGGGGTTCGCAGGTGTCGGTGGCCGCGTTGGGGTCGCCGACGACGCCGTAGGCGGGGAAGCCGGACTTCAGGACGAGCTGCGGCTTGGCGCCGAAGTACTCCGGCCGCCACAGCACGATGTCGGCGAGCTTGCCGACCTCCAGGGAGCCGACCTCGTGGGCGAGGCCGTGCGCGATGGCCGGGTTGATGGTCAGCTTGGCCATGTAGCGCAGGACGCGCTCGTTGTCGTGGCCCACGCCGGGATCGCCCAGCTCGGCCTTCATCTTGCCGGCCATGGCGAAGGTGCGGCGCACGGTCTCGCCGGCCCGGCCCATGCCCTGGGCGTCGGAGGAGGTGATGCCGATCGCGCCCAGGTCGTGCAGTACGTCCTCGGCGCCCATCGTGCCGGCGCGGATGCGGTCACGGGCCATGGCGGCGTCGCCGGGCAGGTCGGGCTTGAGGTCGTGGACGGAGACGATCATGCCGTAGTGCTCGGCGACCGCGTCCCGCCCGAAGGGCAGCGTGGGATTGGTGGACGAGCCGATGACGTTCGGCACGCCGGCCATCTTCAGCACGTTGGGGACGTGTCCGCCGCCGCAGCCCTCGATGTGGAAGGCATGGATGGTGCGGCCCTCCAGCACCCGGAGGGTGTCCTCCACCGACAGGCACTCGTTGAGGCCGTCGCTGTGCAGGGCGACCTGCACGTCGTGCTCCTCGGCGACCCGCAGCGCGGTGTCCAGGGCACGGGTGTGGGCGCCCATGTCCTCGTGCACCTTGAAACCGGAGGCGCCGCCCTCGGCCAGCGCCTCGATCAGGGGGGCGCCGTGCGAGGACGAACCACGGCCGAGGAAGCCGATGTTGACCGGCCAGGCGTCGAAGGCGTTGAAGGCGTGGCGCAGGGCCCACGGCGAGTTGACGCCGACGCCCCACACCGGGCCGAACTCCTGCCCGATGATCGTGGTCACGCCGGAGGCGAGCGAGGCCTCCATGATGCGCGGCGACAGCAGGTGGACGTGGGTGTCGACGGCACCGGCGGTGGCGATCAGGCCCTCGCCGGAGACGATCGACGTGCCCGTGCCGACGACGACGTCGACGCCGTCGAGGGTGTCGGAGTTGCCGGCCCGGCCGATGCCGCAGATCCGGCCCTCGCGGATGCCGATGGACACCTTGCGGATGCCCTGCACGGCGTCGATCACGACGACGTTGCTGATCACGACGTCGCAGGTCTCACGGACGGCGGCGGCCTTCAGGTGCAGTCCGTCGCGGGCGGTCTTGCCGAAGCCGGCGAGGAACTCGTCGCCGTACTTCTGCGCGTCGGACTCGATCTTGATGGTCAGCCCGCTGTCGCCGAGACGGACGCGGTCACCGGCACGGGGGCCGTGGGTGGCCGCGTACTCCTGCGGCGTGAGCCGGCGGGCTTCGGCGGGGTGGCCTCCGGGGCGGCTCATCGCTCGGCCTCCTTCTTCGTGGTGTCCGGTACGCCGAGGTAGCCGCAGGCGGCGGCCCGGCGCAGGGCCTCGTCCTTCGCGCCCGGCGCGTCCAGCGGTCCGTCGACCAGACCGGCGAAGCCGATCGCGATCCGCTCGCCGCCGATCGGCACCAGGCCGACCTCGTGCGTCTCGCCCGGCCCGAAGCGCACGGAGGATCCGGCGGGGACGGCGAGCCGCATGCCGTAGGACTGCTCGCGGTCGAAGTCCAGGCGGGGGTTGGCCTCGAAGAAGTGGAAGTGCGAGGTGACCGACACCGGCACGGTCGCGGTGTTGGTGACCGTCAACTCGACCACCGGCTCCGGGTCGGAGTGCATCGGGCCCGCGAGCAGCGCGCCCGGCCCGTCCTCCCCCAGCCCGCCACCGATCGGGTCGGAGACGACCGCGAGCCGGGAGCCGTCGTCGAAGACGGCCTCGACCATGACCTCGGTGACGACGTCGGCGACGCCGGGCAGGACGTCGTCCGGGCCGAGCACCGAGCGGGCCGCCTCGATGGCCTCGGCGAGCCGCTTGCCGTCCCGGGCGGCCTCGCAGACGGTGTCCGCGATCAGCGCGGTCGCCTCGGGGACGTTCAGCCTGAGCCCGCGGGCCCGGCGGGCTCGGGCCAGCTCGGCCGCTCCGAAGAGCAGCAGCCGGTCACGTTCCGTGGGGGTCAGTCTCACCTCGCGGCACCTCCTTGCCTTCCTCGCTTTAGAGCACCACTCTAAACACCAGATTCACGCAACGGAAATATTGACGAGCCACCTTTGCACACGTCACATTGAACGTCGCTCTAAACATCAGGTGGCCGTCGAAGGAGACCCACACCATGCCCATCGAACAGCGCGGAGTCGACACGATCCCCGACGAGGAACGCACCAGCGGACCGCGTGACCTCGTCTCGATCCTCCTCGGCTCCAACCTCTGCCTGGGCGTCATCGTCTTCGGCTGGCTGCCCGCCTCCTTCGGCCTCGACTTCTGGTCCTCGATCACCTCGATCCTCGCGGGCACGGTCATCGGTACGGCGCTGACCGCGCCGCTGGCGCTGATCTCGCTGCGCACCGCGACCAACCTGTCCACGTCCTCCGGCGCCCAGTTCGGCGTGCGCGGCCGGCTGATCGGCTCGATCGTGGGCCTGCTGCTCGCCCTCGGCTACACGGCCCTGACGGTGTGGGTCGGCGGCGACGTCTCGGTCAGCGTGCTCGGCCGCCTCTTCGGCCTCCCGGCCGACGGGATCTCCTACGGCGTGATCTACGCGCTGCTGGCCGGGGCGACCGTCGCGGGCGCCGTGTACGGCTACAAGGTGCTGCTGACCATGTCGCGCGTGCTGGCCGTCGGCATGACGGCCCTGCTGGCCCTCGGCCTGCTCGCCTACGCCCCGCACTTCTCCACCGCCGCGCTGCCCGAGGCCGGCGGCTATCTGCTGGGCGGCTACTGGCCGACCTGGCTGCTGTCGGCGGTGGCCGCGGGCCTGTCCGGGCCGATCGCCTTCATCACCCTGCTCGGCGACTACACCCGATACATCTCCCCCGCCCGTCACACCCCGCGCCGCATCCTGCACGCCACCTGGCTCGGTCTGATCCTCGGTCTGCTGGTGCCGCAGCTCTTCGGCACCTTCACCGCCTACGGCGCCCGGGCCGCGCTCGACTACGCCGGCCCGCTGGTGAACGCCTCCCCCACCTGGTACCTGATCCCCCTGCTGCTGGCCGCCTCCGCCGGCTCGGTCGGCAACGCCGGTCTGATGCTGTACTCGATGGGCCTCGACCTGGACGCGATCCTGCCGCGCGCCTCCCGCGCCCGCGCCACCCTCACCGTCGCGATCGTCGCCACGGCCTGTGTCTTCGTCGGCCACTTCCTGTGGGACGCGCAGGCCGCGATGACGTCGTTCGTGCTGCTGCTCACCGCGATCGGCACCCCCTGGGCCGTCATCACCCTCATCGGCTTCGCCCGCTGCCGCGGCCGGTACGACGCGGACGCGCTCCAGGTCTTCAACCGCCGCTCGCACGGCGGCATCTACTGGTACCGGGCCGGCTGGAACGTCCAGGCCGCCGTCTCCTGGGCCATCGGCGCGTTCGTCGGCCTGCTCGCGGTGTCGCTGCCGGAGTACGAGGGCCCGCTGCTGAGGTTCACCGGCGGTGTGGACTGCAGCTTCCTGCTGTCGGGCCTGGTCGGCGGCGTCGTCTACCTGGCGCTGACGGCCCGGGGCGCGGGCGTGCCGGCTCTCCCGGCCGTCCCCGCGGCACCGGCCGAGACGGTGACCGCCGACCACTGACCCCCAGACCCCCCAAACCCCCGGGCCGGCCGAGGACGGACGGCCGGCCCGGGCCTCGAAACACCAGGGCCGCCCCGGACGAGATGTCCGGGGCGGCCCTGGTGTTCGTGCACCGGATCAGCCGAGCTTGTGCATCCAGCCGTGCTTGTCCTCCGTGATGCCGCGCTGGAGGCCGAGCAGGGCCTCGCGCAGCCGGAGGGTGACCGGGCCGGGGGTGCCGTCGCCGTGGCTCCAGGCGTCCGACTTGGTCTTGACGTGCCCGATCGGGGTGACGACGGCGGCGGTACCGCAGGCGAAGACCTCGGTGAGCGCGCCGGAGGCGGCGTCCTCACGCCACTGCTGGAGGGTGACCACGCCCTCCTCGGCGGTGTAGCCGAGGTCACGGGCGACCTGGAGCAGGGAGTCGCGGGTGATGCCCTCGAGGATGGAGCCGGTCAGGGCCGGGGTGACGATCCGGTCGCCGTAGACGAAGGCGACGTTCATGCTGCCGGACTCCTCGACCTTGGTGCGGGTCACCGCGTCGAGGTAGACGACCTGGTCGCAGCCGTTGGCGGCGGCCTCGGCCTGGGGCAGCAGGGAGGCGGCGTAGTTGCCGCCGGTCTTGGCGTCGCCGGTGCCGCCCGGGACGGCGCGGACGTGGTCCTCGGAGACCCAGATGGTGACCGGCTTGACGCCGCCCGCGAAGTAGGCGCCGGACGGGGAGGCGATCAGCATGAACAGGTACTCGTTGGCCGGGTGCACGCCGAGGCCGGTCTCCGAGGCGAACATGAACGGCCGCAGGTAGAGCGACTCCTCACCGCCGTGCGGCGGCACCCAGTCGGCGTCCTGGGAGAGCAGCGCGTCCAGGGCGGCGATGAACAGCTCCTCGGGCAGCTCGGCCATCGCCATCCGGCGGGCGGAGTTGCGGAAGCGGCGGGCGTTGGCCTCCGGCCGGAAGACCGCGACCGAGCCGTCGGGCTGGCGGTACGCCTTGAGGCCCTCGAAGATCTCCTGCCCGTAGTGGAGCACGTGGCAGGAGGGGTCGAGGGAGATGGGGCCGTACGGAACGAGCTGCGCGTCGTGCCAGCCGCGGCCCTCCGTCCACTTGATCGTCACCATGTGGTCGGTGAAGTGGCGGCCGAACCCGGGGCTGGCGAGAATCGCCTCGCGCTCCGCGGCGGGCAGCGGGTGGGCGGAGGGCTTGAGCTCGATCGTGGGCGTCGTCATGAGTGGTTTGTCCTTCACCGGTTGTCGTGACGGGCCGCGCTCCTCAAGGCCCCGCAAGGGCCTTTTCCGGCCAGTGCTAGGACGTCCGAGCTTCCCCTCATATCGCGGCTCCGCGTTCGATTATCGCGCGGGGACGGCGACCGAAGGAATCCGGGTGGGGCGGACCCAGGGGGTCGATGGTTCCACCCGGCGCCGCACAGCGAAAGCCGCCGGGTGCGTCAAGGCGACCCGGCGGCTTCGAAGTGGTTCTTCAGGAGCGCACCGGATCAGCCGGCTACGCGTACGGCGAGCGCGTCGCCGATCTCTGACGTGGAGCGGGCGGGCTTGCCCACGCGCTCGGCGAGGTCGGCGGCGACCGCGTCCTCGATCCGGGCGGCCTCGGCGTCGTAGCCGAGGTGGCGCAGCAGCAGGGCGACGGACAGGACCGTGGCGCTGGGGTCGGCCTTGCCCTGGCCGGCGATGTCCGGGGCCGAGCCGTGCACCGGCTCGAACATGGACGGGAACTCGCGGCTCGGGTTGATGTTGCCGGAAGCCGCGACGCCGATGCCGCCGGAGACGGCCGCGGCGAGGTCGGTGATGATGTCGCCGAAGAGGTTGTCGGTGACGATGACGTCGAACCGCTCGGGCTGGGTCACCAGGTAGATGGTGGCGGCGTCGACGTGGATGTACTCGGTGGTCACCTCGGGGTACTCCGCGGCGACCTTGTTGAAGATGTTCGTCCACAGGTGACCGGCGAAGGTCAGCACGTTGTTCTTGTGCACCAGCGTCAGCTTCTTGCGAGGCCGCGCCTGAGCACGCGCGAAGGCGTCCCGCACGACCCGCTCGACCCCGAAGGCCGTGTTCACGGAGACCTCGGTGGCGACCTCGTGCTCGGTGCCCTTGCGGATGGTGCCGCCGTTGCCGGTGTACGGCCCCTCGGTGCCCTCACGGACGACGACGAAGTCGATCTGCGGCTCACCGGCGAGCGGAGTGGCGACACCCGGGAGCAGCTTGCTCGGACGCAGGTTGACGTGGTGGTCGAAGGCGAACCGCAGCTTCAGCAGGAAACCGCGCTCCAGCACCCCGGACGGCACGCTCGGGTCGCCGATCGCACCCAGCAGAATGGCGTCGTGCTCCTTGAGCTGGGCCAGGTCGTCATCGGTGAGGGTCTCACCGGTGGAGTGGTAGCGCCGGGCGCCGAAGTCGTACTCCTTGGTCTCCAGCTTCACATCCTGCGGGAGGACGGCGGAGAGGACCTTGAGGCCTTCGGCCACGACTTCCTGCCCGATGCCGTCACCGGGGATCACTGCGAGATCGATGCTGCGAGACATGCGGGCACCCTACTCCTCGTCCCATGGGATGACACGGACCGTCCGCCATCCGGACAAGGAGCGGGCGTGCCTGCGGGGTCTTTCAGTGGCCGGTGGCGCCGCCGTTGTCACGGCGGTCGAGAGCGCGCTGGAGGGCGGCGGCGGCGTTCTTGCGGTCGGCCTCGCTCGTGCGGGAGGAGTGGCGGACGCGGCGGCGGACGGTCGTCTCGGCCATGAGGGATCGACTCCTTCGGGCAATACAGAGGGGTAACGAGACGCCGGAGGTGGCGGGGAGCAGCGGTGCCGCAGGGGTTGCCTGCATCGGGCCCGGCTCACGTCCGCCCATCGCTTGGTCTAGCGAGACGTTCGGCTCCTACAAAGCTAGGACAGGACCGCGCATCTGTCTCCACAATTACTCGGACTTCCTACTATCTGAGACGGCGAACTGCGTCCCACGGCGATGACCTGGGCATTCACGCGTCCGGAGTTCGCGGCCCCCGGCGCTGCACCCACCCGAGCGGCGACGCGCAACGAGCCGGTGGCGACGACGGGCCGCACTCGCCGACGGCGGACAGGGGCCGGGGTGGGGGGTGTCCGCCCGCAGCGTCCGGCGCCGGGCAACGGCGCCGTCCTCGAAAACGGCCGGCCGGACCGAGGACGGACACCCCCCCCCCCCGCCCCCCCCCCCCACCCCCCCCCCGCGCGCCCCCCACCCCCCCCCCCCCCCCACCGGCCCCCCCCGGCCCCCCCCCCCCCCCCCCCCCCCCGGCCCCGCCCCACAACGAACCGCAGGCGCGACAGCAACCGACCACGCACCGCAACGGGCCGCCGCAGGCACAAAAAGGGGCGCGGGGAACGGCGCGACCAGCCACAACGAAACCCGCAGAAGACAACGCACCCAGCGCCGCAGGCACACGCACCCGCAGCCGAAGAACAACCAGCCGCCGCAGGCACCCGCACCCGCAGCCGAACCACGACCAGGCGCCGCAGGCACCCGCACCCGCAGACGACAACGCACCCGACGCCGCAGGCACCCGCTCCCCCGGACGACTGATCCTCACCCCCGCCCGGGACACCCCACCCACCCCCGGGAACCCTCAGCCCATGACCAACACGGCCAAAGCAGTTCTGGAAGGCGGCCCCGACGACCTCGCGGAGCGGATCGTGCCGATCACTCCGCCGGGAACGGAGCTGAAGGTCCCCCACCGGGGCGGCTACGAGCACTTCCGGTCCACCACACGGCACCAGGAGACGGACCAGGGCCGGCTCCCGGTGTACGAGTGGTGGGAGCGCACGGAGATCGCCGAATAGCCGGAAGACGGAACGCCGGCGGGCCGGGTCCCGTGCGGAAGACCCGGCCCGTTCGCGTACCCCGAGGGGCCGTCAGCCCATGTGCGGGTAGCCGTACTCGGTCGGCGGCACCAGGGTCTCCTTGATGGCCCGCGTCAGCGTCCACCGCAGCAGGTTCTGCGGCGCACCCGCCTTGTCGTTGGTCCCGGAGGCCCGCCCGCCACCGAAGGGCTGCTGGCCGACCACGGCACCGGTCGACTTGTCGTTGATGTAGAAGTTGCCGGCGGCGTACCGCAGCTTGTTCGCGGTGTACGCGGCGGCGGCGCGGTCGCCCGCGATGACCGACCCGGTCAGCGCGTAGTCGGAGACGGACTCCATCTGCTCGAGCATCTCGTCGTACTTGTCGTCCTCGTAGACGTGCACCGCGAGGATCGGCCCGAAGTACTCCGTCGTGAAGACCTCGTTCTCCGGGTCGCTGCACTCGATGACGGTCGGCCGGACGAAGTACCCGACCGAGTCGTCGTAGGACCCGCCCGCGACGATCGTGCAGGAGGGGTCGGCCGCGGCCCGGTCGATCGCGGCCTTGTTCTTGGCGAAGGAGCGCTCGTCGATGACGGCGCCGATGAAGTGCGAAAGGTCGGTGACATCACCCATGGCGATGCCGTCGACCTCGGCCGCGAACTGCTCCTTGAAGCCGTTGTTCCAGATCGACGCCGGGATGTAGGCCCGGGAGGTCGCCGAGCACTTCTGGCCCTGGTACTCGAAGGCACCGCGGGTCAGGGCGGTCTTCAGCACCGCGGGGTCGGCCGACGGGTGGGCGACGACGAAGTCCTTGCCGCCGGTCTCGCCGACCAGACGCGGGTAGGAACGGTACTTCTCGATGTTGGCGCCGACCGTCTTCCACAGGTACTGGAAGGTCTTGGTCGAGCCGGTGAAGTGGATGCCGGCCAGGTCGCGGTGGTTCAGCGCGACCTCGGAGACCTCGATGCCGTCGCCGGTGAGCAGGTTGATGACGCCCTTGGGCAGGCCCGCCTCCTCCAGCAGCCGCATGAGCAGCACGGCGGCGTGAGTCTGCGTCGGGGACGGCTTCCACACCACGACGTTGCCCATGAGGGCGGGCGCGGTGGGCAGGTTGCCCGCGATGGCCGTGAAGTTGAACGGCGTGATCGCGTAGACGAAGCCCTCGAGCGGACGGTGGTCCAGACGGTTCCACACGCCCGGGGAGTTGGCCGGGGGCTGCTCGGCCAGGATCTGCCGCGCGTAGTGGACGTTGAAGCGCCAGAAGTCGACCAGCTCGCACGGGGTGTCGATCTCGGCCTGCTGGGCGGTCTTGGACTGGCCGAGCATGGTGGACGCGGCCAGCGTCTCGCGCCACGGGCCGGACAGCAGCTCGGCGGCGCGCAGGAAGATCGCCGCGCGGTCGTCGAAGGACAGCGCACGCCAGGCGGGGGCGGCCGCGAGGGCCGCGTCGATGGCGTCCTGCGCGTCCGCCTTCGTGGCGTGGCGGAAGGTGCCCAGGACGGCCTTGTGGTTGTGCGGCTGCACGACCTGGAACGGCTCGCCGCCGCCCATCCGCTGCTCACCGTCGATGGTGCAGGGCAGGTCGATCGGGTTCTCGGCCAGCTCCTTGAGCTTGGCCTCCAGCCGGGCACGCTCGGGCGAGCCGGGGGCGTAGCCGTGCACCGGCTCGTTGACGGGGGTGGGGACCTGGGTCACAGCGTCCATGGGTTCCGTAACTCCTTAACTGAGCGGGTGGGGGTGCGGGCTCAGCCCTTGCTGACCATGCTGCGCAGGAAGAACTGCAGGTTCGCCGGCTTCTCCGCCAGGCGGCGCATGAAGTAGCCGTACCAGTCGGTGCCGTAGGCCGTGTAGACGCGCATGCGGTGACCCTCGGCGGCCAGCCGCAGGTGCTCATCGCCGCGGATGCCGTACAGCATCTGGAACTCGTACTCGTCGAGCTTGCGCCCGGCGCGGTGGGCGAGTTCCTGGGCGATGGCGATCAGGCGCGGGTCGTGGGACCCGATCATCGGGTATCCCTCGCCCTCCATCAGGATCCGCAGGACCCGGACGTACGCCTTGTCGATCTCGTGCTTGTCCTGGTAGGCGACGGACGCGGGCTCCTTGTAGGCGCCCTTGACCAGGCGGACCCGGCTGCCCGCGGCGGCGAGCCGGCGGGCGTCGGCCTCGGTGCGGAAGAGGTAGGCCTGGATGACGCAGCCGGTCTGCGGGAAGTCCTTCCGCAGCTCCTCGTGGATGGCGAACATCGAGTCGAGGGTGGTGTGGTCCTCGGCGTCGAGCGTCACGGTCGTACCGATCGCGGCGGCGGCCTCGACGACCGGGCGGACGTTGGCGAGCGCCAGCTCGTGCCCGCCGGAGAGGGCCTGGCCGAACATGGACAGCTTGACGGACATCTCCACGCGCTCGCCGAGCTGGAGGTCCTTGAGGTGGTCGATCAGCGCCAGGTAGGCGTCCCGGGCGTGGGCGGCCTGCTCGGGGCTGGTGATGTCCTCGCCGACGACGTCCATCGTCAGCTCCAGGCCCTTGGCGGTGAGGTCCTCGATGATCGGGACGATGTCGTCGACCGTCTCCCCGGGGATGAAGCGGTCGACGACCTGCTTGGTCACCGGGGCCGCCGAGATCAGGCGTCGCATCCGGTCGCTGCGCGACGCGGCGAGAATCACGGGACCCAGCACGGGGCACCTCCACTACGAACAAAACCAGGCCGAAAACCCACGATCCGGGTACGGCACGGAGAACCACCGTGAAACCTAAGGATTGCTCCGATCGTCTGCCATCGACAGCTGTCACGCATCCGTGCCCGGGATCTCAGACAGATGTATGAAGGCCGGGGCGAGATGCGGGAGAATGCCCGGGTGACAGCGGAACACAGGGGTGACTATCAGGAGCTCGTGGACGAGATCTCGGAGCTGCTCGGCGCTCCGGCGACCCTGGAGAACCGTGACTTCGAACTGATCGCCTTCGGTGCCTACGACGACGAGGGCGACCTCGATCCGACGGTCCTGGACCCGGTGCGCACCCGCTCGATCCTCACCCGGCGCTCCACGGCGGCCGTCCGCGCCTGGTTCGAGGGCTTCGGCATCACCCGGGCCACCGGCCCGGTCCGTATCCCGCCGACCCCGGACGCCGGGGTGTACCGGGGCCGGATCTGCCTGCCGGTGCGCCATCGGGGGGTCGTCCTCGGCTACGTCTGGCTGCTGGACGGCGAACCCGGGCCGAGCGACGCCCAGCTGGCCGCCGCCATGGAGGTGACGGCCCGCATCGGCGCGCTGCTCGCGGACGAGGCGCAGCACGGCGCCGACCTGACCCGGGAGCTGCGGGCGGTGCTGGCTGCGGAGCCGGGCTGGCAGCGGGACGCGGCGGTGGCGGAGCTGCGCACGGCGCTGGGGGTGCGGGCGGACGGGCCGCACACGGTGGTGTGCGTGGCGCCCTGGCCGTCGGCCGACCCGGCCGAGGCGCCGTCGGTGCGGACCCTGCCGGGGGCCGAGGCGCTGTGCACGGTGCCGTGGGGCGTGACCGAGCACTGTCTGGCGGTGCTGGTGCGGCTGCGGTCGACGCAGACGGTGACGCCGGCGGTGTCGGTGGCCACACGGCTGCGGGAGCGGGCGGGCGCCGGTGTCGGCGCCTCGGCGTCCGTCGCCGCCGGGGCCGTCGCCGGGATCGCCGCGGCCCGCACCGGCATCGCCGAGCTGGGCGCGGCCTGGCAGGAGGCGTCGGCGGCGGCGCGCGCGGCGCTGGCCGACGCACGCTTCGGCCCCGTCGCCGAGTGGTCCGGTATCGGGCCGTACCGGCTGCTGATCTCCCTGCCGCCGGCGACGGCCGCGGATCCGGTGGTGGCGCCGCTGCTCACCGCCGCCCACCGCGAACTGGCCCGCACCACCGAGGTGTTCCTCGACTGCGCGGGCCAGGCGGGGCGCACGGCGGCCCAGTTGGGCATCCACCGGCAGACCCTGTACTACCGGCTGTCCCGGGTCGAGCAGCTGACGGGCCTGGACCTGGACGACGGGGAGGACCGGCTGCTGCTGCACATGGCGCTGAAGGCTGCGCGGCTCTGACCTGCGGCGCCTGCGTCTGCGCCGCTTGGGCCGGGTTTCGTCTGCGGTTTCGTCATGGTCTGTCGCGCAGTTCCCCGCGCCCACTTCGCGGGCTTCCCTCGGTGTCAGTTCGGCGCAGCACCCCTGATGACCCGGCGCAAACCCTCGGTGAGCTGGTCCGCGTCAGTCGCCGAGTCCGGGTCGAAGAGCCACTGGACCATCAGGCCGTTGAGCAGGGTCTGGTAGAAGCGGCCCTCGGTGTCGACCGACGCCTCGTCCAGCTCGCTCTCGGGGACGCCGTTGAACATCGCCAGGATGCCCTTGCGGCCCTCCACCTGGGCCTCGGCCAGCAGCTTGCGCACCTCGGGCAGCCGGTCGCCCTGGAAGAGCAGCTCGAAGCTGAGCAGCCAGATCGCCCGCGACTCGGGCACGGCCCGGATGATGGCCGCCCACATCTCCTGGAACCGCTCCAGCGATCCGGGCGGGGCGGCCGTCCCCGCGTCCGCGCCCCGGCCGGGGTCGAAGGTCTCGCCGACGCCCTCGATCAGCTCGACGTACGCCTGCACGAGCAGGGCGTCCTTCGAGCCGTAGTGGTAGCCGATCGAGGCCAGGTTGGTCCCCGACTCCTTGACGATGTCGCGCGCCGTCGTGCGCAGGAAGCCCTTCTGGAGCAGGCAGCGCTTGGCGCCCTCGAGCAGATCCTCACGGTGTCCCATGGCGGGCAGCCTACCGCCGATCCATACAGACGTCCTATACGACTGACTTACACAAGCGTTCTAGACAACCGTTTAATACGTGCGTACAGTCACTGCCATGACGAACCCGAAGAGCACCACCCCGCTCCCGGCCGCCCGAGCCGGACGCCGTGAATGGACCGCCCTCGGCGTGCTGATGCTTCCGCTGCTGCTGGTCTCGATGGATGTCTCGGTGCTGTACTTCGCGATCCCCGCGATCAGCGCCGATCTGGCGCCGAGCGGCACCCAGCAGCTGTGGATCTTCGACATCTACGCGTTCGTGCTGGCCGGCCTGCTGATGACGATGGGCTCGCTGGGCGACCGCATCGGACGCCGCCGGCTGCTGCTGATCGGCGCGGCCGCGTTCGGCGCCGCCTCACTGGTCGCCGCGTACGCGGACAGCGCCGAGACCCTGATCGCGGCCCGCGCCGTCCTCGGCATCGGCGGGGCCACCCTGATGCCGTCCACCATGGCGATCGTCCGCACGATGTTCACCGACCCCGCGCAGCGCGCGAAGGCGATCGGGATGTGGTCCGGCGTGATGACGGGCGGCATCGCGCTCGGCTCGGTGCTCAGCGGCGTCCTCGTCCAGTACTTCTGGTGGGGCTCGGTCTTCCTGGTCAACCTGCCCGCGATGGCACTGCTGCTGGTCCTCGGGCCCGTCCTGCTGCCCGAGTCGAAGAACCCCCGGCCCGGCCGCTTCGACTGGGTGTCCGTGCCGCTGTCCATGGCCGCCGTGCTGCCCGTGATCTACGGCCTGAAGGAGATCCCGTCCGAGGGCTGGCACGCGGAGTACGTCGTCTCGATCACCGTCGGCCTGTTCTTCGCCGCGCTCTTCGTCCACCGCCAGCGCACGGCCGTGTCACCGATGATCTCGCCGGAGCTGTTCCGCGGACGGGGGTTCGCGCCGGCCGTCGTCCTCAACCTGGTCTCGTCCTTCGGGATGATGGGCTCGGCCTTCTTCACCACGCAGTACCTGCAGTCGGTGCTCGGCAAGAGCGCGATGGAGGCGGCCCTGTGGGCGCTGCTGCCGTCGGTGCCGATCGGCATGGCGGCGCCGCTGGCCACCTCGCTGGTGCAGAAGGGCGTCGAGCGGGCCTATGTCGTCACCGCGGGCTTCCTGATCGGCGCCGCCGGATACGGGATGCTGGCCCTCGCCGGCACCGACTCGATGTGGCTGGTCCTGGCCGCGTGCGGGGTGCTGGCCTCCGGGATCGTCATGGTGATCTCCCAGATGACCGATCTCGCACTGGGCACCGCCCCGGCCGAGCGGGCGGGCTCCGCCTCCTCCCTGCTGGAGACGGGCGCCGAGTTCGGTGGTGCGCTGGGAATGGCGGTGCTCGGCTCCATCGGAACGGCCCTCTACCGTCACGGCATCCCGGCCTCGGCACCGGACGCGGCCCGCGAGACCCTGGGCGGCGCGCTGGCCGTCGCCGGGAAGGTGCCGGGACTGGCCGCGGTGGCACGGGAGGCGTTCACCAGCGGGATGCAGGGCGCGGCGATCGCGGGTGCGGTACTGCTCGCGGGGGCGGGCGTGGCCGCGGCCGTCACCCTGCGGGGCGTACGGGTGCGGGAGCAGGCGGAGGTCGAGATCGCCGCCTGACGACGCACGAACGCCGGGTGGGGCTGAGGTTCTCCTCAGCCCCACCCGGCGTTGCGGCAGGGGTCGGACCAGGTGGATCAGACCAGGTTCACCGAGCGGGCCGAGGTGGCACCGATCTCCTCGGCGACCTCGGCCAGCACACCCGCCGGCACGGTGTCGTCGACGGTGAGGACGGCGAGCGCCTCGCCGCCGACCGCCGCACGGGCGACCTGCATGCCGGCGATGTTGATGCCCGCCTCGCCGAGGATGCGGCCGACGGTGCCGACGACACCGGGACGGTCCTCGTACTTCAGCACGACCATGTGCTCGGCGAGCGCCAGGTCCACGTCGTAGTCGCCGACCGCGACGATCTTCTGGACGTGCTTGGGGCCGGCCAGCGTGCCGGAGACCGACACCTCCTCGCCGGTGCCGAGCGTGCCGCGCACGGTGACGACGTTGCGGTGGTCGGCCGACTCCGAGCTGGTGGTCAGGCGGACCTCGACGCCGCGCTCCTGCGCGAACAGCGGGGCGTTGACGTAGGAGACCGTCTCGTCGACGACGTCCTCGAAGACACCCTTGAGCGCGGACAGCTCGAGCACCTTCACGTCGTGCTGGGTGATCTCGCCGTACACCTCGACGTCGAGGCGGACCGCGACCTCGCCCGCGAGCGCCGTGAAGATGCGGCCGAGGCGCTCGGCGAGCGGCAGACCGGGCTTGACGTCCTCGGCGATGACACCGCCCTGGACGTTCACCGCGTCCGGGACCAGCTCACCGGCGAGCGCGAGGCGGACGGACTTGGCGACCGCGATGCCCGCCTTCTCCTGGGCCTCGTCGGTCGACGCGCCGAGGTGCGGGGTGCACACGACCTGGTCGAACTCGAACAGCGGGGAGTCCGTGCAGGGCTCCTTGGCGTACACGTCGAGACCGGCACCGGCGACCCGGCCCTCCTTGAGGGCGGAGTACAGGGCCTGCTCGTCGACGATGCCACCGCGCGCGGCGTTGATGATCCGCACGCTCGGCTTGACCTTGCGCAGGGCCTCGTCGCCGATCAGGCCGAGCGTCTCGGGGGTCTTCGGCAGGTGGACGGTGATGAAGTCGGAGACCTCGAGCAGCTCGTCCAGGGAGAGGACCTTCACGCCCATCTGCGCGGCGCGCGCCGGCTGCACGTAGGGGTCGTAGGCGACGACCTTCATACCGAAGCCGGACATGCGCTGGGCCACCAGCGCGCCGATGCGGCCGAGGCCGACGACACCGAGGGTCTTCTCGGCCAGCTCCACGCCCGTGTACTTGCTCCGCTTCCACTCGCCGTTCTTCAGCGCGGCGTTGGCCTGCGGGATGTGACGGGCGGTCGCGACGATCAGACCGCAGGCCAGCTCGGCGGCGGTCACGATGTTGGAGGTGGGGGCGTTGACGACCATCACGCCGGCCTTGGTGGCGGCGGAGACGTCGACGTTGTCCAGGCCGACGCCCGCGCGGGCGACGACCTTGAGCTTGCGCGCGGCGGCGATGGCCTCGGCGTCGACCTTGGTGGCCGAGCGGATCAGGATCGCGTCCACCTCGGCGATGGCCGGCAGCAGTTCGGCGCGGTCCGCGCCGTTGCAGTGCCGGATCTCGAAGTCCGGACCGAGGGCGTCGACGGTGGCGGGCGACAGCTCTTCAGCGATGAGTACGACGGGTTTCGAGCTCACGTGAGTCCTCACATGTGCGATGCGGACGGCCGTCCCGACGGCCGCAGGCGGTGGAGGGGGGCTACCGCGGAAGACGCACGACGCTGTGGGCCTGACGCGTGTTGTGCAGCAGTCTAGTGGCGTGGCGGGGGCCGTAATACGCCTCCGCGGAAGGATCACCCATCCGTGGCTGGACGGGGTGGACAACGCCGTACCACCGACGTTACCCGAGGTTCGCCGAAGGGGCCGAAGCGGTCTCGCTCCGGCCCCTTCGCCCGAGGCTTACGCCTCCTCGTTCACCCAGCTCATCAGCTTGCGCAGCTGCTTGCCGGTGGTCTCCAGCAGGTGCTCGGCGTCCTGCTGCTTGTACTCGTTGTACTTCTTCAGACCGCCGTGGTACTCGTCCATCCAGGTCCGGGCGAAGGTGCCGTCCTGGATCTCGGCGAGGACCTGCTTCATCTCGGCCTTGGTGGCGTCGGTGATGATGCGCGGGCCGGTGACGTAGTCGCCCCACTCGGCGGTCTCGGAGACGGACCAGCGCATCTTCTCCAGGCCGCCCTCGTACATGAGGTCCACGATCAGCTTCAGCTCGTGCAGGCACTCGAAGTAGGCGATCTCGGGCTGGTAGCCCGCCTCGACCAGGGTCTCGAAGCCGGCCTTCACCAGGGCGGAGGCGCCGCCGCAGAGGACGGCCTGCTCACCGAACAGGTCGGTCTCGGTCTCCTCGGTGAAGGTCGTCTTGATGACACCGGCGCGGGTGCCGCCGATGGCCTTGGCGTACGACAGGGCCAGCGCGAAGGCGTTGCCGGTGGCGTCCTGCTCGACGGCGGCGATCGCGGGGACGCCGCGGCCCTCCTCGTACTGGCGGCGGACCAGGTGGCCCGGGCCCTTCGGGGCGACCAGGGCGACGTCCACGCCGGCCGGGGGCTTGATGAAGCCGAAGCGGATGTTGAAGCCGTGGGCGAAGAACAGCGCCTTGCCGTCCGACAGGTGGGGAGCGATGGACTCCTCGTAGACCTGGGCCTGGATCGGGTCCGGGATCAGGATCATGATGACGTCGGCCTCGGCGGCGGCCTCGGCCGGAGTCACCACGCGCAGGCCCTGCTCCTCGGCCTTGGCCTTGGACTTGGAGCCCTCGTGCAGACCGACACGCACGTCGACACCCGAGTCACGCAGCGACAGCGCGTGGGCGTGGCCCTGGCTGCCGTAACCGATGACCGCGACCTTGCGGCCCTGGATGATGGACAGGTCGGCGTCGGCGTCGTAGAACAGCTCGGCCACTTTGGGTTCTCTCCTTGTGTACGGGTGTTGCGTCCCACCGTATGACGGCGGGGGGAGGGGAAGTTTCGGGGTCTCGGTATACGGGCGGCCGGTGTCACCCGACCGCCCGAATCCGGCCTTACGCCGACCGGTCCAGGGCGCGCAGCGACCGGTCCGTGATCGAACGGGCGCCGCGGCCGATGGCGATCGTGCCGGACTGCACGAGTTCCTTGATGCCGTACGGCTCGAGCATCTTCAGCATCGCGGACAGCTTGTCGCTGGAGCCGGTCGCCTCGATCGTGACGGCGTCCGGGGAGACGTCGACGGTCTTGGCGCGGAAGAGCTGGACGATCTCGACGATCTGGGAGCGCGTCTCGTTGTCGGCGCGCACCTTCACCAGGACGAGTTCGCGCTGCACGGCCTGCGACGGCTCCAGCTCGACGATCTTGAGCACGTTGACCAGCTTGTTGAGCTGCTTGGTCACCTGCTCCAGCGGCAGCTCCTCGACACCGACCACGATCGTGATGCGGGAGATGTCGGGGTGCTCGGTGACGCCGACCGCGAGCGAGTCGATGTTGAAGCCGCGCCGGGAGAACAGGGCGGCGATGCGGGCGAGGATGCCCGGCGTGTTCTCCACCAGGACGGAGAGCGTGTGCTTGGACATGGTTTCTGCTCTTCCTTGCCGTCAGTCGTCTTCGTTGTCGCCGAAGTCGGGGCGGACGTCCCGGGCGGCCATGATCTCGTCGTTGGAGGTGCCGGCGGCGACCATCGGCCAGACCATGGCGTCCTGGTGGACGATGAAGTCGATGACGACCGGGCGGTCGTTGATGGAGTTCGCCTCTTCGATGACCTTGTCGAGGTCGGCGGGGTCCTCGCAGCGGATCGCGTGGCAGCCCATGGCCTCCGACAGCTTGACGAAGTCGGGGACGCGGGTGCCCTGGGCGGGCGCCTTGCCGTCGTGCTCCGGGCCGGAGTGCAGGACGGTGTTGGAGTAGCGCTGGTTGTAGAACAGCGTCTGCCACTGGCGGACCATGCCGAGGGCGCCGTTGTTGATGATGGCGACCTTGATCGGGATGCCGTTCAGGGCGCAGGTGGTCAGCTCCTGATTGGTCATCTGGAAGCAGCCGTCGCCGTCGATCGCCCACACCGTCTGGTCGGGTGCGCCGGCCTTGGCGCCCATGGCCGCCGGGACGGCGTAGCCCATGGTTCCGGCGCCGCCGGAGTTCAGCCAGGTCGCCGGCTTCTCGTACTTGACGAAGTGCGCGGCCCACATCTGGTGCTGGCCGACGCCCGCGGCGAAGATCGTGCCCTCGGGGGCGAGCTGGCCGATGCGCTCGATGACCTGCTGCGGGGACAGCGAGCCGTCCTCGGGCTGGTCGTAGCCGAGCGGGTAGGTGTCGCGCCAGCGGCTGAGGTCCTTCCACCATGCGCTGTAGTCGCCCTGGTTGCCCTCGCTGTGCTCCTTCTGCACGGCCTGGATCAGGTCGGCGATGACCTCGCGGGCGTCGCCCACGATCGGCACGTCCGCGGCACGGTTCTTGCCGATCTCGGCCGGGTCGATGTCGGCGTGGACGATCTTCGCGTACGGCGCGAAGCTGTCCAGCTTGCCGGTGACACGGTCGTCGAAGCGGGCTCCGAGGGCGACGATCAGGTCGGCCTTCTGCAGCGCGGTGACGGCGGTGACCGCACCGTGCATGCCCGGCATTCCCACGTGCAGCGGGTGGCTGTCGGGGAACGCGCCGAGCGCCATCAGGGTGGTGGTGACGGGCGCTCCGGTCAGTTCGGCGAGGACCTTCAGCTCGGCGGTGGCCTTGGCCTTCAGGACGCCGCCGCCGACGTAGAGGACGGGGCGCTTCGCGGCGGTGATGAGCTTCGCGGCCTCGCGGATCTGCTTGGCGTGCGGCTTGGTCACCGGGCGGTAGCCGGGCAGGTCCATGGTGGGCGGCCAGGTGAAGGTGGTCTTCGCCTGGAGGGCGTCCTTGGAGATGTCGACCAGGACCGGGCCCGGGCGGCCGGTGGAGGCGATGTGGAACGCCTGCGCGATGACCCGCGGGATGTCCTCGGCCTTGGTGACGAGGAAGTTGTGCTTGGTGATCGGCATGGTGATGCCGACGATGTCCGCCTCCTGGAAGGCGTCCGTGCCGATCGAGGTGGACGCGACCTGGCCGGTGATCGCGACCATCGGCACGGAGTCCATGTGCGCGTCGGCGATCGGCGTGACCAGGTTGGTGGCGCCGGGGCCCGAGGTGGCCATGCAGACGCCGACCTTGCCGGTGGCCTGCGCGTAGCCGGTGGCAGCGTGGCCGGCGCCCTGCTCGTGGCGGACCAGGACGTGGCGCACCCGGGTGGAGTCCATCAGCGGGTCGTAGGCGGGAAGGATCGCACCGCCCGGAATGCCGAATACCGTGTCCGCGCCGACCTCCTCGAGGGAGCGGATGAGGGACTGCGCACCCGTGACGTGCTCGACGGGCGAAGGCTGCTGTCCTCCGGAACGGGGCCGCGGCTGCGGATGATGGGCCCCGGTGGCCTGCTCGGTCATCGGCATTCTCTTCTCGATGCTGAGGGTTTTTGCGAAGTTTGGGCGGTGTGCGTTTGCTGCCTGTGCAACAAAAAACCCCTCGTGCCGTAAGGCAAGCGAGGGGAGCGCGCCGGGTGGGGGTCGCTGAGCGATCAGGGCTCAGCGTCAGCCGACGCGCTGTCCAAGTACGAGAATTCGGGTGCGCATGGCACTGACCCTCCCCCCGGCACGCACCCGGTGTCAAGTGGGTGGGACGGGAGTCTCATCATGTGAGCGCAAAGCCGTCCCGCCTCCCAGAACGGCCGGAACACCTGCGCGAAATCCGCCCGCGAACGCCGGCTCCGCGGGTCCGCGCGGCACCGGGCAGTGGCCGGAAGTGAGCGCTCTGCGCAGCCGGTACTCGTCCAGCGGGCCGGCGAAGGCCATGCCCTGGCCGTGGGTGCAGCCCATCGCGCGCAGGGCGACGACCTGTTCGGGCAGGTCCACCCCCTCCGCGACGGACTGCAGCCCGAGGTCGGCGGCGATCCGCAACAACCCGCCGGTGATCTTGTGCAGACGGGCGGACTCCACGATCCCCTCCACCAGGCCGCGGTCCAGCTTCAGCACGTCGACGGGCAGGCGCCTGAGCGCCGTGATGGCCGCGTAGCCGCTGCCGAAGCCGTCCAGGGCGATGCGTACGCCGAGCCGCTTGAGGGCCGCCAGACGCCGCTCCAGCTCCTCCAGCGGCACTCGGGGGTCCAGGTCGGCCAGTTCGATCACCAGGGCCCCCGAGGGCAGCCCGTGCCGGGTCAGCAGGGCCTCGATCGAACCCAGCGGCATCGACCGGTCCAGCAGCCGCCGCGCCGAGACCCGTACGGCCACCGGCACGGCGCGGCCGGAACCGGTGCGCTCGGCCGCCTGCTCGACGGCCTCCTGGAGCATCCAGCGGCCCAGCTCGGCGGTCTTGTCGCTGTCCTCCGCGACCCGCAGGAACTCGGCGGGCGTGAACAGCACGCCCTGCGAGGAACGCCAGCGCGCCTGCGCGGACACCGCCGTGATCCGGCCGTCCTCCAGCCGCACCACCGGCTGGTGCAGCAGACAGAACTCGCCGTCGTGCAGCGCCGCCCTGAGCCGGCCGGCCAGCTCCGCCTTGCGCACGACGTCCTGCTGCATCTGGGGCCGGTACAGCTCGACGCGGCCCTTGCCGCCCGCCTTGGCGCGGTACATCGCGAGATCGGCGTTGCGCAGCAGCTCACCGGCGCCGAGGCCCGGCTCGGCGAAGGCGACGCCGATGGAGGCGGCGACCCGGACGTCGCTGCCGTCGATCTCGTACGGCTGCGAGAGCGTGAGCCTGAGGCGGTCGGCGAGCTCCAGGATGTGGCGCTCCCGCTCGGTTCGGTCGCGGGTGTTGTCGCCGGCGATCAGCGCCGCGAACTCGTCGCCGCCGAGCCGGGACGCGGTGTCACCCTGCCGGACCGCGTCCTGCAGTCTTCGGGCGGCCTGCACGAGCAGTTCGTCGCCGGCCTGGTGGCCGATGGTGTCGTTGACGGCCTTGAAGCCGTCGAGGTCGATGAAGAGCACCGCGGTGTTGCGCAGCGCGAGCCCGCGGTCGCTGGCCCGGCGGCCGGACAGCGCCTGCTGCACGCGCCGGGTGAACAGCGATCGGTTGGGCAGGTCGGTGAGCGGGTCGTGCTCGGCGTTGTGCTGGAGCTGTGCCTGCAGGCGCACGCGCTCCGTGACGTCCCGGCTGTTGAAGATCAGGCCGCCCTGGTGGCGGTTGACGGTCGACTCGACGTTGAGCCAGCCGCCGTCACCGGAGCGGAAGCGGCACTCGATGCGGGTGGTGGGTTCTTCCTGCGGGTTGGCGGCGAGGAAACGGCGCACCTCGTGCACCACGCACCCCAGGTCCTCGGGATGGATCAGGCCGGCCAGTTCCGTGCCCACCAGGTCCTCGGCCGGGCAGCCGTAGACGCCGGCGGCGGCCGGGGAGACGTACCGGAGGATGCCGCTGGGCGCGGCGATCATGATGACGTCGCTGGAGCCCTGCACCAGGGAGCGGAAGTGGTTCTCCTTCTGCGCCAGCTCCTGGGTGAGGGTGATGTTGTCCAGCAGCATGATGCCCTGGCGGACCACGAGCGCGAGCACGACCGTGCCGCCGGTCAGCAGCACCACGCGCGAGACGCTGTGGCCGTTGAGGACGTTGTAGAGGATCCCCAGCGTGCAGACCGCGGCCGCGAGGTACGGCGTGAGGGCGGCGAGGGAGCCGGTGATGGGCCGGGTGGCCATGTACCGGCCGTGGTCGCCGGCCGGGGCGGCCCCGTGCGCGGGCGGCGGGCTCGCGGGAGCCGGGGCCGTTGCCGCGAGGGCGGGCGCATAGGTCTCGGGCACCGGATGGTGGCCGCCGCGCTGCCCGCCGGGGTGGTGCTCTGCGGGGTGCTCGGCGCGTGGGCTTCCGGGGTGCTCGCCGCGCCGGCTGCCGGGCAGGTGCTCGTGGACCACGCGGGTGTGCCCGTGGGCGGCCTTCCCTCGCGGGTGCCGGGGCGCGGCCCAGGGAGCGTAGGCGAGCAGCAGTGAGCCGGCGAACCAGCCCGCGTCGAGCAGTTGCCCCGAGCGGTAGTTGTTGTGCAGCAGCGGCGACGTGAACAGCGCGTCGCACATCACCGTCAGGGCGAGCGCGCCGATCGCCGTGTTGACGGCCGTGCGGTTCACCGCCGACCGCCGGAAGTGCAGCACGAGCACCATGCTGACCAGCGCGATGTCCAGCAGCGGGTACGCCAGCGACAGGGCCGCGTGGGTGACGCTGGGGCCGTCGAACTTCGCCGCCTGGGCGAGCGCGAGGCTCCAGGCCAGGGTGAGCAGCGAGCCGGCGATCAGCCAGGCGTCCAGCGCCAGGCACACCCAACCGGCCTTCGACACCGGCCGCTTGGCCAGCACCAGCAGACCGACGATGGCGGGCGGCGCGAAGCACAGGAAGAACAGGTCGGCGATGGAGGGGCTGGGCACGGGCCGGTCCAGCACGACCTCGTACCAGCCCCACACGCCGTTGCCGAGGGCGGCCATGGCCGAGGAGAAGGCGAACAGCATCCAGGCGGGCCGGAAGCGGACCCGGCGGATGCGGGCGTAGAAGAAGCAGGAGACCGACGCCGCACCCGCCGCGACGGCGAGCCCGAAGTCGCCCATGATCAGAGCGAGTTCCCGCGAGCCCCAGTCGAACGAGGAGCAGACGGCGTACGCCGCGCAGACGAGGGCCAGGAGCAGCTGGTGGACGAAGTTGCGCGCGCCGTCACCGGCGGGCGGGCGTGACAGCGGCGCGGGTACGGGCGGCGGCGTGCGCAGCGCGCCGTCCAGGGTGGTCACGGAGGGCGGGGGCGAGCTCACCGTGGCCTCCCGGTCCGCGCCGTTCCCGGGTCCCGGGGGTCCCGGTGCGGTGGGTGGGCGTTCCTCCTGCGGGCGCCGGGCCTGCGGGAGTGCGGGGCGTGCCGGCTGTGGTGACTGCGGTGGCTGCGCCGGCTGCCGCCGTGGTGCGGATGGCCGCCGTGGTGCTGGCCGTTGTGGCCGGTATGGCCGGTTCGGCTCTTGTGCGTGGTGTGGTCGGCGTGGTGACCCCCTGTGCGTGCCGCCGTGCGCCAGGGTCGTCGTCGGCGGTCCGACAGCGTCGGGTCATCGGTCCAAAGGCCGTACATCGCCCGTCGCCCCCCTCACAACTCTGAGATGTCCATCCCCGGCGCCGAACGGCGCGCGGCGCAGCCCCTGTCCGGACGATACACCAGTCTCGTCACTCAGGGACATAGTTCCTCTACGCTCCGTGACGACCAGTGGGAACATGGGAACGGCCCGCGTTCGGGAGACTGCGGAGGGTACCCGAACCGGAGCCGGTGGGGCTTGTGTGGCTCCGGGGCCGGTTACGCGCCGCCGTCCTCCCCCGTCGTAAGGATCACGTTGCGCAGCGGCTCGCGGTTCACGAAACGGGTCAACTGGTCGACGAGCAGCCGCTTCGCGCGGGGCATGAAGGCGGACGTGGGGCCTCCGACATGCGGGCTGATGAGCACGCCGGGCGCACGCCACAGGGGGTGGTCGCGCGGCAGCGGCTCGGGGTCGGTGACGTCCAGGGCCGCGGTGATACGCCCGCTCTCCAGTTCGGCGAGCAGCGCCTTGGTGTCGACGACGGGGCCGCGCGCGACGTTGACGAGCAGGGCGCCGTCCTTCATCCGGGCCAGGAACTCGGCGTCGGCGAGGTGCCGGGTGGCGTCGGTGAGCGGGGTGGACAGCACGACGACGTCCGCCTCGGGCAGCAGGGCGGGCAGATCGGTGAGCGGGTGCACAGGGCCGCGCTCCGTCGTGCGCGCGGAGCGTGCGACGCGCACGACCCGCGCGAGCTCGAACGGCACGAGCCGGTCCTCGATCGCGGCGCCGATCGAGCCGTAGCCGACGATGAGGACGGTCTTGTCGGCGAGTGCGGGGCGGAAGCCGCCGAGCCACTCGCCTCGTTCCTGCGCCCGCACGAAGTCGGGGATGCCGCGCAGGGAGGACAGGATGAGGGTGAGGGTCAGTTCGGCGGTGCTCGCCTCGTGCACGCCGCGGGCGTTGCACAGCCGGACGCCGGGGCGGAGGTGGGGCAGGCCGGGCTGGACGTGGTCGATGCCGGCGGACAGCGTCTGGACGACCTGGACACCGCGCATCTCGGGCAGCGGGCGTACGCCGACACCGCTCGGCTTCATGTACGGCACGACGTAGAAGGCGCAGTCGGCCGGGTCGGCGGGGAACTCCGGCTCGCCGTTCCAGAAACGGTAGGCCGGGCCCTCCGGAAGGCCCTCGATCTCGTCGGGCGGGATGGGCAGCCACACGTCGGCGGTCACGTCAGCAGTCATGAGTGGAGGCTATGTCAGGTGTCCGCAGGCGCAGAGGTTAGGTTGGGGACGCCAGGAGAGGGAGGGTCACGCACAGGTGGAGCGCAGGACGATCGGCGCGGCGGCACTCTCCGTGGGGGCCGTCGGACTCGGATGCATGCCGATGAGCTGGGCGTACAGCGGGTCGCGGCAGCGGGGCGAGGAGTCGGTCAGGGCGGTTCACCGGGCGCTCGATCTGGGCTCGACGCTGCTGGACACCGCGGACATGTACGGGCCGTTCACGAACGAGTTGCTGCTCGGGCGGGTGCTGAAGGAGCGGCGGGCGGACGCGTTCGTGTCGACGAAGGTCGGGCTGCTCGTGGGTGATCAGCACATCGTGGCGAACGGGCGGCCGGGGTATGTGAAGCGGGCGTGCGACGCGTCGCTGCGGCGGCTGCAGACCGATGTCATCGATCTCTACCAGCTTCACCGTGCCGACCCCGAGGTGCCCGTCGAGGAGACGTGGGGCGCGATGGCGGAACTGGTGCAGGCCGGGAAGGTGCGGGCGCTGGGGCTGTGCGCGGTGGGGGTGCGCGGTGGGCGGCGGGGCGGTGGCCGGCGCGGTCTGTACGAGGGGACGCTGCGGCAGTTGGAGCGGGTGCAGCAGGTGTTTCCGGTGAGCGCGGTCGAGGCGGAGCTGTCGGTGTGGTCGCCGGAGGCGGTGCGGACGCTGCTGCCGTGGTGTGAGGCGCGCGGGGTGGGTTTCCTGGCGGCGATGCCGCTGGGGAACGGGTTCCTCACGGGCACGTTGACGCCGGGCGAGGGGTTCGAGCCGGACGACATGCGGGCGCGGCATCCGCGGTTCACGGCGGAGATGATGGCGGCGAACCAGCCGATCGTCGCAGGGCTGCGGAGGGTCGCGCGGCGGCACGGGGAGTCTGTGACGCCGGCGCAGGTGGCGCTGGCGTGGGTGCTGGCGCAGGGGCGGCATGTGGTGCCGGTGCCGGGGGCCAAGCGGGAGCGGTGGGTTTCCGAGAACGCGGGGGCGGTGGGGGTGGGGTTGAGTTCTGCGGACCTTTTGGAGCTGGGGGGGTTGCCGGGGGCTCGGGGGTCTTGGGACTGAGGGTGGCTGCGGGGGTGTCTTCTGCGGGTGCGTGTGCCTGCGGCGCCTGGTTGTGTTTCGGCTGCGGGTGCGTGTGCCTGCGGCGCCTGGTTGTGTTTCGGCTGCGGGTGCGTGTGCCTGCGGCGCCTGGTTGTTCTTCGGCTGCGGGTGCGTGTGCCTGCGGCGCCTGGTTGTTCTTCGGCTGCGGGTGCGTGTGCCTGCGGCGCCTGGTTGTTCTTCGGCTGCGGGTGC
>NZ_JBVJPV010000016.1:112907-247640 GCF_055609245.1 Streptomyces sp. NPDC036813 | reverse complement strand
TCGTCGGTCTTCTCCATGTGCGGCTCCAGGTGGGCCACCGCGCTCTTCATCACCTCGGCCGACTGCAGCACGAACGGCAGCTGCATCTGGCCGGAGCCGAACAGCTCACCCACGACCTTCATGCCGTCCAGCAACGTGTCGTTGACGATGTCCAGCGCGGAGCGGGAGGCCAGTGCCTCGTCCAGGTCCTGTTCGAGGCCGTTGCGTTCGCCGTCGATGATGCGCCGCTTGAGACGCTCCTCCAAGGGCAGTGCGGCCAGCTCCTCGGCCTTGGACGCCTTCAGCGACTTCGCCGTCGCCCCCTCGAACAGCTGCATCAGCTTCTGCAGCGGGTCATAGCCCTCGGCACGCCGGTCGTAGATCAGATCCAGCGCCGTCTGCACCTGCTCGTCGTCGAAGCGGGCGATCGGCAGGATCTTGCTCGCGTGGACGATCGCCGAGTCCAGGCCCGCCTTCACACACTCGTCCAGGAACACACTGTTGAGGAGGATGCGGGCGGCCGGGTTCAGGCCGAAGGAGATGTTGGACAGGCCCAGCGTGGTCTGGACGTTGGGGTGGCGGCGCTTGAGTTCGCGGATGCCGTCGAGGGTGGCGATGCCGTCCTTGCGGGACTCCTCCTGACCGGTGCAGATGGTGAAGGTGAGGCAGTCGATGAGGATGTCCTCCTCGCGGATGCCCCAGTTCCCGGTCAGGTCGGCGATCAGCCGCTCGGCGATCTCCACCTTCTTCTCGGCCGTGCGGGCCTGGCCCACCTCGTCGATGGTCAGCGCGATCAGCGCCGCACCGTGCTCCTTCGCGAGCCGGGTGACCTGGGCGAAGCGGGAGGCGGGGCCGTCGCCGTCCTCGTAGTTCACCGAGTTGATCACCGCGCGGCCGCCCAGCTTCTCCAGCCCGGCCCGGATGACCGGCACCTCGGTGGAGTCCAGCACGACCGGCAGCGTCGACGCCGTCGCGAACCGCCCGGCGAGTTCCTCCATGTCGGCCACACCGTCCCGGCCGACATAGTCCACGCACAGATCGAGCATGTGCGCGCCCTCACGGATCTGCTCGCGGGCCATCTCCACACAGTCGTCCCAGCGGCCCGCCAGCATCGCCTCACGGAACTTCTTCGACCCGTTGGCATTCGTGCGCTCACCGATCGCCAGATACGCGGTGTCCTGCCGGAACGGCACCGTCTGATACAGCGACGCCGCCCCCGGCTCCGGCCGCGGATCCCGCTCACCCGGCGCCAGATCCCGTACCCGCTCCACGACCTGCCGCAGATGCTCCGGCGTCGTACCGCAGCAGCCCCCCACCAGCGACAGCCCGTAGTCACGCACGAAGTTCTCCTGCGCGTCCGCCAGTTCCGGCGCAGTCAGCGGATAGTGCGCACCGTCCTTGCCCAGCACCGGCAGACCGGCGTTCGGCATGCACGACAGCGGGATGCGGGAGTGGCGGGCCAGGTAGCGCAGGTGCTCGCTCATCTCGGCGGGGCCGGTGGCGCAGTTCAGGCCGATCATGTCGATGCCGAGCGGCTCCAGCGCGGTCAGCGCCGCACCGATCTCCGAGCCCAACAGCATGGTGCCCGTCGCCTCCACCGTGACCGACACGATCAGCGGCAGGTCGGCCCCGGCGGCCTCCAGCGCCCGGCGCGCCCCGACGACGGCGGCCTTGGTCTGCAGCAGGTCCTGCGTGGTCTCCACCAGCAGCGCGTCCGCACCACCGGCGATCACGCCCTCCGCGTTCTGCTGGTACGCGTCGCGCAGCTTGCCGTAGGGGGCGTGTCCCAGCGTCGGCAGCTTTGTGCCCGGCCCCATCGAGCCCAGCACCCACCGCTGCCGTCCGGTGGACTCGGTGAACGCGTCGGCCACCTCACGGGCGATGCGCGCACCGGCCTCGGACAGTTCGAAGACCCGTTCCGGGATGTCGTACTCGCCCAGCGCGGCAAGGTTCGCGCCGAAGGTGTTCGTCTCCACACAGTCCACGCCGGCCGCGAAGTACTCCTCGTGCACCGAGCGCACGATGTCCGGACGGGTGACGTTCAGGACCTCGTTGCAGCCCTCGAGCTGCTGGAAGTCCTCCAGCGTGGGGTCCTGCGCCTGGAGCATGGTGCCCATCGCCCCGTCGGCGACCACCACACGGGTGGCAAGCGCCTCTCGGAGCGCGGACACACGGGCCCGGCTGTCGTTCATGAGCGCACCACCAGACGTGAGGAGACGGCGTCCGCCGCTGTAGGTCCGTAAGACTCGTCGAGGCGGGTCAGCAGCTCGGCGCGGCTCAGGGTGTGTTCCTGCGTGCCCACCGTCTCCAGGGCCAGAACGGCGGTGACGCTGCCGAGCCGGGCCGCGTTCCGCAGGTCGGCCCCCCTGGCCAGGGCGGCCAGGAAGCCCGCACGGTAGGCGTCGCCGACGCCGGTGGGGTCCGCGACGGTGCGGGCCCGGGCGGCCGGGACCTCGATGGTGGTACGGCCCGCCTGCCGGATGCGGGAGCCGGCCGCGCCGAGCGTGGTGATCCACAGGCCGGTGCGGCCGAGAATCTGCTCCTGTGTCCAGCCGCTGCGCTCCTGGAGGAGGACCGACTCGTACTCGTTGCTGAAGAGCATCCGCGAGCGGTCGATCAGGGCGCGGACCTGGTCGCGTTCCAGGCGGGCGAGTTGCTGGGAGGGGTCGGCGGCGACGGGGAGGCCGAGTTCGTGGCACTCGCGGGTGTGCCGCAGCATCGCCTCGGGGTCGTTGGGCGAGACCAGGACCAGGTCGAGTCCTCCGGTGCGGGCGAGGACGGGGGAGAGGGAGATGTGGCGGGCCTCCGCCATCGCACCGGTGTAGAAGGTGGCGATCTGGTTCTGGTCGGCGTCCGTGGTGCAGACGAAGCGGGCGGTGTGCAGATCGGGACTGACCCGCACCGACTCGGTGTCCACGCCCTGTTCCTTCAACAGCACCCGGTACGGCTCGAAATCGCTGCCCACGGCACCGAGCAGCACCGGCGCGAGCCCCAACTGGCCGAGGCCGTAGGCGATGTTGGCCGCTGCACCACCGCGCCGGATGTCCAGCGAGTCGGCGAGGAAGGACAGGGAGACGCGGTCGAGCCGGTCGGCCATGAGCTGGTCGGCGAACCGGCCGGGGAAGACCATGAGATGGTCCGTGGCGATGGACCCGGTGACGGCGATGCGCATGTCAGACTCCGGCGGCCCGGCGCAGCGCGTCGGCCCGGTCGGTGCGCTCCCAGGTGAAGTCGGGCAGCTCACGGCCGAAGTGGCCGTAGGCGGCGGTCCGGGCGTAGATGGGGCGCAGCAGGTCCAGGTCGCGGATGATCGCGGCCGGACGCAGGTCGAAGACCTCGTCGATGGCCTTCTGGATCTTGTCGACGTCGGTCTTCTCGGTGCCGAAGGTCTCCACGAACAGACCGACCGGCTCGGCCTTGCCGATCGCGTACGCCACCTGGACCTCGCACCGGGAGGCGAGATTCGCGGCGACGACGTTCTTCGCGACCCAGCGCATCGCGTACGCCGCCGAGCGGTCCACCTTGGAGGGGTCCTTGCCGGAGAAGGCGCCGCCGCCGTGGCGGGCCATGCCGCCGTAGGTGTCGATGATGATCTTGCGGCCGGTGAGGCCGGCGTCGCCCATCGGGCCGCCGATCTCGAAGCGGCCGGTGGGGTTGACCAGCAGGCGGTAGTTCTCGATGTCCAGCTTGATGCCGTCCTCCGCCAGGGCCTTGAGCTCCGGTTCGACCACCGCCTCGCGGATGTCGGGGATCAGCAGGGAGTCCAGGTCGATGTCGGAGGCGTGCTGCGATGAGACCACGACCGTGTCGAGGCGGACCGCCTTGTCACCGTCGTACTCGATGGTGACCTGCGTCTTGCCGTCCGGGCGCAGGTAGGGGAGGGTGCCGTTCTTGCGCACGTCCGAGAGGCGCTTGGCCAGGCGGTGCGCGAGGAAGATCGGCAGCGGCATCAGGGTCGGCGTCTCGTCGGACGCGTAGCCGAACATCAGGCCCTGGTCGCCCGCACCCTGCCGGTCCAGCTCGTCCCCCTCCGCGCCGGCCGCTCCCTCGACCCGGGTCTCGTAGGCCGTGTCCACGCCCTGCGCGATGTCCGGGGACTGCGCGCCGATGGAGACGGAGACACCGCACGAGGCGCCGTCGAAGCCCTTGGCCGAGGAGTCGTAGCCGATCTCCAGGATCTTCTCGCGCACGAGCTGGGCGATCGGCGCGTAGGCCTTGGTGGTGACCTCTCCGGCCACGTGGACCAGGCCGGTGGTGATCAGCGTCTCCACGGCGACCCGGGAGGACGGGTCCTCCCGCAGGAGCGCGTCGAGAATGGTGTCGCTGATCTGGTCAGCGATCTTGTCGGGGTGACCTTCGGTCACGGACTCCGAGGTGAACAGAAGCCCCATGGCGAATTTCCTCCGCTTTCAGGTCGGATGAGGGAAGCCGTGCGCTGGATGTCCATGCCGCCGGGAAGACGTCGACCCGGATGCCCGGGAAGTGTGTGGTGCCGATTCGACGCCACTCACGCCGAGCGCGGGTGGAGAGGAGCTCGACCAAACTTCCAGCCCGGGCCGCCGGACCGCCGGGGCGGCCCCCGGCGGCAGCGCCGAGGCGGATGCTCGGCGTCCGCAGTGGCGCCCGGTCGGCAGCCGCTCGCCAGGCGCTAGCGGAACGCTCGAACCCGGAGGCGGGAACGCACCGGGACGGCTCGGGCCCCGTCGCCCACCTGCCACGGGGGCGCTGCGCGGTGAGCGCGGGCGTGCGCTGTGCCGTCGCGGGCACCAGCGATGGTCGACCTGGCTTCCAGCGGGCTTCGAGCGGGCGCCCGCACAGTCGGACGCACAGGTGAAAAGAAGGGGGTGAACGCCGATGCCCGTACCGGCCGTACACCGCACATCGCATCGGATCGAGGTGGCCGCTCCCGCCGGAGTGGTCTACGGACTCATCGCGGACGCCGAGCACTGGCCGCTGTTCTTCGCCCCGAACGTGCACGTCGAGCCACTCGACCTGGAAGGCCCCGAGCAGCGCCTGCGCATGTGGGCACGCGCCGACGGCCGGATCATCTCCTGGATCACCCGGCGCACTCTCGATCCCGGTGCCCGGCGTATCTCCTTCCGCCAGGAGGTGACCTCCGCGGCCGTGGACAGCATGCTGGGCATCTGGAACGTCGAACAGACGGCGGACGGTTCCTCGCTGCTGACGCTGGAACGGGAGTTCTCCGTGGCCGACGGCCGCCTCGCGCCGGAGTCGACCGGGGACGCGAACATCCGCGCTCACCTGGCGAACCTCAAGAGCCTGGCGGAGCGGTGGGCCGTCCTGGACGAACTGGTCGTCACCGTCGAGGACGCCGTACGCGTCGACGGACCCTCCGAGCTCGTCTACGGCTTCCTGTACCGGGCCGCCGCCTGGCCCGGCACCGTCCCCGGTGTGACCGGCGTTCACCTCGTCGAGGACGTACCCGGCATCCAGGCGCTGTGCGCGCCGGGCTCGCCGGGCGGCGCCGGGGACACCGTCGCCGTGCGGCTGTGCTTCACACACGCCGGGGTCATCGTCTACAAGGTGATCCAGCCGCCCGAACTGGTCTCGGGACAGGCAGGGGAGTGGTCGGTGGAGCCCGACCCGACCGGTGTGACGGTGCGGGCGCGGCACCGGGTGGTGCTCAACGAGCACGGCGTGACACGGGTGCTGGGAGAGGGCGCCGGCCTGGCCGACGCCCGCCGCCACGTCCGTGAGCGCGTCAGCCGGGAGAGCACCGCCCTCCTCCGCCTCGCCAAGCAGCACGCGGAGGACGCCGTTCGCGCGCTCACCCCGAGCGACCTGCCGGGACTGTCATGACCCTCACCACGGACATCGTTCCCCCACCGTGGGCCATGGACCGGCAGCACGCCCTGTCCCCCCGGCGGGCCACGGACGGGCGGACCGCCGCGCTGTGCCGCGCCGCCCGCGTGGACGCCCTGCTCGCCAACCCCTACGACCCGGTCAACGAACACGGCTTCGCCGCGTTCCTCGCCGCCGACCGGGAGCGCCGCCCTTCCCTCTCCACCGAAAGGCTGCTCGCCGACGCGGGCCTGGCCGCCGAGTTCGTCCCCGCCCGCCACGGCGGCGGCCTGACCCGGGCCGACCTGCTCATGAAGGTGCTGCGCCCCGTCTTCCGGCGCGATGTGGCCCTCGGTTTCGCCGGCGGTGTCACCTCGCTGTTCGCCGCCTCCGCGGTCTGGGCGGCCGGCACCGACGCACAGCAGCGGGCCGTCGCCCGGCTGCTGCTGGGCGGCGGGCGGACCACCGTGGTGCACCCCGGACTCGCCCCGGCCGGCGGGGTCAGGCGTGAGGAGGTCACGGCCCGCAACACGGCCGACGGCACCGGGATGCTCGTCAGCGGCAGCAAGGACGTCATCATCGACGCGGCGCGCGCCGACCTCTACGTCGTCCACGCCCGCACCGCCGAGACCGGCCCGCGCACCCACTCGGTCCTTCTGCTGGACCGCGCCCAGCTGCCCGGCGCGTCACTGGAGCGGCTGCCGCGGGTCGCGACCGACGGGATGCGCGGCGCTCTCTTCTCCGGGCTGCGGTTCACCCGGTGTCCGGTGCCCGACGACGCCCTCGTGGGCCGGCCCGGCGACGGCGCCCAACTGGCCCTGCGCATGAACCAGGTCAACCGCTGCCTCGTCGCCGGCGCCGCGACCGCCGCCCTCGACCCGGTCCTGCGCGCCGCCGTCCACACCGCCACCGACGGCCGCACCGGGCCGCCGGCCCGCCGCTGGCACCGGCCGCTCGCCGGGGTCTTCACCGACCTGCTCGTCTGCGACGCCCTCGCCACGGTGTGCCTGCGCGCGGTCGGCCTGCTGCCCGACCGGGCCCATGCGCCCACGGTGGCCGCCACCTACACCGTGCCCGCGCTGCTCACCGACGCGCTGGAGGAGCTGTCCGCCGTGCTCGGCACGCACGGTGGGGGCGGTGACCTGCTGCACGGCATCCTGGCCAAGCTGGTGCGGGACCTGCCGGCCGCCGGACTCGGGCGCGACGGCGCCGCCGCCTGCCAGGCCGTCATCGTTCCCCAACTGGGCGCGCTGGCACAGCAGTCCTGGCTCTTGGAGGAGGAGCCGCCCGCCGAACTGTTCCGCGGGCGGGCCGACCTGCCGCCGCTGGACCACGGGGCGCTGGCTTTCGCGGGCGGCGGGGACTTCCTCGCCGCCGCACTGACCGGAGCCGCCGAACGGCTGGGCCGCTCGCGCCGGGTGGGCGGCCGCATCGCCCTGCTGGCAGATCTGGCCGAAGGGTTCCTGGCGGAGCTGCGCCTGCTGCGCGAGCAGTGCGCCCTGCTGCCCGGGCAGTTCGGCGACGCCCTGTCCGGGCCGGCGGCCTGCGCCCTGAGCGACCGCTACGGGCTGCTCGCCGCGGCGGCCGCCGTCCTGGCCGTCTGGGAGGGCCAGGAGGGCGACGACCCGTTCCTCGCCGACCCCGGCTGGGTGGTGCTCGCCCTGTCCCGGCTCGGCCGCCGGCTCGGGCTCGCGCTGCCCGACGTACCCGGGGACTGTGTCACGAGCGTCCTGGACGAGCTGCTGCGACGCCACCGCGCGGGGCGCGGCCTCGACCTTGACGCGGCCGAACTCACCGTGTGACGACGGAACCACCGTGTGACCGCGGAACTCGCCGTGTGACCGCGGAACTCACCTTGTGGCCGCGGACACCACCTCACCGCCGCCGGAGCCCGCGTTGTCCCCGCCGGCGCCGGCCCGGTGGCCCCAGGCATCTCACGCAGTGATCCACAGAAGGGAGCGGACCGGATGACGCAGGCATCCCGCATCACCCAGCCCGTGCACGTGCCCGGGCCTTCCGGGCCGTGGGACGAGGTCCGGGAGGCGATGGACCGGTGCGGCAGCGCGGTGGTCTTCACCACCTGGGGGGAGTGGCTGAGCGCGGTCGTCACCGAACCCCGGCTGCGCCTGCTGCTGGGCCGGGACTGGCCACGCTACCGGCGCACCGCCGACCCTTCGGTACGCCACCGCTTCGCCGCCGCCCGGCTGGTCCTGAAGTACACGGCGGCGGCCGCCCTGGGCACCGACGCCGCCGGACTCGACCTCGCCTACAAGATCGGCGGTCGTCCGCATCTGCGCGGGATACGCCAGGTGGACGTGGGTCTTTCGCACACCGACGAGCTCATCGTCGTCGGCGTCAGCCGCACCGGACGTATCGGCGTCGACGCCGAACCGCTGACGCGCACCCTGACCTACGACGTGATGCGCGAGCGGATGTGCACACCCGCCGAACGGGCCGCCCTCACCGGCCTGGACGGTCCCGCACGCACAGCCGCCCTGCTGCGGCTGTGGACCCTGAAGGAGGCCTACACCAAGGCGCTGGGGCAGGGACTGCGGCTGGACTTCACCGAGTTCGGCTTTCCTGTCGGCACCGAGGGGGAGTTCGCCCCGGGTGACGGAGCGGGCCTGCTGGCCCCGGACGGCAGCCCTGCCTCGCCGGGCACCTGGTCGTTCGGCACCTACCCGACGATGGCCCGCTATCTGGTCGCGGTGGCCCGCTACGACACAGGCCCTGCCGCGGCGCCCGGCGCTGTCGATCGGCCCCTGGCCGACGAGAGGTCCATGAGCCTGGTGGCGCAGCTGCTGCCCCGGCAGGAGCATGCCGCAGGGTCGCGTCAGCCCCGCTCAGGGGCCGCTTAACAATGCCTGGAGGCCACGGGCGATCTTCCTCGGACCGGGATAACGTGCCCCATGCATACATCTGCCGACCCGGAGCTTGAGGAGGCAGCCGGGCTTCCGTGGGGCGAAAGGAGAGGCGGCTCATGACCGAACGCGGCTCCGTGGAACCGTCGTTGACCGTCGTGGCTGCCGGACCGGTCCTGGACCTGCACGGCCCCCTCGGCCCGGGCGCGGTGGACAGGGCCCTTGCGCGCGCCGTCGTACGCAGCGCCGACCTGCGCGGCTGGAGCCTGGACGGCTTCGAGGCGCCGCACGGGGACGAGAGCGTGGCGGAGGGTGTGCTGCACGCCCGCCTGCGGCGCCACGGGCCCGCCCACCACACGCTGCACCTGGCCGCCGGCCGCACCGGACGGCCGGACGGCCCGGAAACGGCTCACGAGGCGGCCGGCCTGATCGCGGATCTGCTGAGCATGCCGCGTGGCCCGGTACCGCTGGAACCCGCCCTGCGCGCCGTGCTGCGCACTCTGGACGAGGGTCCGCACCGCGCCCACCGCGGCATGCTGCTGCGGTTCCACGACGTCGTCGGTGCGGACGTGCTGCGCGACGCGCTGGCCGCCGTGGTCGCCGCCCAGCCGATCCTGTGCACCCCGCTCGAGGCGGGCCGGGCGGGCGAGTTGCTGCTCGGCGCCCGCACCGAGGGCGCGGAGGCGCAGGAGGGCATGCTGACGACGGCCCGGTTCGCCGGCCGCGCCGCCTTCGACGTGGCCGTCGCCGAGGCGCGCCGCGGCATCGACCCGCGTACCGGGGCGTCGCTGCGCGCCGTGCACGCCCAGGGCGGTGTACCTGGCCTCGCCGGGGGTGACCTGCTGTTCATCGCGGTGCACGACCTCGCCGCCGACCCGGCGTCCTGGCGGATCCTGCTGGAAGACCTGGACACGGCACTGGGAGCACTCGCCTCCGGAAGGACGCCGCCGGTGCAGGGCGACGCGGGCTGGCTGGAGGAGTGGAGCGCACGGCTGGCCGCCGCGTCCCCCGAGCGGGCGGACGAGACACCCGGCTCCACCCCGGCACTCGCCTGCGGTACGGCCGCCGGCAGCGGCGCGCCGCGAGCCGCCTCCGGCACCGTCGCCGAAGGACTCAGCGCGGACGGCTTCAGCGCGGACGGCTTCAACGCGGAAGGCGTCAGCACCGAAGTCGGCACCGAAGGCGTCGGCACCGAAGGCGTCAGCACCGAAGGCGTCAGCGCCGAGGATGTCACCGCGCCGTACCGTGACGGCGGCCGCGACGCGGCGTACGCCCGCTTCACCCTGGGCGCGCGGGAGACCCGGCTGCTCACCACCGTCCTGCCGCACCAGCACCGGCTGTCCGCCGCCGAGGTGCTCGCGGCAGCCTTCGGTCAGGCTCTGGCCCGCTGGTGCCGGACGCGCGAGGCCGTCTTCGACCTGTGCACCGACGGGCGTACCCTCCTGCCCGCACACGCGCGGGCCGTGGGTCCTTTCACCCGCGCCCGCCGCGTACGGCTGGACGCCGACCCGGACCTGGCGCCCGCGCGGTTCCTCGCCGCCGCGGCGAGCGCCCTCACCGGGGACGAGCCGCCGGGCACCGGCTCGCCCGCGGCAGGGCACCTGCCCCGGGCCCGAATCACCCACCACGACGCGGGAGAACTCCCCGCGCCCTCCCCGCGCTTCACCGTCGTCCGCACCGAAGAGGACCATCCGCCCCGGCACGCCGAGGGCTTCGGCGCGTACGAGATCGAGGTCCGCACCCACGTGGAGGACGGCAGGCTGCACGTCCGGGCCGTCGCCGGGGGCGTCCCGCGGGCCGCCCTGGACGTGCTGTGCGGCCATCTGCGCAGGGTGGTCGAGCAGTTCGCCGTCCGGGAGGCCGAGCGGTCCCCGGCGCCGGCCGCCGGGCCGGTCGTCGCCGCCACCGCCCGCCAGCAGCGGCTGCTCGCCCAGTCCCTGGCCCGCCCCGGCGCCGGACACCACATCGAGCAGCTCCAGTGGACCTGGAACGGGCCGCTGGACGGCGAGCGGTTCACCGCCGCCTGGCAGGCGGTGGCCGACAGCGAGACACTGCTGCGCGCCGCGTTCGACCCGCGCGACCACACCCGGATCACCCTGCACGAACGCGCCACCGTCCAGGTCGAACGGCTCTCGCACCAGGACATCACCTGGCCCTCGCTGCTGGAGCGCGACCGCCGCCGGGCCGTGGACGTCCACCGGCCGGGACCGCTGCGGATCACCCTGCACGACGGCCCGGTGTCCGAGGCGGGCGCGGCGCAGACCCGCGTCCTGCTGACGTTCCACCAGGCGCTGGTCGACACCTGGAGCGCGCAGGTACTGCTGCGCGAGTTCTACCGCGCCTACCTGAACGACGGCTCAGCCGCCGGCGGTGAGCGGCGGCCCGACCTGCGTGACTACGCGCGATGGCTCGACGAGCAGGACACCGTGGGCGCCCGGGAGTTCTGGTCAGGCGCCACCCCGCCGCGCCACGCGGCCGTGTACCCGGCGCGCGCCGGGGCGCCCACGTCGCACACCGGTTCCGGACGGATCTCCCGGCGGCTGTCGCGGCACGACGCCGTGCGGCTCGTCCACTGGGCGGCCGCCTGCGGCGTCACCGAGACGGCGGCGCTGCACGCCGCCTGGGCCCTGCTGCTGCACCGGGCCACCGCGGCCGGGCAGGCGGCCACCGTCGCCTTCGGCGTCTCCGTCGACGGCCGGGGGATCTCCCTGGAAGGCGTGGAGCAGCTGACCGGCCCGCTGCTCGGCGTGCTCCCGATGACCGTCGACGTCGACCCGGCCGGCACGGTACCCCAGCTGCTGACGGCGTTGCGGGACCGGGCCCTGGACATGTCCGCGTACGAGTGGATCAGCACCGAGCATCTGCGGCGCTGGAGCGAGCGCGGGGACGACGAGGAGCTGTTCGCCACGGCGGTCTTCTTCGAACGTCCCGTCCGGCCCGGCGACGACCTGGTCGCCGAACTGTCCGGCCAGGGCATCACGTACGAACCTCCGCACAGCACGGGCGCGTCCAGCACCCTGCCGATCGGACTGCTCGCCCGCTACGACCGGCTCGGCAACCTCGTGGTCACCGCGATCCACGACCGCAGCCGTTTCGCCGAGTCCGAGGCGGCCAAGCTGCTCGCGCAGAGCATGCGGCTGCTGCGCGTCTTCCCGGATCTCGCGGACGCCGGCCGGCCCATCGCCGCGGTCCTCGAGGCGCTGTCCGACTCGGAGGTGCCGCGCATGGCGCCCGCGGCCGGCCCCGGCGACACCGTGCTGGTCACGCTGAGCCCGGGCCGGCGCACCGACGGTCCCGCCGTCTGCCTCGTCCCCCCGCCGGGCGCGGACCACGCCTGCTACGACGTCCTGGTGCCCCTGCACGCCGGTGCGGGGCCGCTGCTGGCGGTCGGCACCGCGCAGGCGGAGCCGCAGGCCGTGGCACAGGCGCTGCTGAGCGTCCTCGGCCCCGGCCGTCCGCTGGTGCTTGCGGGCTGGTCCGGCAGCGGACAGCCGGCGCACCGCATCGCCGCGCACGTGGCCGCCGGCGGCGGGCACGATGCGGTGATCGTGACCCACGGGACGGGAGAGGCCGACGCCGAATCCCTCGCCCGCACCCTCGACCAGGTCCTCGGTGCCCTCGGCGACGGCCCGCGCCCGTGACCGGCCGCCGTCGGGCGGGGCCGGTCCGATCCCGCCCGCCGGCCTGAGCGTTCTTCGAGGCGCTTGTGCTGCACTCCCGAGCGTCAGGGCCGGCCGCAGGAGCCGGGCCGATCGTGGGAGGCAGGCCGCCGATGCGTACCGAACGCACACCCATGAGGCTGGGGGCGCTTTTGCCCGCCCCGGCGCTCGGACACCACGCCGCCGCGTGGCGGCACCCGGACGTCCGGCCCGAGAGGGCGTTCAGTTTCGACCACTACCGCGCTCTGGCCCAGACCGCCGAGCGGGGCGGGCTCGACTTCCTGCTGCTGGCGGACAGCGCGGGCGGGCAGGCCGCCGATGCCGCCGCCCGGCACGGCCGGGACAGTGCGGTGGCCCACCTGGAGCCGCTGACGCTGCTGTCCGCGCTGGCCGTGCACACCCGGCACATCGGCCTCGCGGCCACGGCGACGACCACCTTCGGTGAACCCTTCCCTCTCGCCCGCACCCTTGCCTCGCTCGACTTCATCAGCGGCGGCCGCTGCGGCTGGCACGTCACCGTGCCCGTCAGCGACGCCGAGGCCGGCAACTTCGGCATGGAACGGGCACCGGGCGCGGGCATGGCATACCACCGGGCCCAGGAGTTCCTGGAGGTCACCGGCCGGCTGTGGGACGGCTGGGAGGACGACGCGTTCCTGTACGACCAGGTGGGCGGCCGGTACGTCGACCCCGCCAAGGTGCACGTCCCCGACCACCGGGGCGACCACTTCCGGGTGCGCGGGCCGCTCACCGTGCCGCGCCCGCCCCAGGGCCGCCCGGTGCTGCTGCACCCCGTGCTCCCGTCCGCCGACGCGCGGGAGTTCGCCGCGCAGTGGGCCGACGTACTGCTGACCGGGCAGCGCACCGCGGTGCGGGCCCGTGCGGAACGGCGGGCGCTGCGCGCCCTGGTCGCCGACCGGGGCCGCGAACCGGACCAGGTGCCGGTCCTCGCCACGGTGTTCGTGGTGACCGGCCGGACCCGGGCCGAGGCCGAGGACACCTACGCCACGCTCCAGGACCTGCTGGACCCGGCCGCCCGGCTCGGCGCCTCCGGCGCCGCGCCCAGCCCCGCGCTGCTGCTCGGGTCCGCGAGGGACCTCGTCGACGAGCTGGAGGAGTGGTTCACCCAGGGCGCCGCCGACGGCTTCGTGTTCCTGCCCGGCCATCTGCCCGCCGGCCTGGCCGCGCTGGCCGACCTCGTCGTCCCCGAGCTGCGCCGGCGCGGCCTGGCCCGGACCCGCTACGACGGCTACACCCTGCGCGACCACCTGGGGCTGACGCGCCCGCGCGCGGTGGGCGGGAGCGATTCCCGGCCGCTTCTCAAGCGCCTCTCCAAGCACCTTTGAGCGAGTCCTGTGACCGTGGGCGAGTCCGACACTGCGTATCGGGAAAAAAGAGGAGGACGGTCCATGCCGCTGCAGACGACCAGGTCCTCGGTGACGGGGGAGACGTGGACGCCTGGTCGATAACCGCCTCGTTCCTGCGGGCCGTCGGCCGGTCGCTGGCCGCCGCAGGCGCCATCTGGGTCTACATCCCCATCCCGGACGATTCGGCCCGGGAGTGGATCTGGCTCGCACCCCCGCCGGGGCACCCCGAGCGGCTTCGCCCCGACGTCCCGCTCAGTGCGGTCGAACGGCACCTGGCACGCTCGCTGTCGCACCCGGAGGACATCGCATGACCATCGCTACCGAGGCTGTGGTACGTGACCGTCTGACCGAACTCGCCGAGATCAAGGCGCTGGCGGTCGACGGCCCCGACGACAAAGCCACCGCACGCCAGCACGCCAAGGGCAAGCTGACCGCCCGGGAGCGCATCGACCTGCTGCTGGACGATGGATCGTTCCAGGAGATCGAGGCCCTGCGCCGGCACCGCGCGACCGGTTTCGGACTGGAGGACAAACGCCCCTACACCGACGGTGTCGTCACGGGGTGGGGAACCGTCCACGGCCGTACCGTCTTCGTCTACGCGCACGACTTCCGCATCTTCGGCGGCGCGCTCGGCGAGGCCCACGCCGCGAAGATCCACAAGGTGATGGACCTGGCGCTGGCCGCCGGCGCCCCGCTGGTCTCGCTCAACGACGGCGCCGGCGCCCGCATCCAGGAGGGCGTCACCGCGCTCGCCGGCTACGGCGGCATCTTCCAGCGCAACACCAAGGCCTCCGGGGTCATCCCGCAGATCAGCGTCATGCTGGGCCCCTGCGCCGGGGGAGCGGCGTACTCGCCGGCCCTGACGGACTTCGTGTTCATGGTGCGCGAGACCTCGCAGATGTTCATCACCGGACCGGACGTCGTCAAGGCCGTCACCGGCGAGGAGATCACCCAGAACGGGCTGGGCGGGGCCGACGTCCACGCCGGCGTGTCCGGCGTCGCGGCGTTCGCCTACGACGACGAGGCCGCCTGCCTGGAGGACGTGCGCTTCCTGCTGTCACTGCTGCCGTCCAACAACCGTGAGACGGCGCCGCGTCAGCCGTCCGACGACCCGGCGGGCCGGCTCACCGAGGCGCTGCGGGAGATCGTCCCGGCCAGCGCCAACCAGGCCTACGACATCCGCGCGGTCATCGAGGAGATCGTCGACGACGGAGAGTACTTCGAGATCCAGCCGCAGTGGGCGACCAACGTGGTCTGTGCGCTGGTCCGCCTCGACGGCCACGTCACCGGCATCGTCGCCAACCAGCCCGCCGCCTTCGCCGGCGTCCTGGACATCCACGCCAGCGAAAAGGCGGCGCGGTTCGTGCAGTTCTGCGACTCCTTCTCCATACCGCTGGTGACGCTGGTCGACGTACCGGGCTTCCTGCCGGGCGTGGACCAGGAACACGGCGGCATCATCCGGCACGGCGCCAAGCTGCTGTACGCCTACTGCAACGCGACCGTCCCGCGGGTTCAGCTGATCCTGCGCAAGGCCTACGGCGGCGCGTACATCGTCATGGACTCGCGCTCCATCGGCGCGGACGTCTCGCTGGCGTGGCCCACCAACGAAATCGCCGTCATGGGCGCCGAGGGCGCCGCGAACGTCATCTTCCGCCGGGAGATCGCCGCCGCCGACGACCCCGACGCCGTACGGGCCCAGAAGATCAAGGAGTACCAGTCGGAACTGATGCACCCCTACTACGCCGCCGAACGCGGCCTGGTGGACGACGTCATCGACCCCGCCGACACCCGCTCCACGCTGATCGGCGCGCTCGCCATGCTGCGCTCCAAGCACACCGGCCTGCCGTCCCGCAAGCACGGCAACCCGCCGGTGTGACGGGCGAGGAGGACACCATGACCCTCTGGCGCATCACGGGCGGCACCCCCACCGCGGAGGAGACCGCCGCCCTCACCGCGGTGCTCACCGCGCTGCTGGCCCGGCACACCGACGCGGGCGAGGACACCGCGACGGCCGAGGCGGCGGCCACCGTCTGGCACCGCCCGCACCACAACCCGCACCCGTCCGCCGGGACGTGGCAGTCCGGTTGAGCTGCCCGCACGGCCCGCTGCAGAGCCGTTCAAGCACCGCTCCAGCCCGGGGCGACACCGTAGCGGCGAACACCCACACCCACGAACCCCTGTCAGGAGAGATGCGCCATGACCGACGCCCGGCTGGTCGGAACCTGGACGACGGAGCTCGAGGACGACGGCAAGTCCGTGTTCGGACTGGCGTCCTTCACCGGTGACGGAGGCGTCACCTGCTACCAGGTGAACGCCAAGAACATCGGCCTGGGCAACTGGGAGTCCACCGGCAAGGACTCCTTCCACTACAACTTCCACATCCTCGCCGTCAGCCCCGAGGGCCAGCACGTCGGTGAGGCCCACGTCTTCGTCGAGGGCGAGTTCGTCTCCGACGACCGCTGGGAGGGCACCGGCGGCGCCAACTTCTACTCGCCCACCGGTGAACTGCTGCGCGGCCACGAGGGCTCGAGGGTCGTCGCCCGCAAGTTCGGCATCGACAAGTAGCCCGCCCGCACGTCGGCTCAGGCACCGCCGTCGTCACCCCGCCGGCACGTCACGGAGGAAGGACCCGCCATGCTGCGCGAACGCCTCGAAGGTGAGCTCGTTCTCCCGTCGGATCCGGGGTACGGGCTCGCCACGCAGCTGCAGAACACCGAGTACGACACCGTCGCCCCCGCCGGCATCGCCTACTGCCACTCGGCGAAGGACGTGCTGGCCTGCGTCCGCCACGCCCGCGACACCGGCCTCCGCCTCCATGTGCGCAGCGGCGGCCACAGCTTCAACGGCTGGTCCACCGGCGAGGGCCTGGTGGTCGACCTGTCGCGGATGAACCAGGTAGCCGTCGAGGCGGGCACCGTGCGCATCGGCGCCGGCACCCAGTCCCTGGACGCCCTCGACCGGCTCAAGCCGCTGGGCCGGCAGATCATCACCGGCACCTTCCCGACGGTCGGTCAGGGCGGCTTCCTGACCGGCGGCGGACTGGGCTGGCAGACCCGCCGGTTCGGCGTGGCAAGCGACCGTATCGTCTCCGCCCGCGTCGTGCTGGCCGACGGACAAGTCGTGCGCGCCTCGGCCGAGGAACACCCGGACCTGTACTGGGCGCTGCGCGGGGGAGGCGGCGGCACGTTCGGCATCGTCACCGACTTCGAACTGCTGCCCGTCGACGCGCCCCGGCTGACCTCGTTCGAGACGCTGTGGTCGTACGAGGACGCCGCCGAGGTGCTGGCGGCCTGGCAGGCCTGGGCGGCGGAGGGCAGCGACGACCTCGGCACGTCCCTGGTCGTGCTGCCCGGCATGTTCGGCCCCGGTGGCCGGCCGGTGGTGAAGGCCTGGGGCGTGCACCTGGGCGCGCCCGAGGACCTCGAGCGCGCCCTGGACGAGCTCACCGAGCGCACCGGCACCAAACCGGTGCACCGCGAGACGGGCGCTCCCGGCGCGTACGCCGACGTCATGCACGAGGCGCTGTGCGGTTCGAAGACCGTGCAGCAGTGCCACCGCACCGGTACTCACCCCGAGGCGGTCGGCCACCGCCACCCCTACACCCGGCAGGCCTACCGGCTCACCGGCCGGGCCGTCACCCGTGTCGAGGCGCAGACCCTGCTGAAGGCGTGGGACCCGGACCTCGACGGCGAGCGCTATCTGCTGTGCATCGCCCTGGGCGGGGCCGCCAACCGCGTCGGCCGCACCGAGACGGCCTACGTGCACCGCGACGCCCAGTTCCTGGTGGGTTATCAGATGGCCACGCGCGATGCGGAAGCAGCCGCGCGGGGGCCCGCCGAGCTGCAGGAATGGGCCGACCGGTGCGATGCCGCGCTCGCCCCGCTGGCCACCGGCTCCTACATCAACTTCCCCGCCTCCCGCATCGGTGCCGGCTGGGAGGCCGACCACTTCGCCGAGAACGCACCCCGCCTGCGCGCGGTCAAGCACCACTACGACCCCGACGACTTCTTCCGGCACGCGCAGAGCATCCGCCCCGAGCCCGGCCGGACAACGGAGACAGGACGATGAAGACGGACCTGACGGACAAGGTGGTGCTGGTCACCGGCGCCTCCCGGGGCATCGGCCGGGCCACCGCCCTCGCCTACGCCGCCGAGGGCGCGCGGGTCGCGCTCACCTACCACAGCGACGAGGCGGGCGCGAAGGAGACGGCCGAGCAGGTGGCCGCCGCGGGCGGCAGCTCCCTCGTGGTCCCCCACGACCTCGCCGACCCCGACTCGATCCACGCCGCCGCCGACACCGTCGCCCGCCAGTGGGGCGGCATCGACGTGCTGGTCACCTGCGCCATGGAGTGGGGCGACGCCATCCCGCGGCCCGGGCTGCAGATGCCCGCCTTCGAGGACGTCCCAGCCGACCAGTGGCGGCGGGTGCTGCACACCTCTTTGGACGCCGTCTTCGACACCGTCCAGGCCGTGCTGCCCCGGATGCGGGACCGCGAGTGGGGCCGCATCGTCCTGCTCGGCGCGGGCCTGGCGGACGCCGGGATGGTCGGCGCGGGCGCGTACGGGGCCGCCAAGTCCGGCCTGTACGGCCTGGTGCGCAGCCTCGCCTGGGAGCTCGGGCCGGCCGGGATCCTGGTGAACCTGGTCGTCCCCGGCCAGACCCTCACCGAGAACGTGCTCACCCACGCCTCGCCCCAGTTCCTTCAGAACAAGGCCAAGTCCCTTCCCTCCGGCCGGATGAACACGCCGGACGACGTCGCGCGCACCATCCTCTTCCTCGGCTCCGCCGCCAACGGCAACGTCCACGGTGAGGCGCTGCGCGTCACCGGCGGCCTGTGAAGCGCCTGCCCGCCCCGTATCCACCAGCGGACCCGTCGCCGAGGCTGACGGCCGCACACCCTGGAGAACCCATGCCCGACACACTCGACGCGCCGACCACGCTGGCGGACGGGGCCGACGACGCTCCCGCCTACCCGATCCAGCGCAAGTGTCCCTACCACATGCCGCCCGGATACGAGGAGCTGCGGGACAAGGGCCCGATCTCCCGCGTCACCCTGTGGAACGGACGGGTGGCCTGGCTGGTGACCGGCAACGAGATCGGCCGCCGGCTGTTCCCGGACCCGCGGCTCTCCTCCGACGTCCTCGACCCCCGGTTCCCGCTGCTCGCGCCGCGCATCGAGGCCCAGCGCAAGCAGGCCGCCGCGCCGCCGCTGGTCGGGGTCGACGACCCGGTGCACGCCCGCCAACGCCGTATGGTGCTGCCCAGCTTCGGCATCCGGCAGGTCAACGCGCTGCGTCCGGTGATCCAGCGGTACGCCGACGAACTGCTGGACAAGATGCTGGCCAAGGGCCCGGGCACCACCGTCGACCTGCTCACCGAGTACGCGCTGCCCATGCCGTCCGCCGTCATCTGCACGCTGCTCGGCGTGCCGTACGAGGATCACCACTACTTCGACGAGCGCTCCCGGCATGTGCTGTCCTCCTCCGGCCCGGAGCAGGCCGCCCAGGCGCAGCAGGCGTTCACCGAGATCCTCGCCTACCTGGACGACCTGATCAGCCGCAAGCAGGACGAGCCGGGCGACACCTTGCTGGACGAGCTGATCAGCCGTCAGCTCGAGGAGGGCAAGGTCGACCGGCACGAACTGGCGATGCTCGCCACCGTCCTGCTGGTCTCCGGGCACGAGACCACGTCCAACATGATCGCGCTGTCCATGATGGCGCTGCTGGCGCACCCCGAGCAGCTCCAGGCGCTGCGCGCCGACGAGTCGCTGATGCCGCGCGCCGTCGACGAGCTCATGCGCTACACCTCCATCGGCGACATGCTGATGCGCGTGGCCAAGGAGGACGTCGAGATCGAGGGTCACCTCATCAAGGCGGGCGACGGTGTCATCCTGTCGACGATGCTGATGAACCGGGACGCCGAGTCCTTCGAGCGCCCCGACGAGCTGGACATCCGCCGCCAGAGCGGCCGCCACGTCGGCTTCGGCTACGGCATCCACCAGTGCATCGGCCAGAACCTCGCGCGTGCCGAGATGGAGATCGCCCTGGCGACGCTGTTGCGCCGCGTGCCGACGCTGCGGCTGGCCGTGCCCGCCGACCAGGTCGGGGTGAACGCGCCGTTCGTGCTGCAGGGCGTCACCGAACTGCCCGTCACCTGGTAGGCCGATGTGCGCATCTCGATCGACAGCAACCGGTGCATCGGCTCCGCCCAGTGCGCGGTGACCGTTCCCGCCGTTTTCGAACAGGACGAGGACGGCCTGTCCACGGTGATCGCGGGCCGCGAGGACGGGGCCGGGCAGCCGCTGGTACGCGAGGCCGCGCGGGCGTGTCCCGTCCAGGCCATCATCCTCACGGAGACGGACGGGGCCTGACCCCCGCCCCGACCGGGGCACGCAGCCCCGGTCCTGACAACCGGTGGCCGGGTACGGCGGTGCGGCGCTCGTACCCGGCCACCGGCTGCATCGTCTCAGGCGCCTGTGCTCCCGTTGCCCCGCATCCTTTGACGCCCACGGAAGGAAGCCATGGAAATCCGTAGCCTCGACGGCGACGACCCGGCGACGATCTCGCTCCTCCTGCCCGGGTTCCAGGAGACGATGCGCCTGGAACTGCCCGGCGACCCGCCGGTCTCGGCCGCCCTGCTGGCCCGGTTGCTGCAGCGCCGGCACGGCGCCGACCGGATCGTCCTGGCCGCCTTCGACGCAGGCCGACCGGCCGGATGCGTCAAGCTGGGCCTGGACGAGGGCGAACCCGAGGGCCCGGGCCACGGTTCCCTGTGGGTCTTCCCCTCCTTCCGGCGCCGCGGTGCCGGCACGGCCCTGGTGGGTGCCGCTCGTGCCGAGCTGCGCCGCCGCGGCCGCGGCATGCTCCTGGTCGACGCCCCGCACACGCCGGTCGCCGAGGCGTTCGCCGCCGACCGCGGGGCCGAGCGGTGCGGCACCAGCATGCGCAACCGTCTCGTCCTGCGCGGCCCGGTCAGGGACGCACTGGCCGACCTCGCCGGCCGGGCGGTCGCCGGTTACCGCCTGGTGCACTGGCGTGACCGCTGCCCGGACGAGCTGGTCGACTCCTACGCCCGCGCCTGGGAAACCCTGGAGGCACCCGTCAACGGCCAGGCGGTGGCGCGCCGGCCCACCGCCGAGGACGTGCGCTCCCGTGAGGCGGAGGCCGGGCGGACCGGTCACCGGCAGTACGTGAGCGCGGTCCTCGCCGAGGACAGCGGCGAGGTCTGCGGATATGCCACGCTCCTGGTGCGGGACAGCCCGATGGCGGACACGGGGGAGACGCTCGTCCTCACCGGCCGGCGCCGCCGCGGTCTGGGCACCTGGCTCAAGGCCGACGTGCTGTCCCGGGTGGCCGGGGAGAACGAGCAGCTGGCGCTGGTGCAGGCCTGGAACGACGTGCGCAACACCCCGATCGTGGCGCTGAACAACCGCCTCGGTTTCCGCGCGGACAGTTCCTGGTCGACGTATTCCCTCCCCTGCTGACGGCGCGAGTCCCGTTCGAGTCGGGATCCAGTGGCCGCTGCCACGATCCGGCACAGACCGGCATCCGTGAGAGGGGTTCCTTGTGAGTACCAGCAGCACACGTGTACTGATCGCCGGCGGGAGTCTCGTCGGCCTGTCGACGGCGCTGTTCCTCGCGCATCACAACGTGCCCTGCATCATGGTCGAACGTCATCCCAGCACGTCCATCCACCCGCGCGCCGTCGGCTACTACCCGCGCACCGCCGAGCTGCTGCGTACCGTGGGCGTCGAGGAGGCGGCGAAGAGCGCCGCGGCCGGTTTCGAGAAGCACAAGACGCGCGCCGGTGTCGTCTCGCTGGCCGGTGAGGTTCTCTTCAGCAAGGAGGAACTCGAGGGCGGCGACGACCTCGCGGACCTGACCCCCTCCAAGCTGCTGCTGCTTCCGCAGGACCGGCTGGAGCCCCTGCTGCGGGCGCGGGCCGAAAAGCTGGGCGCCGACCTGCGGTTCGGCACCGAACTGGTCTCCTTCACGCAGGACGACGACGGCGTCAGTGCCGTCCTGAGGGGCGCGGACGGCGCTGAGAGCACCGTGCGCGCCGACTACCTGGTGGCCGCGGACGGCCCGCGCAGCACGGTCCGCGAGGCACTCGGCATCCGCCGGGAGGGCCGCGGAGTGCTCTCCCGGCACGTCAGCATCGCCTTCGGCGCGGACTTCGGCGCGGTCCTGGGCGAGCGCCGCTACAGCGTCGTCCATGTCAAGAACGACACGGTCACCGGCATCCTGGTGCACGACGACACCCTCACCGAGGGCACGCTGATCGTCGGCTACGACCCGGAGCGCGGCGAGAGTCTGCAGGACTTCACCGACACCCGGTGCGCCGAACTCGTCCGCGCGGCCATCGGCTCGGACACGGTCGAGGTCACCGTGCGCTCCCGTTTCCCGTGGGACATGGCCGAGTTGGTGGCCGAACGCTTCGCCGAGGGCCGGGTGCTGCTCGCGGGCGACGCCGCCCACCAGATCCCGCCCACGGGCGGGTACGGGGCCAACACCGGCATCGCCGACGCCTTCAACCTGGCCTGGAAGCTGGCCCTGGTGCTCGACGGCACCGCCGGTGCGGGCCTGCTCGACACCTACGAGCAGGAGCGCCGTCCGGTCGGGCTGTACACCGCGCGGCAGGGCTCGCTGCAGCTGGCGATGCGCTCGGGGACAGCCACCGAGGAACAGCAGGCGGCGACCGACGACGCGATGACCGTGACCATGGGCCAGGCCTATCCGGCCGGTGCCTTCGTCGCCGAGGAGGGAGCCGGGGCGCTGCCGCTGACCAGTGATCCGCATACTCTGTCCGGCCGGCCAGGAACCCGTGCACCGTACGTGGTGCTCGAACGGGACGGCTCGCCGCTGGCGACGCTGGACCTGTTCGGTTCGGGTTTCGTGCTGCTGACCGGAGCGGACGGGCAGTCCTGGGCCGCGGCGGCGCGCACGGCCGGCGCGCGGCTGGGTGTCGCGCTCGATGTCCACCGCATCACCGCCGACGGGGACCAGGGGCCGGCCGACCCCGAGGGCCGCTGGGCCGACGCCTACGGCGTGTCGTCGGGGGGTGCCGTCCTGGTGCGCCCGGACGGGATCGTCGCCTGGCGCAGCCGGGGCGCTTCGCCCGCCGACGAGCAGGCCGCGGCGCTGACGTCGGCGCTGCGCCTGATCCTGGCGCGCTGAGAGGTGCCGGGTGGGCGGTCAGCCGCCGGCCGGGGCGTGCCGCGTCTCGGCCACCGATTCCACGTACTTGATCAGCAGGCGGGCGAACTGGAGGCGTTCGGCCTCGGGCCAGTCCCGGGTGATGAACTCGAAGGCCGCTCGCTGATGACGGCGGAAGGCGGCCAGCATGGCCACGCCCTCGTCGGTCATCTGAAGGATCGTGCGGCGTCCGTCCTGCTGCGATGCGGCGCGCACGAGATAGCCCGCGGAGATGCAGTCGGTGACCATGCGGCTGGCGACCGAGGGATCCACGGCAAGCCGTTCGGCGACGACGCCGACGGTGATCTCCTGGCCGTCCTCCTCCGGGCCCTCCTCGACGATGTTGAGGACCAGGGTCCGGGTCATGTCCTTGCGCGAGACCGTCGTCTCGGCGTTCAGCGCCGACGCGCGGCGCAGCCGTGAGAAAGCCGGACCCACCGCGTCGAGAGGGTCGGCCGCGGTGAGCGGACCCTGCCTCGACGGGACGCCTGTCTGCCTGGTCGAAGTCTCCATGTCCCCATCCTAGGCCCGGTGATTACAAGCAGGCGAGCATGTGTATGCTAGCAAGTGCTTGCATGATTTCATGCATATAATCTCTCGTCAATGTTTCCCCCCTGAAAGGACTTCCATGCCGGACAACCAGGACTTCGACTTCGACGTCCTCATCGTCGGCGGAGGCCCGGTGGGCATGCTGCTCGCCTCCGAACTCCGCATCTCCCGAGCCAAGCCCGTGGTGCTGGAGCGGCTTCCCGAGCGCACCCCGCACTCCAAGGCCTTCGGTCTGCACGCCCGTTCGCTGGAGTCGCTGGACCGCCGCGGCCTGCTGGAGCGCTTCCGTGACGGCGCCCCGTCCTGGAACAACGGCCACTTCGCCGGCCTCGACGTCTGGGTCGACTTCTCCCTGCTGGACAGCGCGCAGAACTACGCCCTGCTGTCCGAGCAGACCCGCACCGAGCGCCTCCTGGAGGAGCGCGCGCAGGAGTTCGGCGTCGAGATCCGCCGCGGTCACGAGGTGACCGCCGTACGGCAGGACGCCGACGGCGTCGAGGCCGACGTCACCGGCCCCGAGGGGTCGTACACCCTGCGCGGCCGCTACCTCGTGGGCGCCGACGGCGGCCGCAGCCTGGTCCGCAAGGCCGCGGGGATCGCCTTCCCGGGCACCGGCGGCAAGGTCACCGCGCGGCTGGCCGACGTCGTCCTCGCCGACGGCGAGAAGGCTCCGATGGGCATGGAGCGCACCGAGCGCGGACTGCTCTTCTGTGTGCCGCTGGACGACACCTACCACCGCGTCGCCACCTTCGACTTCCACAAGGAGCGGGAGGCCGAGGGCGAGCTGACGCTGGAGGAGTTCACCGACAGCCTGCGCGAGATCTGGGGCAGCGACCTCGGCGCGAGCCGGCCGCGGTGGCTCTCGTGGTTCACCGACTCCGCCTGCCAGGCCGAGCGCTACCGCGCCGGGCGCTTCTTCCTGGCCGGCGATGCCGCCCACACCCACTTCCCGGTCGGCGGCCAGGGCGTCAACCTCGGTCTGCAGGACGTGCTCAACCTCGGGTGGAAGCTCGCCGCCGACATCAACGGCTGGGCTGCCGAGGGGCTGCTCGACACCTACGACCGTGAGCGCCAGGCCCCGGCCCGTAAGGTGCTCGCCAACACCCGTGCGCAGATCGCGCTGATGAACCCCGACCCGTACGTCACTCCGCTGCGTGAGCTCTTCGAGGACCTCATGCGCAAGGAGGAGGTCAACCGGCACGTCGCCGAGATGCTCAGCGGTGTCGCTGTCCGCTACGACATCCCGGGCCCCGAGCACCGTCTGCTCGGCGACTTCGCGCGCGACCTGACCGTCACCACCGACGAGGGCCCGGTGACCCTCCCCAAGCTGCTGCGCCGCGGCACCTTCGCGCTGCTCGACCTCTCCGGCCGCCCGGAGATCGCCGAGGTGTACGGGGAGTGGGCCGAGCCCGTCGCCTGGGCCGGCCGCGTGCGGCATGTCGTCGGCGCGTGCGAGCAGGAGCCGGAGCTGGCCGGCCTGCTGGTCCGCCCCGACGGATACGTCGCCTGGGCCGCCGACAAGGACGCTTCGCCCACCGAGATCGCCGAGGGGCTGCGTGCGGCCCTGGCGGCCTGGGCGGGGACCGAGGGGCCCAGCCGGCCGGTCTTCAAGTAAAGGCAAAGAACCCGTGCGCTCCTCAATATGGTGTGGACGAACAATCAAATGCATGACAACATGCATACGTAATCCGGATCGCCGGACGGAGCCAGGCGGCGCACGCGCGGCGCGGCTCGACGGATAACCCCCCATGGAGACAGCAATGCGAATCGTCCGCCACTACGAGCACGGTGCGCCGTCCGTCCTCCGCCTGGAGGAGACGGAGAAGCCCCAGCCCGGTCCGGGCCAGGTCCTGATCCGCGCCGAGGCCATCGGCGTCACCTTCGCCGAGGTCCAGCGCCGCCAGGGCATCCCGATCGGCGGTCACGCCGGACTGCCCGGCGCGCCCGGCGGTGACGTCGCCGGCACCATCGAGGCTGTCGGCGAGGGCGTCACCGGCTTCGCCGTCGGCGAGCGGGTCGTCGGCGACGTCGACCACAGCGCCTACGCCGACTACGTCGTCACGGGCGCCGACTTCCTCATCAAGATCCCGCAGGACCTGGACGCCGCCGAGGCGACCCTCCTGCCCAGCCCGGCCCAGACGGCGTATCACGCGATCCGCGAGGCCGGCCGCCTCCAGCCCGGCCAGACGATCGTGATCGACGCGGCCTCCGGCGGCGTCGGCCACCTCGCCGTCCAGATCGCCAAGGCCCTCGGCGCCGGCAAGGTCATCGCCACCGCCGGCTCCAAGGCCAAGCTCGACTTCGTGCGCGAGCTCGGCGCCGACGTCGCCATCGACTACACCGACGAGGACTGGGTGGACCAGGTCCTCGCCGCCACCGACGGCCGCGGCGCCGACGTGGTCCTGGAGACCGTGGGCGGCGACGTCCTGCTGAAGTCCCTGGGCATCACCGCCCAGTTCGGCACCCTCGTCTTCTACGGCTCCGCCTCCGGCGACATCCCGCCGATCCCGACCCTGGCCCTGTCCCGCATGAAGAACGTCGCCGGCTTCAGCCTCTACGCGATGCTCTACAACAAGCAGGACGCCGTGGCCGCCGGTCAGCGCCACCTGCTCGACCTCATCGCCTCCGGCCAGGTCAAGCCCGTGATCCACGAGCGGCTGCCGCTCGAGGAGGCCGTCACGGCCCACGAGCTGATGGAGGCCCGCGCCCAGCTCGGCAAGGTCGTGCTGGTCCCGTAACTCCGCAAGGCAGCGGCCGGCCCGGACCCCCGCCGGGCCGGCCGCACCCCCCCACCCGCTGCACAACAGCACGAAGTGACCTCCCCTAAGCCCCTGACGGGCCCGCGAAAAGATGACGCCGCCGCCTCCAGCGGTCGGTGCGAGGGGGACCGCACACACCGACTCGAAAGGCGGCTCATCATGTCCGCTCCCACCGCCCGGGCTACGGGAGGGCTCCACTCCTCCGGCACCCGCATCACCCCCACCATGGTCGGGTGCATGCTCGCCGCGTTCCTCGGCATCCTCGACACCCAGATCGTCGCCACCGCGCTGCCCCGCATCGTGGGCGACCTGCACGGCATCGACCTCTTCGCGTGGGTCACCATCGCCTACGTCATCGCCAGCAGCGTGACCACGCCCATCTACGGCAAGCTCGGCGACCTCTTCGGCCGCAAGGTCACCTTCCTGTCCGCGATGACCCTGTTCCTGGTGGGCTCCGCGCTCTCGGGCGCCTCCGGATCGATGGAAGCGCTCATCACCTTCCGCGTTGTTCAGGGCATGGGCGCAGGCGGCATCTTCGTCTCCGTCCTGGCCATCATCGGCGAGCTGTTCACGCCCCGTGAGGGCGCCAAGTACTACGGCATGTTCGGCATGATCTTCGCCGGCGCCTCGCTGGCCGGCCCCGCCATCGGCGGCCTGCTCACCGACGTGCTCAGCTGGCACTGGGTCTTCCTGGTCAACCTTCCCCTGGGCGCCGTCGTCTTCTTCCTGCTCGCCAAGTACCTGCACCTGCCCCGCCAGGTCCGCCAGTCCCGCCTGGACTACGCCGGCATCGTCACCCTCTCCGGTGCCATCATCAGCCTGACGCTGCTCACCTCGTGGGCCGGTGTCCAGTACGCCTGGACCTCCGCGCGGATCATCGGCCTCGGCGTGACCGCGGTCCTGTGCCTCGCCCTGTTCATCGTGTCCGAGTCCCGCGCCGTCGAACCGATCGTGCCGCTGCGGCTGTTCAAGGACTCGACGTTCACCCTGTCGCTGCTCGGCACCATCATCTGCGGCGTCGTCTTCGTCGGCTCCGTCAACTTCCTTGCCCTGTACGTCCAGGTCGTCACCGGCGCCAGCCCCACCACCTCGGGCTTCGTGCTGCTGCCGATGATGCTCGGCCTGGTGCTCTCCTCCATCGGCTCCAGCAAGATCATCCGCAAGACCGGCAAGTACAAGATCTTCCCCGTGGTGAGCATGGCTCTCGGCATCGTCGGCGCGCTGCTGCTGTCCACCATGGACGCCTCCACCCCGCGGATCGTGTCCGTGCTGTTCATGGTGGTCTTCGGCTTCGCCTCCGGTCTGTCCGCCCAGGTCTTCACCCAGGCCGCGCAGAACACGGCTCCGCCCAAGGACCTCGGCGCCGTCTCCGGTGTCGCCACCTTCGGCCGCTCCTTCGGGACCTCGATCGGCATCTCGCTGTTCGCCTCGATCTTCTACGGGCGCCTCACCGACGAGATCACCGCACGCGTCCCGGCCGGTGCCCTGCGCGGCGTCGACCACGAAGCGCTGTCGTCCCAGTCGGTCCTCGACTCGCTGGCCGCCCCCGTGCGCCACGCCGTCGAGCAGGCCTACGCCGCGGCCCTCACACCGGTGTTCGTCACCTCGGTGCCCATCCTCGCGGTCGGCCTCCTGATCACCCTGTGCATGAAGAACCTCACGCTGCGCTCGCAGCACCACGGCGGCGGCGAGCGCGAGTCCGCCCCCGCCTCGGACCCGGCACCCACCGGAGCCACCCCCGAAGCGGCCTGATCCACGCGAATCCCCCGCGCGTGATGCACGGCCGGGGCCGTCCTCCCACCACTGTGCGGGAGGGCGGCCTTCTCCATGCCCGGCCATGTTCCCCGCGGGCCCCCGTACCCGGGCCGTTCGTCCGGCCGACCGCTCTGGCGGTGCAGCACCCCGCCGCGCGACGGCTGACGTGGTGCAGCACCCCGCCGCGCGACGGCTGACGCGGTGCAGCACCCCGCCGCGCGACGGCTGACGCGGTGCAGCACCCCGCCGCGCGACGGCTGACGCGGTGCAGCACCCCGCCGCGCGACCGCTGACGCGGCGCCGCGCTCCGCCGCGCGACGGCTCACACGGTGCCCCGCCCCAACGCGCGCGACCGCTCACGCGGTGCCGAGCCCCGGCGCTGCAGGCCGCTTCGAGCCGGACTCCACGCGCACCCGCCATTGTCGGGCGAGGACCGCAGCGGTCCCCAGGCTCGCTTAGGAGGCTCGCGTGACAACGACCGATGACCGTACGACAGCCGCGGCGGTCGACCCCGGTCCGCTGATCAAGCTGACCATCGCGGACTGCGCGGCCAAGGTGCTGCACAGCGCCGTGACGCTCGGCGTGTTCGGTGCGCTCGCCGAGGGGCCGGCCGGTGCGGAGCAGATCGTCGCCGCCACCGGTCTGCACCCGCGCATGGCCGAGGACTTCCTCGACGCGCTGGCCGGCCTCGGTCTGCTGGAGCGCACCGGCGACCGGTACGCCAACGCGCCGCTGGCCGCGGCCTACCTGGTGCCCGGCGCCTCCACCTACCTCGGTGGCTTCGTGGAGCTCACCAACGAGACCCTGTACGGGACGTGGGGGCGGCTCACCGAGGCGCTGACCACCGGTGCCCCGCAGCACCTGGACCCCGACAAGGGCGGGTTCGTCGGGGACAAGCACAAGGACCCGGAGAAGATGAAGCGCTTCTTCGCCGGTCTGGACGCCTACAGCGACCGCATGGGCGTCGAACTCGCCGGCCGCATCGACTGGTCCCGGCACTCCTCCTTCGTCGACCTCGGCGGCGCCCGCGGCAACCTCGCCTCCGTCCTGGTCCGCGAGCACCCCCACCTGAAGGCGGGCGTGTTCGACCTGGAACGCACCCGCCCGCTGTTCACCGAGCACGTCGGCCGCCTCGGCCACACCGACCGCATCGAGTTCACCGGCGGCGACTTCTTCGCCGACGACATCCCCCGGGCCGACGTCATCGTGCTCGGGCACATCCTGCACGGCTTCGACACCGACCGGCGCCGCGAGCTGCTGCGCCGGGTCCACGCGGCCGTCAACCCCGGCGGGCAGATCCTCGTCTACGACCGGATGATCGACGACGAGCGCCGCAGCGCCGAGCGCCTGCTCTCCAGCCTGCACATGCGCCTGGTCAGCCCCGACGGCTCCGAGTACCGCATCGGGGACCTCAACGACTGGCTGCGCGAGGCCGGCTTCACCGCCCCCGCCGCACAGCCGCTGCTCGGCACGCACACGCTGGTGACCGCCACCCGATGACCGACCTGGACGGCACGGCCGCCCAACGAGCCAAGGAATCAACATGAGCCAGGAGAAGGTGCCCGTTCTCATCGTCGGCGGTGGCCTCGCCGGACTGTCCGCCGCCGTCTTCCTCGCCCACCACGGTGTGAAGGCCACACTGGTCGAACGCCACCCCAGTACCTCCGTCCACCCCAAGGCCCGTGCCATCAACCCGCGCACCATGGAGCTGTACCGCGCGGTCGGCATGGAGGAGCGGGTACGGGCCGGACGCTCGCCGATATCCGGCAACACCGACCTGGTGCACGTCGAGACCCTCGCCGGCAACGAGCGGGTCCGCATGCCCAACGCCTCGATCGAGGACATCAGCCGGATCAGCCCCACCCAGTGGACCCTGATCGACCAGAACCAGCTGGAGCCGATCCTGCGCAAGCGTGCCGAGGAGGTCGGCGTCGATCTGCGTTTCCACACCCGCCTGGAGGCGGTCGTGGAGGACGCCGACGGGGTGAGCGCCACGCTCACCGACCTCGGCACCGGCGAGAGCAGCGAACTGCGCGCCTCCTACGTGGTCGCCGCGGACGGCAGCCGCAGCCCGCTGCGGCACATGCTCGGCATCGACGCCCACGGCCGCGGCACGCTCACCAACCTGGTCAGCTTCTTCTTCGACGCCGACCTCACCGACGCCCTGCGGGGCCGCAGGATCATCGCGGCCTACGTCAACAACCCGCAGGTGCGCGGCACGATCATCCCCATCGACAACGACCGCAAGTGGGTCATCAACGTCTCCTTCTTCCCGGAGAAGGGCCAGAGCGCCGACGACTTCACCCCAGAGCGCTGCGTCGAACTCGTCCGGGCCGCCGTCGGCGTCCCCGACCTGCCGCTGACCATCGAGTCGGTCGACATGCCCGCCTGGGACATCTCCGCGCGGGTCGCCGACACCCTCGCCCGCGGCCGCTTCCTCATTGCCGGCGATGCCGCCCACGTGATGCCGCCCACCGGTGCCTTCGGCGCCAGCACGGGCATCCAGGACGCCTACAACCTGGCCTGGAAGCTCGCCCTCGTGCTGGAGGGCAAGGCAGGGGAGCGGCTGCTGGCCAGCTACGACTCCGAGCGCCGTCCGGTCGCCCAGGAGACCGTGCGCCAGGCCATGCTGCGGTTCGCCGTCCGTGAGGGCAAGGCGTTCGACGAGGTGGCCAAGGACCTGGTCGACGAGACGACGATGACCTTCGGATACGCCTACCCCGAGGGCGCGTTCGCCGGTGAGGACCCGCAGGCGTGGACCATCACCGAGGACCCCGACAAGCCCAGCGGGCGGCCCGGCACGCGTGCCCCGCACGTCGTCGTCGAGGGTGAGCACGGCCCCTTCTCCACCGTCGACCTCTTCCCGGTCGGCTTCACCCTGCTGACCGCCGGCCCCGTCGGGCCGTGGGCCGCCGCCACCGAGGCGGCCCGCGACCTCGGCCTGATGCTGACCGTCCGCGGCATCGGCGAGGGCGGCCACTACGCCGACGTCGAGAACACCTTCACCGAGCGCTACGGCATCGGCGAGGGCGGCGCCGCCCTGGTCCGCCCCGACGGCTTCGTCGCCTGGCGCTCGGCCGGCGGCCCCGCCGGCGACGTCACCTCCACGGTGACCGGGGTGCTGCGCGGCATCCTCTGCCTGGACTGACCCCCGCCGGCGACGGAACCGGCCCCTCGGCCCCCACCCGGCGGCCGGTTCCGTCAGCGGCCGCCCCGCACCACGACGGCACGCCCCGCACCACAACGGCCGCACCGCACCAACAGCGGCCACCCCGCGCCACAGCGGCCGCCCCCCACACACACGACTGGGCGCGCCTCCCGAATCCCGGGAGGCGCGCCCAGTGCCGTGCGGGGCGGCCGGCCGCTCAGAGGGTGCGCGACAGCAACCGGTGCACGACCGCCGACAGTTCGACCGCCGGGTCCGCGGGCTGACCGGCCGAGCGCCAGGCCAGGAAGCCGTCGGGGCGCACCAGCGCGGCACCTGAGGCGGTGATGCCGTACTTCTTCAGGAACTCCTCGACCACCTCCACCGGTTCCTCCCCGCCCACCCGATGGAAGGCGAGGTCGATGCCGGTCAGCCGCGACACACCGCCGGCCGCCCGCTCCCACAGTCCGGCCTCGGGCCCGGCCAGCAGCAGCCAGCCGCCCGTCAGCACATCGTGCAGCGGGGCGTCCGTGCCGCCGGAGCGCAGCACGATGTGCGGGGCACGGGTGCCCGGCCGGCCCGACGGCTGGGTCGGGTCCTCCACCGGGGCGCCGTCGTCCGCGCCGGTCTCCGCCAGCACCGCACCCGACCGGTAGACGTGCCCGAACAGCACAGTCGTCTCCGGCCGGTGCCGGGCCGCGGCCTCCTCGTCCAGGCCGCTGCGCTGCAGATAGCGGATCACGCCCTGCTCGACGGTGAACTCGGCGACCGGGACCCGCTCCTCCTCGTAGGTGTCCAGCAGCTCCACGCCGGCCTGTCCGCGCAGTACGAGCGCCAGCTTCCACGCCAGGTTGTGCGCGTCCTGCAGGCCCATGTTGCCGCCGAACCCGCCGGTGGGCGGCATGATGTGAGCCGCGTCCCCGGCCAGCAGCACCCGGCCGGAGCGGAACCGGTCGGCGACCCGGGCGGCGATCTCCCAGCTGGTGCTGGTCTCCACCGCGACGTCGAGATCCGCCACGCCGACCGCGGCCCGCACCATCTCCACGCAGTCCTCCTCGGAGTACTCGGCATGCGTCTCCTGCGGCGGCAGGCTCGGCGCCAGCACCCAGCGGTCGGAGTCGTCGAGCCGGCCGAGCACGCCCTTGACCCGGTCGTTGCTGACGAAGCAGAGGAAGAAGCGCCGGCCGGCGACGTACTCGTCCAGCGCGGCGTGGAAGATGATGTTCATCTGGCGGCCGAAGACGCCCTGCCCGTGCGTGCCGATGCCGAGCCCCTCGCGGATCGGGCTGCGCACACCGTCCGCGGCGACCAGGTAGGCGGCGCGGACGGTGGTCTCGGTGTCGTGCCGCACATCGCGCAGCACGGCGGTGACCCCGTCGGCGTCCTGCTCGTAGCTCACCAGCTCCGTGCCGAAGCGGATGTCCGCGCCCAGCTCCTCGGCCTTCGCCCGCAGCACCGGCTCGAAGCGGTCCTGCCCGATGAGGGTCCAGCCGGTCGTGCTCACCTCGTTCGGGTCGTGCCGGAAGGGGCCGTCGAAGCGGCCGAGTTCGGCCCCGCTCAGCGACTCGACCTGCAGGATGTCGCCGTACTGGGCGTGCGGGTTCTCCTGGGCGCGCACCGCCTGCTCCAGGCCGAGCGCCCGCATCAGCTCCATCGTGCGGGGGCTGGCCGCCTGCGCGCGCGGGTGGGCCGAGATGTGGGGGTGCCGCTCGACCAGGATCGGCCGGATGCCCTGCTGGGCGAGGAACAGTGCCTGGGCCAGGCCCACCATGCTGCCGCCCACGATCAGTACGTCGGTTCGCTCAGCCACCGCTGTGCTCCTTGTCTCGATGCCGTCGTGCCCGGAGTGCTGGGTGGACCCGACTCCGGACAGTCCCGGCCAGCCAACAGCGCAGCCCTAGAGGCCCGCTCGGACCGCGCCCGCGCCCCGCACCGGACGCGGACGACGGCGTCCAGACCGGTTCGAGCCGCGTACGAGGAGCCGCTGCGATCGTCGAAGCCGCTCATGACGTTGGCAAGCCGGACGAAAGGCCACAGGCCGTGGTGGAGACACTGAGTGTGCTGGTGCTGCTGGGCACCGGCCTGGTGGCGGGGGTGCTGTTCGCCGTGGCGATCAGTGTCATGCCCGCCCTGATCGCGATGACCCCCGACCGCTACGTGGACACCCACAAGCTGCTCGGCAAGCGCTACGACCGGATCATGCCGTTCATCGTGAGCGGCTCGGTCATCGTGGACGCCGCGTTCGCGGTGCGCGCCGACCACACCGGACCGCGTGCCCTGTTCATCGCCGGCGCGCTCGCCATGGCCGGTGTCGCGGTCGTCTCCCAGACGCGCAACGTGCCCATCAACAACAGGGTCAAGAAGACCCGGCCGGAAGACCTCGGCCCCACCTGGCCGGACCCGCGCCGCCAGTGGCGCGACTGGCACCTGCTGCGCACCTGCTTCGCGATCGCCGGCTGCACCCTGACCGCCGCCGCGGTGGTGCTGTCATGACGGCCGCCACCGGGCAGCCGGCCGCCGCCCTCGCACGCATCACCCGCGCGCCGCGCGACGCCGAGGAGCAGGCGGCCGCCAACGCCCGGATGACCGCCCTGCTGTCCCGGCCCGACCCGGGCCCGGTCGCCGCGCATCTGGCGCTGGTCCACTTCACCGGGCGGCGCAGCGGACGGCCCTACACCGTGCCCGCGGGCGTGCACCGCCTGGACGGCGCCCTGTACCTGGCCACCTCCAGTTCCTGGCGGCACAACCTCGCCCCCGCCGCCGACGGAGAGCTCACCTGGCAGGGCCGGCGCACCCCGGCCCGCTTCCGGATGGTCACCGACGCCGACCTGACCGCCCGCGGCTACCTGGAGCTGTGGCAGCGCTACGGCCCCGAGGCCGGCCCGCGCCGCCTGGGCATCGCCGTGGCCGACGGGACCGAACCCACCCTGGACGACTTCCGGGCCGCCGTCGCCGGCATCCCGCTCACCCTCGTCGCCGTCACCCTCGACGCCGGCGACACCGCTGAACTCGCCGTGAATGAGAGGACCTCCCGATGAGCGCAATCGCCGGCTGGGTCGACTTCCAGCGGGACCTGGCCCCGCAGACCCGCGTCGTGGAGGCCATGGCAGCCACCCTCGCGCACCGCGGACCCGACGGTCAGGGCGTATGGGCGCAGGGCCACGCCGCCCTCGCCCACCGCCGCCTGGCCCTGCTCGATGTGACCGACACCGGCCGCCAGCCCGTCGTGCACCGCACCGAGGGCGGCACGGACGTCGCGGTGCTCGCCCTGGACGGCGCGATCACCAACCACGACGAGCTGCGGGCCGAACTGTCCGCCAAGGGCCACCGCTTCACCGGCGGCGGCGACGCCGAGACCGCCCTGCACGCCTACCTCGAGTGGGGCACCGACTTCCTCACCCGCCTGGAGGGGCTGTTCGCCGTCGCCGTATGGGACGTGCGCCGCCAGGAACTGCTGCTCGCCCGCGACCGCCTCGGCGTCAAGCCCCTCAGCTACTACCCGACGCCCACCGGCGTGCTGTTCGGCTCCGAACCCAAGGCCCTGCTCGCCCACCCCGACGTCGCCCCCGTCGTCGACGCCGACGGCCTGCGCGAACTGTTCGCCCACAGCCGCAAGCCCGGCACCGGCGTCTTCCACGGCATGCGGGAGGTCGTCCCCGGCCACGTGCTCGTCGTCCGCCCCTCCGGCAGCACCGAGCAGCGCTACTGGTCGCTGCCGGCCCGGCACCACACCGACAGCCTGCCGGACACCATCACCACCGTGCGCGGCCTGCTCGCCTCCGCCGTCGCCGGCCACCTGCGCGCCGACGTGCCCGTGGGCGCCATGCTCTCCGGCGGCATCGACTCCAGCGCCCTGACCGCCCTGGCCCACCAGACCCTCACCGCCGCCGGCGGCGGGCCGCTGCGCAGCTTCTCGGTGAACTTCACCGGCTACACCGAGAACTTCCAGCCGCACCCCACGATGCGCTCCACCCCGGACGCCCCCTACGCGGCGCTCGCCGCCGAGCACATCGGCACGCAGCACACCGAGATCCTCCTGGACACCGCGGCGCTCACCGACCCGGCCGTGCACGCCGCGTCCCTGCGCAGCCAGGACGCCCCCTCCCCGCTCGGCGACATGGACGTCTCCCTCATCCGGTTCTTCGCCCGGCTGCGCGAGGCCGGCTTCGCCGCCGTCCTGTCCGGCGAAACCGCCGACGAGGTCTTCAACGGCTACTTCTGGGCCTACGACCCGCAGCACAGCAACTCCCAGACGTTCCCCTGGGTGTCCTTCGAACGCGGCCACGACGCCGCCGCGGGCGGCCTGGGCACCTCCATGATCGACCGCCGGCTGCGCACGGACCTCGACTTCCTCGGCTACGCCGACCAGCACTACCGCGACGCCCTGACCGAGGTTCCGCACATCGACGGCGACACCCCCGCCGAACGCCGGGCCCGCGAGGTCACCTACCTCGCCCTCACCCGCTGGGCGCCCACGCACCTGGACCGCGCCGACCGCATGAGCATGGCCCACGGCGTGCAGCTGCGGCCGCCGTTCTGCGACCGGGCTCTGGTGGAGTACGTCTACAACGTGCCCGCCGCCCTCAAGCGGGTGGACGGCGTGGAGAAGAGCCTGCTGCGCTCCGCGGTCGCCGACCTGCTGCCCGAGCCGGTGCTGCGCCGCAAGAAGAGCGCCTACCCGACCACCCAGGAAGCGGCCTACGGCGACTTCGTGCGCCGGCGGTTCATCGAACTGGCCACCGACCGCGGCGCGGCCGTCGCGGGCCTGCTGGACGCCACCGCCACCGCGGCGGCCGTCGACTCCGACAAGTCCCCCGAGGGCGCCTTCGCCTGGGTCGAGCGGGCCAGCATGGAGATGGTGCTGCAGCTGGAGACCTGGCTGACCGACTACCGGATCGACCTGAAGCTGTGATCTTCCCGGCCGCCGGTCCAGACCGTTTCAAGACAGCTTCGAGAGCCGCCCACCAGGGTGGAGCAACGACCGAAGAAGCCAGGAGGGCAACGTGCACCGCACACTGATCGTGGCGCGGATGAACCTCGCCGACGCCGAGGGCGTCGCCAAGGTCTTCGCGGACTCCGACTCGACCGACCTGCCGCACATGGTGGGTGTCTCCCGGCGGACCCTGTTCGCCTTCCACGACCTGTACTTCCACCTTGTGGAGGCCGAGCAGGACATCGGCCCGAACCTGTACAAGGCGCGCAGCCACCCGCTGTACAACGACATCAACACCCGGCTGCAGGAGTTCATCTCGCCCTACGACCCCGACTGGCGTGAGCCGCGCGACGCGATGGCCGTGCCGTTCTACAGCTGGACCCCGCAGGACGGCCCCGTCACCACCAAGCCGTCCGGCCCGACCCTGGGCGGCACCCGATGACCACAGCGGCCCCCACCACCAAGGTGAACCTGGAGGAGGTCGCCGCCAACCGCAAGCGCGGCGGCGACATCCGCATCACCCTCAGCCCCCGCACCGTCGGCTGCACCTCCGGCTTCGGCGGAACCCTGCGGCTCGGCCCCGGCGAGTACGTCACCGAGCATCTGCACCCGTACTCCGAGGAGTTCCTGCACGTCGTCTCCGGCGAGCTGAGCATCACGCTGGACGGCGAGCCGGTCGCGCTCGGCCCCGGCGACTCCCTGCTCGTGCCCATCGGGGTGCGCCACCGGCTGGTCAACACCGGCCAGGAGCCGGCGCAGGTGGTCTTCCACCTCTCCCCGCTGGCGCCGCGCCCGGAACTCGGCCACGTGGACACCGAGGCGCCGCTCGTCGACGGTGGCGCCAACCCGGACGTCGGAGGCCCGCGATGAGCCGTCGCGCCGTCATCACCGGCATCGGCGCCGTCGCACCCGGCGGCGTCGGCCGTGAGGCGTACTGGGACCTGCTCTCCAGCGGGCGCACGGCCACCCGGGACATCACCCTGTTCGACGCGGGCAAGTTCCGCTCCCGGGTCGCCGCCGAGTGCGACTTCGACCCGGTGGCCGCGGGCCTGAGCGCCCAGGAGATCCGCCGCATGGACCGCGCCGCCCAGTTCGCGGTCGTCGCCGCCCGCGAGGCGATCGAGGACAGCGGCATCGACACCACGGCCGGCGACCCGGGCCGCACCGGCGTCAGCATCGGCAGCGCCGTCGGCTGCACCACCGGCCTGGAGGACGAGTACGTCGTCCTGTCCGACAGCGGCAAGAACTGGCTGGTCGACCACACCTACGGCGTGCCGCACCTGTACGGATACATGGTGCCCAGCACGCTGGCCGCCGAGGTGGCCTGGCAGGCGAGCGCGCAGGGCCCCGTCGCCCTGATCTCCACCGGCTGCACCTCCGGGCTGGACGCCGTCGCGCACGGCGTGCAGCTCATCGAGGAGGGCGTCTGCGACATCGTCATCGCCGGCGCCACCGACGCCCCGCTGTCGCCGATCACCTCCGCCTGCTTCGACGCCATCAAGGCCACCACGCCCAACAACGACGACGACGCCGCCGGCGCCTCCCGGCCCTTCGACGGCCGCCGTGACGGCTTCGTCCTCGGCGAGGGCGCCGCGGTCATGGTGATCGAGGAGGCAGGAGCGGCCCGCCGCCGCGGCGCCCGCGTCTACGCCGAGGTGGCCGGCTTCGCCAGCCGCTCCAACGCCTACCACATGACCGGACTCAAGGCCGACGGCCGGGAGATGGCCGAGGCCATCGGCGTCGCCCTGGACCGGGCCCGGCTGGACCCCACGGACATCGGCTACATCAACGCGCACGGCTCGGGCACCAAGCAGAACGACCGCCACGAGACGGCCGCGTTCAAGCGCAGCCTGGGACAGCACGCCTACGACATCCCGGTCAGCTCCATCAAGTCGATGATCGGGCACTCCCTGGGCGCCATCGGCTCCCTGGAGGTCGCCGCCTGCGCGCTGGCCCTGCGCCACCAGGTGGTGCCCCCCACGGCCAACCTGTCGGTGCCCGACCCCAAGTGCGACCTCGACTACGTACCGGTCACCGCCCGGGAGCACCGCATGGACCACGTGCTCAGCGTCGGCAGCGGATTCGGCGGCTTCCAGAGCGCCATGATCCTCAGCCGCCCCGGTGCCGGCGGCGGAAGGGAAGCAGCATGAGTGCCCTCGGCATACCCGAGGGGCGGCGCCGCCCCGCGGTCGTCACCGGCCTCGGCGTCATCGCCCCCACCGGTATCGGCGCGCGCCGGCACTGGGAGGCCGTCCTGGCCGGCAAGAGCGGCCTGGGACGCATCACCCGCTTCGACACCGGCACTTACCCGGTCAAGGTGGGCGGCGAGGTACCCGGGTTCGAGGCCGACCAGCTGATTCCCGACATCCTCGTCTCCCGCACCGACCGCTTCACCCACTTCGCGCTGGCCGCGGCCGAGACGGCCCTGGCCGACGCGCAGGCCGACCCGGCCACGCTGCCCGAGTACGAGATGGCGGTGGTCACCGCCAGCTCCTCCGGCGGCACCGAGTTCGGCCAGCGGGAGATGGAGCAGCTCTACCAGCGGGGACCGGCCTGGGTGGGCGCCTTCCAGTCCATCGCCTGGTTCTACGCCGCCACCACCGGCCAGGTGTCCATCCGGCACGGCATGCGCGGCCCCTGCGGCGTCATCTGCGCCGAGCAGGCGGGCGGCCTGGACGCCCTCGGCCAGTCCCGCCGGCTGCTGGACACCGGATCGCGGCTGGTGCTGTCCGGCGGCACCGACGCCTCCTTGTGCCCCTACGGGCTGACGGCGCAGCTGTCCACCGGCGCCCTGTCCACCGTGGACGACGCGACCCGCGCCTACCTGCCCTTCGACGAGGCGGCGCGCGGATACGTCCCCGGTGAGGGCGGAGCCATCCTGGTCGTCGAGAGCGAGGACGGCGCCCGCGAGCGCGGGGTGGGCCACTACGGCCGCATCCTCGGCTACGCCGCCGGATTCGACCCCGCCCCCGGCTCGGGTCGTCCCCCCGCCCTCGCCTCGGTGATCCGCCGCGCCCTCGCCGACGCGGACCTGACCGCCGACGCCGTCGACGTGGTCTTCGCCGACGCCGCCGGACTGCCCGAGGCCGACCGCGCCGAAGCCACCGCCGTCAACGAGGTGTTCGGGGCCGGCCGGGTACCGGTGACAGCGCCCAAGACCCTCACCGGCCGGCTGTACGCGGGCGGCGCCGCACTCGACGTCGCCACCGCCCTGCTCAGCCTGGCCGCCGACGTCATCCCGCACACCGCGGGCCCCGTCGACGCCGGGCACCTGGGCATCGACCTGGTCGTCGAACGGCCCCGGCACACCCCGCTGCGCACCGCTGTGGTGCTCGCCCGCGGACACGGCGGCTTCACCTCCGCGCTCGTGCTCGGCGCCGGGGACCGCACCGACCACCTCACGTGACCCCCGAACCCGAAAGGCAGGAGTGATGGCGGGACACACCAGCAACTCCATCGTCATCGACGCCCCCATGGACTTCGTCTGGGAGCGGACCAACGACGTCGCGTCGTGGCCCGAACTGTTCAGCGAGTACTCACTCGCCGAGATCCTCGAACAGGACGGGCCGACCGTCACCTTCCGGCTCGCCCTGCACCCCGACGAGAACGGCAAGGTGTGGAGCTGGGTGTCCCAGCGCACCACCGACGCCGCGACCCGCACGGTGCGCGCCCACCGCGTGGAGACCGGGCCGTTCGAGTACATGGACATCCACTGGGAGTACACCCAGACCGACCGGGGCGTGCGGATGCAGTGGACCCAGGACTTCCACATGAAGGACGGGGCCCCGCTCGACGACGACGGCATGACCGACCGCATCAACCGCAATTCCGTCGTCCAGATGAACATCATCAAGCGCAAGATCGAGACCGCGGCGAGCGCCCTGCGTGCCCCGTACTCCGACCTCGCCGGCAAGCGCATCCTGGTGACCGGCGGCACCCGGGGCATCGGGCGGGGCATCGTGCTCGCCGCCGCCCGGGCCGGCGCGGACGTCCTCACCTGCTACCGGCAGGAGAACGACCACGTCACCACGCTCGGCAAGGAGCTCGCCGGGCTGCCCGGCTCCGGCCACCTGTTGCGCGCCGACGCCTCCGACGCCGCGGGCGCCCGACTGCTGGCCGACCGTGCCCGTGACCTGTTCGGCGGCCTCGACGCAGTCGTCAACAACGCCGGCGACTTCGCCCCGGCCCCCTACGACGACCTCACCGACGCCGCCTGGGCTGCTGCCGTGCAGTCCAACCTCACCGGCACCCATCAGGTCACCCAGGCCACACTGCCCCTCCTGGCCGGCGGCGCATCCATCGTCAACTTCGGCTCCACGGTGGCCCGCATCGGGATGGCCGGCGGCGCACACTACACGGCGGTCAAGCAGGGGCTGATCGGCCTCACCCGCTCCCTGGCCCGCGAACTCGGCCCGCGGAACATCCGCGTCAACACCATCTCGCCCGGCCGCATCGACACCGAGGCCCTGGACGAGCTGCCGCCCGAGGCAGCGGCACAGCAGCGCGCGATCTTCTCCAAGTTCGCCGCCGCCGGCCGCCTCGGCACCCCGCAGGAGATCGCCAACGTCGTGCTGTTCCTCATCAGCGACCAGGCCTCCTACATCACCGGACAGAACATCCACGTAGACGGCTGCGTGTGAATCTCCGTCACACCACGGAAGGACATCAGGTGGAACTCGGACTGCAGGGCAAGAAACTCCTGGTCACCGGCGGCACCCGAGGCATCGGGCGGGGCATCGTACTCGCCGCCGCCCGGGCCGGCGCGGACGTCCTCACCTGCTACGTGCAGGAGAGCGAGTACGTCGAAAGCCTGCGCCGAGAGCTCAAGGAGACCGGCGGCGACCACCACGTCATACGCGCCGACGTGGGCGACCTGGCCCAGGTCGACGCCCTGGTCGAGACGGCCAGGGAGAAGTACGGCCGGCTCGACGGCATCGTCAACAACGCCGGCGTCATCAGCCACATCCCCTTCGCCGACCTCGCCCCCGAGGAGTGGTCGCGCGTCCTGGACACCAACCTGACGGCCAGCTACCGCATCATCCAGCAGGCGCTGCCGCTGCTCGGTGCGGGAGCCTCCGTCATCAACGTCGGCTCCCGCGGCGCGGCTGCGGGCATCCCGCTGCGCGCCCACTACACCGCGGCCAAGGCGGCGATGATCGGCCTGACCCGCTCCCTGGCCAAGGAGCTGGGCGGCAAGGGGATCCGCGTCAACGTCGTCGCCCCGGGCGTCATCGAGACCGAGGCATTCGACACGCTGCCGGCCGAACGCGCCGAGGGCCTGCGCGCCACCTACTCCCAGAAGACCGCTCTCGCCCGGCTCGGGCGCGTCGACGAGCTGGCCGCCCCCGTGCTGTTCCTGCTCAGCGACCTGTCGGCCTACATCACCGGCGAGACCCTCAACGTCGACGGAGGCATCTGACCATGAGCGACGCGACGTTCCGGGTCATGCTGCGGATGCAGATCAAACCGGGCATGGAGGCCGACTTCGAGCGGATGTGGCAGGAGGTCGGCGACTCCGTCACCGGCCACCCGGCCAACCGGGGCCAGTGGCTGGCCAAGAGCACGGCCGAGGACGAGGACGGCATCTACTACATCGTCAGCGACTGGGTGGACGAACCGCAGTTCCGTGCGTTCGAGACCAGCGACACGCACCTGCAGCACCGCACCAAGCTGCACCCCTTCCGCAGCGGCGGCTCCATGGCCACGATGCGGATCGTGGCCAGCCTCGAAGGAGCGGCCGCATGAGCACCGCTCCCGCGGTGGAAGTGGTGCTCTACCACCTCTCCGACCAAGGTGAGGACGTCCTGGCGGCCTACCACGAGGCGAGCCGCCGCATGGCCGGCACCCCCGGTCTGCTGGGCAACCAGCTCATGACCGAACTGGGGCGTCCGGACAGCTACGTGGTGGTCAGTCACTGGGACAGCTGGGAGTCCTTCGAGAAGTGGGAGACGGGGGCGCAGCACAAGGACCAGACGGCCCCTCTGCGCGAGTTCCGCGACACCCACCGGGCGCGCCCGTTCGAGATCTACAAGGTCCTCGCCCACTACTGAGGGCAGGTGGCGGACCGCACCCGCGGAGGGCGCCCGACAGGCGCCCTCCGCACCTCCGTGCGCCCGCGGCTCCCGCGCTCTGCACCGGCCTGGCGCTGGTCGTCGTCGGCCGTGGCCTGGTCAAGCCGTCCCTGGCCGCCATGGTGTCCGCCGTCAGCGGTACGGCCAACGGTCAAGCGGGAGGATGCCTTCCCCTGACCTGCGCCGAGGCCCGTACGGCCGCCCGGCGCGCCGCCGCGGTCCTCGTGGTCGGCGCCGCGGCCACGACCGCCGTCGTCGGCGCGCTGCGCCTGCCCCCCTACTTCCTCCTCATAGGCGGCATCGCCCTTGCCGTCGGCGCGTTGGTGGCCGCCCAGCCCCGTCTGCTACGGTGCTTGGCGTTCCGTAATCGCTTCCAGCAGGAGTGGCCAGAGCCAAGACGAACACCGAAGGACCGGGATCAGCAGTCTGCTGATCGAAGGTTGAGAGGGCCCAGAGGGCCGGAGTCGGACGAGATCCGACCACCCATCTCCGCTGCTCAAGGCGAGCAGCGTACTTCGTTGAGTTCGTTCTGCGCACTCCCGCACCCGGGGATGCCACGTACTGGCACCGCTCCTCGATTACTGGGACCTCTCTTGGCTTCCACCTCACCCGAGCCTGCCACCCAGGCCTCTGCCGTGCCGGCGCAAGCGCGTCTTCATGACCTCCGTCACCGTCTTCCTTGTCGGATCGGTTCTGCGCGGCCTCGCCCAGACGATGGGTCAGCTCATCGCCTTCCGCGTCATCCAGGGCATACGCGGTGATTCCGATCGCCGCGATCGGTCTGGTGGCCGCGCTCTTCCTCAAGGACGTCAAGCCGGCCGATGGCCACGGCCATGGCGGTGACGATTCCGGGCAGCCCGGCGACGACACCGCCACCAGCCCCTCTGCCCCCCGCGGCGAATCCTGACTCTCCCACTCCACGAGTGGCCCCCTCGCACGGACTTCCGCCGTGCAGCACATCCCAAGGAGACACACGCATGATTCTCGTCACCGGTGCCACCGGCAACGTCGGCTCGGAACTCGTCGCTCAATTCGCCGCGGACGGCGTGCCCGTGCGGGCCATGACCCGCTCGCCGGAGAAGGCCCGCTTCCCCGAGGGCGTCGAGGTCGTCGCCGGCGACTTCGACAAGCCCGAGACGCTCCCCGCCGCCCTCGCCGGCGTCGACCGCGTCTTCGTCTGCCCGCCCGGCTACGGCCCCGAAGGCCCGGTCCAGGAGCGCACCCTCGTCGCCGCCGCCCGCGAGGCCGGCGTCAAGCACCTGGTCAAGCTCTCCACCAGCGGCGTCGGCTACGGCGCCACCGACCCGCTGACCTCGGGCCACCGGGCCGGCGAACAGGTCATCCAGGAATCCGGCTTGGCTTGGACCATCCTGCGCCCCGGCACCTTCATGATCTACCTCTACGGGTACGCGGACACCATCGCCAAGAACCGGACCATGTATGTCACCGAGGGTGACCCCGTCTCCGCGATGATCCACCCGCGGGACATCGCCTCTGTGGCCGCGAAGGTCCTCACCACCTCCGGTCACGAGGGCCAGGCCTACACGCTCACCGGCGCCGAAGCCCTCAGCCCGCAGCGCCAGGGCGAGATCATCGGTGAGGCCCTCGGCCAGGAGGTCGAGGTCGTCGAGCGCACCAAGGCCGAGGCACAGGCCGAGTTCGACCGCATGGGCTGGGGCGGCCCCCGCCTCGAGGCCCTGCTCGAGCTCAAGCGTCAGTCGGCCGCCTGGGACTGGAAAGTTTCGAACGCCGTCGAGGAGATCACCGGCAAGGCTCCGCTGACCCTGCGCGACTGGGTCGAGGAGAACATCCACATCTTCGGCTAGCCGAACCGCACGGCGTGGGGCCGGCGGGCCGCGAGGCCCGCCGGCCCACGCCGTTTCCACGCTCCGGCGGCGGCCCAGCCGGACACCAGGGCCGTTCGAGACGGCCCCTCCAAGCTGGGACCCGGAACCGCGAGGCCCGCCGACGCAGTGGGGACCACGTCAGATGACGCACAGCCCGTTCCACACCGTCCTGGACCGGGCCGGGTGGGACATCCGCATCACGCCGGCCTTCATCGAACTGCTGGGGTGCCCAGCGGCGCCCCGGCGACATCCACGCCCTCGCGTAACGGCAGACGAAGGACCTTGAGGCGCTCCGGCCGAGACAGTCCCCGGATACCACGACAGCCGCCCCTGGTCGGAGTGGCTGCGGGCGCACGACCTGGCCCCCGCCCGACTCCCGCACGAAGGAGAGAACCGTGGACAGTCCGAGCCGGACACGCGACCACAGCGGTGCCCGGGTACGTCGTGAGGACGCCGTGACCAGCCCGAGCCGGACCGGTAACGGTTTGTACGTCCCGCCCGCGCCACCCGGCACTCCCTCGGGGCCCGGGGCGCGCCGGGGCTTTCTCACCCTGCTCGGCGTCGACCTGTGGGAGCGTTTCAGCTTCTTCGGCATGGCGGCGATCCTCGTCCTCTACCTCACCGCCGCGCCCGCCGACGGCGGCCTGGGCATGTCCCAGCAGACGGCCACCGCGCTGTTCGCCACCTACATGTCCCTGAACTTCCTGGCCGGGCTGCCCGGCGGCTGGCTCGCCGACCGGGTCCTGGGCGCCCGCCGGGCCGTCCTGGCGGGCGGTGCGCTCATCGCCTGCGGCCACGCCGTCCTCGCCGTCGCCACGGCTCCCGCGCTCTACACCGGTCTGGCGCTGGTCGTCGTCGGCACCGGCCTGGTCAAGCCGTCCCTGGCGGCCATGGTGTCCGCCGTCAGCGGTACGGCCAAGCGGGAGGAGGCCTTCTCCCGCTTCTACATGTGCATCCAGGTCTCCGCACTGCTCGCCCCGGTCGTCACCGGCTTCCTCGCCGAAAAGGTCACCTGGCACCTGGGGTTCGCCGCGGCCGCCTTCGGCATGGCGGCGGGCCTCGCCCAGTTCCGTATCGGCCTGCGCGTCCTCGACGGCACCGGCAGCGCCCCCACCCGGCCCCTGACCCGCGCCGAGGCCCGTACGGCCGCCCGGCGCGCCGCCGCGGTCCTCGTGGTCGGCGCCGCGGCCACGACCGCCGTCGTCGTCGGCGCGCTGCCCCTGCTCGCGCTGCTGGCCGTGCTGGGCCTCGCGACGGTGTGCCTGCCGTTCGTGTACCTGCGCTCCCTGGGCCGGCGCAGCACCGTGGACCGCGCCCGGCTGACCGCCTTCACCACCGTCATGGCGGCTTCGGCGGCCTTCTGGATGATCTTTGCGCAGAGCGGTTCCGTCCTGTCGCTGTTCGCCGCCCACCACACCGACCGTGCCATCCTCGGCTTCACCATCCCCGCGAGCTGGATGCAGTCGGTGCACCCGCTGTTCGTCCTGCTGCTGGCCCCCCTGGCAGGCCGGCTGCGCACGACGACCACCGCCAAGTTCGCCGGTGCCCTGGCAGCGGCCGGCCTGAGCTTCGTCGTCATGGCCGGGGCCGCCCTGCTGGCCCGCACCGGTGATGTCTCCGTGGCCTGGCTGATCGCCGTCTACCTGCTGTACTCGCTGGGCGAGGTGGTGCTCGCCCCGGCCGGCCTCGCCCTGGCCGCCGCCGTCGCCCCGCCCGGCTACCTCAACCGTTTCCTCGCCCTCAACGGCATGTTCGCAGCCGTCGGTGTCGTCCTCGGCGGCCAGTTGTACCGCCTGACGGCCGTCCTGCCCCTGCCCGCCTACTTCCTTCTCATGGGCGGCATCGCTCTTGCCACCGGCGCGTTGGTGGCCGCCCGGGCCTCACACCTGCGCCCTCATCTGCCGGGCTGACGCAGGCGACGAGCAGCGCTCCCTGTTCCGCGCCGCAGGCGGCTGGACGGGGTTCATCGTCCAGGCCGCCCTGCTGGACTGGAGGAAGCCGCCAACCACCCCGCGCGAGAACTCCGGACGTGCCGCCGTTGTGGACGGACCGGCTCGGCCGGCGTTTCCTTCTGGCGGGCGGCCCTTGCGGGTGCCGCGCGGCACGATTCAGGCACGAGGGCACGACTGGGTTCCCTTGGCAGCCGCCGGCCGGCAGACCACGCCCGTCCTGCGCCCCCCGCCGCCGGGGGCGCTCAGCCGTCGGCGCGGGAGTAGGTGAGGAATACCGCGCCGCTCCCGAGGACGGTGTGGTCGGCCAGGGTCCAGGTGCGCGGATCGAAAGCGGCCTTGCGGGAGAACAGCGGGATCCCGTCGCCGATGGTGAGCGGGCCGATCTTCAGGATCAGGGTGTCGATCTCGGCGTACAGGGAGCCCGCCAGTTCGGCGCCACCGAGCAGCCAGATGTCTTTGCCCTCCTGCTCCTTGAGCTTGCGCACCACCGCCACCGGGTCGTCGGCGACCAGCTCCACGGCCGGATCCGGGCTCTCGGTCAGGGTGCGGGAGAACACCAGGTGACGCAGGTGGGGGAAGGCGTCGGTGATTCCGGCCGCGAGACCGATCTCGTAGCTGCGCCGCCCCTCGAGCACCGTGTCGAAATGCGTGCCCTCCGCCGTGACGGACAGCGCCTGCCGCGCCTGCACGGGCAGCGTCTCCGGGTACTCGGCCACGAGGTGCCGTATGTAGTCCTCCGACAGGGGCCAGAAGCCGTTCGGACCGGTGGGGTCCGCGCCGTCCGGGCCCGCGATGAACCCGTCGAGAGTGGTCGCGACGTAGTGGACGAGTCTGCGCACGCTGAGATCCCTTTCCTTCGGTCCGCACGCCCCGGTACGGCCCTGGCCGCAGGTCGGCGTGCCGGGGCGCGAGGCCGCCCGGTGATCATGACACGCCGGCCTGCCTGCGCGAGCCCGTTCCGTCTGAACTCGCCCTCGACGCGGGGCCCTTGCCCGGCTCGACGCGCCGGCCGGGGCGGTCACGTCGTCGCCCGGCGTGCGGTTCAGCGGATCGCGTCGTAGACCAGCGCCAGCGTGCCGTGTTCGCCCGCGGTCCGGCTGACGAGCGTCCACTTGCTCGCGGGCAGGCCGTCGTCGAAGAGCCGCGGTCCGCCGCCGAGGACGACCGGGAAGACGGTGAGAGCCAGCCGGTCGACCTGGCCGGCTGCCAGCAGCGCCTTGATGACGCTCGCGCTGGCGAGTACGAGGATGTCGCCGCCTTCGGTGGCCTTGAGGTCCGCGGCGACCTCCTTGGCCGGCTTGTCGACGATCGTCGTCCGCTCCCACGGCGCCCCCTCGAGCGTGGAGGACAGCACGACCTTGTCGGTGTCGACGAGCCACTTCGCGAAGCCCTCGTCGCGCGGGTCCGCGCCCTCCATGCCGATGACGGTGGGCCAGAACCCGAGGAACCCCTCGGCGTTGACACGGCCCAGCAGCGCCGTCGTCGCCGTCTCCCACAGGCCGGTCAGGTGGTCGCGGGCGACGTCGGTCACGGCGTAGGGCATCACCCAGCTCATGTCGAGCGGGTTGTCCGGGGCGGCGTAGCGGCCGTCGAGGGAGAGGGCGATGTTGGTGACGATGCGGCGGCCGTCGGTCTGCCGGGTCATGTAGTGCTCCTTGTGTCAGCGCTGGGGGTGTCGTGGGAGTGCTCGGCGAGGACCGCCGCGAGCCTGTTCCGCCTCCGGGAGAAGCCGGTCTCCCTCCGCGGCGAAGTCCGCTTGCGTGTACGGCTGCGGTACCGGTCCTCGATCACCCGTGAGGACAGTCCGTGACGGTGGGCGATGCGGCCAGGAAGGGGCGCAGCTCGAGCCACTCGTGGATCGGCTTCCCGCCCTTCCCGGGGGCGGCGGACAGTTCCCCGGCCAGCGCGACGGCCCGCTCGTAGCTGTCGACGTCGATCACCATCCAGCCCGCGATCAGGTCCTTGGTCTCGGCGAACGGGCCGCCGACGACCGGCGGGCGCCCCTCACCGTCGTAACGGACCCAGGTGCCGTCGGGGGAGAGCGCCTGGCCGCCGGCGAACTCGCCGGTCTTCTCCAGCCGCGCCGCGAAGTCGTTCATGTACCGCACGTGTGCGGAGATCTCCTGCGGGGTCCACTGATCCATGGGCGCGCAGTTCACCGGTTCCGGGGCGCCGCGGTAGTGCTTCAGCAGCAGGTACTTGGCCATGGTCCGACTCCTTGGTCCCGAGGTGACCCGTTGCGGTCACCTTCACCTCGGGGACGGAGCCGGCCACGGGTTCTCGACATCACCGGCCGAGTATTTTTTTCCGGCCTCTCCTCGACGCGGCGAGGCCGGTGTCCGGGAACGCCGTCGGCGCGGAACCGGACCCGTAACCGTTGACGATCTATTCGTCGAGCTCGGTGAAGAGGGTCAGCTGGAGAGCACCCGGTGCTTCAAGACGGGAGTTCAGTGAGTTCCATGGGGTCCGCGTCGGCTCGGCGACCACCTGCGCTCCGGCAGCGGCAAGCTTCGACGTCACGGCGACCGAGTCGTCTACCTGAAAGGCGACCCGAATGGGGCCGGCCACTCGCCGCCCGACCTCGACTTCGTCGATGAAGGCAGCGTGGTTCGGGTCAGTGAGCTCCAAGGTGGCCCGGCCGGCGTCGAGGATGGTGACCCGCCCGTCGGCAGAGGCGAAAGCACCGCGCTCGGGCAGGCCCAGGACATCGCGGTAGAAGTGCAGCGCCGCATCGTAGTCGGCGGCCGTGACCACCAAGCGGAGTTCACGGACTGCGGGTTCGTCGGGCATGTCTTCTCCTCGGAGGACGCGGGTGCAGACTCCTCAACCTGGCGGCCGGCTGGTCGATTCCCGGTCGGTCAGGGCCTGCGGTCGCGGAAGGTGCGGCGCAGGTCGCTCACCCAGGCGTCGGGGTTCTCCCAGGGGATGAAATGGCCGCCGTGGTCATGGGCGTTGACGTCGACGTGGTTGAACCACTTCGCCTGCGGGCCGTTCCGGAACGCCCGGACGCGCTCCTCGGCGGTGTGGATGCCGGGCGGGTTCTCGTAGGTGACGAAGGTGAGGCCAACCGGGGCCTGCACGACGGGGGTGCGGTCGTGGGCGGGGGTCCACGGGTAGCGGTTGGCGTTGGCGTAGTAACGCATCGATGTGGCGATGGAGTTGTTCACCCAGTAGATCGTGGCGTGGGTGAGCAGGTCGTCCTTGGTGAAGACGGATGCGAGGTCGCCGCCGTGGTCGCTCCAGGCGTGCCAGCGCTCCAGCAGCCAGGCGAGGAGTCCGGCGGGTGAGTCGCTCAGGGCATGGGCCAGGGTGGCGCCGTCGAGCATGTGCACGGCGAGGTGGGACGCCCAGCGGTGGTCCTGCTCGATGATGCGGCCACGGATGTCGGCGGGCTGGCCGTCGGTGAGGGGCCGGTTGCGGGCGAAGTCCCAGGCGCGGGGGCCGTTGAAGAAGTCGAGCGGCAGCCCGGAGCCGATGTGGATGCCGTACAGCTCGTCGGCGTACTTGTGCCCGAGCTGGCTGGAGACGAGCCCGCCGATGTCGCAGCCCCCGGCGGCGTACCTGTCGTACCCCAGGGTCTCGGTCATCAGGGTGTGCCAGAGGTCGGCGACCTTCCAGAAGTTGACGTCCGGAAAGCCGGTGAGCGGGCCGGGGAAGCCGAAGCCGGGCAGGGACGGCACGATGACGTCGAACGCGTCGGCGGGGTCGCCGCCGAACGCGGCCGGGTCGGCGAGCGGGTCGATCACCTTCGACCAGTGCCAGAACGTCCACGGCCAGCCGTGGGTGAGGATCAGCGGGACCGGGCGCGGGCCGCGGCCGGGCCTGCGCATGAAGTGCACGCGAACACCGGCGACACTCACCTCGTAGTGCTCGTGCACATTGATGGCGCTCTCCGCCTTGCGCCAGTCGTAGCCGTCCCGCCAGTAGGCGACCAGCTCACGCAGAAAGCTGTCCGGTACGCCGTAGGACCAGTCCGCGTTCCCCTCGTCCAGCGGCGGACGGGTCAGCGCGAGACGGGCCCGCAGGTCGTCGAGGACCTCGTCGGGCACATGGATCGAGGTGGGCTCCAGGGGGAAGGCGTGCGCGATGGTCATGCCGTGATTCCTTACCGGACAGGGGCAAGCGGTGCCGTCGGCCTGCGGGGTGGGTGGCTCCCCCAGACCCTAGGCCGTCACCGGTTCGAGCCGCAGTCGCCGGGTCGGCCAGGGCGGCGGTTCCGCCGGGCCGAACCAGACCCGGACGTCCTCCCCGGTGCGGACCGGAAGCCGGGGGAAGTCGTTCTCGGCGTGCTCGGTGCGGTGCAGCGCATGGCCGGGGCCGAGGTGCCGTGCGGCGTACGCGTCGAAGGCGGTCGCCCCGGACGGGTGGCAGACGGTCGCGAGCACCTCGACCGCGCCGGGCGCAGGCGTGAAGCCCGGGCCGCGCAGCAGCAGGACGTCGTCGCTGTCGGTCATGGTGGCGTTGGCCGCGTCGCGGTGCTGCTGCCAGACGGGGCCGCCGTAGAACGCCTCCAGCGAGCGCCGGCGGCGCGCCATGTCGGGGAACGCGCGCAGCCAGACGAACCGGTTCGGGTCGTCCAGGTCGCGGAAGCGGCCGCCGACGGTGATGCCGACCGCCTGCTGACCGGTCACGAACTCGCGCTCGAACAGCTCGATCAGTGTCTCCCGGGCTCCCGGACGCAGGGTGTACTGCCGCAGCTCGACGATGCTCATGCGCCGGTCCGCCCGCTGCGGGTGAGGTCCATGGTCCAGTTGTGCTCCCAGGTGTGGCCGTCGTCGGCGGAGAACTCCTGCTCCCAGCGGGCGTTGTCCGGGCCGAGGCGGTACCAGGTGAAGTGCACCCGGATCGGGCGCCCGTCGTAGGTGTCGTCACCGTGGAAGTCACCGCGGTCGCCGGTGAAGCCCCCGACCACCGGTGGGTCCAGCCGGCCCGTCCGGCTGTCGGACCAGTGGATCGACCAGCGCCGCGTCTCGCGGTCGAACAGGCGCAGGGTCACGCCCTGACGGCCGAGGGTGGGGAAGGTGATCTCGTCGATGTTGCCGGCGCCCCCGAACAGCGGCCGGACCACCGCGTGACCGGGGAACTCCACCCAGGTCCCCGAGCCCGCCTCGAGCGGTGCGGTGAGCCGGCGGTTGGCCACGTCCCAGGAGCCGTGCAGGAAGTCGAAGTCGTTCATGCGCCGCAGACTAGGGACGGTCCCCTGACATCCACTGTCAGTGAAGGCGGATACTGTGCGGCATGCGCGCGAGCCGACTGGTCAACGTGCTCCTCCTGCTGCAGAACCGGGGCCGGATGACGGCCGGGCAACTGGCCGAGGAGCTGGAGGTGTCCGTCCGTACCGTCTACCGGGACGTCGAGGCGCTCGTCGCCGCCGGCATCCCGCTGTACGGCGCCGCCGGACACGCGGGCGGCTACCGCCTGGTCGACGGCTACCGGACCCGGCTCACCGGTCTGACCGCCGACGAGGCGCAGGCCGCGTTCCTCGCCGCGCTGCCCGGCGCCGCCGCCGACCTCGGCCTCGGCGAGGCGCTCGCCACCGCCCAGCTCAAGCTGCGCGCCGCGCTCCCCGCGGAGCTGCGCGAACACGCCGGGCGGATCAGGGAACGCTTCCTGCTCGACGCCCCCGGCTGGTACAGCGACGCCGACCGCACGCCCCACCTGGCCGCGGTCGCCGCCGCGGTGTGGGAGCGGCGGGCGGTGCTGCTGCGGTACCGGCGCTGGCGGGCGCCGGAGGAGATCGAGCGGCGGGTGGAGCCGCACGGGCTCGTGCTGAAGGCGGGCCGCTGGTACCTGGTCGCGGGCGGGCCGCCGGGGATCCGCACCTACCGGGTCGACCAGATCCTCGCCCTTCGTCCGCTGGCGGAGTTCGCCGCTCCGGAGGGGTTCGACCTGGCCACGTACTGGCAGGACTACGTGGCCGACTTCCGGGCCCGGCTGCACACGGGGGAGGCCCTGGTGCGGGTCACCCCGGAGGGCGCCCGCCGTCTCGGAGTGACGCCCACGAGCGACGGGTGGACAAAGGCCCGGCTGCCGATCGAATCGATCGACCACGCCCACGGGGAGTTCCTGCGACTGGGCGCGGACATCGAGGTCCTGGCCCCGCCAGAACTCCGCGACCGCATGGCGGAGACCGTACGCACCTTGGCCGCCCGCTACGACAACCGCCCCGGGCGGACACCGCAGACCTGACGGCCGGGGGCCGGGATACGCACCCGCGGGGGCCGACTGCCCACGCCAGGAGAGGGGACCACACGCCCGCCGGGGCCGACTGCGCGGGGGTGCCGTCGGCCGCCCCCCATGCCGCCCAGCCCAGGAGGCGACCGTCCGGCAGCCGGACCTGTCCGAGCCGCGCCGGCTCCCTCACGCCGTAGTCCATGATCCGTGTGTGTCCCGTGCCCGCGGCGTCGTCCGGGGTCAGGCCGCCACCCCGGCCGGTGCGTGGACCGTCTCCGGGCGCAGGACCCGCCGGCGCCGGGACGGCATGCCCGCGGTCGGGTTGGCCACGCCCCAGGCCGCGCCCTTGCAGATCATCTCCTTGTAGAAGGCGGCCCCGCGGCCCGTCAGGGCGCGCTCGACCGCTCGGTCGTCGGCGGTGACGAACTGGATCAGGCCCTCCTTGCGACCGAGGGAGATGCACTGCTGGAAGTAACGGATGGGGACGCGGGGGACCTTGACGCCGGCGAGACGGGCGGCGATGGCGTCGGCGGCCTGCCAGGCCATGGGGACGCCCGAGGCGCAGGACATCCGCAGGGGCTTGTCGCCCGGGCCGATCGCCATCGCCGCGTCGCCCACGGCGTACACGTCCTCGTGGGAGACCGAGCGCATCGTGTCGTCGACCACGATCCGGCCGCCGTCGGTCACCTCGAGCGTGGTGGCCTGCGCGACGGGGTGGACGGCGAAGCCGGTGGTCCAGACGGTGACCTCGGCGGGGACCGTCCGGCCGTCGGCCGTCGTCACGGCGTCTGCCTCCACGGCGGTGACCTCGGCGTGTTCGTGGACCGTGATGCCGAGCCGGTCCACGACCTTCCGCAGGTGGGCGCGGCCCTTGGCCGACAGCCAGTCGCCGAGCGCACCGCGGACGGCGAGGGCGACGTCGAGGTCCGGGCGGGCCTCGGCGATCTCGGTCGCGGCCTCGACGCCGGTCAGGCCACCGCCGACGACGACCACGGGCCGGCCGGAGTCCAGGGCGGCCAGGCGGTCGCGCAGACGCAGGGCGCCGGGCCGGCTGGAGACCTCGTGGGCGTGTTCGGCGACGCCGGGGACGCCCCCGTCGTTCCAGCCGCTGCCGAGGGCGTAGACCAGGGTGTCGTACGCCAGTTCCTCCCGCCCGCCGCCGTCGGCGGCCGTGACCGTCACCGCCTTGCGGTCCACGTCCACGGCGGTGACCTTCGCGAGCTTCAGCTCGACGCCCGTGCCCGCGAACATCTCGCCGAACGGCCGGGGCCTGAGGTCCTGACCGGCCGCCAGCTGGTGCAGCCGGACCCGCTCGACGAAGTCGGGCTCGGGGTTGACGAGGGTGATGGTGACGTCCTCGCGGTGCAGCCGCTTGGCGAGGCGCCCGGCGGCGATGGCTCCGGTGTAGCCGGCTCCGAGGACGACGATGCGGTGCTGCATGGGCCTGCTCCTGTCGGTGAGGATCGCGCCGCTGTCTGCGCGGTTTCGCCTCATGAACCGGGCAGCCCGGCGTTTCCTGACAGGATCAGGATGTGAAGCACATCACACTCGGCGCGCGTCACGCCCGGTAGGACGTCACACCTGGTCAGAGCGTGTACAGCGGGTCCCCGTGGTCCGCGGCGGCCCACAGCTCACTCGCGCGGACCAGCTTGTCGGGGTTGACCTGGCTGCGCAGCGCGACGATGCCCCGCGCGCTCACCTCCAGGCAGGTGATACCGACGACCCGGCCGTCCACGACCGCCACGACGGCGGGTTCGCCGTTGGCCGTCGTCGCGTAGATCTCGGCCGCGCCGCCGACGTGGGCCCTCTTGGCCGCGCTCGGCTTGAACAGGCCGCGCAGGAACTTGGCGACCGCGAGCGCCCCCTCGAACGCCTTCGCGCGGGCCGGGACCTTCCCGCCGCCGTCGCCGACCGAGACGGCGTCCTGGGTGAGCAGCCGCACCAGGGGTTCGGTCCGGCCGCTGGTCGCCGCGGCCAGGAACTCCTCGACGATCCTGCGGGCGGCGGCCTCGTCGATCTCGGTACGCGCCCTGCCGTCCGCGACGTGCTTCTTGGCCCGGTGATGGATCTGCTGGCTGGCGGCCTCGGTGATGTCGAGGATCTCGGCGATCTCCCGGTGCGGGTAGGCGAAGGCCTCGCGCAGCACGTACACCGCCCGCTCGTTGGGCGACAGACGCTCCAGCAGCACGAGGACGGCGTACGACACCGACTCGCGTTGCTCGACGGTGTCGGCCGGGCCGAGCATCGGGTCCCCGGCGAGCAGTGGCTCGGGGAGCCACCTCCCCACGTACGTCTCACGCCGGGCGCGTGCCGAAGTGAGCTGGTTCAGGCAGAGGTTGGTGAGCACCTTGGTCAGCCAGGCCTCGGGCACCTCGATCCGCTCGACGTCGGCCGCCTGCCAGCGCAGGAACGTCTCCTGCACGGCGTCCTCGGCCTCGCTCGCCGAGCCGAGCAACCGGTAGGCGATGGCCTCCAGCCGGGGCCTGGCGGCCTGGAACCGGTCGACGTCACGAGTGATCAGGGCCATGCGCCCGATCCTAAGCAAAGGATGCCGACCAGGGCAGACGTACACCCCAAGGCGCTCGGCACGGCCCCCTATGCTGACCCGGCAGGGACCAAGGGGGAAGGGGCAGTTGATGGACTGGTTCTGGTGGGTGCTCATCGCCTTCTGGACGGGCGGTTTCGCCTGGGCGGCCGACAACATCCGCACCGCGCTGCGCAACCGGCACGAGCGCAGACTGCAGTTGCTGGAGGCGGCGAAACAGGAGCGCTTGGCCGTCGAAGCGGCGAACAGGCCCCCGGAGCCGGTGTGCGGCTGCACGCATCACCTGGCCAAGCACGACAAGCAGGGCCGCTGCCACGAACGAGTCGAGCTGCCGACGGCCTGGGACGAGAACAAAAAGCCCCTGCGCTACGAGGCCGGCCAGTGCAACTGCCAGCAGTACGTGGGCCCGCAACCCCTGTCACAGGTGTACGCGGAGGACCTGACCGACCTCGCGTGACCGCAGTGAAGGACAGGACGGCCGGGGTACGGCATTGCCGGGCGCTCTCACGGCCACGCCGTTGGCGCTGTGGATGCTCTGGTCGCGTCGCCGTCTCAGGGAGCAGGCTCAGGAATGGGGTCGGCGGAAGTTCCGGCCGTGGCCTGAGGAGCGGCATCGCTGAACTGCCGTCGGGGTAGCCGCGCTACCCGCACCCGAGGCGCTGTGCGGCGCAGGCCGGCCCGATGCCTCGGCCGGGGCAAGCCCGAGCCGGTCAGCCGCCCCCGTGCGAGGCCGACGGCGACCTCCCCCATGGGACGATCGCCTTGCCGTCGATCGGCTGGCCTGCTGGCCGGAGGGCAGACTGACCGCAGAGGTGTATCCGGCAGGTGAGGGCCACACCACTCGGCACACCAGCCCTGTCATCGTGCCCCGGTTCGCCCGCCGATCGTCGGCGGTCAGTCGCGTACGTGCAGTCCGAAGCCCATGCGGCCCGCGGGCTCCAGTCCCTCCTTCAGCTGCAGTGAGGGGATTTCGTAGTCGCCGAAGTTCTGTCGCCGGAACGCGATCGGCTCGGTCGACTCCAGGGTGAGCAGGCGCTGCGTCCAGGCCTTGGCGACGTCCGGGAACTCCTCGCGGGTCATCCGGTCGGTGCCGTACAGCACGAACGGCGGCAGCACCTCGATGCCCGGGTAGTAGAGGATGCCGTGGTGGATCGGGAACAGCAGGTCGTCGATGGGGCCGTTGATCCCGCGAGCGGCGTAATGCGACTCCGGGCCGCCGGTGGTCACCGACAGCAGAGCTCTCCTGCCCGCGAGGGTGCCTTCACCGAAGCGGTCGCCGTACCTGGTGTCGCTGTGCTCGCCGACGCCGTACGCGAAGTGGTAGGTGAACACCCGGTCCACCCAGCCCTTGAGGATCGCGGGCATCGTGTACCACCACAGCGGGAACTGGAAGATGATCGTGTCGGCCCACAACAGCTTCTCCTGCTCGGCGCGGACGTCCGGGGTGAGTGTTCCGGCATCGAAGGCCCGGCCCGAGTCCAGGGCGACCCTCAGCGGATTCGAGGCGTGGGGGCCGTAGTCCCTCGCGTCCACGGCCGCCTTCCAGTTCATCGCGTACAGGTCGCTCACCCGCACCTCGTGCCCGGCGTCCTCCAGCGTGGACACCGCGAGGTCCTTCAGCGCGCTGTTGAGCGACTTCGGCTCCGGGTGGGCGTGCACGATCAGCGTCTTCATGAAAACTCCTTCGGATCGGGTGCCTTCGATCCTGGAGCGCCGCGGCGCCGGTGTTCAGGGGCGCCGCTTCCGTCGGACGGGACTTCCTGGTAACGGCAGTACCACCTTCACGGGCAGCTCAGAGGCCATACTGGCGGCATGGACGATCTCGCCGGCTTCCTGCGGACCCGCCGTGCCCGGGTCGACCCGGCGGCTGTGGGCATCCCCACCGACAGCCGTCGTCGGGTCGAAGGGCTGCGCCGCGAAGAGGTCGCACACCTGTCCGGAGTCAGTGTCGACTACTACGTACGCCTGGAGCAGGGCCGCGCGACCCAGCCCTCCGAGCAGGTCCTCGACGCACTGGCCCGCGTCCTCGCTCTCGACGAGACCGAACGCGGGCACCTCTACCGGCTGGCCCGCCAGCGCCGCCGCAGTGCGAAGGTGCCCGGCGGCCGGGTGAGGCCGGAGCTGCTGCGCGTCCTCGACCTGGTCGCCGACGCACCCGCGCTGATCATGAACCACCGCCTGGACGCGCTCGCGGGGAACCGTCTCGCCGGGCTCCTGTTCGGCCGGCCGATGCCGGGCCTGAACATCGCCCGGCACATCTTCCTCGAGGAGACCGAGCGCGGCCTCTACGCCGACTGGGAGACATGCACCCTCGACGTGGTCGGGCACCTTCGGCTGGCCGCCGGCAAATACCCCGAGGATCCCCGCCTGGCCTCGCTCGTCGGCGAGCTGGCGATGGGCAGCGAGCGCTTCCGCCGCCTCTGGGCCCGCGCGGACGTCCGTGCCCGTACACACGGACGCAAGGCGTACCGGCACCCGCTGGTCGGACTGCTGGAGCTGCACCAGGAGAACTTCGCGCTCCCGGACGATTCGGGCATGGAGCTGCTGGTGCTGTCGGCAGCTGCGGGCAGCCCCGCCGAGGACGGGCTGCGCCTTCTCGCGGGCCTGGGCTCGGACAGCCGCGACGGGCATCCCGCAGCGCACGCTCAGGTCCGCGAGTAACGCGACGACGCCCACCCGCCTCGGCGACGGATGCCGGTCGTCCAGCGGCAGTCACTCAAGTGTGAAAGCGGGGGGCCGCCCCGAACCGGAACGGCCCCCCTCATGTGCCCCGGTTCAGTCCGCCGGCGTCAGGTGCGTGCGGTTACGAGGAGACGCGCGGCAGGTTGTAGTCGCAGACCTTCTCCGACCCCTTGACCAGACACACCGAGATGTCCAGCCACGTGCCCTCCTTGATGTCACCGGTCACCCACTTGGTGGTGTACGGGGAGGCGTGCCCCGCGGTCGAGGCCGTGCGGTAGATCCAGGGGTCCGTGACCGTCCCCTTGACGCCCCAGCCGTCGGCCCCGCCGTCGTACGCCTGCAGTGCGTCCCCGGGCTTCTCGCCCAGCGGGTCCGCGTTCCAGGTCACCGCGCCGGCGTACTTGCCGTCGGCGTAGAGGGAGACGACCACCGACTTGCCGTCCTGGTACCAGATCGTGTCGGTGGTGAGCCGGGGCGCCGCCGAGGCGCTGCCCGCACCCACACCGATCGAGAGACAGACCGATACGGCGGTCGCCGCCAGCACCGTGCCTGTCCGGCTGCGTGTCTTGAACATGAACTGGCCTTCCCCCTGGGAGAGTTGAAGAGTCGGCGTGATCCTAACCCCCGTGTGATCACAACGTGGTCCTGCCTCTCCCGAAGCGTCAGCGCCGGGCCTTCCCGGCAAGAGGGGCGCGCCAGGCGGGCGTCGTGCTCGCCTCACCCGAGGACGGGGTTCGTGCAGATCCATATGGGGGCACCTGGGTCACCGTTCGGGTGCCGGCCGGGGTCCTCCGCGCGCTGCCATCTGTCCGCAGCGGGTAACACCGGGTGGTCGGACGGGGCGAGGGGCGATTGCCATGACAGGGACTCAGCAGATCTTGTTCATCCAGGGCGGCGGCGCGGGCGCGCACGACGCGTGGGACGACAAGTTGGTCGACAGCCTGAGGCGAGAGCTCGGGGACGCGTACGAGGTCCGCTACCCGCGGATGCCGGACGAGGACGACCCGAGCCATGCCCGGTGGAGCCCGGCGATCCGGCGCGAGCTGGCGAAACTCGGCGACGGCGCGGTCGTGACGGGCCACTCCGTGGGCGGAACGATCCTCGTCCATGCACTCGCCGAGCAGCCGCCGGAGTGCAGGATCGCGGGGATCGTGCTGATCGCCGCCCCGTTCGTCGGCAGCGGCGGCTGGCCGGGCACCGAGTTCGAACTGCCCGGTGATCTCGGCGCGAGACTGCCGCGGGGGACGTGGGTGCATGTGTTCCACGGACTCGAGGACGAGATCGCCCCACCGTCGCACGCCGATTTCTACGCTCGCGCGCTTCCGCAGGCACAGGTGCACCGACTGCCCGGACGCGACCACCAGTTGAACAACGACATGAGCGAAGTGGCCAAGGTGATCAGCGCCGGCAAACCCTGGATCCGGCATCCCCCACGTCCGTGAGACGCAGCGCTCCTCACGCGGGGTCGCGGGGGCCGGGGCACCTGCCGACTGCGACCGCCCTACGCCTGGCCGGTCTCGAAGCGGGACACTTTGCCCTCGTCGACGGTGAAGTGCCACTTGGTCCGCATCTCGCCCCAGGTGTCGTCGCGGTAGCGGGCGACGAGCGTGCGGGCCGGACATCGTCAAGAAGCACGGCGAGCCGTGGATCAAGGTCTCGCCGCTGGGCAAGCAGGAGGAACGGGAGAACCTCGTCGCCTCTCCCACCTCGACCTCACTGGGACGGCGGCCACCGTGCCGAGCCCCCGAACCGCGCCCGGCGCGGAAACCACCCGACCGGCGGCGTGGCGCTGATCAGCCGGCTGCCGCCAGTGCCGCACGCGCGGCGGTGAGGATCTCATCGGAGAGCGGGGAACCGCTGGTGGCCCGGGCCAGGACGAGCGCGCCGAACATGGTGCACAGCCGGGTGAGGCCGTCCTGGTCCTCCGTAGCGAGCCACTCGGCAAAGTCGGCCACGCCTTCGGCGTAGATCCGGCGGGCCTCATGATCTTCGCCTTCGCGCGCCATGTCGGTCGCGAGCGCGGCAACGGGGCACCCGTCCGCCGGGCTGTCGCGGTGCTCGGGAGAGAGGTAGGTGTCGATCAGCGCTTGCTGGGCGGCGCCGCGCTGCCCGCCATGCTGCTCGAGTCCGTCCTTGTGACGACGGGCGAGTTCGCCGAAGGCATGGGCGGTGGCTTCGTCGATGAGCGCCTCCTTGGAGGAGAACTGCTTGTAGAAGCCACCGTGGGTCAGACCGGCCGCCTTCATGAGGTCGGCCACGCTGACGTGAGTCCCCCGCTCCCGGAACAGGCGCGACGCGGTTTCCACGACCCGTCGGCGGTTCTCCTCTGCCTGCGCCTGCGATACGCGGCCCATCGGCCACCTCCCGATTGGATGTCGACTGGCATCTATCCTAGACCAGTGGTTAGATTGCACTCGTAATCTAATTTGGCCGGGTCGGTCACTCGACGTCGGCCGTGACGCTGGGAGTGGGCATGGAACTGAAGGACGCGGTCGTGGTGGTCACCGGAGCCAACCGGGGGCTCGGGCGGCATCTGGCCGCCCAGCTCGTGGAGCGCGGAGCGAGCGTGTACGCGGCGGCCCGGCGCCCCGAGACGGTGGACCTGCCGGGGGTCACCCCGCTGCGGCTCGACGTGACGGACGAGGAGTCGATCCGGGCCGCGGCCCGGATCGCGTCCGACGCGACGCTGCTGGTGAACAATGCCGGCATCTCCACCGGCACTCCGCTGATCGCGGGCAGCCCGGACGCGGTGCGCCTGGAGATGGAGGTGAACTTCTTCGGTCCGCTCGCCGTGACGCGGGCCTTCGCTCCCGTCATCGAGGCCAACGGAGGCGGCGGCGTACTCAACGTCCTGTCGGTCCTGTCCTGGCTGCACCCGGCCGGCCTCGGAGCGTATGCGGCGGCCAAGGCCGCGGCGTGGGCGCTGACCGGCGCGGCCCGGGAAGAACTGGCGCCCCGGGGCATCGCCGTCTCGGCCCTGCACGTCGGATACATGGACACCGACATGGCTGCGAGCGTCCCCGCCGACCAGAGGGCCGACCCCGCCGAGGTCGCCGCTCAGGCCCTGGCCGGCATCGAGGCGGGCCTGCCCGAGATCCTCGCCGACGAGATCACCCGGTACGTGAAGCAGAGCCTGGCCGCACCGCCGAACGCGGCATGAGCGCACATCGTCCCGTCGGCGGCCTTGATGCCCGGCGACGGACACCGCGCCGGTGAGGTCCGTCCATCGCATCGGCGAGGGGCCCCCGTGAACACCGGACCAAACCCAACAAAGTGTGCCGTCCGCGCAGAAGACCGACGCGCAACAGTCACGTCCCCTTGTGGGCGGGAAACGGAGACGACGATGAAGGCTTTCATGATCGAGCGGTACGGCGACAAGGACGGTGGCCGCATCAGCGAGACTCCGGCCCCGCAGGTGGGCGCCGACGACGTGCTGGTCCGGGTCCGCGCGGCGAGCGTCAATCCGCTGGACTTCAGGATCCGCGACGGCGCCTTCAAGGCGATCCTGCCGTACCGTCTCCCTCTCGTTCTGGGCAACGACCTCGCCGGGGTGGTGGTCGAGGTGGGGTCGGACGTCACCCGGTTCGCGGTGGGCGACGAGGTCTACGCCCGGCCCGACAAGGACCGCATCGGCACGTTCGCCGAACTCATCGCCGTCCACCAGAACGACCTGGCGCCCAAGCCGGCCGGCCTCACCATGGCGGAGGCCGCCTCCCTGCCCCTGGTCGCCCTCACCTCGTGGCAGGCGCTGGTCGAGAAGGCACAGGTCCAGCCGGGCCAGAAGGTCCTGATCCATGCGGGCTCCGGCGGAGTCGGCACCATCGCCCTCCAGCTGGCCAGGCAGCTGGGCGCACACGTGGCGACCACCGCGAGCGCGGCCAACGCCGGCCTGGTCAAGGAGCTCGGCGCGGATGTCGTCGTCGACTACCGGACACAGGACTTCGAGGAGGTCCTGGACGGCTACGACGTCGTCCTGGACACCCTCGGCGGCGAGACCCTGGAGAAGTCCCTGCGGGTCCTCAAGCCCGGCGGGAAGGCCGTCAGCATCGCCGGACCCCCCGACGCGGACTTCGCCCGCGAGCTCGGTGCGAACCCCGTCCTGCGGCAGGCGATGAACGCGCTGAGCTGGAAGACCCGGCGCCACGCCAAGCGCCAGGGCGTCACCTACTCCTTCCTGTTCATGAAGGCCGACGGCGACCAGCTGCGCGAACTCACCCGGCTCATCGACGCCGGAGAGATCCGCCCCGTCGTCGACCGCGTCTTCGACTTCGACCAGACACGCGAGGCGATGGAGTACGCCGAGAAGGGCCGCGCCAAGGCCGGCAAGGTCGTCGTCGCGATGGCGTGAGGGCCAGACCCCCACCCGAAACCACGACCCACAAGTCCCGGGCGACGAGAGGATCCTGTCTCCCTCCGCCCCACCCCCACAGGGATCGATCATGAGCGCACCGCACAGTTCCCCCATGCCCGCCCCCGCCTCGTCGTACAAAGACGCGCCGACTCGTTCGGTGTCCGTGCGCGGCGTCGACTTCGTCTACCGGCAGCTGGGCCGGGAAGGTGACGGCGTACCGCTGATCCTGCTCCACCACCTCGCCGCGGTCCTGGACAACTGGGACCCGCGTGTCATCGACGGACTCGCCGCCCGGCGCCGGGTGATCGCCTTCGACAACCGTGGAGTCGGTGCGTCGGGCGGCTCCACGCCCGACACGGTCGAGGCGATGGCCCGCGACGCGGTGCTGTTCATCCGCGCCCTGGGCTTCGAGCAGGTCGACCTGCTCGGCCTCTCGATGGGCGGCTTCATCGCCCAGGTCATCGCGGCAGAGGAGCCGCAGCTGGTGCGCAAGGTCATCCTCGCGGGCACGGGCCCCGCCGGAGGCCCCGGCATCGACAAGGTCACCGCGCTCACCCTCCAGGACACCCTGAAGGGCTTCCTGACCCGCAAGGACCCCAAGCAGTACCTCTTCTTCACCGACACCGCGCACGGCCGAAAGGAAGCACGCGCCTTCGTGGAACGGCTGAAGGAGCGTACCGCCGACCGAGACAAATCCATCTCGCTGACGTCGTTCCGTGCCCAGCTGAGGGCCATCCGCCGTTGGGGCCTCCAGCCGCCGGCCGACCTGTCCCGCATCGGCCAGCCGGTCCTGGTGGCCAACGGCGAGAGCGACCGGATGGTGCCGAGCGAGAACACCCTCGACCTGGCCGCGCGGCTCCCCCGGGGCGAACTCGTCCCCCTCTACCCGGATGCCGGACACGGGGGCATCTTCCAGTACCATGGCGAATTCGTCGCACAGGCGCTCGGATTCCTCGAACCCTAGCCGGACCGGGGCCCGATGCTGATCCGGGTGGCGCCGGGAGGTTCCCCGATGCGCGGCAGGCGCCGGCGCCGGACCCGCCGGACCCAACACCCGCAACCACCGGGCCGGGAAGCTGGGGTTCGCGTTCTTCGCGGCGATGGCGCAGACCGAGCGGGAGAACATCCGGGAGTCGACGCCGGCGGGCCTGGACACCGCGTCCCGCAAGGGCAAGCACGGCGGCCGGCCGCCCGTCATCACCGACGACATGCTCCACACCGTGCTGCGGCGCCGCGCGGGCGGCGAGCCCGTCGAGCAGATCCGGCCCGGCCTGATCATCACCGGCAAGCGCGAGGGACAGAAGCCCTCCCTCGCGAGCGTCTGCCGGGCGCTCGCCGAGCACGCCGAGCGAGAGGCGTACCCCGATGCCGTCGAGCAGGCCCACGCCGACGTCACCGCGCTCCAGGCCGGAGGGCTCCCCGGGCCTCGCGATCGCTCTCCCTGACCGAGCGTCACTCTGATCATCACGAGGTACTTGTCACTTCGCCTGAAGGGTGACGGTGATGTGGGGCGCCAGCGAGCGAAGGAAGTCGGGCGCGTCGAAGATCTCGCCGGCGGAGGCGACGCCCACCGCCCGGGTCCGTCCGTCGAGGACGCGGGCGACGGCCTCGACCGCGAGGGGCGCCGTGACGGCGTAGATGTCCTGCCCGCCCGCGACCGCTCCGCGCTGGGCGTCGCCGCGGCGTACGACGACGTCGACGAGGAAGGTCTGCGCGGAGCGCCCGCGCTCATCGACGGCGCTCGGCGTGGGCGTGTCCGGCGAGCTCACGCCTCCCGCCGCCTCGATCGTCATGTAGGTGCGCACCTCGGGAACGGCCAGGTGGCTGGGGACGGTGACGACGTCGGCCATGGTGAACCCGCCGATGACGGGCCGGCTCCCCATCGGCTGCGGGAAGGGCCAGGTCAGGGTGGGCAGTTCGTCGTCGTGGTACTCCAGCCGGCCCTGAGTGAACCGCACCCGGCGCCCGCCGCGCCGTTCGGCGGACACCTTGCCCGCGAGCCGGGTGCCCGGTGTGGGGTGCCAGCTGTTCAGGCCGTAGGCGATGTGCACCTCGTCGGCCTCGGTCCAGTCACCCATCGCCGCGCTGACCAGCAGATCGCCGAGCCCGCCGTAGAAGGCCATCGCGGGCACGACCACCGCGCCGGCCCGGTGGGCGCGCTCCGCGAAGTGCGCGAAGGTGTCGGCGTTCGCCTCGATCTCGGCGGCGACATCGACGTACGGGATCCCGGCGCGCAGAGCCGCCTCGATCACCGGGACCGCGGTGACCGCGAACGGTCCCGCGCAATTGATGACGGCCGCGGCCCCCGCCAGTGCCCGGTCGAGCGCGCCGGCGTCGTCCGCGGCGGCCGGTCTGACGTCGAACCCCGGGAACTCGTCGCCCAGTACCCCGAGCTTGCGGGCATCGCGCCCCACCAGTACAGGCGTGAACCCCCGCTCCACCAGGTGTGCCACCACGAACCGTCCCGTGTGCCCGTACGCGCCGTACACCGCCACCGTCTGTCCCGCCGGCATGACGTCCTCCCTCTCGTGAACCGATCACCTGGCGCCATCCTGGCGCGGCCGGGAAACGAACCGTGAGTGTCCGGAACGACACACCCCATACAATTTCAGACATGGCTTCTGTCGCGCTGGCCGTCACGGACGGCATGCTGCACTTCGAACTCGCCGTGGCGCTCGAGGTGTTCGGATCCGCACCGGCCGCCGTCAGCGTCCCCTGGTACGACCTGACCGTCTGTGCCCCGCACCCCGTCCGGCTGGGCCACTTCCGCCTCGCCCCGGACCACGGCCTCGACCATCTGCGGCGCGCCGGCACAGTGATCGTCCCCGGCTGGGCCGACGTCGACGTTCCCCCGCCCCCGGACCTCATCGCCGCGCTGCGGGCCGCCCACGACGGGGGCGCCCGCATCGTCTCCCTGTGCACGGGCGCCTTCGTCCTGGCCGCCGCCGGTCTCCTGGACGGCAGGCGCGCCACCACCCACTGGGCTCACACCGACGTCCTCGCCGACCGCCATCCCGCCGTCCAGGTCGACCCGGACGTCCTATATGTCGACGACGGCACCGTGCTGACCTCCGCCGGCAAGGCCGCCGCCCTCGACCTGTGCCTCCACGTCGTCCGCCTCGACCACGGCTCGGCGATCGCCAACACCGTCGCCCGCCGCCTGGTCGTTCCGCCGCACCGCGCCGGCGGCCAGGCGCAGTTCGTCACCGCCCCGGTCCCCGACCAGGACGACCACCCGCTCACCGCCCTCTTCCCCTGGATCATCGAACGCCTCGACCAGCCCCTGACGGTCGAGGACCTGGCCCGCCAGGCCGGCATGAGCTCCCGCCACCTCGGCCGCCACTTCCGCGCGGCCACGGGCACCACACCCCTCCAGTGGCTCCTCGCCCAGCGCATCCGCCACGCCCAGGAACTCCTGGAGAAGACGGACGACGACATCGACACCATCGCGAAGTCCACGGGCATGGGTACGGCCACGACGCTGCGCCGCCACTTCAACCGCACGCTGGGGGTGCCGCCGGACACCTACCGCCGCACGTTCCGCTCGCGGACCCGGGAACTCTCGCCGGGAAGCGCGTGAGCTCCCTGCCGCCGCGTGGCTACTCTGCTGCGGCTCCGTGTCCCCTGCGGGACCGCACCCACGGAACCAGGTACCAGACGGCCACCACCGACGCGGACGTCACCGCGGTGGTCAACCAGCCCTGAGGTCCGTGACAAAGCGCATGACGATGGTGAACACGGCCCAGACCGCCAGGCAGCGCACCGCTTGCGCGCACCTGCGATCGGCCCACCTGCGAGGCTGCGACCTCACCGGCGCAGACCTGCGGCAGGCCGAACTGGAGGGCGCACCGGCGAGCGACCTCACGATCTGGCCGACCGTGCCGAAATGGCCGACGCCACACCGGCCCCCTGTACCGCCCCCTCACCCGTGCGTGAACACGCACGCCATCCGGGTGTCCGGGTTGCTGCTCAAGCCCACGATCGCACCGCCGTCCGCCCGGTTCACGCGGGCGTGGGCACCCGCGAAGCCGCGCGAGGTGAGGAAGACACCGAGGACCGCGATGCACGCCTGGACCGCGCCGGTCGCCGGATCGAGGACCGGCTCGGCGCGCGGGGTCACCCGCTCCTGCACCACGTGACCCCGCTCGGCGGCCGTCGCCAGCGCCGCGCGCCACTCGGCGTCGGAGCACTCCCAGCCGGCGAAGGAGTCCAGGCCCCCGTGGCCCGCGCCCGGCTTGAGGATCAGCTCCTCGCGGCGCTCGTGGCACTCCGCCAGGAGAGCCGCAGGGGCCGCCGGGCCCAGCGTGCGGCTCCACGGCAGCACCCGTTCCACCAACTGCCGTTCCGCGTCGTCGAAGGCGTCCGCCGAGCGCGGGTCGGACAACATCGCGAGGGCGTTCTTGTGGGCGTACAACCCGCTCTCCAGCGTGGTGAACAGCACCGTCCGCCCCGCGTCGTGCGCGCGGAACAACTGCTCGGCGACCTCCGGGCCCGCCGGGTCGTCGAGCAGCTGGCTCGCGCCGAAGTTGCGCAGCACGAGGTCGAGGGGCGCGCCGTCCAGGGTCAGCTTCCCGTCGGACCGGGTGCGCAGCTGGTCCACCTCGCCGATCCGCACGTCGAGGCCCTGCATGGCCATGGCCTCCTGCATCGACCGCATCAACGGCCCGTACGAGGCCACGCCTCCGTGCCCCTCGATCAAGCCGATCACCGGCTCCACCGAACCGCCCGGCAGCACAGGCCGGGCCCGCTCGCGCAGGTCCTCCGCGAGCCGCGCGGCCGTGTCGACGTACTCCAGGCCGTGCGCGGCGGCGAAGCCTGAGAACTCCGGGACGCCGAGCAGCGCCGCGTTGCACACGGCCATGTCCATGCCGCCGATCTCGCTGCCGAGGTTGAACTCCAGGAGCCGGTAGCCACGTCCGTCGTGGTACGCGTCGGCGCGCCCCAGCTTCGCCGGGTACCCGTCCGCCGAGCGCCGCAGCAGGGCCGCGTGCCGGGGCGCGAGCCCGAGCGCGGCCGCGTAACGTTCCCGGTCGCCATCGAACAGGCGGTCCGGCAGCGAGACGAGAAGCGCGAACAGGTCCTCCACGTCACGTGCGAAGTCAGCAGTTTCCTCCGCCTCCACGAACCACGGCCGGTGCAGCAGATGCCTGCGCCAGGCGCCGCCGTACACGGGCGGCAGCGCGGCACGCGCGACCACGTCCCGCAGCCCCTCGTTCCCGTTCCGGCACTCGTCCACGTAGATGCGGCTCAGCTGTGTCATGAGCCCAGTCGATCACGGACCGGCGCACGAAGGGGAGGCCCGCGGCACGGGACGAAGCCCGGCGGCGATCACAACTGCCGTTTCCCGGCGGCGCCTTCGGCCACGGAAGGCGACCTCGACCCCCACCCCGCGTGCGCCCAGCGCCGTATGTCCTGCGTCAGCAGCCCCGCGCAGCACGCGGACGACACAACGCAGCCGAGCGTCACAGCGGCGACCGACAGTCGCAGTGCGACATGGTCGGGCGCCCCCGGCGGCGGTCCCAGCCGGTCGTCGACGTGGTGAACGGGGTCGACTGTCACGACGACCTGCGCTCCCACCGGCGACTGCTCCCCTCGCAGCTTGTGTGTGGAGCCGTCCGGAAGAGTCACGAAAACCCCGGAGGTGGTGCCATCCGGAGTCGACGACTCCCACTGTTCGGTCACGACACCGGTCGCCGCGATGCCGCGGTCATGCAGAGCCTGCTGGTCGGAGTCCTGCCAGCCGAAGAACAGAACACAGCCGAACGCACAGGTGGCGAGGAGGCCCAGGCCGAATCCGACGAAGATGTACGCCAGTTCACGGTCACGGGCATGCAGATACACAGCCGCCAGCACGGGGACGGCCAAGGACACCGTGGCCCCACCGCACCCCAGGAAGAGAGCCGACGGCTCCCGGTGCCCCTGGGCCCAAAGCGCCAGCGGCACCCACGCCATGAACAGGGTGAACCCGGTCGCCACGAACGACCCGACGGCGCACACTGCCAGCCACCGAGCAGCACGCCCGGCCGCCCGTCGCACGGTCAGCGCCCACGACCTCACCATGCCGCCGGCGTGACCGCGGCTCCCGCCCGCGAGCAAGCTGTCGGCTCGCCCCAGATCGAGCCAATGTCGGCGGCTCTCCCGGTGTCCGGCTCACCCCGGTGGACGGGCGCTTCGATAGTGGCCGAGGAAGCGGAAGCGGCCGTTCGTGGACCGGAAGAGATAGAGGGCGTCCTCGTCGCGCACGTAGGTGGTGGTGGCCGAATACCGCAGGGTCTTGGTGACGCCGCGGTACTCGGTGTCGCGCAGCTGGTTGAGGACAGCCGCGCGTGCCGCGCCGCTCGCGCCCAGTGCGGCCATCGCCGTGGTGACGAACAGTGCCGCGTCATACGCCTCGGCGGCGTACCAGGGCGGGGAGGCCGACCGGAAGCGTTTGCGGTAGGCGGTCACGAAGGGCTTCGCGGAGGACACCGCCACCGGGTCGATGAACACCGTCGCGAACAGCCAGCCCTCCGTGGCGAGTCGGTCCGCTCCCCGCAGGAACGCCGGATCCAGGGCGCGCTGCGTGGCGAGCCGCGCGCCGGAATAGCCGGCCGTGCGCAACGCCCCGGCCAGGCGCGCGGTGCGCTCGGGGCCGCCGGTGAAGACGACCGCGTCGACGTGGGAGTCGGTGATGCGGGTGGCGAGAGCGGAGAAGTCGCCGTCGGCTGCCAGGGTGCCCGACACAGGCGCGACCGTCCCGGCCGACCTCAGGCCCTCCGCGGCATAGGCGCAGACGACGGAGCCGAACGTGCCCTCCGTGCGGTCGTCGATGAGCATCGCTCTGCGCGCGCCGGGGAGACGGTTGATGCACGCGACGAGTGGGGCGGCCAGCGCGGCGTCCGACGGGTTCGTGGGCACGGCCTCCCGGGTGGTGACGGAGGACGCGGGCAGCTCGGTGGTGCTTTCGCCGACGGACACCCAGAGCATGGGCACCTGCGCGTCTTGATAGGTGCGATGGACGGCTGTCGCACACGCGTCGGTGGTCGGGCCGATCACCGCGCGGATCCTGTCGTCGGCAGCCAACTGCTCCGCGACGGCCACCGCCCGTTTCGCCAGACCCGCGTCGTCGTGGATGCGCAGGTCGAGCAGGAAGGGCTGCCCCGCGCGGGAGTTGAACGCGTCCACGGCGAGCAGCACGCCGTCGCGCTGGGCGATGCCTGCGGCCCGGCCAGGTCCGGTCAGATCCGCCTGGACGGCGATGGCCAGACGCGGCGGTTTCGCCGCCGTCCTCGATGGCGGGGCGCCCCGGCCGCCGTGTGCCGCCCACCAGGCCGCTGTGCCGCCGGCCGACACCACACCCGCCGCTGATCCCAGCGCGAGGAACCGGCGGCGCGTGTACCGGGCGGGTGGGACGGTGGTTCCGGCCGACGGTGCGGTCCCGGCCGGAGCAGGGGTGCCGCTTTCGGGTGTCGGCCGGCCGGCCGCGAGCCCGAGGCCCTCGGACACCTGCGTCGCCTCGACCGCGGGCAGCGCGAGGACTGCCGCAGAGCGATGGGCGATCAGCCGCATGACCGGCTCGGGCAGCCACGCGTCGCCCGTCAGCGGTTGCGGGGAAGACGGTCGTGCGTCGCCCGGCAGCGGTTCCAGCGGAGACGGTCGTGCGTCGTTCGTCAGCGGTCGCGGGGCGGGCGGCCACGCCTCGCCCTGCCTCGGATCCGTGGCCGTCAGCGCCCGGCGCACCTCGGCGGCCGTCGGCCGGGACCCCGGCTCCTTCTCCAGACACGCCCGCAGCAGTGAGGTCAGCCCGGTCGGCACACCGTCCAGGTCGGGTTCGTCGTAGACCGTGCGGGCCAGCATGCCGGCCGGCGAGCCCTCTCCGAAGGGCCGGACGCCGGTCACGGCGTAGGCCAGCAGACAGCCGAGGGAGAAGACGTCACTGGGCGGCCCGATCTGCCCGCCGCTGCCCCGTGCCTGTTCCGGCGACAGGAACCCGGGAGAGCCGACCACCGTGCCGGTGGCAGTGAGCGCCGTGTCCTCGGCTTCCCGGGCGATGCCGAAGTCGATCAGACGGGGTCCGTCATGGGCGATCAGCACATTGCCCGGCTTGACGTCACGGTGGATCAGGCCGGCCTCGTGCACGGCGTCCAGCGCCTCGGCGAGCCGGGCCCCCAGACGCCGTACCGGTGCCGGCGGCAGCGGCCCGCACTCCTCCACGACGTCGGCGAGCGCCGGCCCGGGTACGAACGCGGTGACCAGCCAGGGCAGGGCCGCGTCCGGGTCCGCGTCGACGAGCGGCACCACCCAGGGGCTGCGGACCCGGCCGGCCATCTCCACCTCGCGGCGGAAACGGGCGCGGAAGCCGGAATCGTCCGCGTACCCGGCCCGAACGACCTTGACGGCGACGAGGGCACCGCCGGGCGAGCGCGCCAGATACACCACGCCCATGCCGCCCGCGCCCAGCCGGTGCAGCACCCGGTGGCGGCCGACCCATGGCGGGTCGGTGGCGCGCAAGGGCTGCATCAGACCGGGACCTGGTACGGCGCCGGACCGACGTACTGGAACCTGCCGCCCGTGACCTTCCACAGGAAGACGCCACTGCCGTCGATGCGCAGCGCACCGGTCGCCGCGTCGAAGGCGAAGTTCTTCGTGATGCCCCGGTAGGTGACGGCGCGGACGGCCTCCGTCAGTTTCCCGCGGTTGCGCTGTGCGGCGGGCAGCGCCCGCAGGGCGCTCGTGACGAGGCCGGCCGCGTCGTAGGCCTCGGCGGCGTACCAGTGCGGTGCGGTGCCGAAGCGTCTGCGGTGGGCGGCGGCGAACTTCCGTCCCTCCGGTTTGACGGACGGGTCGGTGGCGGGAGCGACGATCGTCCAGCCGTCGGCGGCGCCCCCCGCCGCGCTCAGGAAGCGCTCGTCGAGGACGCCGTGAGCAGCCGCGCGCGCCCCGGTGAAGCGCCGCTCGTGCAGTTCCCTTGCCAGCAGCGCCGCCCGGTCGTGGTAGCCCGCGAACACGAGGGAGTCGATGCCCGCAGCGATCAGCTCGTCCAGCACGGCGGCGAAGTCGGTCTGCAGCGCGCTGACCACCTTGGGCACGGCCGGCCGCTGGGCCTCCCGCAGCAGCTTGCTCAACGGGCCGCAGAGCTCCCAGGCGTAGTCGTCCGCCTTCCGGTCGTCGATGAGCCCGACGGTCCGCGCGCGGGCCGTCCCGAGCAGGAACGCGCGCAGGTAGAACCCCAGGATCGAATCCTGGGGGCGGGCCTGGAAGAAGGACTTGTGCCCCTGGACGGACAGGCTGATCGCCCCCGGCGACACCGCGACGACCGGCAGCAGCGCGGTGTCGTACGTCGTCAGGGACACCGCTGCCGTGGCGTCGGTGGTGGGCCCGATCACGGCGAGGACCGAGCGGTCGGCGGCCAGCCGCTGCGCCGCGCGCGCTGCCTCGGCGGGGTCCCCACGGTCGTCCTCGGCCCGCACGGAGAGCGTGAACGGCCGGTCCGCGCGGGCGTTGAACTGCTCGACGGCCAGCCGCACACCGCGCTCCTGGGCCCTGCCGATGTCCTTGCGGTCCCCGGTCAGGTCGGCGTGCACCCCGAGGACGTACACGGGAAGCCCGCCGGCGGTGGCCGCCGGGGGGTCGTCGTCGCGGGTCACCGCCCACGCGGTGAGCCCGCCCCCGGCCGCGACGACCGCCGCGGCTCCGGCGAGCAGCAGCAACCGGCGGCGTCCCGGTGGTGCCGCGGCTTCCGCGGCGGTCTCGGTGGGCGCGCCGGCGGTGGGCACGGCCGCCGTGTCCACTTCGGTGGCGTCGATGTCCGGCAGTTCGAGCACGGACGCGGACCGTTCGGCGATCAGCCGGACGACCGGTTCGGGCAGCCACACGGGGGATTCCGCCTCGGGCGTGCCGCCCAGCGCACCACCGGCACCCTCTGCCTGGTCGGGCACCGGCCGGTCACCTTCGAACGCCGCCCTGACCTCGTCGGCGGTGGGGCGGTCCCGCGGGTCCTTCTCCAGACAGCCGCGCACCACCGCGGCGACGTCCTGCGGTACGCCGTCCAGGTTCGCGGGGTCGTGCACCGCGCGGAACATCAGCGCGTCGGGGGCGCCGGTGCCGAACGGGGGCCGCCCGGTCGCGGCGAAGGCGAGGACACAGCCGAGGGAGAAGATGTCGCTGGGCGCTCCCACCGACGGACCGTCGCCTGCCCGGGCCTGCTCCGGTGAGAGGTATCCGGGGGTGCCGACCACGATGCCGGTCGCGGTCAGCGCGGTGTCCTCCGGTGCCCGCGCGATACCGAAGTCGATCAGTCGTGGTCCGTCGAGGGCCAGCAGCACGTTGCCGGGTTTGACATCGCGGTGCACCAGCCCGGCCGTGTGGACGGCGTGCAGGGCCTCCGCGAGCCGGGCTCCCAGCACCCTCAGCCCGGGCTGTGCGAGCGGCCCATGGGCCGCGACGGCCTCCGCGAGGGACGGGCCGGGCACGAACTCGGTCGCGAGCCAGGGGGCCGCTGCCTCGGAGTCGGCGTCGACGACGGGTACGGCCCACGGACTGGTGATACTCCCGGCCGCGGCCACCTCGCGACGGAACCGCTCGCGGAAGCCGTCGTCCGCGGCGTACTCCTCCAGCACGAGCTTCAGGGCGACGAGGGCGCCGCCCCTGGAGCGCGCCAGGTAGACCGCTCCCATGCCACCCGCGCCGAGCCGGCGCAGCAGACGGTACTCCGCCACCCTGGCCGGGTCGGAGGTACGCAGCGGTTCCATCAGCCCACCGTCCCGAGCGACGTCCTGATCCTTTGCAGCATCCGCACCAGTCCGTCGATCGCCGTGCGGCTGAGCTGCTGCTGGGTGCAGCCGGCAGCACAGCGCGCCGACACGCCCACCGTCACCGTGCTCAGCCGGGCCACCAGCCACTGATACGTGAACTGGGCCTGGCCCGCGGCGCCTTGGCCGTTCGGTGCCGCGCCGCCCAGGTCGTAGTGGCCGGCTTCGTAGACGGTGTCGTCGGCGTATTTCTGGTCGCCCTTGCCGAAGGGGTTGCCGAGCGACCCGAGGCCCGTCACCCGCTCGCCCGACCTGATCTGCTGGTCCGGGCAGCGCAGCACCTCTTCGAGCGTGGTGCTCAGTTCCTGGTCGGCGCCGGTCAGGGACGCGTGGACGGTGACCATGGCGGTCACTTTGATCGTGGCGGCGTCCGTACCGCCGGGCAGTTCGCTGTAGCGCGAGACGCCGGCCAGCACGCCGGCGGGGGGTTTCTGCCGCTGCCACCGGCACGAGTCGTCCAGCACCGCCCAGGTGCCCGGGGCGCTCGCGGCCGGCTTCTGCGCCACGAAGTCCTGCCGCCACTCCTCGGGTCGCAGTGCGACCGCGTCGGCCAGCCGTTCGGCGTCCGCGGTCGTCCTGGGCACTTTGGCGGCGTCGGGCGTGAAGGGGGTCGTCGGGGACGCATCGGTGGCACCGCCCGCCGAGGTACTGGCGGAGGGCGTCACCGGCGAGCCGGTGGCTGCCGTCGCCGACGGAGTTCCCTCACGATGCCGCTGCCCCGCCGACAACCCGTCGCCGCCGGACTGTGAACAGCCCGCCAGCAGACCGGCCGTGACCACCACAGCGGCCCAGCGCGCTCTCTCCCGGCCCCCCGGCCTGCGTATGGAACGCATACTCTCTCCCCCCGGCACGGCGTCACGTCATCGGCACCCGCGAGACGGTCCCGGTCCCGACCGCCCCCACGGCCCTCGTCCCGGCCCCGCGACGAAGACCTCCCGCGCCATGATCGCGGCGGCCTCAAGCTAGCAGGATCGGCAGGGCCGTACCGGTGGAACGCCGCAGTTCGTCTGTCGGGGCGCCCGGGCGTGTCGCCCGTGAGGCCAGGCCGTGCCCTACCGGGCCCGGTGCGCGGCGAGTTGCTCGTGACCGCCCGCTCCCCACCTGACGGAACTCACCCGCAGGCCCGGACCCGGGACGGCGCCGCTCGCGGCCGGTTCGGCGCCACGTCATCGCATCACTGAACCGGCTCCCGTTCCACCGGCAGCCACAGCTCGGCATCCGCCACCTTGCCGTCCGTCGACATCCGCATACGCAGGATTTCCGGCCCGGGGCGGCTCCGGTACGGGTTGGACGGGAACCACTCGGTGAACACGTCCCGCCACAGCGCCTGGATCGCCTCCGGGGCCGGCCCCGAGGCGGTGAACACCGCCCATGTCCCGGCCGGCACGGGCAGCGTGGCCATGCCCTCCGGCGCCGAGGCCGAGGTGACGACCCCGTGGTAGTAGTCGAGTTCGGTGCCCTCCGTCCGGCTGGGGTCGAGGTCGTCGCAGACCGCGAGGATGCCGCGCGGCTCCTGGTCGGACAGTCTCTCCAGCAGCTCCCTCACCTGGTGGCCGATCCCGCGGACGAAATCGATGATCGCCTGGTTCGGCCCCGCGTGCACCAGCGGCACCCGGGCCTTCGCCCCGACGACGTTGAACTCCGGCTTGTGCACGACGCGGTAGCGCATGCTGCTGCTCCCGTCGACGACGAGGCGGAAGGACATCCGCGGCTGGGAGCTGAGCGCCGCACCGGTGCGCCGCGCCTCGCCGGGTCCGACGCCGTGCACGCTGCGGAAGGCCCGTGCGAACGCCTCTCCCGAGCCGTATCCGTACCGCACGGCGATCTCCAGCAGCGTCCGCTCACCGGCCAGTACCTCCGCGCCCGCGACGGTCAGCCGCCGGCGCCTGATGTACTCGGACAGCGGCATCCCCGCGAGCGCCGAGAACATGCGCCGCAGGTGGTACTCCGAGGTGGCGGCGACTCGCGCCAGCTCGCCTGCGTCGATGGAGCTGTCGAGCTGACCCTCGATGTGCTCCATGACCTGATTGAACCGCTCCAGCACCGTCGCCTCCAAGATCCGACCGACGATTCAATCAGGCGAGGAACCGCCCGCCCCACCCGAGAAAAGCGGTGCGGCAAGTGTCGGGTGGCCGTCACGGGCGGCGCCGCACGATGGAGGCATGGACGACACGACCTTGGTATCCCGCTTCCTCCGCGACGGCTTCGTCAAGCTGGAGGGCGCCGTCGCGCCCCGCGTGGCGGCGAGCTGCGCGCGGCTGCTGTGGCAGGAGACGGGCTGCGACCCGGACGACCCGCAGACGTGGACACGGCCCGTGCACTGGGTCGGCGGGATGGCACAGGGACCGTTCGCCGCCGCACCCAACTCCCCGGACCTGCACCGGGCGTACGACCTGCTGGTCGGCGCCGGGCGCTGGGAGCCGCGCTACTCGCTCGGCACCTTCCCGCTGCGCTTCCCGCACGAGGAGGAGCCCGACGACGCGGGCTGGCACATCGAGGGCAGCTATGTGGTGGAGGGCGAAACCTGGCCCTTCACCAATCTCCGCTCACGCGGCCGGGCCCTGCTGATGCTGTTCCTGTTCAGCGAGGTGGGGGAGGAGGACGCCCCTACCCGGATCCGGGTCGGCTCCCATCTCGACGTGCCGAAGGTGCTGGAGCCGTACGGGGAGGAGGGCGCGAGCGGCCTGGCCATCGCGCCGGACCTCGCAGCGGCATCCGCCCACCGCCCGCTCGCCCTCGCCACCGGTTCCCCGGGGGACGTCTTTCTGTGCCACCCGTTCCTGGTCCACGCGGCGCAACCGCACCACGGTGTGCGACCGCGCTTCATGGCCCAGCCGCCGCTGATGCCGGCCGCGCCGTACGAACTGGACCGGGCCGACGGCGCGTACTCACCCGTGGAGATCGCGATCCGCAGGGGCCTGGGACACGCCGCCCCCGGCCCCGCGGGTGAGGGCGCCGGACCCGCCGACCACGAAGCCCAGCTGCTCGGCGGCGGTCGGATCCACCGGTAGCCGGTGTCGTCGAGGGGCGGCAGGAGGGCCAGGGATCCTTCGCGGCCCCGACGGCCCCCGCAGGGGCCCCCGTGGACGAGGCTCGGTTCCGACGCCTTGTCCGGGGGCCTTCTGCCGGGCCGTGGCGGCCCGGGCAGGTGACGGGCGGCGGTTCAGCAGGCGCCGAGGTCCTGCCAGACGCCCCACTCGCCGGTGGTGCCGGGCTCCTCGCCCGTCGTCCACCACTTGGCCTTCCAGGAGTGGCCCTTGTACGACACCCGCTGGCCGCCGGTGTAGACCTTGTCCCGGGCCCACGGGGCATCCGTGCACTGGTTGCCTGAGCCGCCGGTGATGGTCAGCGCGTAGGTCGCCGAGTGGCTGCCCGAGGTGCCGGCGCCGGTCACGGTGACCGTGTAGGTGCCGGAGGCCGCGGCGGAGCTGGTGGCCAGGGTGAGCGTGGAGGTGCCGCCCGCGGTGACCGACGACGGGCTGAGGGAGGCGGTGACACCTGCCGGGGCCCCGGCGACGCCGAGTTTCACGCTCTGGGCGGCACCCGTCGTCACGGCCGTCTTCACCGTGGCCGTGACGGACTGGCCGGCGGTCACGGACCCGGAGGCCGGGCTGAGCGCGAGAGAGAAGTCGTCGGACGGGGTGGTGGTGCCGCCGGTGAACGGCGCGAAGACGTGCGTGAAGTCCCATGTGTTCTGCTGGATGCCCGAGCAGTTGTCCGCGGCGGCACCTCCGGCGCAGCTGCCGTTGTCCCGCTGCAGCGCCCAGAACGACAGGGTGTCGATGCCCTTGGAGACGGCCCAGTCGTACACGGTCCGGGCGTTGGCCAGGGTGAACGTCTCCGCCTTGCCGAAGTCGTCGACGCCGGGCATCTCCGTGACGCCGACCGTGTTCCACAACTGGGCCGGGCTCTTGCCCGGGTACAGCTCGGCGAGCAGGTCGTACAGGCCCTGGGCGGCGGTCTGGGTGTCCTTCGCCATGTCGTGGGCCTGGTTGTCGTAGTAGTCGAACGTCATGAGGTTCACGACGTCGACCCGGGTGCCGTTGCTCACCGCGTTGCGCAGCAGGGCCTCACCGGTGTCCCCGAGGCCGTGCGTGGTGGTCGGAAGGGTGTAGGAGATCTCGACCCTGCGCCCGCTCGCCGCCGCCCAGTCCTCGACCAGCTTGATGGCCTTGTTGCGGCGGTCGATGGCGGCGGAGTTGTCGAGCGAGTCGACCTCGATGTCCATGTCGAGCCGTGAGATGTCGTAGGTGGTGATGACCTTCTCGTAGGCGGCGGCGATCTGCTGGACGTCGGTGCAGCTGTCGGCGATCTCGGTGCCGGTGGTGTCGGCCGTGTAACCCCCGAACGAGGGGATGACGTCACCGCCGCTCGCCTGGATCGTCTTGATGTCGGCGCCGAAGGTCGAGGCGGCGATCGGCATGCTCGTGTCGCCGTTCCAGTACGGCGTGCAGGAGCCCTTGGAAGCGGTCTGCAGGAACGCCATCGTCAGGTGCTTGGCGCCGGACTGGGCGGACAGGGCGGCGGGGCTCTCGCCGGTCCATGCCTCGAAGTAGGGGGCGAAGACGTGGTTCGGCAGGGGGGTGGCGGCCTGGGCGGTGCCGGTACCCGTGAGGGCGAGGCCTGTCGCGGCCGCCAGGGTGACGGCGGCGGTGAGGGCTGCGCGGACGGATCGCACGAGTCTCATGTCAGTCCCGGTGTGTGGAGGGTTGGGACAACACCCCCGAGACGCGGGGGAGTTGCCGACTACCGGAATATCGCCGGAGCCAGGAGGCGGGTCAATGGTCTGGACCAAAATGGGACTAGACCAATCGGGGCTCTCGGGCTGCCCTCTTCCCAGGACAGGGCACCTGACAGCGGACTGGACCACGCGTGAACTTCCGCCACGACGCAGAACGGTCCAAGTGCCGGTACTGCGCCGGGGTGTTACCTTCCCTTCCCGTGATGGAGCACCAGGAGCAGACCCGGGCGGCCTACGACGGGGTCGTCGAGCTGTATGCGTCGAAGTTCGCCAACCGGTTGGAGACGCACCCCTTCTCGCGGAACATGATCGGCACCTTCGCCGAGCTGGTGCGCGGGACGGGGAACCCGCGGGCAGCCGACGTCGGGTGCGGGCCGGGCCACCTGACGGCCATGTTGAAGGACCTGGGGCTGGACGCCTTCGGGCTGGACCTCGCCCCGGGCATGGTCGACCACGCCCGGCGGGCCCATCCGGCGCTGCGGTTCGACGAGGCGCGGATGGAGGCCCTCCCGGTCGAGGACGGCGCGCTCGGCGGCGTGCTCGCCCACTACTCGATGATCCACACTCCGCCCGGAGAGTTGCCCGCGCTGCTCGCCGAGCAGGTACGTGTGCTGGCTCCGGGTGGCCTGCTCCTGGTCTCGTTCTTCGCGACCGACGGACCGGAGCCGGTCCGCTTCGACCACAAGGTGACGCCCGCCTACAGCTGGCCGGTGGACCGGTTCGCCGAGCTGCTGGCCGGCGCCGGACTCGTCACGTTCGCCCGGCTGATCCACGACCCGGACACCGAACGGGGTTTCCTGGACGCCCACTTGCTGGCTCGCCGCCCGTAGGCCGTGTGCACGAGGCGGCACCGCAGCCGCCTCGTCGTGCGGCCTTCAGAAGGCTCGCCGTGGGGACCGTGCGATCACCTAGTACCGCAGGGCTCTGGCGACTTCGGCGCTGACGGGGCCGGACAGCTTGCGATTGCTGTGGGCGGTGGCGGTGCCCTCCTTTCCGGCGGGCACGCCGTCGACCGTCACCACCGTGATGTCCAGGAGATTGCCCGCCTGGTCGCGGAGGTTCACCTGAACCACGAACGACTTCGCCGAGTCCGCAGTGTTGTGCACGGTAACGGCTACGGTGCTTCGACCGTCGTCGGCCGGTGTCGGCGCGCCGAGGCGTACGTCGTTCTTGGCGTTGATCCCACCCTTCACCTCGTCCAGGCGCCGTCCGGCTTCGGCCGAGGCCGAAGCCAGTGCCGAGGCGCCTTCGGAGGCCACGGAGGCCACGGCGGAGGAGGCCGCGGACGCCACCGACGAGGCGGCTGAGGCCGCCTTGCTCCCGCCCGTCGCCGGTGCTCCCGTGTCGTCGGAGCAGCTGGTCATGCCGGCCACGGCGCAGGTCACGAGCAGCACAGCCGCGGTGCAGCGTGCGCTCGTCTTCCTCAGGCGTCCTGCCACATCTTCTCCCGTGCTGGACCGGTGGTGAGACTCCCAGTGAAAGACGCCCGGCCCGTTACCGCACGCCCCACGGGGACGCGTCAGGGCAGTTCCACCCGAATAGCGCGGGCCGCTCCGCCAGGTGACACCTTTGAGACTGCGCGTCAGGTGACACCTTTGAGACTGCGGCGTCAGCCCGCACCCGGACGGACGCAGTGGTGCGAGGCTCCCGAGCCGAGCCGTCGCAGCGCAAGCCCAGCCGACTCCGGCGAAGCCGGGCGCCGGGGAGCAACGCGCCGCCGGCACGCCGAGCCGGGCCCCGCCGAGCGGCGCCCCTCCGAGCCGGGCCCCGCGGGTCCGTGTCCCGAAGCGAGGGGGGCCTTTTGGACTCACCCGTTTGCCTGCAGGCGGCGCAGGGCGTCCTCGGAGTCCCGGTCGTCGGGCAGGTAGGCCAGGAAGTGGTGACCGGGCTCGTCCACGGCGGCCAGCTTCACGTACCGCAGGCGCAGTTCGCCCACGGCCCGATGGTGGAAACGACGGACCGAGGGCTGGAACCCGGATGTCTCCCGGCGCTCGTACCAGCGGGCCGCGTCACCGTCCGCCAGCAGTTCGGCGATCAGTTCGGCGAACCGTGGATCGTTCGGCCGGCGAGCGGCTCGTGACCGGAACTGGCCGAGCAGGGCGCGAGCCTCGTGTTCCCAGTCGGCGAGCAGGGTGCGCGCCGGCGGCCAGCGGAACACCAGCCAGAGGAGGTTGCGCTGCTTGGGGTGCAGCCGCGCCGGATCGGTCAGCAGCGCGGCGTACCCGGCGTTCCATGCCAGCAGGTCCCAATGCGGGTCGAGGACCACGGCCGGGTGCGGTGTCATGGCCTGCACCAGACTGAGCAGGTTGCGTGACACCCAGGTGGGAGCGTCGGCGGGTGGCCCGCTCTCCTCCACGAACGACAGGACGTGCGCGGTTTCTGCGGCGTCCAGTCGCAGCACCCGCGACACCGCGCGCAGCACCTGCTCCGAGGTCCGCACCCGGCCCTGTTCCAGCCACGTGTACCAGGAGACGCTGATGCCGGCGAGTTCCGCGACCTCGGTCCGCCGCAGCCCCGGGGTCCGGCGGCCGCGGGTCTCCGGCAGGCCCACGTCTCCCGGCGTCAGCCGTTCACGGCGGGACCGCAGGAAGGCCCCCAGTTCACGGCGGGGGGACCCGCCCGAGGGCGGGGATACGGCGCTCACCGTCCACCACGCCGGCGGCCGGCCCCGGCCGGCGAGGAACCGCGCTCCGCACGGGCCGGCGCCCAGGTGTCCAGGGGTGACGGCCTGCCGCGCGTCATCGTGCCTCTCCTCCGGACAGCGGGCGTCCGCCCGAACGCGGGCGCCCTCCAGTGATGCTGCCGCAACCAGGCGCGATGCCGAACCGGCAGACGGTGAGTGATGGTAATAGCCGACGCCCTCCGCCCCGCGGGGCCCGGTGCTGAACTGGTGACGGACCGCCTCCGCCCAGCAGCGGTCCTCTGTCACCCGTTCTCGTCGAACCCTCTCGGAAGGGAGCGTCCGCCCGTGACCACCACCGCGTCGACACCGGTGGCAACCTTGCCCGCGTCCTCCCTGCGGCTGTTGCGCACCGCGGGATTCGTCAGCAACTTCGACCGCTTCTGCATCGCGCCCATGCTGCTTCTCATCGGCCCGCGGCTCGGGGCACCGCTGCCCACCGTGGTGCTGGCCGCGAGCGGCTATTACCTCGCCTACGGGCTGATGCAGCCGGTGTGGGGGATGGCCGGCGACCGCTGGGGCCGGGTGGGGGCGATGCGGGTGTCGCTGACCGGCGCGGCACTGGCCGCCTTCGCCTCGGCTCTCGCTCCAGGCGCTCACGTGCTGATCGGGGCCCGCGCCCTGGCCGGCGCGTTCTTCGCCGCATCCATCGCCGCCTCGCTCACGTATGTGGGCGACACGGTGCCCGCCGCGACACGGCAGCGTCCCCTCAGTGAGCTGATGACGGCGTTCGCGCTGGGCACCGCCGTGGCCACGGGTGTCGCCGGAGCACTGGCGCACTACCTCACGTGGCGGCTGGTGTTCGCGCTGCCCGGGGTCCTCTCCGCGTACCTGGCGGTGGCGCTGCGCCGTCTGCCCGAGCCCGAGCGGGCCCGCCGCGGATCACTGCTCGCGCCCTTCCGCGTGGTCCTGTCCTCCCGGTGGCAGTGGTACGTCATGGCGGTCGCGATGCTGGAGGGGGCGGTGCTCCTCGGCTTCCTGACCTACCTGGCACCGGCCCTGGAAGCGCACGGAGTTCCCGCCACCTTGGCCGGCGCGGTCGTGGCCCTGTACGGGATCGGTTCCATGGCCGCGGCGCAGGTGGTGAAACGACTCGTCGGACGGTGGTCCCCGGTGGGCCTGATCGCGGCCGGCGGGGTGCAGATGGCTCTGGCGTACCTGCTCGCCGGCTACAGCCAGTCGACCGGGGCGCTCGTCGTGGTCGCCCTGTTCCTCGGGGGTGGCTGGTCCTTCATGCACTCCACGATCCAGTCGTGGGCGACGGCCCTGTGCCCGGCGGCCCGCGCAACAGGCGTGGCCATGTTCGGAGTTGCCCTCTACGTGGGCAGCGCCATGGCCACCTGGCTGGCGGCCTCCACCGCCCGGGCGCACGACTACCGGCTTCTGTTCTGGCTGGCGGCGCTCCTGACCGTGCCCCTGACGGTGGCCGCGGCGGCGGGCCGGGCACGCTACCGCTGAGGGGCGGTTCGAGCACGTCGGCCACGCAGACCGGGTTCCGCAAGCCGGGCGCAGTCGCAGGGCACCGGCGTGCATCCGGGGCCCCGCGATTGACGGGTGCGGATCGTGGAAGGAGAGCTGGGCAGGGGCGCACCGCACCCTGCGTACGGGGAAGGAGACCTGCGCATGGCTACAGACGCCAGCTCCATCAGGATCACAGGGAAGGTGCAGGGGCGGGACATCATCCTGACCGGACCCCTGTCGAAGAACGAGATCCGGGACAAGGTGTGGTGGTGGCAGCTCCCCGATTCGGAAGAGCCGCACGAGGGCGATGAAGTGCCCCGCCCATACGACGAGTCGGCTCGCGACGTGATCGCCACCCCCGGCGGCTACTACGAGATTCCACGCGACCGCCACGCCTTTGAAGCGAGCGAGCTGATCGACATGCTGTACGCGGAACTCCACCCCGCGGAGTGAAGGAGCCGCACCAGCGGTGTCGGACGAGGGAGACTGCCCGGCTTTCTCCGGTGAAGCGCGACGGTACAAGCCGCCGTCATCGGCGGAGCGGCCAATCCTGGCCGCCCCGCGCCGATCGCCCCGGTTCCGGCCGGCGCACCTGCGAAGGCGGCAAACGCCAACCCGTACGAGTCTTGCGCCGGCGATCCCGTCAACTGCGTGGACCTGAGGGGTGCTGCCCTCCTCGTGGGCGGCCGGTCCGGCACCTGGGCGCCCTGCCGCGGACCGCGTCAGTGTCGAAGCCTCAGACGGCGCCGCCATGAGCTGGGGCCGGTCTCGGTGTCGCTGATGACCGCAGGCTCGTGGGAAGGGCCGGGCTCAGTGAAGTAGGCACTGTCCTTGGGGCGGTTCCGGTCCGTGGTGGGGCGGGGGCGTGGTGCCGGTTCCAGGTGGGGGATGTACTTGGAGCAGTGGACGTAGGCTTCCTCGACCGTGAGATGGACCCACAGGTGGGGTTGGCGAGCGGGCGCTGCGTCGATCGGCAGATCGGGATACCAGGTGCGCAGTTCGGGGTCGGTGTAGAGCCGGACGGTGCCGTTGACATGCAGCCCTATGTGGTCATGGGTGAAGTCCATGAACAGCATGCCGAGATGGGGGTTCTCGGTCATGTTCCCGGCGCTGGCGAGGACGCCGTTGCCGCGGTACTCGGGATAGGCCAGCGTGCGGTCGTCGAGGGATACGCAGAATCCCGGCGGCCCGGAGCGGAAGCTGGTGTCGCAGGCTCCCCGGGAGTCCGCGGTCGCCAGGAACAGCATGCTCTGCCGGGCTATGAACTCCCGCATCGCGGCCGTCAGGTAGGGGTGGACCTGGCGGTCGTAGAAGCCGGCCGCCCGGTCGGTGGTGCCGAGTTGCTGCTGCAGCAGTCGTTCGCCGAAGGAGCCGGTCGTCTCGGGGCCGTTCACAGCTGGTCGGTCTCCTCTTCGCGCGGGGGCGGCCCGAGCGGGGCGGTCAGGACGGGCGTGTCCCAGGGGTCGTAATGGATGTGACGAGGCGGAACGCCGTGCCGTCGCAGCGCCTTTACGGCGTCACCGAGCATCTGGGGTGGGCCGCACAGGTACGCCTCGTGTCGGTACCAGGGACCGAACTCCGCCAGCACCTCGGGAAGGGTGCCCTCCAGTCCCGCGATGCGCTGGTGGGAGACGGCGGCTCGGACGCGGAGCCAGTGGTGGCGCTGGGACATGCGCAGCATGTCGTCGAGTCCGTACAGCTCGTCCGCCGTTCTGGCGCCGATGAACAGACTGACTTCCTGGGCGTTGCCGACGCCCTCCCGGGCGGCCTGCTCGATCAGGGCGCGGATCGGGGCGAGGCCGGTGCCGCCGGCGACGAAGAGAAGGTCGCGGCCACCGGTCGGATGCAGGACCATGTCACCTTCCGGCGGGCCCAGCCTGATGGGGTCTCCCGGACGGGCGTCGTGGACCAGTGCGTTGCTGACCTTGCCGCCGGGAACGGCACGGACGTGGAAGGTCAGCCGGGAGTCCGGCCGTGGTGCGTGCGCGGGGGAGTAGTGCCGCCACAGCCTGGGAGCCCAGGGCGTTTCGATGCTCACGTACTGGCCCGCCACAAAGGGATACGGCAGCTGCGGCTGGACCGTGATCTCAGCTATCCCGTGACCGCGGTGCACGCGCTCGACGATGTGCGCGTCCCAGACGGCCGGCCGGTGCTGCGCATCGTCCTCGGCGGCGCGGATCATCACGTCCGCGGCAGCGGTGTAGGCGCGCTGCCATGCCGCCGCCAACTCCGGGCTCCAGGCCGGCCCCGCGTAGTGGGAGAGGGCTTGCAGCAGGCATTCGCCGACAGCCGGGTAATGAGCGCTGTGTGTGCCGAACTTGCGGTGGCCGCGCCCCAGACGAGAGCAGAACGCGATGAGGTTTCCGGGGTCGTCGACCAGCTCCACGATGCGCAGAAGAGCGCGTACGAGACGTTCCCGCTGGACATCGAGTTCGGCGGGGAACAAGCTCCTGACCTGTGGGTAGCGTGTGAAGAGAATGGCGTAGAAGTGCGCGGCCAACTCGTCTACGTGGGGTGCGACCACCGCGAGGCTGGCCCGCACCAGGGCGACGTCGTCAGCGCTGACAGGGTGGTGGCCGGGCGCGATGTGACCGGGGAGCGGCGCGGGAGTCGGGTGGGTTGCGACGGCCCCGCTCCATCCATCCTCAGGTCCGGGCGGTGTGTCCGCGTTCCAGGTGTGGTGCATGTACCCCTCTCTGCCCCTCACTGCCGCTCCCAGGCCTGTTCCGCTGCCGGAGTGGCACTGCCGTGCCCGGAACGGACTTCACCGTGATGTGGCATCGGTGCGACATGCCTGCCACCAGTGCGCCGGGAAGCGCTGTCCATGAAACGCACTTACCTTTCTCTCGCCACGTCGGAACGCTCGACAGGAACAAGGCGACTTCGTCGTCGGGCGTTGGGCCGAAGCCGCCAAGAAGCGCCGCTCGGGCGAAAGCTTCTCCGCGGACAGGCCGGCCACCCGGGACGGACGGCCGCCGGGCGCCCGTCACCCTAGCGGTCGCGGACGTCGGCCTTTGAGCGGGGAGGTCCTCGAAGGGGTACCCGCCGGTAGGTTCTGCGTCTCCAGGTCGCGGTCCGCCGGGCCTTCACGACCGGCGGCCCTGTCCTCCTCGACGTCCTCTCCGACCCCGAAGAGGTCGCGGTGTCCGCGAACCCGACCGTGTCCCAGGGGTGAGGCTATCTCCGGAGTTTCACCGGCGAGGCCGCGTGGGTGGTCCGGGCGCCGATCGGACATCACTTGAGGCGGCGGGGGTAGTGGTGCGGGGAACGCGATGGGCGCGTGGCTTGGAGGACGGTTTCGATGAGCTCCGGGGACAAGGCAGACAATGCCGTCGGCAAGATCAAGGGCAAGGCCAAGGAGGCGGTCGGTCAGGCGGTCGGCAACGAGCGCCTGGAGGCGGAAGGCAAGGCCGACCAGGCCAAGGGGGACATCAAGCAGGCCGGAGAAAAGGCCAAGGACGCGGCGAAGGACATTTTCGGGCGCTGAGGCGCATCCTGAACGAAGACGGGTCATGGCTCATGGGGCTGCGGCCCGTTCTTCGTGCACCGTGCCGGTTCGGCGGCCGATCCGCGCGGTGCCGTGCCGGTGCAGCGGCTCAGGGGTGCTCGTCAAGTTCACCGGGGGTGTACGTGGTCATGGATGAGGCTGAGAACCGCAGGCGCGGGTGGTGGGCGGCGCTTCGCCGCACGCCGGTGGCCATCTGGAACGATGACGTCACGGACTGGGCCGCCGCTCTGACCTATTACGCCGTCCTTGCTCTGTTCCCCGTGCTGTTGGTGATCCTTTCGGTGCTGGGGCTGACCATGCCCACGACGGCCCCGGAGGTGATCGACCGGGTGACGGGGGTCGTCCCGGCCGCCTCTCGTGGGCTCTTGCACAGCGCTCTACAGCAGATGGCAGCGCAATCGTCCGCCGCATGGATGCTGCTCTCCTTCGGCATCGCAGGGGCGCTGTGGTCGGGCTGCAGCTACTTGAGCGTCTTCCGCAGGGCCCTGCACGCGATGCACCGCTCCAGCGCGCACCGGCCGGTGTGGCGCACCGCCCCGCGCATCATCATCACCGCGATCGTGCTGATCGGTCTGCTGGTCGTCACGACGCTCACCCTGCTGGTGAGCGGCAGCCTGGCCAGACGCCTGGGCCGGGCACTCGACCTGGGCAGCGTGCCCCAAACCGCCTGGGACGCGCTGCGCTGGCCGGTTCTGGCCGCGATGGCGGTCGCCCTCGTCCTGGTGCTCTACCGCTCGGGTCCCGCCTCATCGCGACCCATACGGAGAATGGCACCGGGGGGCGGTCTGGCGATCGTCCTCCTGCTGACCGTCTCCCTGGGCTTCACCGTCTACGCCTCCCACATAGGCACCTACTACCGTCTGTACGGCTCGTTGGCCGGCGTGGTGGTCTTCCTCATCTGGCTGTGGCTGTCCAACCTGGCCCTCTTGTTCGGCGCTCAGTTCAACGTGGAGCTGGCGCAACTCGCCCCGGGCCGGTCGACAGCGCACACCGCCTCCGTGCGTCCGAGCACACAGGCTCCCACCTGATCGTCGCCGGTCCCTCGGAAGAGCCCACACGACTCACGGCTCAGAGCTGCCGTCGGCGAGCCCTGGTTCCAGTCACTCATCGGGGTGCGGCCCTGACCGGCTTGGTCAGGCCACACCTCGAAGGCCCAGATGGTGAAGGCGACGACGGTCAGACCCGGCAGCCGGCCGCCCAGGATGTCTGTGCACCAGTGCACGCCGCGGGTTCCTGACTACATTCGACGCACGGCGATAGTACGGGTACGTACCCGTACCCGGTCCGTGTGGAGGAGCCCGCTGATGCCTGACGCCAATGTCCGCATTCCCGAGGAAGCCCGCGACCGGCTCGCCGCACGGCCCCCGACCGGTGGGTAGGTGAACCGGTCCGCGTCCTCGACCTGACGCCCTGACACCGAAGCCGGATCACCAGCCGGCGCCGATACGGACTCGGCGGTCCGTTCGAGGCGATGCCGGCGGCCCTCCGAAAAGGGAAGGTGGTTGCCGCTGCGCTCTCACCTCCCGCAGCCGACCGCACCTGGCCTGTTGGCCTGGCGCCGTGTCGTCGGAGCGCCTCGTCCGTCGTGATGCCCGAACAAGCTGTGCCGACCCGGATATGCGAGGGCCGTCGCCGTCGCCCATTTGCGGTGTGCTTGCTGGTTCTTCTGTCGTGTCGAAAAGCCGAATGGCCGTCAGGATAAAGACGGGTAACACGTCGAACTCACCCCTATCAAGGTGAACGCGGTGCACCCTGGACCACACTGCCGGAAAACACGCAGAGCGGTCGCAGGCGCGCACGCCGTGTCGGCTCCCGCGCCTCTGCGCAGGGACGGTCGAGCGGATCGACGCGCTGGTCAGTCCACCGTCGTCGGCGCGGGTGAGAACTCTCCAACGGCGGAGCAAACTTCTGACCAAGGTGTGGCACAGCCGTGTGGGAGAACGCACCAATTGGCCACAGCCTTACCATTCTGGCGCCCCGACCTTGTCGTGTTCACAACTTATGCTCACCCCCGGTCCATCAAAGGATCTTCACAGGAGGTTGAGCGTGCGTCAGCACCTTCCCCCGTCGTCGCCCACAGGACGGCGGGGGCTTTTCGGGAAAGTGGCGGCGCCACTGGCCGGTTCACTGGCCTTTGCGCTGTCCATAGCGGTCCTCGAGGGCAGCGAGACGGCCTTCGCCGCATCCGCCCACTTCGAGGCCTCGGCCGTGACGACCGGAGCGAAGCACTGGGCGACCCAGGCGGCCGACCTGCCGTCGGCGCGGGTGGCGGCCCGGTTGTCGGGCAAGCGGGTCGAGGCCCTGTCGGAGCGTACGGAGACGTCCACGACGTGGGTCAATCCGAACGGGTCGCTGACCACGGAGGTCGCGGCCGGTCCGGTGCGGTTCCGGCGCGGCGGCAAGTGGGTCGACGTGGACCTGGACCTGGCGGCCCGCGCCGACGGAACCATCGCCCCCGCGGCCCACCCCAGGGGCCTGGTCCTCGGCGGCCGGGGCGGTAACCGGCCCGCCTCGCTCAAGGCGGCCGGCACGGCCGCGGCGCGCACCCTGGTCACCCTGGGCCAGGGGCAGGAGCAGGTGGAGCTGCAGTGGAAGGGTGGCCTGCCCGCGCCCGTCCTGGACGGTCCGAAGGCGACCTACCGGGACGCCGTGCCCGGCGCGGACGTCGTGGTGGAAGCCACGCGTACCGGCTTCGAGCAGTACGTCACCATCAAGCAGCGCCCCGCCGCCGGCGGTTACTCGTACACCATGCCGCTCAAGGCCAAGGGCCTGAAGGCCAGGCAGCAGGCCGACGGCAGTGTGGTGTTCACCGACGCCAGGACCGGCAAGCAGCGTGCGGTGATGCCCGCCCCGGTGATGTGGGACGCGAGCGTCGACAAGGTCTCCGGTGAGCACACCCACCGGGCGAAGGTCGGCCTGAAGGTCGTCCAGCACGGCTCCGACGTCGACCTCGTCTTCACCCCGGATGCAGGCTTCCTCGCCGACGCGGCAACGAAGTTCCCGGTCACGGTGGACCCCTCCACCACGGCGCTGAGCAACGTCTTCGACACGTACGTGCAGCAGGGCGAGACCGTCGACTGGTCCGCGGACACCGAACTCGACCTGGGCAACCCGGGCACCAAGAACGCCGACGGCACGCCGCGCACGGCCCGCTCGTTCATCACGTGGAACACCGCCCCCTTCTCCGACGCCCTGGTGTCCAAGGCGACCTTGTCGCTGTGGAACTTCCACTCGGGCAACACCGACTGCAAGGCGTATCCGTGGGAGGTGTGGGACACCTCCAAGCCCACCACGTCCTCGCGCTGGACGTCGCAGCCGACGTGGAACCAGAAGTTCGCCACGTCGACGGCGACCACCGGCAACCCGGGCTGCTCGGCGCAGCCGGACGGCTGGATCACCGCGGACGCGACGAGCCTGGCGCAGACGTGGGCGTCGGCGAAGAACGCCACCTCGAACATGGGTCTGCGGGCGTCGGACGAGTCGACGAGCCTGCCGTGGAAGCGGGTGAACTCCGCGAACGCGGCGTCCAATCCGCCCAAGCTGGTCGTCACTTACAACTACCGGCCGCGCACGGGCACCGACCGGCAGGCCGGCTCGCCGTTCTTCAAGGACTCCAGCGGCACCTGGTACGTCAACACCCTCACGCCGACGTTGCGGGACACCTTCGCGGACCCGAACAACGACAAGGTGCAGGGCTTCTTCCAGATCGCCGACAATGCGACCGGCACTCAGGTCGGCTCCAACCTGTCCTCGGCGTTCGTCCCGGCCGGACAGGCGGCGTCGGTGACGGTTCCCTCCGGTCTGCTGGCCAACGGCAAGACGTACAAGTTCCGCACCACGCCGTACGACGGCACCAGTTACAACCTGGGCTGGTCCGACTGGACCACCTTCACCGTCGACACCTCCGCCCCCTCCGCGCCGACCTCGGTGACCTCCACCGACTACCCGAGCGACCAGTGGGTGAAGGGTGCCGGCCAGCCCGGCCAGTTCACCGTCACCCCGCCGGCCGGTGACCAGAACGGCATCGAGTGGTCGCTGGACGGCACCACCTGGACCAAGGTCGCGACCTCCGGCACCACCCCGGTGACGTTCTCCGTCACCCCGGCCAGGGCCGGGACCAACACCCTGCAGGTGCGCGCGACCGACAAGGCGGACAACAAGTCCGAGGCCCTCTCCTACAGCTTCCACGTCGGCCCGGGTGGCGTCACCTCCCCCGACGACGGCACCCGCACAGCCGCCCGCGTCCCGCTGGCCGCGGAAGCCGACGCAGCGAAATACGACAAGGTCACCTTCTCCTGGCGGCGAGGTGACGCCGACTCCTGGACCCCGATCCCGGCCGGCGACGTCACCGACGCCGGGCAGCCGCTCACCGCTTGGCCGCTGGCCCTGACCGCGGGCAAGAGCCCGAAACTGACGTGGAACGCCACCTCCACGGTGACTCCGGACGGCACCGTGCAGGTACGCGCGGACTTCACCGGCCCGAACAACGCGGCCACCTCCTCCGACCCGATCAGCGTGGTCGTCGACCGCGCCGCCGACGGCGCGGCCACCGAGAGCGTCGGGCCCGGTTCGGTGAACCTGCTCACCGGTGACTACACGCTCTCCGGCACCGACGCCTCCTTCTTCGGCATGACGGTGACCCGCACCGCATCCTCCCGCACCCCCCAGGCCGGTGCCGCCCAGGAGGGCCAGGCGGCCATCTTCGGCAAGGAGTGGCTGCCCGGCACGGTCGCCGAGGCGGTCGAATCCGACTACACGCAGATCGTGAAGACTTCCGCCACCTCGCTGAACGTGGCCACCGCGGACGGCGACACGATCACCTTCACCGCCAACGCGGCGAAGACCGGCTGGGTGCCCGAACCCGGCTCGGAAGACCTCACCCTGAAGGGGTCCTTCACCTCGGGCGACTTCACCCTGTCCGACACCGACGGCACGGTGACCACCTTCTCCAAGGTGAACTCCTCGGCGACCACGTGGACGGTGAGCAGCTCGCTGGCCGACGGCCTGGCCAACTCCACCACCAAGGTGGTTTCCGAAGCCGTCACGGTCGGCGGCAAGACCCTGGCGCGCCCCAAGCGGATCATCGCCTCCACCACGGCCACCACGCTGGCCACGTGTGACAGCGACCCGTCGGTCAAGGGCTGCCGGGTGCTGGAGTTCGTCTACCCGACGACCACCACCGCCACCGCGACCTCCTTCGGGGACGTGGCGGGCCAGGTGTCCCAGATCAAGCTGTGGTCGACCGCTCCCGGTGCCTCCGCCGCCACCGCCGTCGCCGTGGCCCAGTACGCCTACGACGACGCCGGCCGGCTGCGCGAACAGTGGGACCCGCGCATCAGCCCCGCGCTGAAGACCACCTACGCCTACGACAGCGCCGGACGCGTCACCACGCTCACCCCGCCCGGACAGCTGCCGTGGACCTTCACCTACGGCCAGGCGGGCTCCAACCCGGCGGCCGGTGCCGGCATGCTGCTCACGGCGTCCCGTCCCACGCTCGCCCCGGGCAGCGCGAGCCAGACCAACGGCACCGCCACCACCACCGTCGTCTACGGTGTTCCGCTGACCGGCGCCGCGGCCCCGGAGAACCTCGGCGCGAGCGCGGTGGCCGGCTGGGGGCAGAGTGACCTGCCCACCGACGCCACCGCCGTCTTCCCCGCCGACCAGGTACCCGCCTCCCAGGACGGGACCGCCCTGACCGCCGGCGACTACACCCGGGCCGGCATCCACTACCTGGACGCCTCCGGACGCGAGGTCGACACCGTCACACCCGGGCACCACATCTCGGTGGCCGAGTACGACCAGTTCGGCAACACCGTCCGCTCGCTGAGCGCGGCCAACCGCGAACTCGCCCTGGGCGCCACCCAGGCCCAGCAGGACCAGCTGACCGCCCTCGGCATCAACGCCCTGGCCTCCGCCGAGCGCGCCCAGTTGCTGTCCACCACCTCGGTGTACAGCGCCGACGGCCAGCGGGAGACCGACAGCTACGGACCGCTGCACCGGATCACCCTGGCGGCGGACCTCACCAGCGGCACCACCACCCTCGCCCCGGCCGGCAGTCAGATCACGGCCCGGCAGCACACCGTCAAGGAGTACGACACCGGCCGGCCGACCGACGGCACGGCCACCGTGAAGAACCAGGTCACCCGGCAGACCGTCGGCGCGCAGCCGCGCTCGTGGCCCGACCTGCAGGCCGATGCGCGCGTGACGTCGACGACGTACGACTGGGCCAAGGGCCTGCCCACCTCCGTCACGAAGGACCCGGGCGGCCTGGCACTGACCACCAGCACCGGCTACGACGACCAGGGCCGCATCGTCTCGACCAGCCAGCCCGCCTCCAGCGGGACGGACGCCGGCACCACGGTCACCAGCTACTACACCGGTGACGGGACCGGCACCTGTGGCGGGCGACCGGAGTGGGCGGACGCGGTCTGCCAGACCGGTCCGGCCGCGGCCATCACCGGCGGCGGCTCCAACCCGGCCACGCTGCCCACCAAGACCACCCAGTACGACCGGTGGGGCAACCCCACCACCGTCACGGAAACGTCGGGCAGCACCACCCGCACCACCACCACGGCCTACGACAACGCGGGCCGGCCGACCACCGTCACCATCACCGGGGGCCTCGGCACCGCGGTCCCGGCGGTGACCACCAGCTACGACAGCGCGACCGGCCAGGCCGTCAAGCAGACGTCCACCGCCGGCGGCACCATCACCAAGGCGTACGACCAGCTCGGCCGCCTGATGTCCTACACGGACGCGGACGGCGGGCTCACGAGCACGCAGTACGACGCGCTGGACCGGCCCGTCAAGGTCACCGACAGCGTGCCGTCGACCACCACCTACACCTACGACACCACCGCCGACCCGCGCGGCCTGACCACGTCGATGACCGACTCGGTCGCCGGCACCTTCACGGCCCGCTACGACGCCGACGGAGACCTGGCCACCGAAGGACTGCCGGGCGGTTACACCATGGCCGAGGAGCAGGACCCGGACGGAACCGCCACCAGCCGCACCTACACCCGTGACAGCGACGGCACCGTCCTGCTGTCCGACAGCGTCACCACCACCGTCCACGGACAGCGGGCCACCCACACCGGCACGCCCGGCGTCACGTCCTCGCAGTCCTACGCCTACGACAAGGCCGGACGCCTGACCCAGGTGCAGGACACCACGCCCGACGCGGTCTGCACCACCCGCGCCTACACCTTCGACAAGAACACCAACCGCAAGACGCTGGCCACCTCCGCCGCCGCCGTCGGTACGGACTGCACCACCAGCGGAGCCACCACCACGACGAACACCTACGACAGCGCCGACCGGCTGGTGAACAGCGGTTACACCTACGACGCGTTCGGCCGCACCACCGCCCTGCCCGGCTCGACGATCGGCTACTACACCAACGACCTCGTCCGCCAGCAGACGGCCGGCACCCAGCGCCAGACCTGGGCCCTGGACTCCGCGCTGCGCGTGCGCAGCTGGACGACGGAGACCGACAACGCGGGCACCTGGACGCAGACCGCCTCCAAGCTCAACCACTACGACTCCGACTCGGACGATCCGCGCTGGGTGGTGGAGGACACCTCCACGGGAGCCGTGACCCGCAACGTCGACGGACTCGACGGCAACCTGGCCGCCACCACCACCGACAGCGGCGGCACGGTCCTGCAACTGGCCGACCTGCACGGTGACACGGCCCTGATGCTGCCCGCCGACACCTCCGTCGCGCCGACCGTCCTCGACTACGACGAGTACGGCAACCCGCGCGCCGGCCAGCCCGCCACCCGCTACGGATGGCTCGGCGCGGAGCAGCGCTCCAGTGAGACCCCGACCGGCCTCACCCTCATGGGAGTCCGCCTCTACAACTCCGCAACGGGCCGCTTCCTCTCGGTCGACCCCGTTCCTGGCGGTTCGGCGAACGCCTACGACTACGTCGCGCAGGACCCGGTCAACGGCACCGACCTCGACGGACGCTGCTTCTGGGACGGCTGCGTGGCCGAGGGCTACGGCGTCTACCTGCTCGGTGCGGCCGCGGTGGGCGGGGCATACTGGCTCTACAAGCACCCGGTCCACGTCAGCTGGCACGTGAGCTGGCACTGGCACTGGCACTGGCACTTCTTCAAGGCGAAGAAGAACAAGTCGAACGGCGGAAAGCGCTACAAGTCGCGCAAGGAGGCCGAGTCGAGGGCCCGCGAGGACGCCAAACGAGGTGGCCGCTGCCGGTTCCGGGGGCCGTGCCGGAAGGGCAACCACGTGCACGTCGACTACTACAACAAGTGGGGCGAGATCTCCCACACGGAGCACTACGGATGGTAGACCCGAGCAATGGCTGAAGAGACGGCGGACGACCTGCTCTCCCTCGCCGACGCCGTGGCGGATGCGGTGCGGTCGCACGCACTCCAACTGCACAGCGGCCCGGACGACTCGGTGGCCGTGATGTCCGCGGTCAACGGGCTGACGCACGCGGTGCAGAGATACGCGGACGCCTGCTTCGCGGAAACCCGCTGGGGCAACCCGTTCGCGGTCCGGGCGGAGAAGGAAGAACCCGCCCCGGACAGCGCCGCGAAGGGAAAGAAGCCCCAGGTGGTCACCGTCGAGGCCACGTACCGCATCGGCGTACGGGACATGAGGGCCGCGCAGAATCTCCTGACGCGCCGCGGCGCGCCGGCGGACACCTGCTCGCCCGACGTCCTGGACAGCCCCGTGGACGTGGTGACCGCACTGTTCCTCGACGACGGTTGGAACCCCTCCCGATACGACCAGTCCGTGATCGAACTGATCGATGAGGAGTGGACCTGCAAGCCCCAGCCGGCGCCGCGAAAGAGCAAGTGAAAGAACGGCCGGGCGAAGGCGCGGCCGAGCGGAAGGCCGCGGTTGGCTGAAATCCGTGGTCGAGTGAAGACCGCGGTTGAGTGAAGACCGCGGCCGAGTGACACAGGTGCCCGGTGCCCTGCCGATCAGGCGGGTACCGGGCACCTGCTGTGTCAGGTAGGCGGTGGTCTCCCGTTGCCGACGCCGCCCGGCGCGCGGTTCTCCGGCGTGCAGCAAGGCGCACAACAACTTGCTGCATACGGCACAGGTGGCGAGCGCTCTCTCGCATCGGGCACGGTGATGCGTGTGCTCCCCGGACGATCGCGCACACGGCGGGGCCACCGTCACCGATGCGGTCGGCCTTCCTGCGGAGCACACCCGGGGGAGCCGAGGTCCCGCCCGAATCATTCGTTACCGACGTCCATGTATGCGCTGAAACAGGATGAATTGAGGAACGATGCAGAGTCTCCACCTGCCGGCCAGGGAACGAACCGGCTCCGTGACGCAGCGGTTACCGCCGAACGGCGTAGGCGGGCGACACCGCGCGCACGCGGCCTCGACCTGAACGGGGGACTGCGCACCGCACGGGCGCTCATGCTGGAGATCGCCGAGACGGGGCTGCCCATCTCCACGGAGTGGCTGAGCCCGGCGGCGCCGGCCTACCTGGCCGACCTGGTCTCGTGGGGCGCCATCGGCGCACGGACCGTGGAGAGCCAGGTCCACCGGCAACTGGCCAGTGGCCTGCCCATGGCCGTGGGCATGAAGAACGGCAGCACCGGCTCGGTGCGCGTCGCCGTCGACTGGCCTGCAGCCCCGCCCACGCCAAGGACGGCACCTCCGGCGCGCGAGCCTGCTACTGCGCCGTCACCGCCTGGAGCTCGGCCACGGGCGGACGCGGTCCGCTGCCGTGGGACCGTGAGGAGCTGCTGAACTGGCTCAAGGACCAGCAGAGCCCGGCCGGCGGGTTCACCTTCCAGGCGGGTGACGGGACCGACTGCCCGTGGGCGACGTTCCGGGCCGTCAGCGCCCTGAGCCGCCTGGGTGAGGCTCCGCGGGACCGCGAGGGCTGCGCCGGAACCTGGGTGGGGTTCAGCGTCGGCCCGTATCGCCACCGGATGCCGCTGGCCGTCTCCTTCGTCCTGATCGGCTTCTTCCTGTGGGTCGCGGAGAACACGGCCACCTACCCGGGTGCCTGGAGCTACCCGCAGCAGCTCGGCGGCCGGCGGCCGGTGCCCCTGGCCAAGTTCGGCGCCTGGTCGCTGTTGATCAGCGTGACGTTCGTCCTCGTCGAGCACCTCACGGCTGCCCGCCCGGCGCCGGCGCCCGATTCCCTCAAGACCAGCTGACCGGCCACCGCTTCCTGGCGGCAACAGGCGCACGGGGCAAGGCAGCACCGCAGGGGAGGTCACGCCACCCTGAACGCGATACCCTCCGGCGCGCCCTGTCTCTCGTCCGGCCGGTTCCGGACGAGGACCGCCGGCCTGCCATCGCTCAGGGCGTTGCGACTCCCGGAAATCGCCGGCCCGGCTGCGGCCCGGCTCGCCGTTCAGCATCTCGGCGCTGCCCCGGCCACCGGGGGGCCTACTGACTCAGGTGGCGCAGTTCGCTGTCATACAGCTCGGCCGGCTCCAGGCCCATGCCGGTGAAGTGGCCTGCCAGTTCCAGGGACAGGATGCCGTGCAGGCGGGTCCAGAAGCGCAGTGCGCGGCGCAGTACGGCCGGGGGCGCGGGGTGGCCGGCCGCCCATTGCCGGTGCTGGGCGAGGTGGGCCTCCAGGCGGGCGTCGGGGGCGCCGTCGTCCGCAGTGGCCCCGGTGTTGCCGGCCGGCTGGGCGGCGTCCAGGAGGGTTTGCATGATCTCGGAGGCGATCTCGGTGACGTCGTCGGGTGCGTGGTAGCCGGGGACCGGTGTGCCGTAGATGAGGAAGTAGCGCTGGGGGTCGTCCAGTGCCCAGGTGCGCAGTGCGTGCCCGAGGCCGGCCAGATCGGCGCCTGACGCGGCGGCGGTGCGGACGGTGTCCGAGAGGCTGCGGTAGGCGTCCCGGATCAGTTCGGTGATCAGCTCGTCCCGGCTGGCGAAGTACCGGTAGAGCGCGGGGCCGCTCATGCCCATCTGCTTGGCGATGGCGTTCAGGGACAGCCCCGGTGCCCCGGCGGCGGCGATCTGTTCCCGGGCGCGCTCCTTGATCTCGGCCCTGACCTGGGCGCGGTAGCGCTCGCGGGGAGTCTCCTTGCCGGCGACTGTCATGTGATCGTCCCTTCCCTCCTGGAGCACCGGCTGCCTGGGAGCCGGGTGAGCTGCTCGGCGTGCGCTCTGGTTAGACCCTATTACGAAAGCTCTTGACCATCACTCTTCCATGGAGTTATAACTTCTAACGAACGCGCTAGCCGCTAACTGGGCGGGAAGTCGATGGAGGCTCTGATGAACGCTGGGGAAATGACCAAGGTCGTGCTGCCGGGCAAGGTCGAGCCGGAGGGGCTCCAGGTGCGCCAGGGAGCCGTCCCGACTGCCGGCCCGGGCCAGGTCGTCGTCCGCATGGAGGCGACCGGTGTCTCCTTCGCCGAGCAGCAGATGCGCCGCGGCCGGTACTACGACCAGCCGCCCTTCCCGTTCGTCCCGGGCTACGACCTGGTAGGCATCGTCATGGCGACGGGCGACGGCGTCGCTCCCGGCCTCGCGGGCACGCGAGTTGCCGCGCTGCTCAAGGTCGGCGGCTGGGCCACCCACGTGGTCGTGGACGCCGCCGACGTGGTGCCGGTCCCCGACGGGATCGGCGCTGCGCAGGCGGAGACCGTGGTGATCAACGGCATCACGGCCTGGCAGATGCTGCACCGCAAGGCCCGCGTGCGCGCCGGGCAGACCGTCCTGGTGCACGGCGCCAACGGGGGAGTCGGCTCGGTCCTGGTCCAGCTCGCCCAGGCCGCGGGAGCGCAGGTGATCGGTACCGCTTCCGCGCGCCACCACGCCGCCCTGCGGGAGCGAGGAGTGACCCCCGTCGACTACCGCACCGAGAACATCCCGGCCCGCGTCCGCGAACTCGCCCCCGACGGCGTGGACGCCGTCTTCGACCACGTCGGCGGCCGCAGCATCGTCGACTCCTGGCACCTCCTCGCGCCCGGCGGCACGCTCGTCTCCTACGGCAGCGCCTCCACCCGCGACGACGAGGGCTCCAAGCAGTGGCCCGTCCTCAAACTCCTGGCCCGCGTCTGGCTGTGGAACGCACTGCCCAACCGCCGCCGCGCGTACTTCTTCAACGTCTGGGCCGGCCGCGCCCTCGGCCCCAGCCGTTTCCGGGCCCGGCTGCGCACCGACCTCACCGAGGTGTTCGAGGCGCTCGCTCGGGGCGAGATCACCGCTCAGATCGCCGCGGAACTGCCGCTCACCCGGGCCGCCGAGGCGATGCGGCTGGCCGAGTCCGGCACCGTCGTCGGAAAGGTCGTGCTGCACGCCTGACGTCGTGCACGCATGAGGCTCGTCCCCGCCGCCATCGCCGCGCCGGCCGCGCTGCGCACACGGTGCTACGGACGGTCAGCCCTCCATCGAGGCACGTGGCGTCCTTGGCGGCTCCGCTGCATCGCCGCCAAGCATGCCAAGCCGAGAAGCCCTGCGGCAGCCAGAACGGCGGCAAGAACCAAGGGCAGGCCCACATCCAGGTGGTGCGGCGCCGCCGCCACCGTGTGATGAGGGTGCTCAGGCGGGCTGTTGCCGTCTCCGAACGAATCCTTGAGCAGGAAGATCACCGCGTCGACGCCATGAAGGAAGCGGTTCTGCACACCCGCACGGGCTCGCCCGGTGATGGCCTCCCACCACTGAGCCGCTGCGTATCCCGCACACAGAAAGGCCAGACCCAGCGAGGCGCTGGGAGCGAAGTACCAGCTACGGGGTACACGTGGCGTTCCCGGCCGTTGCTGTGTCGAGCTGTGCCGGGGGTGACAGGCGGAAGGCTGCATGGGCTCATCCTCCGTCGCCTGTTCGCCCCTGGCATGAGTACGCCTACTCAGCTGCCGGGAGACGGAGTGCGGGTGGGGCAAGCCGCGCCGCGGGGAGTTGGCCGGCCGCTCGGCTCGGCACGGAGACGGCCGAACCGAGCGGGAGTACCGGCGGGCACGCGCCGCGCTGTGCCTCGAGGCGCTGAGGCGGCGTGCAGAACTTCAGGCTTCGGGAGCTTCACGTGGTGGTCGGGATGTACGTCGCACAGTAGCCATCACCCCCGTAGACGGTGTCGCCGCTCGCGTAGAGCAGGACGTTGCCGGTCTTCGGGCCGACGACGCCGTCCGCGTCGAGAAGCGCGGGCCAGTGGCTCTGGAACCAGCGGACCTGATCGTAGGTCTTGGGTCCCCAGACACCGTCCTGGTCGATCAGGGCACGCCCACCCACCCACTTCGCGTACGAGTTGGTCAGCTGCTGCACACACCAAACGGCGTGGGTGTTGTTGGCGTATGCGTAACCGATGTTGCCGGCGCTGGTGTTGGCTTGAGCCGTGCCGATGGTGGTGCCTGTGAGGAGTGCACCCGCGGCGACGACGAGTCCGGCCTGAGTCATGATGCGCCTGAGCATGGCTGTCTCTTTCCATTCCGAGCTCCCATGAAGGGAAGCTCGGTGACGTCGTTGGACGTCACCCCCGATTCGAACAGTCCAATCTTGTTCATCAGTTCGAAGTCGATTCAATCCGCCACGCCGCGCACGGGGTGGCGTCTTGTCGACCACGTGTCGAGCCATATGAGTGTGCCGGCCAGGGTGCCGGCGACAATGACACCATGCTGCAGGTTTGTCTCAACGGTGCTCGAAGCCGTGCCGAGTGTGCCCATCTGCCGGTGACCGCCGACGAGTTGGCGGTGGCGGCCCGCGAGGCGGTGGCCGCCGGCGCCGAGGACGTCCATCTGCACCCCAAGGACCGCGACGGTCGGGACACACTGGAAGCCGCCGCCGTCGCCGCCGCTGTGAGCGCGGTGCGGGTTGCTGTCCCAGGTATCGCGGTCGGGGTCACCACCGGTGCATGGGCCACGGCAGACCCCCATGCCCGGGCCGCCCAGGTCCGGTCCTGGACCGTGTTGCCCGACCACGCTTCGGTGAACTGGCACGAGGACGGCGCCACCGATGTCGCCGCGGCCCTGCTGGAGCGGGGGATCGGCATCGAAGCCGGCATCTACTCCGGTACTTCCGCAGCACAACGGTTCGTGAACTGGCCCGGCTCCAGCCGAGTCCTGCGCGTCCTGGCCGAGATCACCGAGCCCGCCCCGCAGGACGCGCTCCACGCCGCAGCCGCTCTGCTGGACGAACTCGAACCGGCTGCCACGCCGATTCTCCTGCACGGCGAAGGCACCACCGCGTGGCCCGTCCTGCGACTTGCCGCATCCCGCCGCTTGGATGCCCGTATCGGCCTGGAAGACGTGCTCCACCTCCCCGACGGCGCCCCCGCCCCGGGCAACGCCGCCCTCGTCCGCGCAGCACGCGAGATCATTGCCTGACCTGGCCACCGCCAGGGGCTTGTGGTTCAAGCCGCGTACCCTGGGCTCCGTGCCCCGTCATCCGAAGAGGCCCCGTCGGCTGATCGCCGACGGGCGCGCCTATCTGTGGACGCTCCGTCACAGCCACAGCGGGGCGGACAGTGGCCGGTCATGCCGCGAGACCCTCACGCTGCACCCGCAGCCGGCCGGCACTGGCGGCACCCTGCGCATCGTCTTCACCGAGGGCCCGGGCAAGTACGTCCCGGGCGGGGCTCCCCTGGGCTCGGGAGACGTGGGGTATGTCCGCGGTGCCTCCCTGAACCTCCACGAACCCGGCGCTGCCCGGGCCCTGCTCGACGCGGCGTTGACCGCGGGGTGGCGGCCGGAGGGGCGAGGCGTGGTGGAGATCGACGGTTGGTCCCTGCTGGAGGCGGCAGCCGCAGCTCGGGCCGAGGCGACCGGCCTCGCGGCCCCGAAGAGTGTGGCGGCGCGGCGGGGCAGAGGCGCTCCGGGCTCGTCACTACCCTCGTGAGGGTGACGGAAATCAATGCCGACCAGTTGTGGTCGGAGTCCATGCCGGCGGCCTACGAGCAGTACCTCGTGCCGGTGGTCTTCCGGCCCTTCGCCGAGGACCTGACGGCGAGGGCGGCCGCGCTCCACCCCCGGCGAATCCTCGAGCTGGCGGCGGGGACGGGTGCGTTGACATCGAACCTGCTCGCCAAGGTTGCGTCGGCCGAAGTGACGGCTACCGACCTGAACGAGGCCATGGTCGCTCACGGGTCCGCCCGCGCCCCGGGCGCGGTGTGACGGCAGGCCGACGCGCAGCGGCTGCCGTTCCCGGACGGAGGCTTCGACCTGGTGGTGTGCCAGTTCGGTGTGATGTTCTTTCCCGACCGGGTCGCGGCCTTCACCGAGGTCCGGCGGATGCTGGCCCCGGGCGGCCGGTTCTTGTTCAACACCTGGGGCCCGCTCGCGACGCACACTTTTGAAGTCGCGTTGCAGGCAGGGCTGGAGCGGGCTTTCCCGGTCGATCCACCGCGGTTCTTCCCGACGGTTCCGCATGGATACGCCGACCCCGCTGTGGTGGTCGCTGATCTGGAGGCCGCCGGGTTCGCCGTCGAGGAGGAGCAGGAGCTGACGCTCCAGGGGCGGGCCGCGTCGACCGCCGACCTCGCCACCGGGTACCTCACCGGGACACCGGTGCGCGCGGCCGTTGAGGAGCGCGGCGACGGACCCGCTGTCCGGGCAACTGTGGTCGAGGAGATGACGGCACGTCTGGGCCCGGGGCCGGTCACCGCCCCCATGACGGCGTACGTCTTCCGCGCCGCGGCCGAAGGAAAGTAGCCCGAGTCGGACGAGCAAGGGCCGCATCCCGGAGCCGCGCCGGGGATGCGGCCCTCACCACTGAGCGGGCGTGTCAGTCGCCCGGCTGCGTGCCCGACGTGCGGGAGCCGGTGGCACCCGGCTTCGCCGGTGCCCATTGCGGCCCGGCGGACGCCTCGGCGGGGTCGGGTTCGGCGAGGGTCAGCCCCCAGGCGTCGTCCTCGCCGATGCGGGCCTCGATCTCCTTCACCTGGCCGGTTTTGGCGAAGTACAGCACGACTACCTGCCGTACGGATCCCTCGTCGTAGAAGTCCGCCGTCACCTCGCCCTTGGCCGCCGTGCCGAACGACCGGACCCAGTTGCGGGCCGTCGCGTCGGCGTCCTGGTCGTCGACGCCCAGTGCGGCCAGTCCCTCGGTGTCGCCGTCCGCGAGCCGCCACACGGCCTTCTGTACGGTCTCCAGGCTTCCCGTGGAGGGGTAGCCGACGACGTGCAGCGGCCGGTGGTTGCTGTAATCGGCTTGGTAGTCATGTGCGCCGCCCGAGGCGCAGCCCGTGAGGAGGCCGCCCAGAACGGCCGCCGCGGCGATGCCGGCGACCCGCGTCCCGCGTGCCATGCTCAGTTCCTCGCCTTCGGGCGCAGCACGATGACCCGCTCGATGTAGTTGGCCCTGCCCTTGTACCGCATGATGGCGGCGGCCAGGCTGGTCCGGTCGGAGGAGCCGTGCTGGATCAGCTGCAGGCCGTGCCGGTTGCGCTCCACGGTGGCCACCTGGTTGTACCCCCGTTCCTTCTTCCACATGAACAGTACGAGGTCCCCGGGCTTGGCGTAGGCGGCCGAGAGGTGCTGCGTGCCGCGGTACCCGAGCATGTGGCGGCGGAAGTCCTCCGCGCCCGTCCAGGTGTGGCTCTTGTTCTTGATCTGACCGAAGAAGCAGTACTGCTGCCACCAGGCGCGGTCGTGCTTGCGGCCGCCGTGGCGCGCTGGACGCGCACCGAGGACGACGCGGCGGAGCCGGCGGTGACCGGTGCCGTCTGCTCGACCGGCAGGCCGTCCGCGTCGAGCGCGATCGGCTCATCGGGCACCTCGGTGACCGGTCCCGGCTCCTCACCGCTCTCCAGCGCACTGTCCGCCGCCGCCGACGCCGGCAGCACGGCCTCCGTCGCGGAGGCGTCGGCCTCGATGTGCAGCAGCGGGGCGCCGCTGTCGGTGCTGAACGTGAACGCTGCTCCCGCTGTCCCTCCTCCGGCTCGCCCCCGGAGCCTGAAGACGTCAGGACCGCCGTGTCCACTACCTCAGGCAAGAGCGGCCATCCCGCCCTGACGTCCCGAGGGCCCATGGGTGCGCCCTGGTGGGCATGCCGACGGCGAGGGTCGCCGCCAGGGCGGCGGCGACCCGGAACCATCAACGACGTCTGCCTCGCGGGGCGGGAGAGACCGCACCATAGAACGTCATCGATGCGAGCCTTCGTTCGTGGCAGGTGAGGTCAGGTGCGGGTCCAGTGCTGGTTGCTGCCGTTCGAGCAGGCGTAGAGCTGGATCAGGGTGCCGTTGGCGGTTCCGCCAGCGACCGCGTCGAGGCAGAGACCGGACTGGACACCGACGATGGATCCGTCGGAGTTGAGGCGCCACTTCTGGTTGTCGCCGCCCCAGCAGGAGTAGATCTGCACCTTGGCGCCGTTGCCGGTGCCCGCGGCGTCCAGACACTTGTTGCCGTAGACCCTCAGTTCGCCGGCGCCGCTGTACGTCCACTGCTGGTTGGTGCCGCTGTGGCAGTCCCACAGCTGAAGCTGGGTGCCGTCGGTGGTACTGGCGCTGGGCACGTCCAGGCAACGGCCCGAACCGACACCCTTGATCTGTCCGGAATCCGCAGGGGGCGTGGTGGAGCCGCCGTTGAGTGCGTTGAGGACGGCGGTGTAGGCCGGCTTCTTGCTGCCGTCGCCGTTGAACAGCAGCGGCGTGTCACCCGAGCGCCAGGAGTCGGTGTCGCGTACCCCCCAGACGGTGATGCCGAGGCAGCGCGCGACGGCCAGGCAGTCGTTGGTCACGGCGGCGTAGGTCGAGGACGGGGCGCCCTGGATGTCGAGTTCGGTGATGGCCACGTCGACGCCGAGCGCGGCGAAGTTCTGCAGGGTGGTGCGGAAGTTGCTGTTGTAGGGGCTGCCGCTGTTGAAGTGCGACTGGAAGCCGACGCAGTCGATCGGCACACCGCGCTGCTTGAAGTCCCGGACCATGGCGTACACGCCCTGAGTCTTGGCCCAGGTCCAGTCCTCGATGTTGTAGTCGTTGTAGCAGAGCTTGGCGGCCGGGTCGGCGGCGCGCGCGGTGCGGAAGGCGACCTCGATCCAGTCGTTGCCGGTGCGTTGCAGGTTGGAGTCGCGGCGGGCTCCCGAACTGCCGTCGGCGAAGGCCTCGTTCACGACGTCCCACTGCGCGATCTTGCCCTTGTAGTGGCCCATCACGCCGTTGATGTGGTCGATCATCGCCTGGCGCAGCTGGCTGCCGCTGAGGCTCTGCATCCAGCCGGGCTGCTGGGAGTGCCAGGCCAGGGTGTGGCCCCGCACCTGCTTGCCGTTCTGCACCGCCCAGTTGTAGACGCGGTCACCGGCGGTGAAGTTGAACTGGCCGCGCTGCGGTTCGGTGGCGTCGATCTTCATCTCGTTCTCGGCCGTCACCATGTTGAACTCACGGGCCGCGATCGACGTGTACGTCGAGTCACCCAGTCTGCCCGAAGCGATGGCGGTTCCGAAGTAGCGGCCGCTCTGCGCCGCCGCGGCGCCGAGAGTGCTCTCGGCGGCCTGTGCGGTCGGCGGTGCGACCAGTGCGGCGGCGGCGACGAGGACGCCGGTGACCAGTGTCAACAGCGGGCCGCGGATCCGTCGGCGGACCACGGGCCTGGGAAGGGCGTACGAGCCCATCACTGTGCCTCCAAGGGGGAAATCACGGAAGGACTGAAGCGCAGGGGTTCTGCGTCCTCCGCTGCCGTGCGGCAGGCGAACGGACGGGGCGGGCCGGAGTCCGGGCAGCAGGGAATGACCGGACACCTCGGTGTGCTGGTGCGCGGATCTGTAGTGCGTGTGGTGCATGAATCTGCCGTGCGGCACGGGCTGCCCAAGACCCGTGCTGGTTCGAGATATCGACCTGTGGCCGGTTGCTCAGGCAGAAATGATTGAGGTGTGATGACGCATCGTCAATACTCGCTGCGAATAAAGTTTCACTCGTTGCATCGAAACATTCGGTACCGGTGGTGCAGTGGGACGGCGTTCTCGCGGTCCGCAGCCTGTCAGTCGTGGGGCCGGGGAAAGGGGTTTGGTCGCGTGGTCCCGTACGCCAGGACCATGGAGGTCGGTGTGTGCCGTTTCGCGCGAAGGTGACTTACATATTTCGGAGTTGACGGCGAATCATGCGCGAGCTGTTGACGCCCTTCATGGGTTGCCTATCATTCAGTTGCTCGACACTTCGACTTGCGTTCGCCATACCGAACATGCAATGCGTCGCTCCTGTGCCCAGCAGCTCCGATGGCACCTCCTCAGAACGCAAAGCCGCAGGGGTCGCACCGCATGCATATGCATGTCATGACCTCGCCAAACAGCGGAACAGCCGGAATCGCCCACTCAAGGTTGAGGAAGTCCCCATGCCCAGAGGAAGTTTCAGCCGCAGGCATACGTCTGCCGTGCTCGCCGCCGCGGTCGCGGTCCTGGCCGCGTTGGCGGCGATGCTGGCCGTCACCCCGGCTCAGGCGGCCACCAGCGGCGCCCTGCGCGGCGTCGGTTCGAACCGGTGTCTCGATGTGCCGGGTGCCGCTCAGGACAACGGCACGTACCTGCAGCTCTACGACTGCTGGGGTGGGACCAATCAGCAGTGGACGCTGACGGACGGCCATCAGTTGACCGTGTACGGCAACAAGTGCCTGGACGTTCCCGGTCACGCCACCGCGCCGGGTACCCGGGTGCAGATCTGGTCCTGCTCGGGTGGTGCGAACCAGCAGTGGCAGGTGAACTCCGACGGCACGGTCGTCGGAGCGGAGTCCGGGCTGTGTCTGGAAGCCCAGGGCTCCGGTACGGCCAACGGTACGGCGGTGCAGATCGGGACGTGCAACGGCGGCAGCGGCCAGAAGTGGACCGGCCTGACCGGGACGCAGACCCCGCCGGGCACGTGTTCCCTTCCGTCGACGTACGGGTGGACGTCGACGGGTGCCCTGGCGCAGCCGGCCAACGGGTGGGCGGCGCTGAAGGACTTCACCGACGTCGTCTACAACGGCAAGCACCTGGTCTACGCGTCGAACGTGTCGGGATCGTCGTACGGCTCGATGATGTTCAGCCCCTTCACGAACTGGTCGGACATGGCGTCGGCCGGCCAGACCGGGATGAGCCAGGCCGCGGTGGCGCCCACGCTGTTCTACTTCGCGCCCAAGAACATCTGGGTGCTGGCCTACCAGTGGGGTGCGTCGCCCTTCGTCTACCGCACCTCGAGCGATCCCACCAACCCCAACGGCTGGTCCTCGCCGCAGCCGCTGTTCACCGGGAGCCTTCCCGACTCCGGCACCGGCCCGATCGACCAGACCCTGATCGGCGACGGCCAGAACATGTACCTGTTCTTCGCCGGTGACAACGGCAAGATCTACCGGGCGAGCATGCCGATCGGGAACTTCCCGGGCAACTTCGGCTCGTCGTACACGACGGTCATGAGCGACACGACGAAGAACCTGTTCGAGGCGCCGCAGGTCTACAAGGTCCAGGGCCAGAACCAGTACCTCATGATCGTTGAGGCTCGGGGTGCCAATGAGCAGCGCTACTTCCGCTCCTTCACGGCCTCCAGCCTGAGCGGCTCGTGGACCCCGCAGGCCGCGAGCGAGAGCAACCCCTTCGCGGGCAAGGCCAACAGCGGTGCCACCTGGACCAACGACATCAGCCACGGTGACCTGGTCCGCAACAACCCCGACCAGACCATGACCATCGACCCCTGCAACCTGCAGTTCCTCTACCAGGGCAAGTCCCCCACCGCGAGCGGCCCCTACGACCAGCTGCCATGGCGGCCGGGTGTCCTCACCCTGCGCCGCTGACCTCCCCGCAAGCCCTTCCACCTGCTGACCGACGCTCATGATCCCGGGGAACCCCGGCCGTTCGGCGGCCGGGGTTCCCCTCAGCTGCGGACGTACGACTCAGGCACCGCGCCGGACTGCCGGTGGTGGCTGGCAGCATGCCCGCATGAAAAACAATCTTGATGACGTACTGGCCGATCCCGCCCGGCTGCTGACCGCCGACCGTGCGCTCCTGCGCGACCACCTCGCCGACGGCGACCGTGCCCGCGGCGTCGGGGGCGAGGTCTTCCTGCAGGCCGAGGCGATCTTCGGCGGTGCGGAGGTGACGCCCGCCGAGTTCGCCTCCTGGCTGCACTTCGCGGCGAAGGCGACCGGTCATCACGACTACGCCGACCGGATCGCGGCGGCCGGTCCCGGCATGCCGTGGCGGACGGTGTGGGCGTGGTGGCGGCCGGTCCACTGGTTCCCGTCCCGACCGAGCTTGAACGGCGACTACTTCCAGGTGCGCCGTTGCCGTGACGGGGAGCGCGAACTCGTCGAGGTGACCGACCAGCGCGGCCCGCTCTGGCTCGACGCCGCGACCGGTCGCCGGGTGACGGCCGTGGACGAGACGGCACTGACCGGCGCGCCGGCCGCGATCGGAGCCGATGACGCACCGGAGTTGTGCGACCTCGATCTGTTCCTGCCGGAGGAGTGGGAGGGCGCCGTGGCCTTCGCCGCCGACGGGGAGCGGACCCGCCATCTCGTCGAGAGCGTGCACGGCATAGCGGTCGTGGAGACGCACACCGAGGCGCTGCGGGACTGGCCGCGCGACGCGGGCCTCGACCCCACGTCAGCGGAGGAACCGCCGCCGGGACCGGCCCCTGCCGTGCGGCGGCCGACAGGTCCGCTCACCGCGGCCCGGGTCGACGAGGTCTTCGGGGCGCAGCACGTGGTGCGCGTCCCCGAGAGTGAGCTGCCCGAAGGGCTCACCCACGCGGGGAGCAGGCGGTTTCTGCGGGACATCGGCCTGCCCGCCTGGTGGAACTGCCACAGCGCCCAGTACGAGACCCACCCGGTCGACGCCATGCGCCCCCCAGCTCCGGGCGCCCTCGCGGACAAGGGGCTGCCCGACGGTGTGGCCGCGGCCGACCTGATCGCCTTCGGTGACACCGAGTACGGCGAGCTGTACCTCCACCGTCACGACGGCACGGTGCACATCTGGAGTCGCCTGACGGGACCCACTCACGACGTGCTGGTGCCGCTCGCCCCGGACCTCGACGTCTTCACCCGCGTCCTGGAGGCCGTCGACCGCTACCGCAACGCCTGCTGGCACCCGTACCCGGCGGAGGGCGGCCAGGAGGAGGTCACGGAGCTGTTCCTGGCGGAGCTGGCGGAACTGGCCCCGGACCTGTCCGACCAGAACACCGCGACGGGCACGGTGTGGAGCTGGCTCTACGCCGGCATCACGGAGCTGGGGGCGGACGGCTTCTAGCGGCTACCGGGCGGTTCCGTTCGGATCAGCCGGTCGTCGGTCGGGGTGTGTTCCGTTGACGGACACGCAGGGGGCGCGTACCGAGCCGTTGCCGGTGGACTCCACGATCGTGAGGTGCCCACCAGCACACGGCCGGGCCCGGAAGCCGGCTCCGGCAGACGAACCGTGGGGGAGCCGACCGGAGCGCCGGACGGGCCGACCGCGCCGCCTGTCCGGGCGGGCCGACGGCCGGACACAGCCTCGGCCTTGGCACACCCTCGCGCCGCCGGGCGCCCGCGGGGTCTGTCATCCTCTGATCATGGTCACGAGGAAGACGGTCGAGGACCGGTACGACGACGAGCCGCTCCGGGCCGCGCCGCCCAGCACCCCGGCGGAGTGGGAGGAACTCATCGGAGAGTGGGATGAGATCCGGCAGGGCTACCACCTCGGTGACACACGGGCCAGGGTGGTGGAGTGCGCCCGCAATCTCCGGGCGAGCGTGGCGGCCGGTGGACCGGACACCGCGCTGTGGGCCCTCGGGCTGGTGCTGACGGGCCCCTACTGCGCACACGCGGACGCGGCGGCCGAGGCCCAGGTCCTGGAGACGATGGCCGAGGCCGAACGAGTGCTGGGACGCGCGCCGTGTGGCCATGGGGCGCACCCGTGTGACGACATGGCGCTCGACGACGAACTGGACAACCTTACGGAGGTGCTGGAGATGCTGGCCCGATCCGCAGGGAACGCCGCCCCGGACCCGGCCGACGAGGAGCTCCGGCCCGACGACGAGGCGGCCGGGTCGTGGTTCGAGGGCGGCGTGACGCTGGAGGTGTGGGCCTGCCCCCGGAACCTGGCCGGGTTCGCGCGTTCCTTCCGCGGCATGTACGGGAAGCGGTAGCCAGGATCACGCCGCGAGACCGAGCAATCGCTGCCGCTCGGGCCGGGGTTGGCGGGTGCGGCCCAGCCCCTGGGGTGGCCCGATGTTCGATCGTCTGGAGATCAAGGTGCTGCCGCCGGGACCCCGGTTTGCCGCCCAGGTGCGGTTCTGGGTCAACGACGAGGACATCGTCGAAACAGCGGTCGGGAAAGGTGGCCGGGGACCGTACGCGACGGATGCGCTGCCGGCCGGGCGCCGCAGCCCCCTCCGGGCCACCGGCGAGGCGCGCCGTCTCGAACTGGGGGAACCGGACTGCATCGGTGGCTGCTGCGGCTTCCTGAGCGTGGTTGTCCAGCGGTTCGGGGAGATCGTTCAGTGGTCTGACCGGGAAGTTCCGTGGGCGGCGCACACCCCTGCGCCCTACCCTCCGCCGGAGCTCCACTTCGACGCGAGCCGGTACGACGCCGAGGTGGCTCGCGCCGAGGCGGAACGCCGGTGGCGGGTGTACCAGTAGCCCGGCACGGCCGGGGGCCGGGTTTGCGCCGGCGACGACCGTGAGAGTGGCCAGGCCAAGGACATCCGTCAAGTCCCCGATCGGTGACGGCTCACGGGGCGCACATCGCCCCCCACTCACCTCATTGCAACTCAAGTCCCCAGCCGACATACGGCCTTGCGGGTGCGGAGCCCCGACGCTCGAGCCCCCGATGCCCCTACCGGTCCTCCCCGGGCAGGGGTACCCTCGATACCTCGAAACGAGGTATCGATCGAGGGGTGTTGCGTGTCATCTGTCCCGCTCCGCTACGGCGAGCTTCCGGACCAGGTCGCTGATTTGTTCCTCCCGGCACAGGAGGACGCAGAGGCGCCCGTGCCCCTGCTTCTGCTGTTCCACGGCGGATTCTGGCGCACCAAGCACGATCGACGGCACATCGAGCCGTTCGCCCGCGCTCTGGCACGGGAGTCCGGGTGCGCGGTCGCCAGCGTCGAGTACCGCCGGGTGGGCGCCGGAGGGGGCTGGCCGACCACACTCATCGACACCGCCCGCGCCGTCGACCTACTGCCGTCACTGGCCGCGACCGCCGCGCCCGGACAGATCGACGCCGACTGCGTCGCATACGCCGGTCACTCGGCCGGCGGGCATCTGGCGCTCTGGGCGGCGACACGACATCGACTCCCGATCGGGTCCCCCGGCCGGACCGACACCCCTCCCGCGATTCGCGGCGTCCTCGCCCTCGCCCCCACCGCCGACCTCGCGGCCGCCGACGCCCTCGGCAGCGGCCGCGGCGCCGTCGCCGACTTCCTCGGTGGCAACGCCGCCGCAGTACCCGAGCGCTACGCCGCCGCCGACCCAGCGGCCCTCGGCGCCCCCGCGGGCCGCACGGTACTCGTCCACGGGACGGCGGACGAGGCCCTGCCCCTCACCATGGTCCGCAACTACGCCACCACCATCGGCGTGACCGTCGACGAGGTCCCGGGCGGCAGTCACTTCGACGTGATCGACCCCGACTCGGCCGCATGGCCGGTCGTGATCAGCGCCCTGCGCTCGATCATTCGACGGCCCACCGAACTCGACAGGCCCACAGCGGCGGATACCTCGATGTCGTCACCGTGATCGCCCAGAGAAATGATGTGCGGCTCGGGCCCGGCCAGTACCGGATGCCCGTCGGCGGCGGCCTGCTGCATGACCGCACCGAGCCGATCACAGGAAGCCGCGATCGCCCTTTGCTCCTGTGCGCTCAACGAAGGAGGGTGTGAGCTGGACCAGTGCAGCACCAGGCTGCCCCACACCCGGGCACCGGACATGATCGGCGCGGCGGCCATCGCGAAGGGGTGCGGGAGCACGAGCGCCAGCTGAGGGTAGCGGCGCGCCAGTTCCTCCTGGCCGCTGACCCACACCAGCCGCCGGTCGCGGACGGCGTCGCTCACCGGCGTCGCAGCCTCCGCCGGAACCCGCGCCCACGGCGACGCGATCCTCTGGGAGATCCCGCTCAGCATCGCCAGTTGCAGCACCTGACTGTCGAGCGACGGAAGATAGAGGGCGCCCGCGTACGCACCGGTTTCCCGCGCGCACCGGGCCAGGACGGAACCCAGCGCCGACGGGCCAGGGGCCGGGTTCGGAGGGAGAGCGCGTCGGCGGCCGCCTCGGACATGCCTCACCCTCCCGAACGCCGATCCCGTATGATCCACGCGCTCGCGTGCGCAGCAGCCGGCGGAATGCCGCGAACGTACCGGCGAACGCCGGATGCCCCCCGGTGATCGCGACTGGGCGACCGCCGCAATGTGGCACGGCCCCGACTGCACCGGTCACATCCCATACACACGGACAATACGCCCATACCGTAGCCGGATCATCTGCCGACACGATCGGTCATCAGCCCCTGCCGTGGATGTTCGCATCTGGCTGCAGGTCGGCTGGAAGCCGTGGTACCTGTCGCGGGAACCGATCTACTTCGACGCGCCGGTCACCGGCGGTGTGGTCTCCCCGACCACCTACGACTACGTGCCCCAGGACTTCAAGGATCCGACGGACCTGGGCGCTGCGGGGAACTGTTACTACACCCGCATATGGTTCACCAACGGTACGTACACGTCGTCGTGGGTGGCGTCCCCGAGCACCTGCTTCTGACCGCGACGCCGCCGCGCCTCGCCGGCTCTCGCGGCCGACGGGGCGCACTTCTGCACGGGGCGGACGGGTGGCCGGCCGCCCGCCCGGGGCCGGGCGCCCAAGGTGAGCGAGCCGAGGTTGCTCTCCCCCTGGTCGCCGCAGGCGAACCAGAGGGCGGCCCCGTCCCCCAGGGCCATGCGCAGCGGGGCGGTACCGGCGCCGGTGGCGCAGCGCGCCGTCGTCCGGTACGTGGCAGTGTCCACGGCGGCGATGGCGTCGCCGCGGCTGAGGGCCGGCTGACGGCGACCACGGCCGAGGACACCGTGCCGGTCAGCGGCGTGGCGCCCAGCCGGTGGCCGCGTCCCGCCCATGAGCCGCAGCCTCACCAACGGCTCCTGGACGGCGGGCAGTTGAGCGGGGCGAGCTTTGCGTCCCATGCTTCCTCGCCCTGCTCTCACACCATCCCGGCCTCTGGCGCGGCCGGCAGCTCCTTGCGGCGAGGGCGAGTTCGTCGGTGTGCAGTGTCTTGCGCCGCTGGTGCACCCACCGCCCGAGCGGGTCGCGTTGCCGGGCTGTGGTGCGTGCCGGGCGGGACACGGGGAACCCTGCATAGCGCCCCGCCTGCATATGCCCCGCACCGCGTGGAAGTAACTCGCATTTTGTGTGCTTGTAGGGCTGAGATAAGGGCATTCGTTGGCCAGGAGGTTGATAACAATGGTTCCCCTGCTTCTGGTTCTGCTGCTGGCTCTGATCCTCTTCGGTGCGGGTTTCGCGCTGAAGGCGCTCTGGTGGATCGCGGTGATCGTGCTGATCGTGTGGCTGCTGGGCTTCGTCGTCCGTTCCGCGGACGGCGCGGGCCGCAAGGGCCGCTGGTACCGCTGGTAGAGGAAACGCCCGGCGCGAGGAGTGCGCCACGCGCGTGAGGTGATGGGGCTCGGCCGGATACGGCCGGGCCCCACTCGCGTAAGAAGCCGCCCCACTGGGCAGTTGGGAGGGATCGGGCGTATCGGACGCACCACGGGATACGTGAGCCATGCACCGGCCCCGCAGACCCAGCAGTGGAACCCTGCTCCTCCTGTCTGCGGGGCCGCTGCGCACGGCCCGATCCGCTGCGCCGGCCGCCCCTGAAGGCCGGGCCCGTGGGCCGTGTCCGCCGGTGGCGTGGGGAGCCTCTCAGCCTGGCTTGGGTGAACCCATGTTGAGCAGCACCTTCCCGAGCTGGTCGGAACTGAGAACCGGTGCGGGCAGAGGGGGCGCGGTCGGATGGGCGCGCAGGCCGTCGAGGAGCAGGGCGAGGGGGCGGACCCAGGCATCCGGGGCGACCGTGGTGAGCGCGGGTACCGCCCGGCCCAGCGCTGCCAGGGTGAAGAGCAGGTCCTCGGTGGTGAGGTCCGGGCGGATGGTGCCCTGTTCCTGTCCGCGCCGGCGCAGCTCGTCGATGGTTTCCCGGTTGTGGGCGTGGATCGCCTCCAGGGAAGCGACGCCTTTGAGGTTCGTGGTCATGAGGTCGTTGGTGCCGCGGTCCGCGGCCAGGCTCGCGAACACGGTCTGCAGGTACTGGGTCAGTCCCGTCCATGCGTCGTGGGCGGTTCGCGCCCGTTCGCCGGCGGCTGTGGTCTCCGTGAGCGCGTCCCGGAAGACTTCGTCGACCAGTGCGGCGCGGGTCGGGAAGTGGCGGTACAGGGTGGCGTTGCCCACGCCCGCCCGGCGGGCGATGACATCGAGCGGGGCGTTCAGGCCTTGTTCGGCGAAGACTTCGCGGGCTGTGTCTGCCAGCAGCTTCCGGTTGCGCAGCGCGTCGCGGCGCCCTGCCGGCGAACGGTCGCCCATCACGTCTCCCTCTTATTGCGCCGTACCGGGGAGTGGTCCCCGATGCGGATGCTATCGTTCGAGCGAAGCGGGGATAGCTCCCCGCTTTGGTTTCCGCGGGCGGGCCGTCCGCGGTCGCATACGGGGAGGGCGGAAGCATGTCCGGCAGCGCACTCGTGCTCGGCGGCGGCGGACCGGTGGGCGGGGCCTGGCTGACCGGGGTGCTCGCCGGGCTCACCGAGGCCGGGATCGATCTCGGCAGCGCCGACGTCGTCATCGGCACGTCCGCGGGTGCCGTCTTCGGATCGCGGCTGCGGTCCGGCGTCCCCGCCGAGGATCTCTACGAGCGCCAGCTCTCCGGAGCAGACGCGGTCCGCCTGCCGGTGACAGCGCGCCAGACGGCGAGCTTCCTCTGGGCGGCTCTCGGCTCCCGCGATCCCCAGCGGTCCATCGAACGCCTCGCGCGGGCAGCACTGCGTGCCCGCACCGTCCCGGAGTCGGACGTCTTCGACACGATCGGCGCGCTCCTCGGCGATGTACGCGAGTGGCCCGAACGGGAGCTGCGGATCGCCGCGGTCGACGCGCGGAGCGGGCAGAGCGAGATATTCGACTCGCACTCCGGAGTGACGCTTCTCGAAGCGGCGGCGGCGAGCTGTGCCGTACCCATCGTGTGGCCCCCGGTCACCGTGGCGGGCCGGCGCTGGATGGACGGCGGCAGCCGTTCGACCGCCAACCTCCAGCTCGCACGCGGGTACGGCCGGGTACTGGCGATCGCGCCGGTCCCCCGTGCGGTCGGGCCGCACCCGAGCGCCCCGCAGCAGGCCGCGGAACTGTCCGCCGAGGGCGCGCGTGTCATCCTGCTGTCCCCCGATCGCGCCGCGCGCAGCGTGATGGGCCGGAACATGGCGGACGACACCCGCCGGTCGGCTGCCGCACGCGCGGGCCACACCCAAGCCAGTGCGCTGGCCGCCTCGGTCGCCGACGTCTGGCAGGGGTGACCGCGCCAAACCGCACGAGACGGTGGAGCCTCGGCCTGTGCGTGGTACCGGGCGAACGCCGCCGCTCCACTTGGAACTCCCCATGAAATGATCTTGGACGGGCAGCAAGCGCCACCTGATCACCGATGCCACCGGTATCCCGCTCGCCGTCACGCTGACCGGAGACAACCCCTCGGATGCGCACTGTCTGTTGGAGGCGGCTGAACTCACTCCGCCCGGAGTCCTGAGAGGCATGCGGCCAGCTGGGGGCGCCAGGACAACACGCACGCCCCGCGGCCGGCTGCCTCATGTCTCCGGGCTCTCCCGGTCATGCCCGTACGGCCCATACGATCAGGCACATGTCGATCACATCGCCCATACCAGTCCTGCGCGGCTCCCACGGCACCGTGCTCCGATTCGAGGGCGATGCGCTGGTACTGCGCCGGACGACCGAGGAGACGCGGATCCCACTGTTGGCGATCGGGCGCGTTCACCCCGAGGGGCGCGCCGTCACCGTCGAGCTCACCCACCCGGCCGGGACGGTGCCGGCCGTGCACCGCGTCGAAGACGTGAGCGAGGCCGCTGCCACCCTGTTCGCCGACGCCGTCAACGCGACCCTGCCCGTGCGCACCGAGGCAGCCGAGCCGGTTGACGGCTCAACCCTGGTGACCACCAGCGCCTTGACCGAGTCCCTGCGAGAGCGGCGAAAGCGCAGGGACAAGATCTGGGCACTCACCGTCGGCCTCGTCTTCCTTGCCCTCGCACTGGCCGTCGGGATCCACGGAGAGTGGACCATCGCGCTCCAGACCCTGCTGGTCGGTCCGTTCGGCGCGGGGACCATCGCGTTCGGCGCCGGGGTGGCGAAGGGCGCGTACCGCCAGTCGTACCTGCCCCGCCACGGCATCACTGTCGAGGCGGAGAGAGCCGAGGACACGCGCATCCTGGGCGGCAGGTTCGGGACATACGTCTACACGGACCTGCACGGGGTGAGCCGCAGCGTGTACCACAAGAGCAGCGTCACGACGGTCCAGGTTGCCTACCACCCGGACAAGCCACACACCGTGACCGTCTGCTACTCGCGGCTTCACACTGCCGGGGACGCCGCCCTTGCCGTGGGGCTCCTCCTCCTGGGAATCGTCGCCGAAGCAAGTGTCGTCGCCACGACCATCGGCGCCTTCCAAGGCACGTACCCCGGCTACTGACGCCGTGCCGATGCGGACCGGGCGGCGAGCCCGAGGCCGGCAAGGGCGCCCAGTAGAGACGCCCACTCGCCACGGTCATCTGCGCTGGTCGGCAGAGCTGAACGGCGACCCACATCACCCCGCGGTCCATCAGCCCAGTGCGATCCAACCGGCCAGGAGCTCATCTCGTCAGGAGTTCTTGGACCCATGTCAGGTCAGACGCGGACCCCGAACATGAACGGTCCGCCGATGGTGTCCATCGACTCGTACCGGACGACTGTGCCGGTGCGAGGGGCGTGCAGGATCTGGCCGTTGCCCGCGTACAGGCCCACGTGATGCAGGTCGTTGAAGAAGAAGACCAGGTCACCGACCTGGAGCTGGCTCCTCGTCAGGCGGGTTCCGATGCCCGACTGGGCCTCGGAGGTGCGCGGTATGAAGACGTCGGCCTGGGCGTAGGCCCAGGAGGTCAGACCAGAGCAGTCGTAGGAGGAGGGGCCGGTGCCACCCCGGATGTAGGGCTTGCCGATCTGGCTCTGGGCGGCCGAGAACGCGGCGCCGGCCCGGCCGGACGCGGGAGCGTGGTGGCCGAGCCGCACGCGCTCGGCGGAGGAGCGGCCGGCGCGCTGCTGCTCGGCGTCGAGGGCCGCCTTGTCCTTGGCGGTCAGGGTGTTGAGCAGCTTCTGCGCCTCGGCGAGCTTGCTCTGGATCTCCTTCTTCTTGTTGCCCAGCTCGGTGCGGGTGGAGGCCAGGTCCTTGAGCTTCTCGGTGGCCTCGGCGCGCTCCTGGGCGAGTTCGCGCTGTTTGTCCTGGACCTTCTTCAGTGCCTCGACCTGCTGGCTGCTCAACTGGTCGAACCTGGTCGCCTTGTCGAGGAAGCCGTCCGGGTCGGAGGAGAGCAGGAGCTGCACCGAGGGATCGATGCCTCCGGCACGGTACTGGGCCGAGGCGAGTGAACCCAGGCCCTCGCGCAGCGAGTTCAGGTCTTGCCGGCCGCGGGCGACGCGGTCCTGGATGGTGGAGATCTCCTTCTGGAGCTTCTCCTGCTTCTCGCGTGCCCCGTTGTACTTCTCGGTGGCCTGCTCGGCCTGCTCGTAGAGCTGGTCGACCTTCGCCTTCACCTCGTCCTTGCCGAGCCTCTGACCGGGCGTGGCCTCGGCGGCGTTCGCGCTGAGCGCGACGGCAGCGGCGGCTGCGGTGGTCAGCACGCTCACTCGTGCGCGGCTCGGCTGCTTGGCTCGACGATGGGAGGGCACGGAATCGACTCCTGTTCCTTCAGCCGGCGGCACAAGCGCCGATGGCCTGGTCGAGGGGTGGGCCTGCAAAAGGGAGGGGAGGAACCGGCGTCCTCCGGCACAGTGGACCACGGGCTTGTGGACGTGGACCATGCGGAACTACCGGCAGAAGTAGCTCGTGGGGGATCACCGGCGTTTCGGCCTGGGCCGGTGCCGCTGCCGGCCAACCCCGCGCAGAAGGGAACAGTGCGTTTCACCTGCGGAAGCAGTGACATGCATACTTTTGCGAGAGGTACGGCGTTCAGGCTGGCCCGCACTGACCAGGGGACATCCAGACATGGGCACCGGTACACCGGCCGGCGGCGGCTTCGGCGCGCTTCTGCGCCGCCTGCGGACGGGGGCCGGACTGAGCCAGGAGGAGCTGGCACATGCCTCGGGGGTGAGTGTGCGGGCTCTGTCCGACATGGAGCGCGGACGCTCCCGTGGGCCGCAGCGCCGCACCGTGCAGGCGTTGGCCGCAGCCCTGGGCCTGGACGTGGCCGGTGCCCGGGAGCTGGAGTACACCGCGAGCCTCGGCCGTCCCCGCCGGGCCCCCACGAACGAGGTCCCGCCACCTTCCGCCGCAGAGAACGCTGTTGCGCAGACCGGTGCGCCCGATCTGCTGCCTCGCGCTCCGCGCGGCTTTCACGGGCGGGCGGCGGAGCTCGACGCTCTGTCCCGAGCCGCCGTAGGCGAGGCGCCCGTCTGTCTGGTCGTCGGCCCCGCCGGAGTCGGCAAGACGGCCCTCGTGCTGCACTGGGCCCACCACGGCTTCGCCGAATTCCCCGACGGGCGGCTCTACGCCGACCTGCGGGGCTTCGGCGACACGGGCGAGCCTGCCCTCATGGAGGTGCTGCGCGAGTTCCTGCTCGCGCTCGGTGTGCCGCATGCCCGGATACCGGAGACGGCGAACAGCGCGGCCGCGCTGTTCCGGTCGCTCGCTGCCGACCGCCGGCTCCTCGTGGTACTCGACAACGCGCGGGACTCCGAGCAGGTCAGGCCGCTCCTTCCAGGCGGCCGCCGCTGTGTCACCGTCGTCACCAGCAGACACCGGCTGCCGGGGCTGATCGTCACCGACACCGCCAGGCCGGTTGCCGTGGACGTACTCGGGCCGCAGGACGGCGTCATGCTCCTCGCCGAAGTACTCGGCCCGGAACGGGTGCACGCGGAGCCGGTGGCTGCGCGACGGCTGGCCGAGCTGTGCGGCGGGCTGCCCCTCGCGCTGCGGGTGGCAGCCGCCCGGCTGGCGCAACGGCCCGGATGGTCGCTGGGCGCGATGGCCACCGAGCTGTCCGACGAGACGCGCCGGCTGAGTCTGCTGGACGTCGAGGACACCGGCGTACGCGCGGCACTGCGCGTGACCCTGCAACAGCTCCCGTGGCAGGTCTCCCGCCAGTTCGCGTACCTGGGCTGCCACCCAGGTACGCACATCGACCGGTACGCGGCGGCCGCCCTGGCGGATACGGACCCGTCGACCGCCGAGACCTCCCTGGAGCGGCTGGCCGTCGCGCACCTCGTCACGGAGACGGCGTCCGGCCGCTGGACGATGCACGATCTCGTGCGGCTCTACGCACGCAGCCTCGACGCCGGGCCCGATGGACTCAAGCGCGTGCTCGACCACTACATCGCCACGGGCCTCGCGGCCGTGGCGGCCGCCGAGCCCGGCAACGAGGACTGCTTCCCCCTGCCGGCGGACCACCTGCCGCCTGCCGCCGTGCGGGAGTTCGCTGATCGGTCCGCCGCCGTGGCCTGGTACGCGGCCGAGAGGGACGACCTGACGCTGGCGGTGGCCGCGGCGCACGCCGCCGGACTGCACGAGCGGACCTGGCGGACCGTCCTGACGCTGTGGCCGCTGATCGTGTGGCGCGTGCGGGACGGCTGGGTGCCGCTCCTGGAGACCGCACTGGAGGCGGCACGGGCCGATGCCGATCAGCACGGCGAGTCACGGGTTTTGAACGTGCTCGGCTGGGTGCTGATCGAGGAAGGGCGCATCGCCGAGGCGCTGACTCACCTGGGGGCCGCGTCCCGGCTCGCATCGCGGGCGGGCGACGCGGTGGCCGAGGCCAACGCCCTGATCGTTCTCGGCGTCGCACAAGCGGCACTCGGCGGCCTCGACGAGGCCGCGCAAGGATGCGAGCGGGCCGTGGAGTTGGCGCGCAAGGCCGACGACCGCACCATCGAGAGACTGGCCATGCAGCACCTCGCCCGCCATCGGGCCGACGCCGGAAAATGGCGCCAGGCCCTCGACACGGCGACCGAGGCCCTGGCTTTCGAGGATCGATCGGGCACGGCCGACGTGCCCCGGATCCTGCTGCTCATGGTCAAGGGAGAGGCGCTGCTGGGCCTCGGGTACGAGGCCGAGGGCATCGAGCAACTCGAGCTGGCCGCCCGGCAGGGGGAGACTTCCGGCTACGACGACGGCGCGGTACGGGCGCTCGGCGTACTGCTGCGGGTGTCGGCGGACGCGGGACTGCCCGCACGCTACGACGCGGCGGTGGCGCGCCTGACGACGCGGGCGTGAAGCCTTGGCGGCCCCCGGCGCGGCCGGTCGGGACGCCGGCCGATCTGTGCGGCGACCCGCCCGGCCTCCGTCCGGCTTTCGGCTGACCGGGGAGGAGCCGGCGCACCGGCCCGTCCGGCTCGCTCAGGGGAGGATCTTGACGGCGCTCTGCCAGTTCAGCTCCAAGGGCTGCTGGACGGAGATGTGCAGGAAACCCAACGCCTCGAGCTCCCGGGCGCGGCGCAGTGGACCGACGTCCAGGGGCCGCATCGCGCCGGAGGAGATCAGCTCCGCGACCTTGGCCTTGGCGGGGGAGTCGTCGCCGGCGATCAGTACGTCGAGCGGGAAGCCGTGGCCTTCACCCGTCGTGAGCAGCCCGGCGAACACGGTGTTGAACGCCTTGACGACCTTCGCGTCCGGGCCGAGGATCTGCTGGACCTGCTCGCCCGCCGAGGTGTCGGCGGGCGTGACCCGCGAGTCCATGGTGGCGAAGTCGACTGGATTGCAGATGTCCACCACGACCTGTCCGGAGAGCGTGGCACGGGCGGTTCCGGCGACTTCCAGCGTTGCGGCGTAGGGCAGGGCCAGCACGGTCATGTCGGCTGCCTGAGCCGCAGTGGCCGAGTCGGTCTCGCCGTCCGGGAAGCGCAGCTCGAGCTCGGCGGCTGCCGCTCGGCCGCGGTCGGGGTCGGGGTGGACGAGGCACACGCTGTGGCCGCCCGCGAGTGCGCGGGCGGCGATCGCTCGGCCCATGGAGCCGGGACCCACGATGTTGATCTGCACGTTGCTGCCTTCCGATCGGGCTGAGGTGAGCGGCAGTGCCCCGGGCCGTCCGTCCGGGCGGCGAGCAGAGGTCGGGCCGAGGCCCGCATGGCCCATCCCGTCACCGCCTGGCGCAGCTGCATGCCTATCCCTGGATACGCCGCTTGTATGCGCCGGAGGTCCCCGCGTCACCCTTGCGTCCGACAGCGTCAGGTGGTCAGGCCGGTGAGGGAGAGGAACTCGGCTCGGGTGCGGGCGTCGTGGCGAAGTGTGCCCAGCAGCGTCGAGGTGAGGGTGCTCGAGCCGGTGGCCTGGACGCCGCGGAGGGTCATGCACGTGTGTTCGGCTTCGATCACGACCCCGACGCCCTTGGGCTCCAGATGGGCCTGCAGCCAGTCGGCCACCTGTTTCGTCAGGCGTTCCTGGACCTGGGGGCGGTAGGCGAAGTACTCGACGACGCGGGCCAGTTTGGACAGACCGAGGATGCGGTGTCCGGGCAGGTAACCGACGTGAGCGGTGCCGACAAAGGGCAGCAGGTGGTGTTCGCACACCGAGCGGACCGGGATGCTGCGTGCCAGCACGAGTTCGTCGTAGCCCTCGTCGTTGGGGAAGGTCGTCAGGTCGAAGGGGCGGGGGCTGAACAGTTCGGCGTAGGCGCGGGCCATGCGGCCGGGGGTGCCCTGCAGGCTCTCGGTATCGGTGTCGAGGCCGAGCGCTTGCAGGAACCGGGCGGCGGCGCGTTCGGCCTCGCCCAGGTCGATGCCGCCGGTGTCGTGCACGACGCGCAGCGGGGCTCTGGAGGGTATCGACGTCTCAGGTGTGGGGATGCGAGCGGAACCGGTGGGCGTGTCAGGGGTGACGGGTGCAGCGAGGTCCATGAAGTACTCCTTTGGTGCGGGGGACGCCTTGCAGGCGGCGGTGGGCATCAGGAAGTGGCTGGTGCCATCAGGAAGGGTCCGGTGCCGCGGGCGAGTGGCAGGACGGCTCGAGGCGGACGCAGCAGTGCCCCTGGCTGGGCGCGAGGCGCGCTTGGAAGCCGCCCTCGTCGAGCCCTTGGATCACGCCCTCGAGCAGGTGGAGGTTCATGCCGCACACGGTCTGGGTGTGTTCGCGGGCCAGGGCGTGGAAGGGACAGTTGCCCAGTACGACGGCATCGCCGTCATGGCGGGGCTCGAATCCGTAGCGCTCCAGCAGGTCGAACACGCCCGTGCGGTGCCGGCCGGCCAGCTGCGTGCCCAGTTCGTGGGCCTTGCGGTGCAGCACGCTGCGCACCGGCTCGCCGGTTGCCTCCGATTCCTCCAGGGCCTGCGCGAGGAGCCGACCGGCCAGTTCGTAGTGGCGCTCCGGCAGGCTGACGGTGACCTGCTTGGTGGAGCGCTTGTAGAGCTTGGCCGGCCTGCCCGCTCCCGGCCCCGTACGTCCACTACGCCGTTCGTAGACGACGTCCAGCAGTGATTCCGCAGCCAGGCGGTCCAGGTGGAAGGCCGCGGTCTGCCGGGCCAGGCCAAGGGCCTCGGCCGCTTCGTCCCGGCTGACCGGGCTCGGCTGACGCACGACGTGTTCGTAGAGCCTCCTGCGGGTCGGCTCGTCCAGAGCAGCGACGGCGGAGACGGGATGAGGTGCTTCCTGCGGGCTGTCCACACACCCCAGTGTAAAACCCATAGCCATTGATTAAAGAAGCATTCTGCGCTTCTATAGTCAGTAAAAGTTGTCGATACAGTCCACGGAGGGAGCCGACAATGTCGTCCGCAACCGCAACCCCTACCTCCGCCGCCCGTCGGCGGGCTGTGCTCACCGATCCCGGCTACCAGGCGTTTGTCATCCTGCGCACCGGGTTCACTGTGGCGCCGATCCTGTTCGGGCTGGACAAGTTCGCCAATCTGCTGGTCGACTGGCCCGCCTACCTCGCTCCGTGGATCAACGGCATCGTTCCGGGCAGCGCCCAAGCCGCCATGTACGCCGTCGGTGTCATCGAGATCGTGGCCGGCATCGCCGTGGCCGTCGCACCCCGGTTCGGAGGCTGGCTGGTGGCCGGATGGCTGGCCGGCATCATCGTCAACCTGCTGACCATCCCGGACTACTACGACATCGCGCTGCGCGATTTCGGGCTGCTGCTCGCCGCGGTCGCCCTCGCCCGACTCGCCCAGCACTACCACGGCACGCGGCGAGCGGACTGAAGCCGTACAGGAGCCCTGACCGCCAGGTCCGCCGCGGTGCGGCCCGACCGGGAGCCGGCGGGCCATCGCCGCGGCGCGGCACGTCGCGGAGCATGGCGCGCACGCCCGGAGTTCGAGACACCGGCCCGCCCCATCCTCAGTGCCGGCAGGGCTCCCGTACCAACTGGCTGTCCAGTGGGCTGGGGCCGTCCAGGCGGCCCGCGATGCCCTCCGCGAAGTAGTCGCGAACAGACGTGAGGGTGGTGGGAAAGAGCCTGCGGCAGCACTCGTTCCCGTCCCAGACCCAGATGCGGCCGTCGGGCGTGCGGAAGTCGACAAGGGTCCACATCGCGCAGCCGCGGTCCATGATCGGAACGATGCCTGGCGGAACGGTCTCCTCGTCCGGGTCTTCGGCGGCGGTGAAACTGCGGTAGAGCTCGAGGATGTCCTCGCCGTCGCAGAAACAGTGGTCGGGAAGCGGGCTCAGTGAGGCGCACTCCCAGCCGTCGATGCCGAAACCGCCGTCGGAGACCTCGGTGTAGAGCCTGCGCAGGAACGGCGGCATCGGATGACCGACCTCCGCCTCGACGGCGGCGATCACGGTGGGCGCGGCGACCGGTGCGAGATTGCCGGCGGGCGTCTGCTTCCTGATCACCGCGAGCAGTTCGTCCTCGGTCATGTCGTCCCCCTCGGTTCATCGACACACGACACTGCATGAGGCATGGGCACGACACTGGACGAGGACAGTTCGATATCAGAGCTCAGGTGCATGATCAGCCGGACAGCTCTGGTCGAGGTAGTCGGCGACCAGGGTGGCGAATTCGTCCGGGGTGGCCAGACGGATACCGAGATCTTCGGCCTTGGCTCGCTTGGACCCCGCGCCGTCTCCCGCGACGACGAGGGCGGTCTTCTTGGAGACGCTGGAGGAGGAGCGGCCGCCGGCCTGTTCGATGAGCTCGTTCATCTGGTTGCGGCTGAGCTTCCCCAGGGGGCCGGTCATCGCGCCGGTGACGACCACGGTCATCCCGGCCAGCGGCCCACCCGCACGCTCCACGTCCTCGTCGTGGTCGCCGCCGGACGAGGTGGGTGGGGTGGCGCCGGGTTCTGTCATGTTCACCCCGGCCGCGGCGAGTTTGTCGATCAGCGGGGCGAGTTCCGCGAGCTCGGCGACGATCGAGGGCGCCTTCTCGGAGCCGATCCCCTCGACCTGCTGCATCGCGTCCGCGTCCGCGGCGCGGATGTTGTCCATGGTCGCGAAGTGCCGGGCGATACGGCGGGACATGGAGCGGCCGGTGCCGCGGACCCCGAGCGCGCACAGCACCCGCGACAGCGGCTGGCCCTTGGCCGCGGTGATGGCGGCAAGGAGGTTGTCGGTGCTGGTTGCGCCCATCCGCTCCAGGCTCATCAGCTGCTCGCGGGTCAGGGTGAACAGGTCGGCGAGATCGGCGACGAGGCCGGCGTCGACGAGCTGGACGACGCGTGTGTGACCGAGGCCCTCGATGTCGAGCTGGTCGCGGCCGGCCGCGTAGGACAGGGCGGCCACCAGGTGGCAGTTGCGGCCGTTCTCGCAGCGCCAGCGCTGCTCGCTGGTGTCGATGCCGGCCCCGCAGCGCGGACACGCCTCGGGGAAGGCGATGGGCTGTTCGTTGCCGGTGCGCAGGTGGGCGACGGGCGCTTCGATACGGGGGATGACGTCGCCGGCCCGGTGCACCATGACGTGGTCGCCCAGGCGCAGGTCGCGGCGGGTGATGTCGGCCGGGTTGTGGAGGGTGGCATAGGTGATGGTGGCGCCGTCGATCTCGACCGGTTCCAGGACGGCACGCGGGGCGATGATGCCGGTGCGGCCCACGTTCCACTCCACTGCGAGCAGCTGGGTGATCTTCTCGACGGCCGGCAGCTTGTAGGCGATCGCCCAGCGCGGAGCGCGTGAACCCGATCCCGCCGTCTGCTGGTCGGCGGCCAGGTCGGCCTTGATGACGATCCCGTCGATCCCGAACGGCAGCTCGGCCCGCAGTGCGGCGATCTCCTGCACCCGGGCCAGCACCTGCTCGGCGGTGTCGGCGGTGGCGCCGGGTACCGCGGTGGTGGCGGTGGTGTTCACCCCGTAGGCGGCGGCCTGAACCATGAGGTCGCTGTGGGCGAGTTCGCCCAGCCGCGCGGCGAGCGCCGTCTCGGTGTCGGGCAGGGGCAGCAGGCCGTAGCCGAAGAACGTCATCGGCACCGTGTAGGCGCGTTCCTTGGCGCGCAGGGTGCCCGCCGCGGCGCCGCGCGGGTTGGCGAACGGCTGCCCGCCGTGCGCCGTGCGCACCTCGTTGGCGTGCTCGAACTGCGTCGTGGTCATGAGGACTTCGCCGCGCACCTCGACGGTGACCGGTTCGGCGAGTCGGTCCGGCAGGCCCTCTGTCGTGCCGATCGCGTGCGAGACGTCCTCCCCGGCCGTCCCGTCGCCGCGTGTGATCAGCTGTCTCAGACGGCCGCCGACGTAGCGGGCGGCGACCGCGAGCCCGTCCAGCTTCGGCTCGACGCTGTACCGCTCGACCTCGTGGCCGATGCGCCGGGCCAGTGAGGCGGTCCAGGCGGTGAACTCCTCCGGCGAGAACACGTTGTCCAGACTCAGCATCGCCACCGAGTGCGGGACGTCGCCCTGCCCAGCGCCGCCGGCGACCTTCCCCGTCGGAGAGTCGGGCAGCACCTGATCAGGATGGTCGGCCTCCCACGCGGCGATGCCTCGCACCAGCCGGTCATAGGCGTCATCGTCCAGGGCAGACGTCCCACCCGCGTAGTAGGCGGCCGACGCCTTCACCGCGTCCTCGACCGCCTGCGCGTAAGCGGCGGCATCCGTGATCACAGCTGCAGGTGTTGTCATACCCGTCATCCTGCCTGCCACCACTGACAACGCCCGAGGCAGCGGGACGGAAGAACGACGGCGAGGGGGAGGGGGCGAGGGCGCGCAGTGCCGACACTGTCGTGGAAGGTGTCGCCGTCCGGGAGGACCTGGTCTCCTCCGCCGTCCGGGGTCGGCGTGATGGCGTGGAGACCGACCTGGCGAGCGTTGTCAGCGGCCAGGGCCAGCGCGGTGGGCAGCCAGTCCCGCAGCACCACACGGTAATGCTTCCGTAGGATCGCGTCATGACTGCCGATGCCCCGCTCACCCGAGAGTCGTTCCGGCGCCTCCACCCGATCAGCACGCCCCGGCCGTTGTCCCAGTTGCCGGATCGTGTCTGGACTGATGAGGACTGGGACCGGATCCAGCGCGGGTATCGGGCCCGGGACATGGATGAGAAGTGGAATGTCTTCGTCGAAGGCGATGTCCTTTTCATGCACCGGAGTTGGACCGGTCACGGCGTCTATGAGGTGTCCTTCGCACCCGCGGCTGACCGTGGGAGGAGGATCGCCTCTGCTGTGGTCGAGGCCGATCGGGAGCGCTATCGGAGCAGGGACGACGAGTACGACTGTCTGATGATCGAGTTGGTCATCAGCGCGATCGTCCTGGGTGAGCCCGCCGCCGAACTCCGTGCCGGCCTGGTCGAGTTGACCACCAGGGCCTCGGGAAAGCGCGATCTTCCCGCGGGTGTGGTGGAGCACAGTGCTCTGGGATTGCGCTCCGGATCGTAAGCTCTGGGCGCGGGGAGCTGCTGCCGACGACCACACCGGCGTGATCGCCCCACCGACTCATCGGACGGCATACCCCTCCCACAGCGGGCCGCCGGCCAGGTCCAACACCTCGGCCACGGCCGCGGCGAACGTCTCCGCATCCCCGGCGATCGCCTGCGCGGCAGCTTCGGACAACGCGCGGTGCACCCCGGCGTCGGCCGCAGCCAGCCGCCTCGACAACCATTTGCCTCCGCCGAGCCAGTGGCCGCCGACCAGGAGGACCAGTTCGGAGGCGCGCCGCAGCATGTGCGAGACCAAGTACACCCGCTCCGCAGGGTCCGTGCAGCCTCTCAGGTCATCGAGCAGGTCGGTCAGGACATAGCGCTGGTAGTCACGCTCACGGTCCGAGAGCGGCGGCGGCCCCGCGGCCCAAGGAAGGCCGCCCGGGCGGCGGGAAACCGGTCCCGGACCAGTTCGCGGGCGGTGAAGACGGGGTCATCCATGATCGCAGCGTACGGGCCGAAGGGGTCCGCCGGTACGCTCGCGCCTCCACCAGGGCGTCTTTCAAAAGCGTCGGCCGGCCACCGATGTCATCGCCCGCGACGAGGCCATCGCATGGTCTGACGCGCCAAGATGCACCAGTGCTACGTTCCGGTGGATCGAACGCAGGTTGCTGGGCACGGGGGCTGGGGTGGCTTTGCTGGAAGCGCTGATCACGACCATTGCCGGAGCGGCCTCGGCGACCGTCGGAGTGCTGGTGGGCGGGATCGTCACCAGACGGGGCCAGGACCATCAGTGGTCGCGGGATCAGCAGCTGGTGGCTTACCAAGAACTCCTGAGCCACTACGCCAGGTTCACCATGGTGATCAAGCGAGCACACGCCGACCATCGCGGCTGGGACTACGACTGGGCCGAGTGGAGCGCCGTACTGACGCGGGTCAGCTTGATCGCTCCCGCAGAGATTGCGGGGGAGGTCGACAGCTTTGGGCAGGCGGTCGACCGCTTTTTGGACCGCGTCGCGCGGGAGGCCGATCCGGTCCGTACGCCACTCGGCGAAGAGGAGTTCCGGGAGGCCAGCGCGGAGGTGGCTCTGGCGCAGGTGCGACTGGTCAATGCGATGCGGCGGTCGCTGGGAGGCGGACGGAAGGCGCTGACCTTCTGGGTCGGAGGGTCGCACTCCGATCCAGCAAGTCGCGGATCGTCGTAGCGATCACAACCACTCGTTGATGCCGGCGATGGTGACTGTGGCCTCGTGGCCCCATGGCCTCGTAGCGGACGGCCGGCTTGTCGTACCTCGTGGCCACCGCCCGGTGGCGCGACTGTGCCGGGTTTGTCCCGCTGCAGAACTCCCTTTTGCGGGCCCCAGCAACGTGCTGATGCGCTTGCGCAACCGTGGAGTCCACGCTCACGTCCCAGGCGGTCAGACCCTTCGCGTCGGCCTCGGCCTGCGGCTGGGCGAGGATCCGACTCCAGGTGCCGTCGCGCTGCCGGCGGCGAAAGAGGCCGCGGACGGTCTCCCACTCGCCGTAGCGTGCAGGGACGTCACGTCAGGGCGCGCCGGTCCGCGTCCGCCGGCGTATGCCGTTGATCAGCTGCTGCTTGGACCAGACCGGAGGCCGCCCCGGCTTCTTGCCTACGGGCAACAGCCGTTCCAGCCTGGCCCATTGCCTGCTCGTCGGATCTCCACGCCCCACGAGTGGATCACGACGGACCTTGATCCACTTCTGGAAACAGGCCCTAGTACGCCGCGTCCTGTGCGGCAAGGGTTGTCACTCGAAAAGGTGGCCTGGTGCCGGCCCGCTCTTATGTCATATGCGATCACGGCGTACCTTCCCGTCACTGGTGCTCCGCGGTGCGGAGAGCGCGGGGCGTACAAGGGGAGTGGGCGGGCATGGTTGTGATCATGGACAGCGGTTGGAATGAGCGCGCGGCGTGCAAGGACGCCGATCCTGACGAGTTGTTCGCCGACGGAGCGGCGCAGCACAGGGCCAAGGCACTGTGCACGGGCTGCCCCGTGCGCACCGAGTGCCTCGCCTACGCACTGGACGCCCGCATCGATCACGGTGTCTGGGGCGGGATGACCGAACGCGAACGGCGAGCGCTGCTACGCCGAAGACCGACTGTCACCTCGTGGCGGCGCCTGCTGGAGACGGCCCGCACCGAGTTCGAACAACAACCCCGGTCGGGTCGCCTGCCCACCGCCCAGGCCGGTTGACCCGGCACAGGAGTCATGCCGGCACGTCGCTCGCCGAGTGCTCCTGGCGGCACCGGCACCTCCCCGCCAGAGGAACGCAGGCCGTGCCGTCCGCAGATCGCAGGACGACCGCGCAGGAGCCCCGGCGGACGAGGCTCGTCGCCGACGCCTTGTCCGGGGTCTCCCCACGGGGCCGTGGCAGCCCGGCTGAACGCCCGTGACCCGCCGCGGGAGGAGCCGGTCCTCCTGCGTCGACCACCGGCCCCGGAGGTCACTGCGACCGCCTCCCGCGTCACCGGCGCAGGTCGGCTGGTGATCTTCGAACTCGGGATGGCGGCAAGCCGTAGCCACATGCTCTCGCGTCGCTTGCGGAGTCGGGCCTCGGTACGGTGTCCGGTGTCCTCGGTCAACCGAACCAGTCGTTCGGCGACCCCTGTGCCATGGCACGGGTCCCCGCCAAGGAACAGCGCGGCCGTCGTCACGACCGCACGGCGCCGAGATCGCGGACCGTCTGGGCCAGGGCACGGATGAGGTCATTCTCGGCGTCCCTGCGCCACACCAGGGCGAAGGGGAGGGTCCCCATGTCGGGGAGGGGAACGAAGCGCAGGGGGGACGACGTGGACCAGTAGCGGGTGACGTGCGACGGGAAGGGGTGGACGATCTCGCCTGTGATCACCAGGTGCGGGCCGAAACCGCTGCCGGGTGCCCAGGTGATCGTCATCCCGGGAGCCCGCACGCCCACAGGGGGAGAACCTTCATGAAGCCGCTGGTCGCCGGTGTCCCCGTTCCGCAGGAGGACATACGTGCCGTCGTCAGGCTCGTCGCCGAGGACCGCACGGGCCGGTTCGACCCGGAGGCCGTGGTCATCACCGGTGAACGGGCGACGGTCCGCTGGCGGTACCGCTTCGGCGACGGACCGGGCGACTCCATCCGCGGCGTGACTCTCGTGCTCGTACGTGATGGGCTGATCGTCGAGTCCCTCGGTTACGGCAAGACCACGAGCCACGCACCAGGACCGGGACCGCGACCCGCGGACAGCAAAGGGCGTGGGCACCGCGACGACGGCCACGCTGGCCGGCGTACCGCAGACGGTGATACCGCAGACGGCGGGCCAGCCCTACTGGGCGAGCAGGAGACCTTCAGGCCCATTAACGTCAGAGTTCACGAAGACCGCACCGGATGAGTCATCAACATGTCCGTGAGTTCAGGGGGATCGAATGTGGATACGTGCGTCCGGCCGTGAGGTGCCGGTGGCCGACAGGTTCGACTGGTTCACCGAGACGGTGTCCACGGACCTGATGCCCGTGGCGATCAACACCGATCGGGCGGGCGACTTCCACGCCGCCATCGGGGCGATCGAGCTGGGCGCGCTCACGATCTCGACGCTCGAGTTCTCGCCGGTGTGGTCGCGCCGTACCCCGGCGCACATCAGGCGGGGCGACCCCGAGCAGTACCAACTCGCGCTGGTCCAGGGGAACGCGATGAAGGCCTGCCAGCTCGGCCGGGACTCCGGCCTGGTCGCCGACGGCTTCATCGTCACCAACACCTCGGCCCCGTTGGAGTGCGACACCGACCGCGACGGCGGACCGATCCGCGTGATCGTTCTCCAGATCCCGAGAACGGAGCTGCCCCTGAGAACCGGGCGCGCCGACCACCTCGTCGCCCGCCGGCTTCCCCGGACCGGCCTCGGCGCCGTGTTGGCCGACTTCCTGACGAGCCTGCGCGACAACGGCCCGGACTGCCGGAGCGAAGAACTTCCGACGCTCGGGCGGGTGGCTCTCGACATGGCCACGGCCTACCTGTCCGAGCAGCTCGGCACCATCGAGGGCGCTCCACCCGAGATCCGCGCCCGTGCTCTACTGGAGCGGGCCAAGGTCTTCATCGAACGCAACCTGGGTGACCCGGAACTCACCCCCCGAGCTGTCGCCGACCACCACAAGATCTCGCTGCGAAGCCTCTACGCCCTGTTCCGGGACGAGCCCGAGGGCGTCGCCGCCCTCATCCGTACCCGCCGACTCGAGCGCTGCCGCGCCGACTTGGCCCGGCCGGAGCTGTGCGCGATACCCGTCCAGGAGATCGCCGTCCGCTGGGGTCTGTCCAACGCCACCGTCTTCGGCCGCGCCTTCCGCCAGGCCTATGGCCTCACCCCCGCGGAGTACCGCCGCCACGCGCTGGGCCCCGGCTCTGCACGCGGAGTCGACGGATCCTGCACGCTTCGACGACCGTCGCTGACCAGGCGGCCGTAGATTCTCTTGTCGTCGGTGAGGCGGGCAAGCACCCGCTTCAGCTTGTCGAGGATCGAACTCGTCGAGGATCAAAGGGGAGTGGGCGTGAAGGTACTCGTGCTGGGTTCCACCGGCTACATCGGGTCGGCCGTGGTGCGGCGGCTCGAGGCGGAGGGCCACCAGGTGGTCCATCTCGTGAAGGACACGAGCCGACTGCCCGCCGGGGCGACGGCACTCACGGGCGATCTGGCCGACCCCGCCTCGTTGCGGGCGGCCGTCACCGACGACATCGACGCTGTGGTGAACCTTGCCACGCCGACCGGCGACGAGGCGGTGGACGCGGCGTCCGTGGACGCGCTGATCGAGCGGCTGCGCGGCACCGGACGGGCCTTCGTGTACACCAGCGGTGTGTGGGTGCTCGGCGCCACCGGCGACACGGCGGTCGACGAGGACGCGTCTACGAACGCGATCGCCATCGTCGGCTACCGCCCGCGGATCGAGCAGCGGGTGCTGGCCGCGGGCGGCGACGACGTGCGAGCCGTCGTCGTGCGGCCCGGCATCGTGTACGGCCGGGGCGGCGGCATTCCGGGGCTGATGACCGGCTGGGCGCGCGAGCACGGCGCCGGCCGTTACGTCGGCTCGGCGGCGACCCGCTGGCCGATGGTGCACGTGGACGACCTCGCCGAACTGTTCGTGCTGGCAGTGACCAAGGCCGATGCGGGCAGCGTGCTGCACGGCGTGGCGCACGAGGCGGTGCCGGTCGCGGCGCTGGCCGCGGCCGCCGACGTCGCCGCGGGCGGCAACGGCCGGGCAGAGCCCTGGCCGCTGGAGCAGGCTGCCGAGGCCGTGGGCGGCCCGTTCGCCGAGGCCCTGGGCCTGAACCAGGTGGTGTCCGGCCAGCGTGCTGTCACCGAACTCGGCTGGCGGCCCAGCCGCCCGCACGTTCTGACCGAGCTGACCGAGCCGACCGGGGGCGACCGTGGCTGACCTCAACGGTTCGACGCTGCCCGTCTGCCGCACCTGCGGCACGCAGTACGCCGCCCCGCGCCCCGACTGCCCGGTCTGCCTGGACGAGCGCCAGTACGTCGGACACGACGGCCAGCAGTGGACCAGCATCGCCGAACTACGCGCCGACGGCCACCAGGGCCGCTTCGAGGAGCAGGGCCCGGACGTCCTCGGGATCGGATGCACCCCCGAGTTCGCCATCGGCCAGCGCGCCCTGCTGCTGCGCACGGCCGCCGGCAACGTGCTGTGGGACTGCGTGCCCTACCTCGACGACGCGATGATCCGCGAAGTACGGCAGCTGGGCGGCATCACCGCGATCGCCGTCAGCCACCCCCACTTCTACTCCGCCATGGTCGACTGGGCGCACGCCTTCGACGCCCCCGTATACCTCCACGAGGGGGACCGCCGCTGGGTCGGCCGCCCCGACCCCGCCCTGCACTTCTGGAGCGGGCTGACGCACCGGCTGACCGACGAGCTGACACTGATCAACCCGGGCGTGCACTTCCCGGGCAGCACCGTCATGCACTGGAAGGCGGGCCCGGGCGCACTGTTCACCGGCGATGTCGTCAACGTCTGCCCGGACCGCCGCTGGGTCACCATCATGTACAGCTACGCCAACCACATCCCCGAGCGCCCCGACGCCGTCCGCGCCGCCGGCAAACTGCTGGCCGGGTACCGCTTCGACCGGATCTACGGCGCCTGGTGGGACCGCGTCGTCACCGCCGACGGCAACGAGATCCTGGCACGGTCGGTCGACCGCTACCTGCGCTTCGAAGAGGGGCTGGCGCCACAGAGCGACTCATGACCACCTCCGATCACCCCTGACATCATGAGCACCTCGTGCACCACCATCAGGCGCTGGATGGGACACCTGCTCGCGGCCGGGCGGTTCGCACAGCGCCTGGGTCAGCACCATTCGTCGGCCAGGTGAGGGGCGACCTTCCGGCAGTAGTGGCAGGTGGACCCGGCGTCCAGGTCTTCGGTCGAACCGGCGCAGGTGGGGCATTTTCCGCGTTCGAGGACGGGGCCGCGCCCGGCCGCGCAGGCGGGGCAGAGATGCGCGAGTGTGTCGGGCCCGGCGTGGTGGTCGGGCAGGACCGCGGCCGCCGGCCGCACGGCCCACCCGGCTTGCCGGATCACGTCCTCGAACTGAGCGTTTTGCGGCTCCTCGGGCGCCAGGTACAGAGCGAGGCAGTTCTCACGGTCGCAGGTCACGGCATTGCGGATCATCGGGTCTCCTGGCTCTCGACGTGGCTGACCTGGCGAGTCGGGTGCCCGGGGCGCCGCTGCTCCATGCGTTCGCGGTGCCATGCCTGATGGTCGCAGGCCCCTGCCACGATCTACGTCACCCGCCCGAACCAGTCCCACGCCCTCGTCCACAGCACAGGAACGGGCGGAGCTCCATGCCTTCGTGCGCACCAGGCCTGGCGGGGAAGGTCCTCGAAGGCGGAGCCCGGATCGAAGCAGTGCCGGAATCGCGCGGGCGCTGCTGGTCCGCCGCAGCGACGACCGCCTCGGTGCTGTCCCGTCCCTGACGGGCGGGTACTCGGTTGCAAGGAGAGGAGAAGACCGTGGGTGGCGAGAGCACGCGTGAGCCCGACAAGCCGCTGTTGGCTGGCGAGCTCGGATTGGAACCACACCCCGAAGGTGGCTGGTACCGCCGGCTGTGGACGGCGGGTGAGGAGTTGGCCACCGCCCGGGGACCGCGCCCGGCCGCCACCGCGATCCACTACCTGCTGGCTCCAGGTGAGCGCTCCCGTTGGCACCGGGTCGCCAGTGACGAACTGTGGCTGTGGCACAGCGGTAGCCCTCTGCTGCTCACCCATGCAGCGCACCCTGACGACGATGACGGCGTACGAAGTGTTCTGGGGCCGGACCATGCGGCGGGCCAGACTCTGTGGACCACTGTGCCCGCGGGCCGCTGGCAGCGCGCTGAGCTGGAGGGAGGTGTAGCGGTCCTGGCCACCTGTGTGGTGGCGCCCGGATTCACATGGTCCGATTTCACACTTCACAGTGGCGATGACTGACCGCCTGACCGCTGTCACCAGGCTCTTGCAAGCCGCTCGTTGAGCCGTACATGCGAAGCGCTACGTGGGTCCCCTCGACGTTTCCCGGCCCCCGGCGACTTCGGCCGCGTTGGCGTCGTGGATCCCTGTTCCCTCGTAGTACGGACAGATCCGTCAGCGAGCTGCTGGCGCGCTGCTCGGTACCGAGGACTTCGTCGATGCGCCGCGTAGTCGTCCGTCGGTGGGCGTCTGCGCGTCGCCAACGGTGGCGATGATGCGAACTGCAGCGGGACTCTCGCTTCGATACCTCAGCCGTCGAAGTCCAGGCAACAGCCTCCTCTGTGCTCGCCGACCGACGCGCGGGGGCGCGGCGTGCTGCGACCGCGTGCGCGTCGCCCGCCACTACCGGTGGCACCAATCTGCGAACAACCGCTGAGGCATTGCCGGATCGGCCGGATGTCGGTCCCCCCGGTGATCAGGGCGGCCCTTCCGTCCAGCAGGCCCATCACCCGTCCGAAGCAGCGGCCCCGCCGCCGGCGTCCTGAACTTCATATGCCTGGGCAGTGAGGACGTCGTGGTAGGTGGTTACGCCGCAGTCCTGACGGCCTTGCTGCACGCGAGGATCGCCGATCCGGCAGCTGCTCAGGCGGTCGCCGCAGGTGTGCCGGGGCGCGGCGGGGTGTGCCGGCCAGTGCCGCTGGATCGTGCCCTCAGCAGGGGCCGGCGTATCCATCGTGGTAGACGTACCGGCCATCCGGCGCATACTTACCGGCCTTGCAGGAGAAAGGGACCTCCTGGCGAGCGACCGTGTGCTGGAGTGCAGCCGCGGCCGTTGAGTTCGGGTGGTTGAATATTGCCTGGTCAACCGGTGTCTCCGGCAGCGTACAAGTCGCGGAGGAGTCATGCCGGCGGGACAATTGAAGTGGCGGGAATAGCGTACCGGCCACACCGCTCAGGTGAGGGAGGGCGGTACAAAATGAAACCTCTTCCCGCGACCAGACTGCGTACGATCATTACGGTCGCAGCAGGCGACCGGCTTCTTGTGACAAGCCCTTCCGCCGCCTCCGATGCTGGTGAGGTAGAGGCGACTGCAGGGGCGCAAACTGACGGCAAGGCCCGTACACGCCGTGCTGTGTAATCCGGCACCCCCTGGGCCGGCGCGGGTATGCAGCGGAAACCTCTGCACTCGATGGTCCGCGCTCATCATCCTGCCGTACCACCCCTGATGGACCCTGGCTCCGCTCTTGGAGGAAACCATGTCCCAAGCCGTCGGTAGTTCCTACAGGCTCGCAGAGACGAACCTTCCAGGAGTAATGGCGATCCAAAGTTTCCCGGAGCACGCGGACAAGCCGCTGAACCGCGGGGAAGCCATCGCGAGCGAATTGCTCGGGCAGCTGGACAGCGCAGACACGCGCGTCGCCGCGATGCGTCGGCGCCTGCTCGACCGGGACTGGCCGGATGACGCGCGCATAGTGCCGCGCCTCGCGCCACAGGAGGGCGTTACGCATGAGTTGTCGCCGCGCGAGCGGGTCGCGGACACCGCATACACTACGAACAATTGGGCCGGCAGCACCATCGCAGGGACGTGGGACACCGCCGTGGCTATATGGCGGGTACCGACGGTGACCATTCCCTCGACCCCGGCCGGGACCGACGGCGGCTGGGACTCTTCCTCGTGGGTGGGCATCGACGGCACGTACGGCTCCAACGACGTCCTCCAGGCAGGCGTGCAGCAATCTGTCGACGGTAACGGCTCGGCAACTTATGTCGCTTGGTACGAGTGGTTCGCACCGAAGACCAACGGGTCGCCCGGCTACATCTACCAGACGAACATCGAGAACATGCCCATCGAACCCGGCGATGAGGTGTTCGCAAGAGTGGCCTACCAGAATGGTCAAGGCTACGTGATGTTCGGCAATGTCGATCGGGGGCGTTACTTCAACATCCAACTCGCCGCTCCGCCCGGCGCGTCCTTCAGCGGCAACAGCCTGGAGTGGATCGTCGAGGCGCCGAACACGGGCGAGCCCGGCACGTCCCTGCCCAGATTCAGCCCGGTCAACTTCTCGACGGCCTTCGGCTCAGATCCGAGCGGGACCGTCGCCGCTGATCCCAGCGCTGGTGACACCACCAACATCACATCGTTCGGAAGGTCTTTGACGAGCGTCACGCTGGCAACCGACTCGCTCACAGTGAATTACGTGGACGCGGGCTTCTTCCCACTGCCCGGATCGGCGGTGTTCGATCACACCAAGCAGCAGATCGCGGCGGTCTCCCGCGCCCCCGGAAACCTCGATCTGTTCGTGATCGGGTTCGACAACCGCGTGTGGACCACGTACTGGAACGACCACGACGGATGGAGCAGAGAGTGGTTCCCGCTGCCGGGTGGGGCGGTGTTCGACCATACGACGCAGCAGTTGGCGGCGGTCTCGCGTGCCCCTGGGAATCTCGATGTGTTTGTGATCGGGTTCGACAACCGGGTGTGGACGACGTATTGGAACGACCATGATGGGTGGGGTGACCCGCAGAACGGTCATTTCTTCCCGCTGCCGGGTGGGGCGGTGTTCGACCGTACGACGCAGCAGTTGGCGGCGGTCTCGCGCGCTTCTGGGAATCTCGATGTGTTTGTGATCGGGTTCGACAACCGGGTGTGGACGACGTATTGGAACGACCATGATGGGTGGGGTGACCCGCAGAACGGTCA
>NZ_JBVJPV010000016.1:0-112810 GCF_055609245.1 Streptomyces sp. NPDC036813 | reverse complement strand
TCATTTCTTCCCGCTGCCGGGTGGGGCGGTGTTCGACCGTACGACGCAGCAGTTGGCCGCGGTCTCGCGCGCCTCTGGGAACCTCGACTTGTTCGTGATCGGGTTCGACGACCACGTATGGAGCGAGTTCTGGAACGACCGCGTCGGCTGGAATTGACGGCGCGCCCGCCGAGACGGTCCTGGCGGCCGCCGTACCGGGCCAGTGCAGCCCTTGCATCACAGGCTGGCGTACCTGCGCGTTCGCGCCGGCGTGCCCCCGACGCTCACGGGTCCGGACGCAACCTCATAGGACATCCCCCTCATGAGGCGGGCGGAGACCTCATCGGCGTCGCAGCGCACCGGCCGTCTCGCCCGTGCGTTCGCGGAGCAGTACGCGCAGTGTGTTGGCGTGCTCGTAGCCGACCTTGCGAGCGATGGCTTCCAGCGGCAGGTCTGTGCTGCGCAGCAGGTGGGCGGCGCGCTCGACGCGCAGGTCTTGGACGAAGCCGACCGGTGACGTGCCGAGGGTGCGGCGCACGGCCCGCTGCAGGGTGCGTTCGCTGACACCGATCGCTCGCGCGCCGTCGGCGATGGAGAGGGGCTGATCCAGGTGCGTGCGGGCCCAACGCTCGAAGGCCGCCAGCGTGGGGTCGCTTTGGGCGAGCGCCGCCGAGATGGTGTACGCCGCCTGGGAGGGCCGCTCATCGACGACGAGGTAGCGGGCGACAAGGTCGGCCAGGGCGGGACTCGTCATCCGTACGATCGCCAGCGCCAGATCCACATGGCCGAATGCGGCGCCGGCCGTAGTGATGCCGTCCGAGGTGGTGACCATGCGGGTCTCATCGACCGTCACCGCTGGGTAGCGCTTGCGGAAGTAGGGCGCGAGCCACCAGCTCGTCGTGGCCCGGTGTCCGTCGAGCACGCCTGACTCGGCCAGCAGGAAGGTGCCCGTGCAGGCGGAGGCGACGGGAGTGCCGCGCTCGCGGGCGGCGGCGACCAGCCGCCGCACGCTCGTGGTGTCGGGGCCGGAGACCCGCCCGATCAGGGCGTCGGGCCGCCGCTCGGCCAGGGCGGGCACCAGCAACAGATCGACGTCCTGTGCCGCGCGTACCGGAACCGTCTCGACGAGGTGGCCGGCGCCGGTGCGGACCCGCCGACGGAAGCCGATCGTGGTGACCGACCAGGCGGGCGGGGGTTCGGGAAGCTCTCCCCGCATCGCGTTCGCCCCGTCGAGGACATCGAGGAGTGCGGCGAGTCCGGAGTCGAACACACCGTCGTAGACCAGCACTGCCACACGCATGTCGGGAACGATATCGAATACGTCGCATCCGACACTGGGGGAGGGGAGGCGGCCGACCTAGATTTGCGGTGTCCGGACGGCGGACGCGGTACCCGCACCGGCACCGCGTCCCCTTCGCGAGCACCACACCACGGGAGTCACCATGACGAAGCTCGGACTGCTGGCCCGGATCCAGGCCAGGCCCGAGTACGCCGACAAGGTCGAGGACCTGCTGCGCGACGCGCTGGAGATCGCGCAGCAGGAGGAGGGGACGGTCACCTGGTTCGCATTCCGCCAGAGCGCCACCACCTTCGGAGTCTTCGACACCTTCGACGACGAACAGGGCCGCGAGTCACACCTGCAAGGCAGGATCGCCGCGGCGCTGGCGCAGGCCGCGGAGAGCATGCTCAGCGCAGCTCCGGACATTCGCCCGGTCGACGTCCTCGCGCTCAAGCTCCCGTGACCGCGGCCACTCGCGATTTCTTCACCGGGCGGCGCGCGGCCTGCGCGTGCCGCCCACCCGTGACCCGTGACCCGCGATCCGCGATCCGCGATCCGCGATCCGCGGCCCGCGGCCCGCCACCGCCCACCTGCCACCGGCCCCCGCCGACGGGGCCGCAGACGAAGGACAGCCCCATGACGCAGCAGCCCACTCTCACCGACCACGAAGCAGCCGCAGGGCCGCGGCCCGCAGGGTCCCGCTCACGCACCCACACCTGGCAAACACCGGCGGCCTACGCGGCAGCCGGTGACCGTACCGGGCTGGAGCTGGCCCGGATGAGCCTGGACGGACGCCTGCCCGAAGCACCGATCTGCGGGACGCTCGGCTTTCGTCTCGTTCAGGTCGACGAGGGGTTCGCCGTCTTCGAGGGCGAGCCCGGGGAGCACCTGTTCAACCCGATGGGCTCGGTGCATGGAGGCTTCATGGCCACCCTCCTCGACTCCGCGCTCGGCACCGCTGTGCTCACCTCGCTGCCGGCCTACCGCCTGTACACGACCGTCCAGCTCGGCGTGAACCTCGTCAGGCCCGTGTCGGCCACCACGCCGACACTGCGCTGCGAGGGCAGGGCAGTCCATGTCGGCCGTACGACCGCGACGGCTCAGGCACGGATCACCGGGTCCGCGGACGGCAAGCTGTACGCGCACGGGACGGCCACCTGCGCCGTGTTCCCGATGCCCGCCCCCGTCTGATTCCCCCGCACACGTTGTTACGGTCGCTGAATGGCGAACTGGGACGGGGACGGCATCCGGGCACGGGTAGGTGAGATGGCCGCTCAGGATCCGGAGCGCAGGCGATTCGGGGCGCGCACGCATCGGTACGCGATGGCGCCGCGGCTCCCGGAGAGGGAGATCCGGGCCTTCGAGGAGTCTCACGGCATCGCTCTGCCGGTGGAGTACCGGTCCTTCGTCGCGCAGGTCGGCGATGGGCCGGCCGGGCCCGGGCACGGCCTGATGCCGTTGACCGTCCCCCGCCCGGAGGCCGGCGACGAGTGGGCTGCGGACGACGAGTGGGAGGCAGACCGGTCGCCGGGCCGCCTCGCCGGGCCGTTTCCCCTCACCGAACCCCTGCCCGGCCCGATCGGGACACCCGCCGATGTGACCCCGGGGACGCTCATGCTGGCCGAACAGGGCTGCGGCATGTACACCCGGCTCATCCTGAACGGCCCGCGCGCAGGAGAGATCTGGCAGATCGACCCGGACTGGGGCGGTTTCGTACCGGTGAGCCCCGGCTTCCGCTCCTGGTACACCGATTGGCTGGCGAGCCCAGGCCGCATCCCGATCAAGGCACGGTGATCACCCGCAGCTGCGGGGCCGCGGCACCGACGCCGAGGTTCGGACCGTGATGCGCTCCTTCAAGGGTTTTTGGTCACGGACCTGTTCAAAAGCCGGGCGGTGCGCGAAGATCACGCCCACTCCGCACCGCCGCATCCACGCCATCCGCAACCGGAGGATGTACATGGCTCACCGCACACCCCGCGGTCTGCTCGCGGGGGCCACCGCCACCGTGGCCCTGCTCATGACGGCCGCCTCGGCCTCCGCCGTGGGGACCGCCCCCGTGGTGCCCGCCCCGCAGGCCCGTGTCTTCATGGTCAACCCCGTCCAGTCGTCGGGCGACCAGACCCTCACCGACGACAAGGACGCCGCCGACGCCGTTCCCGCCACCGCCTACGCGACCGTCGCGCTGCGCAACCTGGACGGCAGCGGCGGCCTCTCCGGCCGCTGGGCATCGGTCCGTTCCGACACCGGTGCCTCCGCGCGGGTCGCCGACGCCACCTCGTACAACCGGCACGACGACCAGTTCGAGCAGGTCATGGCGTACTTCTGGGTCAACGAGGCCCAGGAGTACCTGCAGGGCCTCGGATTCGGCAGCGAACTGCCCGGCGCCAACGACCGTGTCCAGCCGGTTCGTATCAACCAATGGGGCGCCGACAACTCTTTCTTCAGCGACAAGAAGGCGGAGATCCGCTTCGGCAAGGGCGGCGTGGACGACGCCGAGGACGCCGAGGTCATCGTGCACGAGTACGGTCACGCCGTGCACAACGCCCAGGTACCCGGCTTCGGCACCTCCCTGGAGGCCGGCTCCATCGGCGAGGCCTTCGGCGACTATCTCGCCGTCGCCGTCGGCCAGCACGCCGCCGCACGCTACGGCTGGCCGGTGAAGACCGACGTCGCCTGCGTCGCCGACTGGGACTCCGTCATGTACAGCGACGCCCCGCACTGTCTGCGCCGGATCGACTCCGACAAGACGTACGCGGACCGGGTCGGTGAGGTCCACGCGGACGGCGAGATCTGGTCCCGCGCGCTGTTCGACATCCGTACCGCCCTCGGCGCGCGCGTCGCCGACCGGATCATCGTCAACGCCCAGTTCGGCTTCGCCCCCGACACCAGCTTCGCGGCGGCCGCGAACACGACGGTCGCGACGGCGCAGAAGATGTACGGCAAGAGCGCGGCAGACGCGGTCCGCGCCGCATTCCAGGCCCGTGGCATCCCCGGCGTCGCCTGACACACGACGTACCGGAGGCGGCAGATCCGCCGCCTCCGGAGCGGGACGACGAGCCCGCACAGTGCCTGGGCCGGGGTCACAGGGCGGTCGAGAACCGTTGCCTCACCGGCCTGACTGCCGAGGGATCCACCACCGTGGACAGCCGTGCCCTGCTGTACGCCGCTCGGCCGAGAGACGTGCTGTCGGCCTGCGCCCGCGTCGAGCCGACCACTACTGTTCCCCGACGTGCACGGGGCCCCTCGGCCCCTACGCGGAAAAGGCCTGAGAAGCGCCCGCCGGTTACACCACCCTCAGAGTGCCCCAAGACGGCGGTCCCTCCGAGGAACACCAAGGGCCGCCCCTTCGCGTGGGCCGCGAATCGGCCTGCTCGAGGATGACTTCCGTGCTCTCGCCGACTTCGCCCGACATCTGGGTACTTCCCATGCCATGAGCTGAGCTCGCCCTCAGCCCATCGGGGAGCTCTGTCCCGAACTCCATGATCATTCCGGTACAGCCTTTAGCGGAAGGCGAGATGATGGGTACTGCTCCGGACGGCGGTGAATGGCTGGGCGCCGAGGGTCGGGTGCAAGGGGGGAGGTCCGTAGCCACCGTTTCCTTGTGGACTGGTCTCTTGGCCAGCGTCCTCGTTGTCGTCATCGCCGTCTACGCAGCGGCGAACGACCTTCTCAGCGTGGCCCTGTGGCTCGGCGGCATCGGCGTCCTCCTCATCGTCGGGTTCGGGGCCGCTCTTCGGTATCGTCCCAGGTAACCGCGTCGATGACAGTCGGCCGCCAAGCCACAGCGACCCACCCCCCGTCCCGCCCCTGACCGGGTCGGAGTCGTCACAGATCCATCACGCCACTAACAGCGTGATCATCGGGGCGGCGATGATGACACCATGACACGAAAGATCACCAGCGCGGCGGGCGCCCTGCTCGCCGGGCTTCTGCTCGTCGGCTGCTCGTCGAGCGGGCCGTCCGCCGACGACAAGAAGTACGCCGACGCGGTCGCGGCCGCCGACCCCTACGGCTTGGGAGACATGGAGACGGATCAGCTCGCCGACACTCTCGGTTCGACCGGGACCGAAATCTGCGTGACGCTGAAAGGCAGCTCGTACGGCGACGCGATGCAGTACGCCATCTTCCACAACTTCGAAGCCAAGGAGGCGGCGGCCTTGGTGTCGGCGGCGGTGCAGGTGTACTGCCCGGACCAGGCTGGAAAGCTGCCGGCGGCCTGACTGTCCCAGATGCCGGAGAGCGCGGCAGGACGGGCGCGTCACCGTCACCGCATGGCAGGGGCGCGTTCGGGCCGGGGTATTTCATGGACTCGTCGGCGTCGTTGACCCGCTGCGCTGTCCCAAGCCGTCTCGACTGTTGGTCGTGGGTGCGACGACCTGGTGGGCGTAGTACGGCTTGTCAGCTGCCCGCCGATGCGACGAACAGCGTTGTCACGCCGCGGGCCCGGCGGCCGGTCGGCCGCCGGGCTGGAGGGTTCGGGCAGGTGGAACGCTGGATCGCCGAGGACGGAGTCCACGCTCGGCCCCTGCAGATGGGTCTTGTTGTTGCCGAACGTCAGGACGCGGCGGCCGTCCTCGAACGTCACCGGTTCCATGCCGAGGAAGCTCTGGGGGAAGTCGACGGTCCGCTCGCTGTCCGGGACGCTCTGCGCCGGCGGGCCGGTGCCTGTGACGTGCAGCCACGGCGTGGCCTACCGGCGGGCGGCGGGCCCGAGCTGGCGGGTGCAGGCGGCCCATGCCGCGCAGGAGAGCAGGTCGCGCGACCGGGTGAACAGGCCGTACAGGGCGGTGCCGTAGCGGGCGGCCAGGTCCTCGTTGTGCGCGAGGACGTCGAGTTCGTTGGCGGCGGTGATCTCCACGAAGGCACGCAGGTCGGTGTCGGAGGGGGTGTGCTCGTCTCCGGTGAAGCGGTCGCGGAAGACCACCGGAGCGTCCCCGCCGAGGAGGGGATATACGGCTGCCCGGTCGCAGCTGCCGTAGAGGTGGACCAGCGCCTCGGCGTGCTCGCCGATGAGGTCGGCCAGAGTGGCGCGTTCGGTCGTCCTGAGCAGGGGCTGGTCGAATCCGTCGGTGCCGTAGGCGGCATGGCACAGTCGCCGTGGGACCCGCAGCCTGACCGGCAGCGGATCCCACGGCGACTGGTTCACGAACTGCTGCAAAGCCTGCATGTTGCCGTCCGGCAGCCGCTCGGCCATCGGCTGGACCGACTTGCGCCGGCCGTCCAGCATCAGCCCCCGCAGATAACAACCCAGATGCCGGGCGAAGAACCGGACCGCGCTGTCGACCTCGAACCGGGGCAGCTCCTTGTGCCTGCCCGAGTTCACATGCAACGACTTCTCCGCCGAGGCGAAGGCGTCGAACAGCGCGAAGCCCTCATCGCGGGAGATGTGCTCGTCGTCCCACTGCAGGTCGAACTCGATCGGGACAGTGATCTGCTCCGCGTAAACGGCCAGCACGTGCGGCCAGTGCTGGCCGAAGACCGCGGCCGTGATCCGGGGCTCGGCGGCCACGAACGGCACGCCGATCGCGGTGCCCATGTTGATACCCCAGAAACCGATCGGCCCGTCGCTTCCGATTTCCGGGAGCTGCTGAAGGGCGTCCAGCAGCGCAAGGTACTCGGGCACGGCGAGCTTGGCGAGGTGGTCGTCGTAGCGGACCACGATCGGGCCCTCCGGCTCGCCGGCGGCCGGGGCGCGAACAGCGCGGCGACCTGCCGCCCGTCGTGCTCTGCGCGGCCGGCCGCCTCGACCGGGCGCGTCGAGGACGGCCACGTGGTAGCCGCAGCCGTGCACGAGATGCCTGGCCCGGCCCCGCATCGCGGGGTGCTTCTTGTGGTTGCCCCCCCGTGGGCCTGGAGGACCAGCGGCGCACGGTCCGCGCAGGACTCGGGAGACCGCAGGACACCGGGGACGCCGTTGACGGTGAAGTCGCGCTCGACGATGCCGTCGGCGACGGACTCGGCGGTAAAGAGCAGAGTGTTCATGGCAGTTGCCTTTCGAGAGTGCCTCAAGGGGAAGGTGCTCCCAGCGACAACCACGTCAATCGCCGGCCGTGACAGCAAGGGGGAGCACCCACATCGGTACAGCGTTCATGGGTCGCACCTCCTCGGACGGTGTCACGGTCGACCGAAAAGCCATCAGCTTGATCATCAGCCCTTCAATCCGTTTTGCCGCCGCCAGCCGAGGTTCTGCCGGCTGCGGACCCGGTCTGCAGGGACCGGGACGGGTGTGATCGGGGGTCCACCTCGGCGTGTTGACCGTACATGATCTGATCATGTATCACTTCATTGTGAAGCAGGTAAATAATCTCGAATCTCTCGCCCAGGATCCGGACGGGTTGCTCTACGACCCTCAAGTGCGCGACGCCATGCTGCAGTTCACGGCGGGGGGCGACACCCTGCGCCTGGAGGCGGCGGCCGCGGCTCGCGCCGCGCACAGGTCCGTTGAGCGGCTCCGGGCCCATGGAGCGGAGGGCCGTGGTCTCAGCGCGGGAGCCAGCGATGTCCTGATCCGGCTGCGCACACTCGGCGAAGCCGGTGCGAATCTCGGCGACCTCGCCCGTTCCGCGGGCATGACGCCCCGTAATGCCACCGGTCTGGTCGACACACTCGAACGCGAAGGGCTCGTCCGACGCGATCCCGACCCCGGTGATCGCCGGTCCATCCTCGTGCGCATCACCCCGGCCGGCCTGACATGGCTGGAGGAGTTCCGGACACCGACACAGCGGGCGATGGCGGCGCTGTTCCACGGATTCACCGACACCGAACTCCACCAGCTCCGCCACCTGTGCCTCCGGCTTGTTCACAACCAGCAGCGCATCGCCACGCACCTCGCTGCCAGCCAAGAAGGGACCAACCCCTGATGACGACGGCCACGACACGCACCACCGTCCGCGCCTACCACCAAGCCCGGTTCGCGGGGGACATCCCGGCCGCCGCGCGAACCCTCAGCGACCCCTTCCACTTCCGAAGCCCCCTGCTGACCTCCGACAGCACGCACCAGCACCTCAGCGGCCTGGGCGCGTTCCTGGGAATCGTCACCGGCGTCGATCTGGTCAGCGAACTGTACGGCGAGACCGAAGCGACCTTGATCTACGACGTCCACACTTCCGTCCCGGCCATCGGTACTCAACGCACGGCCGAAAACTTCCAGCTCACCGACGGCCGGATCGACACCATCCGTCTGATCTTCGACGCCACCCCCTGGCACGCGATCATGCAGGCAGCCAACCCGTCCTGACAGCGTGGCCGACGGTCTCGGTCGCCCACTACTGCACGGGCCGGCAGATCCTCGTCGAGGCGTACTCGCCGATCGCACAAGGAGGATGCGGGTATCCGACGCCGCCTTCATGAGTGGCCCACAACGGGGGATCAGGCCCGCAGCTCTCCCAGGCGCCGGAGGTCGTCACGGACCGACTCCTTCTCCTGGTCGGTGAGCTGGATGGCGATGGCTCGGCTGAGCGCGACCCTGGCGGTGTCCTCGTCGTCGAGTCGCCCGGCGACATCCGCACGCAGCACCAGCAGCCGAAGCAACTGCACGGGCGTGGGCTGCTCGTCTTCCCTGCGGAGCGCCCGATCGATGATCTTCGCGGCACCTTCGGGGTCGTCCTTGGAGTCCGCGAACAAAGAGGCGTGATGGAGGGCTCGGGCAAACGGTTCCGCGGGTGCGGGCCGGTGGCGCTGGTCCCGGCTGGTCGGCTGCCCGATGCGCAGGCAGTTGCCACCCGGATCGGTCACAAGGAACTGCCGCGTACCGAAGGACGTGTCCCTGAGCGGCCCGATGCGCGGCAGCCCTCGCGTGGGGATCCTTCCGTACGCCGCCTTGAGCCGGGTGCGGAAGGCCTCGTGCAGTCCGTCGACGTCATCGGTGCGGACAAGGCAGGTGCTGTACGACTCGGCCGGCTCGTACCCCTTCAACGCGAAGAAGTGAAGCTGAATACCACCGAGTTCCACGACCGCGTACGGGTTGGGACTCTTCTGCTGGAAGGTCACCGCGAACCCGAGGACGGTGTAGAAGTCGACAACTTGCTGGATGGTCCTGCACGGCAGGATCGGGATGGTCGTCTCCCTCATACCGACAGTGTAGTCAAATTTGAATAGCCGCCAGACGGTTCCGACCGTCCCTCGCGTTGTTCGAGGTCCGGCTGCCCTTCGAGGGGGTCGCTCACGGACTCGATCAGCTGCCGCACCGACCTGAGAAGAGGCTCGCCCCCGCCGGCGTGACCCTCGTCAACGCCGGGGCGGGGCAAGGCCATCTCCCTGCGGGACCGTGTGTCGGACGGGCCCGAGCCCGAACTCACTCGCGTCCGCCCACCGCCTCCCCCGCCCGCTGCCGAAGCGCGACCCGGGCCGGCAGCGCCGTGGCCGTGAGGGCCAGGCCGGCGGCCACGGCGAGTACCGTGGCGTAGGCCGGGAGCGGGATGTACGGGGCGGCCGTGCCGGTCATCCCGCTGCTGAACGCCGTCAGAGTGGCCGCCGACAGGGCCGTACCGAGTACCGCCGCGATCGTCAGCGCCGTCAGGGTCTCCAGGCGGAGCATGCGCAGGATCTGCCGCCGCGTGGTGCCGACCAGGCGCAGCAGGGCCAGTTCGCGGGTGCGGTCGGCGGTCGACATGGCGAGCGTGTTGACCACGGCGATCGCGGTGAAGGCGATCACCAGGCCCATCGCGACGTAGTTGACCTCGGCGTCGGGCGCCGCCTGCTGGACCGCCTGTGCCCGGTCGAGGACCGCGGCCCCGGGGACGGCCGCCGCCACATCGCTACGGCTCCATCCCGGCGCGGTGACGAGGAGCGTGCCCGTCGGATCGTCCACGTGCCGGGCCATCAGGTCGTGGTCCAGGGTGAGTTCACCGAAGCCGAGACCGCGGGCGTAGACCGCGATGACACGCAGGGCGAGCGGAGTGCCGTCGCCGAGTGTCAGCTTCACCTTGCCGCCCACGCCGACACCCAGGCGGTCGGCCGCGTTCTCGCTGACGGCGACGGTGCCGGGCCCGAGCCGGTCCACGGAGCCCGACACGACAGCGAGGTCCACGGTCCGGTCGAGGCCGCGCGGCGTGACCCCCTGCGCCCCGTACTTCGTCAGGCCCACCCGCACCGATGTGTGCAGCACTTCGGTGACCGCCACCACCCCGTGACGTTTCCGCAGCCGCGCGGCGGACACGGCGGGGACGTGCGGGCCCAGTACGTAGTCGGCCCGGTTGCCGTCGGCCGCCTCTGTCTGTGCGGCGTGGCCCAGCGTCGTCGGGACGAACAGGATCGTGCAGGTCACTCCGATCATCAAAGTCAACGGGACGACCACGGAGGCCAGTCGGCGGGCGCGGCCGCGCAGGTTGGCGGCGGCCAGGTAGCCGCTGATGCGTGAGGTGCGCAGCACGATACCGAGCGGTGCGAGGGCCGCTCGCACCAGGAGCGGGCCGAGCAGTGCCACGGCGACGGTCCACAGCAGCGCGGTGACCATGGTCAGAGGTCCGGACGCCGCTTCCGTCGTCAGCGTCGACAGGACGAGCGTCAGCGTCACCGCTCCCGCCGACGCCACCGCTCCGCCCGCCAGCCGGGTCCACGGCAGTCGCGCGGTCGGCAGCGCCGCCTCGCCGAGCGCCTCGACCGGCCGGATCCGCGCCGCGCGCCGGGCGGTGAGCCGCGCCGCCGCCCAGGCCGCCACCAGAGTGGCCAGCACGGCGGCCGCCGCCGGGAACGGGCTGACGACAAGCTGCAACTGCTCGGGCAGCGCCCCGAGAGCGACAAAGCGCGACCGCAGCCAGAATCCGACAGCGACCCCGAGGCCCGCGCCGCACATCGAGGCGACGGCGGCGACGAGCAGCGCCTCGCCACCCAGCAGGCGGCGCAGCTGCTTCGGTGTCGCCGCGACGGCCCGCAGCAGGGCGATCTCCCGCTGCCGCTGCTGCACGGACAGGGCGAACGTGCCCACCACGACCAGCACCGCCACGAGGAGCGCGGTGCCGCCCAGGGCACCGCCCAGGCTGATCAGCTTGATCCGCGCCTGCTCGGCGTCGAAGAACTCCGCCTTGCCACGCACCTCACCCTCGTAGGCGAGCACCTCGCCGGGACGCAGGACCTTCGAGACATCCACCTTGGGGAAGACCCCGATCGCGGTGACCTGACCAGGTCGCCCGGCCAGTCGCGCCGCCTGTGCGGGCGCGAAGAACAGCGTGCGCTGACTGGGCAGGCGCTGCGCCGTCACGCCGACGACCCGGTACGCGGCCGGTCCCGCCGAGGTCACCGTCTCGATCCGCGATCCGACCCGCTGCCCGGCCGCGGCGTCCACGACGACCTCGTCCGCACCCTTCGGGGCCCGCCCGTCGGCCAGGGTGAACGGGGTCAGGGCCGCCGAGTCCCAGCCGTGGCCGAGCGCCTCGCGCCCGTCCGCGGTGTGGACCGGGAAGGTCACCTCGGACACGACTTCGCGGACCCCGGGCAGAGCGCGCAGTTCGCTGGCCAACGAGGCGTCGATCCACCGCCGTTCGGCGATCTGCTTGGCCTTGTGCTTCGTCTTCCCCTTCGACTTGGTGACGGTCTGGTGCACGTACTGGTCCCCGGCGACGACGACCGGCGTGCCCGCGTACCGCTCGGGGGCCACCGTGCCACGCAGCCCGGTCTCCAGGAGCATTCCGCAGCCGGTGATCAGCGCCGCGGCGCACAGCAAGGTGACGAAGGCGCCCGCGAAGGCGGCCTTGCGGTGGCGCAGCGTCTTCAGAGCGAAACCGATCATCACGTCCACGCTCCCAGCCGTGTCATCCGCTCGGCGACCTTGTCCGCCGTCGGGTCCGTCATCGCGTCCACGATCCGGCCGTCGGCCAGGAACAGCACGGTGTCCGCGTACGCGGCCGCCATCGGGTCGTGCGTCACCATCACCACCGTCTGATGCATGGCGTCGGCCACGCCGCGCAGCAACTTCAGCACCTCGCGCGCCGTCACGGTGTCCAGGGCGCCGGTCGGTTCGTCACCGAAGACGACCTCGGGACGCGTGATCAGGGCCCGCGCGATCGCCACCCGCTGCTGCTGGCCACCGGAGAGCTGGGCGGGCCGGTGACCGGTGCGGCCCGTGAGGCCGACCCGGGCCACGATCTCGTCCAGCCAAGCACGTTCGACGCGGGCGCCGGCGAGCCGCATCGGCAGAGTGATGTTCTCCAGGACGTCCAGGGCGGGGATCAGGTTGAAGGACTGGAAGACGAACCCGATACGACGGCGCCGCAGTTCGGTCAGCTTCGTCTCGTTCATGCCGGACAACTCCGTGTCGCCGAGCCGCACCGACCCCGACGACGGGGTGTCGAGCCCGGCCGCACAATGCAGGAACGTGCTCTTGCCCGAACCGGAGGGCCCCATCACGGCGGTGAACGAACCCCGAGGGATCCGCACCGACACCTCACGCAGGGCGGCCACCGCGCCCTGCCCCTTGCCGTAGACCTTGCTCACGGCTTCCAACCGCACTGTGTCCGTCATGAGTTCCACACTGCCGACCAGGAAGGACGTCTCCCACAGACCTCGTCCCGGAATGACCATGACCTCGTCATGATCCGGACACTGCTGTACATTGCGCGAGGACAAAAGGGGGATCTTCGACGGTGATACGCGTACTGCTCGCCGAGGACCAGCACGTCATCCGCACCGCACTGGCGACCTTGCTCGGTCTGGAGGACGATCTCGACATCGTCGCCGAAGCCGACTCGGGCGCGGCCGCGCTCTCCATGGCCCTGGTCCACCAGCCCGACGTGGCCGTCCTCGACATCGACATGCCCGGCGAGCTGGACGGCCTCGACGCGGCGGCCCAGATCACCGCGAAGGTGCCCGGCTGCCGTCTGCTGATGCTCACCGCGTACGGCAAACCCGGCCATCTGCGCCGGGCGCTCGCCGCACACGTGCACGGCTTCGTCCTGAAGACCGCACCCCCCGACGACCTGCTGGCCGCCGTCCGCGAGGTCGCCGCGGGCGGCCGGGTCCTCGACCCTTCCCTCGCGGTCACCGCCTGGGACCTCGCCGACAACCCGCTCACGTCCAGGGAGACGGATGTACTGCGCCTGGTGGCGGCGGGCGCGGAGGCCACGGAGATCGCGGCGGAGCTGCATCTCTCGGCGGGCACCGTACGCAACTATCTGACCGGGATCGTCGCCAAACTCAACGCCCGCAACCGTACGGACGCGGTCCGCATCTCCTCCGAGGCGGGCTGGATCTAGGGCCCGCTTCTCCGCCACATGTCGGCTCCCCAGGTTCTGTCGTCAAATGTCACGCCCACATCAGGAGGGCTGCGAGGGTGACGGCTGCTTGGTAGGACTCGGTGGTCTTGTCGTACCGGGTAGCGATGCCGCGCCACTGCTTCAGCTTGTTGAAGCACCGTTCCACCATGTTGCGCCACTTGTAGGTGTCGCAGGTCGAAGACCGGGGGTCGTGGACGTGCGAGGGCCGCACCCGGGGCCCTCGCACGCCGGCGCCCACTCGGTATCGGACAGTTCATGGCGACGTATCACCCGACCGTGATCCACTACTCAGGACACTGCCCAGGGCAATCCTCGTGCCACCGGCCTTGTGGTGTGGGTTCAGTTGCAGATGCCGGAGGCGGTAACTCCGCCGGCGCGGGCGTCTGTGATGTAGGCGCAGATGTAGTGACCTGGACCGTCGTACCACCAGCCGGAGCCGGCACCGGACGAGGACCAGATCGTGGTGCCGTTGTCCTTCAGGCTGAACACGCAGCCGCTAAGAGCCCCGGTCGGGTTCAGCTCCTGCTCATCATGCCAGCCACCGTTGACGTAGTGCAGTTCGATCTTTTGATCGGCAACGCAGTTCGGCGTGGCGATCCAGTGGTCGCCCTCGTTGGCGGCGAAAGCGGGCGCGGGCGAGGACAGAACAATCGCGGCACCGACGCCGAGGACAGCGACGGCGGATCTCAGGGACGTACGGCGAGACAGCATGAAGCGGATCCCCTCCGAAGTCGGCACAGCCCGGTTAGCCGGGCGAAGACACATTCACAGCGCTCGAACCCCAACACCAGTGGCTTTCGGGACACGTGTGGGCGGGACCGCAGGTGACCCCGGGCAATCCTCGGTGGGTGACTCGCGCGCGGGCGGCCAGGACGACGGGGAGGGTGCGCACGGCGACGCAGACGGTCCGCATGCTTCAGCAGCTCAGTGGTCAGAGCGCCCGCCTGTCGAGCGGGTAGCCGCCGGTTCGAATCCGGTCTGAAGCGCATGTTCGACGTGGGCGGACGCTTAGCCAGCGACCACGCACATGCCGGCCCCTGGCCTGCCTGCCCAGGTCACCGGGGTTGCCGCGCTGCGCCAGGCAGCCACGCCTCCAGCGTGTACCAGCCGTCCGCCGTCGCGGTTCTCAGCGTGCCGTCCAGGGCCGCCAGACGCGTCGTCAGATTGCCGATGCCCGACGAGCCGGGGCGGCCGGAGGGGCTCGACACCCCGTCGTTACGGACCCGCAGCACCGTGCCACCGGATACGGGCTGGGTGCTCATCTCGCAGAGCGTGGCGGAGCTGTGCCGCAGCACATTGGTGACGGCTTCCCGCAGCCCCGCGCTGAGCACCCTCTCCGCCGCGGGCGCCAGCGCCCCGTGCTCCAGGCGCACCTTCGCCTCGATACCGGCCGCCGCCAACACGGATCGCGCCGACTCGGCCTCCGCGGAAAGCATCATCGGCACCTCACCGCCCGAGGCCGCCCGCAGATCCGCTTCACCGCGCTCCGTCATGGCCAGGACGTCGGCCAGTTCCGTACGGGCCCGCTCCGGTGGCAGCCGACGGGCCAGCTCGCACTTGAGCAGGATGGCCGCCAAGCTGTGGCCCAGGAGGTCGTGCAGGTCCCGGGCGGCTCGCAGGCGCTCCTCGACCACGGCCGCGCGGGTCTGGCGGTGCCCGTCCAGAAGCAGTTCCCGGACGATCTGCGCCTGCCGCAGCAACCCGTACACCACAAGGCCCGTCACCACGGTCGACACGGCGTGGTTGACGGTGAGCGCGGCCGACAGCCCCAGGCGGACCCCCAGCGCGGCCACCGTACCCGCGACCACCGCCACCAGTGGCCACGCCACCCGCCACGGCAGGGCGAGGAGCAGCGGCCCGGCGACGAACCCGGGGGCGCCCAGCCACGCCTGCCCGAACACCGGCACAGGAAGGAACGCGAGCAGCGTCATCACCGTGAGCTTGTAGGGGTGGCGGCCTTGCACGGAGGACAGCTGCAGGTAGACGATCACGGCGAACCCGGCCGCCGCGGGCGCCAGTCGGGGCCGGTCGAGCATCAGCAGGGCCTTGGTGCAGAACCCGGCCAGGACGACGGTGAGCAGCGCGAGCGACAAGCGGTACGCCTGCCGATCGTCCGCCCGTTCCGCTGCGGAAGGGGCCCCTTGCGGCAGTACCGCCTCGGTGAAGTGCCGTCCCTCGGGGGTGAGGCCGGTGGTCACCCGGCCGCCGGCCTCGGCGAAGCGGGCCGGTACGTCCCCGAGGACCTCGTCGTCGGCGGTCCGGGCCGAATCGCTGACGACGCGCAGACCGACCCGGCCGTGAGCGGCGTACGTCTCGATGCGGCAGCTGGTGGCACCCCGCTGGACCACTGCGGTCACCGCCTCGCGCAGCACATGGGCGAGCAGCGCCCCGGACGGGCCCAGCGGCTCGGTGTGTCCTGTGCGTGTCTGCGCCCGGATACCGGCGGCGTCCAGCAGGGCGCGCGCCGTGGTCAGCTCCGGCGCCAGGGACATCGCGCGGTAGGAGGCGGCCGACTGACGGGCGGAGGCGAGGCAGCTCCGCGCCTTGCCGGTCACCTCGGCGAGCACGGCGGACGCGCGGTCCGGGCGGGCCAGCGCGGCGCGCGCACCGTTGCCTATCTCGGCGAGGCCCCGCCCCAGTCCGTCGCCGAGTTCGGCGGCGATGCGAAGCCGCTCCTCGGCGACGGCGGCCACGACAGCAGCCACGCGGGCGGCGTCCGCGGCCTCGGCGCGCTCGGTCAGCCTCGTCAGCCCGTATACCACCAGGGCCGTCAGCACCATGGTGATCGCCGCGTCCACGGACCCGAGGACGAGCGCGCTCACCGCCACCGGCGCCGCGAGGAGCGGCCAGGGCCGACGGTACAGCAGCAGGGAGCCGCCGAGGAAGCCGAGAATCCCCACGGACGTGCCCGAGGCGAGCACCGCGGCGTACCCGACGGCGGCCTGGGCTAGGAGGAGCCACGGCCCGCGGAAGCGGCGCAGCGCGGGCAGTACGTGGCAGAGCTGGAGGGCGAAGACCCCGACCGCCGGAAGGGATCCGCCGATCACATGGGCGGCGGCGAAAGCGGCCAGCACCACCACCGTGCTCGCCCTTGCTGATCGCGTCACCACGCCCCCCGGCCTGCCGGCCCCCACCGACCCCGGGGGATAGTACGTCAGAGGATGCCGGTCCCGTGGTCCCGTCCACTCCCATGCCGGCCTGCCGGTGCGGGTGACCGCCCCGCACCGCGTCCCGGGCGGCGACTTACACGACGGCGGCACGAGCGTCGGGTGGAAGCGCACCGGGTGGCCCCGGGCTCAGTTGGCGGAGGCGTGCGCCGGGGAGGGCACACGGGTGGGGCAGGGCTCGGCCGCCGGCACCTGATGGTCCGACGGCGCCGACTCCGGCTGGGCGTCCGCAGATTCCAGACGGAGCATGGCCTTCTCGTCCGGGGTGCCGGGGGCCGCCTGGTAGACCACCATCCGCTGGCCGCCCGTCCGCGCCAGTCGCATGACCTCATAGGTCAGGGTCATCGGTCCGGCCTTCGGATGCCGGAAGGACTTCTGCCCGCCGCCGCGCTCGCAGACGTCGTACCGCTCCCACAGCCGCGCGAATTCCGGTGACTTCAGCACCAGTTCGCCGACGAGTGCGGTCAGCTCGGGGTCGTCCGGGTCGGCCCCGGCGACCGCGCGCAGATGCGCCACCGAGAGCGCGACCGTTTCCTCCCACGGCTCGTAGAGCGTCCGGCCGACCGGGTGGAGGAAGAGATAGCGGGTCAGGTTGCGCTGGTTCTCCGGCCAGTCCCACAGCCCGGGCATCAGTCGCCGGCCGGGCGGGTTCGCGGCCAGGACGCGGTTGTACCGGCTCACCACATACGCGGGCAGCGGGCGTACCGACTCCAGCATGCGCACCACCGAGTGCCGGACGGTGTGGTCGGAGGACGCCGGCAACTCCGAGACCCGGCCCGAGGCCAGTTCCGCGAGCTCGTGCAGGCGTTCGTATCCGTCGCCACGCAGCCGCAGGGCGCGGCCGAGGGCGTCCACGACGGCGGGGGAGGGGTTGGTCTCCCGGCCGCGCTCCAGGCGGATGTAGTAGTCGACGCTCACCCCGGCCAGCGCGGCCAGCTCCTCACGGCGCAGGCCGGGAGTGCGGCGCAGTCCCCCGCCGGCCGGGAGACCGACGTCCTCGGGGCGAACCTGCGCCCTGCGAGCCTTCAGGTACCGGCCGAGCTCCGTGCCCCTCGTATCCGCTGCTGCTGCCATCCGGTCATTGTCGCAGGCGGTCAAGGAACGTGGGGGGCCGTGTCAGGGCCTGGAACGCCACACCCCGGGTACAGCGCGGTCTGCCGGGCGGGCTGGCGCGGGCGCAGAGTTGATGCCGGAGCGGGCGGTCCGACCGCCGGAGCCCAGGGGGTGCGAGACACCGGACCGCGGCCCCGGCGCACCGCGACCGCCCGCCCTGTCCTCTCCGATGAGTCCTCACGTGCACATGCCCAGGAGTTCACCATGCCTGCCACCCCGCTCCCGTCTTCGTCCACCGCCTCCCCCCACGGGCACGACGACGAGCCGTCGGCGCCCGTGCTCCGACGGCGCCAGGCGGACGGGGCCCGAGCAACCGCTCCGCCCCCCGAGCCCCCCGCCGTGCCGCGGCGGAGCGGCGTCGCGCTGGTCGCTTCGCTGCTCGGGTTCACAGTGATCACCATCGATGTCTCGGCCGTGAACATCGCGCTGCCCGCGATCCGGGACTCCCTCAGCGGCGGGATGACCGGGCTGCAGTGGGTGGTGGACGCGTACACCCTGATGTTCGCGGCCCTGATGCTCTCCGCGGGCGCCCTCGCCGACCGGGCCGGTGCCCGCCGCGCCTACGTCTGGGGCGTCGCCCTGTTCACCCTCGCCTCCCTCGGCTGCGCGCTCGCGCCCGGCATCGGCGTGCTGGTCGGCGCACGCGTGGCACAGGGCGCCGCCGCCGCGGTCGTGATGCCGGCCTCGCTGGCGCTGATCCGGCAGGCCTATGAGGACGCGCGGGCGCGCGCCCGCGCCATCGCGCTGTGGACGGTCGGCGGATCGGTGGCGATGGCCGCGGGTCCCGTGCTGGGCGGTCTGCTCACCGACTCGGCCGGCTGGCGGACCGTCTTCCTCCTCAACCTCCCCGTGGGCGCGGTGATCCTGGGCCTGGTGGTCCGGATCCCGCGCTCCCCGCGCCGGCCCGCCGCGCTGGACGGCGGCGGACAGCTCACCGCCGTGGTGGCCCTGGCCGGGCTGGCCTTCGCGGTGATCGAGGGCGGCCACCTGGGCTGGACCAGCGGCCCCGTGCTGGCCGCCGCCGCGCTCGCCCTCGCGTCCGGGTACGCCTTCCGCGTGGTGGAGGCCCGGCACCGCCAGCCCATGGTCCCGCTCGGCATGCTGACGAACCGCCGGGTGGCCGTCCCGCTCGCGGTCGGCTTCGCCGTCAACGCCGCTTTCTACGGCGGGATCTTCCTGCTCGGGCTGTACTACCAACAACTGCGCGGGATGACGGGGATCGCGGCCGGGCTGATGTTCGTCCCGATGTCGGCGGTGGTGACGGCGACCAACCTCGTGTCACCGCGGCTGGCGGAGCGGATCGGTCGGCGGCCGGTGATCGTCGCCGGGCAGCTGGTCTTCACCGGGGCGATGCTGGCCATGCTGCCGCTGGCCGCGCACACCCCGGTGTGGCTGGTGCTCGTACTGCTGCTGCCGCTGAGCGTCGGTGGGGCGCTGGCGGTGCCCGCGCTGACCGCGTTGCTGTTGGACGCCGTCCCGCAGGAACGCGCGGGGACCGCGTCAGGGCTGCTCAACTCCCTCCGCCAGACCGGCGGTGCGCTCGCCGTCGCCCTCTTCGGCAGCCTGCTCGCCGGCCCCGGCGGCACCTTCTCCCTCCCGGGCATGCGCATCGGCCTCCTCGCTGTCGCCGCCCTCCTCCTCGTCACCGCCGCCCTCTCCCGCCTCCTGCTGCCCCGTGGCTGACTCCGTGAATGGCAGAGCCTTCGCCGTACCCCGGAAGTACTACGGGTACGGGGTGGGAGCCCCAACCCTGGGTCACCTGGCAGCCGGATGGTCCGGGCACCGGCCGGTCCGACACCGTGGGGTGATCACCGACCCACGGGAGGACCCCCATCGTGCGTACTGTCGTCGCGGCCGGCGCCGCCGCGCTCGCTCTGGCGTTTACCGCGTCCACCGCCCCCGCACAGCCCGCGGCACCCCGCCCCGACGGGGTGTGGCGGACGGACGGCTACGGCACCCTCGTCGTCCTCGACGGCGACACCCTCCAGGAGTACCAGACGACCGCCGTCGGCTTCGGGGGCTACGCCGGCGACGACCGCTCCTACGCCGCGCAGCTGCGTGAGCTGGACACCGCCCTGGACACCGTGTTCACCGCCGACCGCGCCCACTGCCTGCGCGGCCTGATCATCGACCTGCGGGTCAACGGCGGCGGCTCCGACGCCCTTGGCGTCCACCTGGCCGGACGGTTCACGGACACGCCGTACACCGCCTACGCCAAGCGCGTACGCAACGACCCGCGCGACCCCGTCCGCCACACCCGGCCCGAGCCGGTGCCGGTCCTCCCCTCGCCCGCGCCCCGCTTCACCGGGCCCGTCGCCGTCCTGACCGGCGGCTCCACATTCAGCGCCGGAGAGACCTTCACCCAGGCGCTGATGGCCCGTCCGGGCCGGACGGTGCGGATCGGACAGGCCACCCAGGGCCTGTTCTCCGACGTCATGCACCGATACCTGCCGAACGGCATGACCGCCTGGCTGCCCAACGAGGAGTTCCTCGACGCCGCGGGTCGCACCTACGACGGCACCGGCATCCCGCCCCACGTCGCCGAGCCGGTCTTCACACTTGAGGAGTTCGCCGAGGGACGCGACTCCGCGTTCGACCGCGCGGTGGACGTACTGCGCCGTCGCTGACCCCAGACTTGCGGCAGCAGCGAGAGCTGGGGGAGCAGCAGCAAGCCTGCAACACCGCCATACAAGATCACAAGCAGGACAGAGCTCCAACGCTCCGACCGCGCCCCTGTGGCGGTCGGGGCCCTCCCAGGTCCGCGTCGAGGGATCACAGGTCCTGGGCGTCGGCTCGATCACGGCGGATGAACCCCTTGTTCTCCGGTGTGTGCGGGGCGACGTTCCCCCGTGTGTGCGGGGCGACACGGCGGAATGGTTCCGCCCGGCACGCAGGTCCGGAGAAAATGGCCGCAAACGCCAAGGGCCCGCACCGCGGCCGTTGTTGGGGGACGCGACCGGGCCGCGCCATCCGGGGGGATGTCATGAACACAGCCGTACGTACACGAGCGGCGGACAGAGGACGGGGAGTGCTGGAGGGGGCGTTCGCGCTCCTGGAAGCCCTGCGGCAGCACGGCGACGAGGCGGGGGTGACCGAACTGGCGGTCGCTTGCGGGGTGCCCAAGAGCACGGCTCACCGGCTGCTGGAGCAGTTGGTGGCACTGGGGGCAGTGGAGCGCCGTGGCGTGCGCTACCGGCTGGGCGCGCAGCTCTACCGGCTCGGACAGGCGTGGCAGCCGCACCCGGGGTTGCGCATGGCGGGACGCCTGCCGCTGCACCGGCTGAGGGCCGCCACGGGAGGCAGCGCGGTGCTGGCGGTGATGCACAAGGAGCGGGCTCTGACGGTGTGTTCGGTGCCCGGCCGGATAGAGCCACTCGTGCCGGTCCGTAACGGCGAGGCGTTCTCGCTGGACACGGCGCTGGGCAAGGCCCTGCGAGGTCCGGTGCGCAGCGGCCCCGTCCTGGACCGGGAGGATGTGGTGGCCGGGGTCTGCTGCGCCGCGCTGCCGGTGCGGCTCCCGGCGGGGGCCGTGGTGGGGGCGGTGGCCGTGATGGTCGAGGCCGGGCAGCGGCTGGAGGCGGCAGCGGACCGGGTCGCCGAAGCAGCCGCCGCCGTCACCCGTGCACTGGGCCGGTCCGGGATCGAGGCACGTCCGTGAGGGCGTGCCCGGCCGCGCACGTCCGTGAGGGCGTGCCCGGCCGCGTTCCGCTCAGTGGAACGCGCGTAGATGCGAGGCGCTGGCGGCGGGCAGGGTGGATGCGTGCCGGGGGAGGCACAGGCTTCGCAGGGCAAGGCGGGGCCGCCATCTCACTCAAGGGGGAAGCAACCATGCGTGGAATCGCTCGAGTGGCCACGGCCGCTCTGCTCTCGTTGGGCAGCGTCACCGGATTCGCCGCGGCGGCCCAGGCCGAGCCGATCGACTACGTCCGCATCGAACTGCTGGAGCTGACGTGTCACCAGCAGAGCGAGGGTGATCACGACGAGGCCTACCTGAAGGTCACCGACGCCAACGGAAACGCCGTCAAGGTGTGGCCGGGAAGCCTCAAGTACCAGACGATGGGCCCGGGTTACGTCCGTCCGATGACCGATGGCAACGGCAACGCGGCCCTCGTCCTGGGCAAGCAGCAGGCGCGCACCATGACGCTGTGGGACTACGACACGACGAGCAGCGACGACAAGCTGGGTTCGACGCTGGTGACGGGCAGTGAGGCGGGTGCCGAGATCCAGTACCGCTCGCTCGAGGGGTCCGGCGGCGTCTACACCATCGCCTACCGGGTCATCGACATCTGACGGTCCCAGCGGTCTCGCGTCGACGGCCTGCCGGGCGGGTACTCCCCACCCGCCCGGACGCGATGCCCCGCGCCCCCCATCGGCGCGCGGGGCAACGCGTCCGGGCCGCGGGCCGGCCCGGTGCGGGCGCTCATGATCAGGAGATCCGCAGGGCAGGGCGACGAGGGTCCGTCACCGCGGCCGCCGAGGGGGCAGGGCGCGCACGGCCGTGAGCGCCCTGCCCCTTCGATGCGTGGGCTCGCGGCCCGTGACCGAGCCGGCCGACGGCGACCCTGCTCGCTCCCGTGCCCTGACCGGTCGGCGTGTTACCGCAGTCGGACGATGCGGGGGGTGGGACGTCCGTGGATGCGGTGCGAGATTCGGCCAGCGAAGCCAGTACGGGGTCCCGGCCGCTCAGGGCCGGTCGACGGTCATCGGTGAGAGCGGACGCTCGAAAAACGTTTCCAGGACCACTGTGGCCTGCGTTCCGCTGACTCCGTCGATGGCGTAGATCCGGCGCAGCACGTCCTGTAGTTGCTCGGTGGTCGCGGTTCTGACCTTCACCAGCACCGAGGCGCTGCCGGCGATGACGTGCGCCTCCAGGATTTCGGGGATCGCGGCGAAGTCCTGCGCCGAATCACCCATCCAGGATGACGAGTCGACCATCACGTAGGCCAGGACGACGCTGCCCACGGAGGCCGGGTCGACTTCGGCCGTGGTGCGCCGGATGACGCCGCGCTCTCGCAGCTTGCGCACCCGCTCGTGGGCGGCACCGGCGGACAGGCCGACGGCCTGTCCGAGCGCGGCGTAGGACAGGGTGGCGTCCTGCTGGAGCTGGACCAGCAGCGCACGATCAATGTGATCCACAACTCTCCATTCGGCATTCACTGGTCATGACCATACTGCATCCTGCAACATGCGCTTTGTGCCGATTCACATTCGGCACTCCATGACCTTCGTGAGGAGTCGACTCCATGAGCGGCGGGCGCCCGAGTCTGTACGAGATGTTTGACGACCGGTTCCGCACCGGCAGGTGCATGAACGGTGATGACGCACTGGAGGTCCTGTACACCGGCTGCCGTTGGGCCGAGGGGCCCATCTACCTGCCCGCCTGGCGCCAGGTGATCTGGAGCGACATCCCCAACGACCGGATGCTGCGGTGGGACGAGGAGACCGGCTCGGTCGGTGTCTTCCGGCGCTTCGCCGGACACACCAACGGCAACACCCTCGACCGCGAGGGCCGGCTGATCACCTGCGAGCAGGGCAACCGCCGGGTGACCCGGACCGAGCACGACGGCACCGTCACCGTGCTGGCCGAGCGCTGGCAGGGCAAGCGCCTGAACAGCCCGAACGATGCGACCGTGAAATCCGACGGCTCGATCTGGTTCTCCGACCCGGACTTCGGCATCACCAGCGACTACGAGGGGCACCGCGCGGAGAGCGAGATCGGTTCCAACAACGTCTACCGGATCGACCCGGCCACGGGTGAAGTACGGCTGGTCGCGGACTGCTTCGGCGCGCCGAACGGGCTGGTCTTCTCGGCCGACGAGCGACAGCTCTTCGTCTCCGACACCAAGGCGGGCGTGATCCGTGTCTTTGACGTACGCGACGACGGCACCCTGTCCGAGGGCGAGGTCTTCGCCGAGGCCGGAGTCCGCGAGAAGGCCGGCTTCGACAACCTCCGCTTCGACGACGGAGGCCGGCTGTGGGTGGCGGCGATGGACGACGGCGTGCACTGCTACGACCCCGACGGCACCCTGATCGGCCGCCTCGACGTCCCTGAGAGCGTCGCCAACATCTCCTGGGGCGGCCCCAAACGCAACCGCCTCTTCATCACCGCGCAGACCAGCCTGTACTCGGTCGTCATGGGCGTCACCGGCACGCACCCGACCGGACCGGGGCGACGGCCCTGGCTGGAGCCGGCGCCCCGGTGAACCCCCGCTGCCGGCTGCGGTTGCGCCCGGCGGTCCAAGGTGCCGCCGGCGGGGCGTCGTGGTGGGGTTGGGGGGCCGTGGTCATGCCGGGGCAGACCGCCAGGACGCGGATGCCGGAGGCGTGGTGGGCTGACCACAGTGGGTGCTGACCAGGAGCTGCCTGAAGTGGGAATGGGCTCACCCGGTCGCGGTCGTCCCGTCTCCTCGGAATGTGCGTCAGCAGCTTTATGGTGCGCACTTTTCTTTGGACCGACGGTCATTCGTATTCTCTCGGAGGGGAGGTCACGCACAGAATCCGCTGCTTTAGCGAAACATCTCTGGCGAAAGGCGGCGCGGTCGGCTGGGCGCCCTTGAACGCGCCGTGTCGCGCCGGGCGGGGAACGAAAAGCATTGCTCCGGCCGACCGGGGCATGGTGCCCAGGGCAATGCCGCTTGTGTGCGTCCGCGGTTTGCCGCGCGCGTGGAGCGGGCCGAGCGGCTGGGGCAGGCCGAGCCTGTGCGGCGGAGGGACGGACTACCTCGCCGCCTCGACACGGCCGGCGGTGTCGGGAACCTCCACGGCCACGGGCTCCGCGCAGGCCGCCGCGGCCCGGCTGCGGAGGCCGAAGGCGCTGACGAAGGCGGCGACGAGGGCTGCGACCAGCGGCACGATCAGAGCGGCCTGGTAGCCGTCCAGGAGCTGCGCCGGCGAGGTGCCGTCCGTGGCCCCCGTATTGACGGCGGCGACGGAGGACAGACCGAGAGCGGCGCCGAACTGGAAAGACGTGTACAGCAGCCCGCCGGCGACGCCCTGCTCCTCCTCGGCGATGCCGTCGGTGGCGACAGGTTGTCTACTTCGCCCCGGACTCCCTGCGCTGGGAGGCTCTGGGTGTGGGTCACTCGACGTGGCCGGCCTGGCTGGTGTCCGGGGCACTCGATGAGTTCTACGCAGGTCTGCGCTGGTCCGGCTGGCACGAGGAGGTACGGGCGCTGGACGGTGAGCAGGGCCTGTCACTGTTTCCACCGCTGTGGTCTGGCGAGGCCCGTCAGGACATCTCCGCGACCAGCCGCCGCGCCGTGTCCATGAGGGAGTTGCTCGGCGTCGCCCGGGATTCGTGCCGGCACTTCGACGGCGTTGATCCGGGCTTTCTTGGCACCGTGTGAACCGGCCGCCCGGTCCAGCCGGCGATTGCAGAGACCAGGGGGCAGCCCTGGAGTGGCGTCCTGGCGGCGACGGTCAGCAGGCGTCGTACTTCCACGCGCCCCTCTCGAACGTCCACGGCTGCGCCTGCTGGTCGAACCTGGGCAGGCCCTTCACCTTGTACGAGACGCGGCCCATGCCCCCGGAAACCGTGGCGTGCACGTCCGTCGCAGGGTGATCGGGCCCGTAGCCCTTCGCGGCCTGCTCCACGGTGGCCGCGTACACACCCGGGTCGGCCTTGGCCCGACAGCGCTTTGACAGGAAGGCGTAGGCGCTCACTCCGTTCCCCGCGAAGTAGAGATCCGCGTACGTTCCCGCGACGCGTTCCAGGTCGACGCTGTCGGCCGGTACCGGGGTATCCGTAGGCGTCTTCGCGGCCGTGGTCGGGCTGCTGCTCGGGGTGTCCGCCCTGTCGTCGCCGGAGGAGCAGGCGGTGAGCGTGGCGAGCAGGGCGGCGGCGAGTGTGACGGCGGCGATGCGCATGTGTCCCCCGGGGCGGTCGGTGTATCCGGGCATGGTGACATACGGGCATGACAGCGCCCCGCCGGCGGGGGACTTGCGGACGCCGATGCCACCACGGGTGCGGGCTTCAGGCTTCACCAGCGTGACGTTCAGCGTCTTCCTGCTGTCTCAGCGGGCCCGGCGATCCGGGATGGGGTGTGCCCGGCACCTCGGGCGTTGTACCGGGCCGGTGTGCACGAGGACCATCGGGACCATCCTGGCCGTGATCGGCATCGCGCTGTGGATCATGGACTCCGTCCATGCCGGCGCAGGACGACCTCGGGGAGGTGCCGGCCTTCGGCGAGGGTGCGGTGTCCACCGCGGAGGGGTCGGCCGAGGAAGCCGAGGGCTGACGGGGCGGCTGGTACGCGCAGGCGGTTGTCAGTTCGGGGGGACGGGGCCGCGGTAGGGGAGGGTCTGGCTGTAGACGACGCTCGTGGTGGTGCTGCCGAAGCCGGCCAGTTCGTCCATGAGGGTCTCCAGGTGTTCCATGGAGGTCGCGGCCACCTTGAGGGTGTAGCAGTCGTGGCCGGTGGTGCGAAGGCACTCCAGAATCTCGCGGCGTTCAGCCAGAAGGCGGCGCAGGGGTTCGTGGCGGTTGCCCGGATACTTGAGGCTGACGACGGCGAGGACGGGGTAGCCGACCTTGGCCAGGTCGATCTCGGCACGGTAGCCCGTGATGACGCCCAGGGCCTCCAGATTGCGGACGCGTTCGGTGGTGGCCGACGGGCTGAGGTTCACGCGGCGGCCCAGCTCGCTGAGGGAGATGCGGGCCTCCCGTTGCAGCTGTTCGATGATCGCCCAGTCGACGTGGTCAAGATTCCCGGCCATGCGGCGAAAGTACCAGCAAATTCACGGAGAAGGAGCAGCCACGCAGCGAGGCTTCCGTTACGTGCGCCATGATCGCCGGGATAGCCTCGAGTCATGCAACTGGGCGTCAATGTACCGAACTTCGGCCCGGGGACCGATCCCGGCATCCTGCGTGAATGGGCGCGGCTCGCCGAGGGGCTCGGCTTGGGCGCCCTCATGGTGTCGGACCATGTGGCGGTCACCCCTGACGTGGCCGAGCGGTACCCGGAACCGTTCTACGAGCCGTTCACCACTCTGTCGTGGCTGGCCGGCCTCACCACCACGGTGCGGCTGGGTACGACCGTGCTCGTCCTGCCCTACCGGCATCCCCTGCTGGTGGCCCGCATGGCTGCCAACCTCCACCAGCTGAGTGACGGTCGCTTCGTCCTCGGCGTGGGCGTGGGCTGGGCCCGGCAGGAATTCGAGGCCCTGGGCGTGCCGTTCACGGCGCGTGGCCGGCTGACGGACGAGTGTCTTGGCATCCTTCGGGAGGCCAGAGAGCTGGGGCGCCAGGAGAGCGACGTTCCTGTCTGGGTCGGCGGCCACAGTGAGGCGGCTTTGCGGCGCGCCGTGAGATTCGGTGACGCCTGGCACCCGCTGCGGCTGTCCCTCGCCCACATGCGCGCGTCCCTGCGACGGCACGCACTACCGGCATTCGCCCCCCGCATCGCCCTGCGCGTCACCAGCGCACCGGTCGACGCCTCCGACCGGCCCGCCGGCGTCGGCACCGTCGAACAGATCCTCGACGACCTTGACCAGTTGCGCCTGCTGGGCGCGGACACCGTCGTACTGGACCCCTACCACGGGGACCCGGAAGAAACACGTCGGCCCGACGCGGCATGGCGGGCACTCACCACCGTGGCCACTCACTGGAGCACTCGATCATGATCACCTCGGCCGACGAGGCCCTTCTGCGGCGTGCCATCGCCATCGCCGCGCATGCGGTCACCCTGGGCGACGCGCCCTACGGATCCCTCCTGGCAGGGCCGGACGGCACCGTGCTCGCGGAGGCCCACAACACGGTCCGGCGGGACAACGACATCACGGCCCACCCCGAACTCAAACTCGCCCGCTGGGCGGCCCGCGAACTCGACCCGGACATCGCTGCCCGTACCACCCTCTACACCAGTTGCCAGCCGTGCGGCATGTGCGACGGCGGCATCATGCGCGCCGGCATCGGCCGGGTCGTCTACGCCCTGTCGACCGAGCAGCTCGTCGCGATCCACCCGCCATCGGGCGCCTGGCCGACGGTGCCGCACGACGGTCCGGCCCTCCACCACGAGGCGCGTGACCCCGTAGCGGCCTATTACCGGCCCACCCGATGACCGCGACCGGCCATCCGTCCAGGACCGGAGGGGCAGACCGGTCTGCTCGGTGATCAGTGGATCCTCGGGCCGTACGTGCCCCGGCCCACCGCGAATCGGGCCCGTCAGTTCCCCCACGACTGGGGGAGTGGAGTGGGCCGGGGTTGCTCTCTCTCGGTGTGTCCGTTGTGGTGGACGATCCGCTGCACACCTGTGCGCGGCGTGTCAGGAGCTGCCACTGGCGAGGCGTCGTCGGCCCGGGCTGCGCACGGCCATCACCGACCGGCCGGCCTTCAACGGCGCCCACACCCAGGCCGGCAGCCGTCGTACGGCGTCACCCGTTCCTGCACCCGAGTGGCGCGCACGTCACGGCGCGCGGGACTTTCCGACGAGGTTGGATGCACGCCACTTGTGCTTCCGCGCGCCTCTACCGGCCGGAGCACGAAGCTGCCACCATCGCCCTGCGCGGCTCACGGCCGCGGCCACGGACACGGCGACCGGGGGACGCATGACGCGGCGATGGCTGGTGACGGGGTGCTCTTCGGGGCTCGGGCGGGCGCTGGCAGGCGCCGCCGCCCAGGCCGGCGACCTGGTGGTCGCCACGGCCCGCAGGCCCGCCACCTTGGATGACCTGGCTGACCGGTACCCGGACCGGGTGTCGGCGGTGGCTTTGGACGTGTGCGACGCCGAGCAGTGCGAAGCGGCGGTCGCCCACGCGGTCGATCGCTTCGGCGGCGTCGACGTGCTGGTGAACAACGCCGGGGCAGGGCTGTTCGGCGCGGTCGAAGAGGTGTCCGACGACGAACTACGCCAGCAACTCGAGGTGTTGACCGTAGCGCCGTGGCGGCTCACCCGCCTGGTGCTGCCCCTGATGCGCCGTCAGGGGTTCGGGCACGTCGTCAACGTCTCCTCGATCGCCGGACGGATGGGGTTGCCGGGCCTGTCCGCCTACGTGACCGGCAAGTACGCGCTGGAAGGGATGAGCCAGGCTCTGGCAGCGGAAGTCGCGCCCTTCGGCATCCGGGTGCACGCCGTCGAGCCCGGCGGTTTCGCCACCCACTACGGCACCTCGCTGGCCGAGGCCGCCGGCCGCATCCAGGCCTACGCGCAGAGCACGCAAGACGTCGAGGCAGGTCTGCGGGGCATGCCCGGCAACCCCGCGCTGAGCCAGCCCGAACTGTTCGCCCACCACGTCCTGCGCCTGGTGGCCGCGCCCACGGCACCACTGCGCGTACCGATCGGCGCGGACGCCTACGACTTCCTGGAGGCGGTCGAGGCAGCGGGCCGTGCCGAGTTGGCGTCCGCGCACGCCTTCGTCCACGACCCCGCCGAGCGCTCTGGGGTAGACGCGGCACCCGCGACGCCCACTGTGTGACAACGGCGCCCGTGTTGATTCGCGCCCACCGCGGGCAAGGACGCACGCTCGGGCAGACCGGACCCGCGACGGGGACAAGCCGTGCGCGACGAGTTGATCCGGCGAGCCGGCGGGTACGTCCGGGCCGACGTCGACGCCCGGATCGCCCACGTCCTGTCCGCGCACCGCGGGCACTACCGCGATCCGGCCGCCCGCGAGGTTGCCGCCGTTCTTCTGCCGCCGCCGGTTCTCGCGCACGCCGTGCTGCTCGCCGAACTCGCCCGCTTGGTCCCCGGCGCCGTGGTTCTTCCGGACAGCTGACATCAGTGCACCCTGGTGCGGATCTTCAACACGAGGCGGTGATCCCGCGCACTGCCTAAGAGTTCTGCTGTGCCTGGAAGACCATGAGTGCCAGCTGGACCCGGTTGTCCAAGCCGGTCTTGGTGAGCGCGCGGGAGATGTGTGTCTTGACTGTGCCTTCGCTCATGAAGAGCGCCTTCGCGATTGTCGCGTTGGAAGCGCCTTCAGCGACAGCCTCGGCCACGGCGCGTTCTCGATCGGTGAGCGCCTCCAACGTCTGCCGTGCTCTGGCGGTGGCGGAGTCGTTGGCTGCGCGAGTGTGGCGTGCCACGAGTTGGCGGGTGATCGTTGCCGAGAACGCGGATTCCCCCGATGCGGCAAGGTGAATCGCGTGGCAGAGCTCCTGCGGCGCGACGTCTTTGAGCAGATATCCGCTCGCGCCGGCCTGCAAGGCGTCGAGGACGTGTGTGTCCAGGTGGAAGGTGGTCAGCATCAACACCGCGACCGACGGCACCGCCGCACGGACACGCCGGGTGGCCTCGACGCCGTTCATCTCCGGCATCTGCAGGTCCATCAGCACGACGTCGGGACGGTGCTGCGTCGCCGCGATGACGGCCTCGGCTCCGCCGGACGCCTCGGCGACGATGGTGATGGTGGGGTCCACCGAGAGGACCATCGACAGCCCGGCGCGGACCATCGCGTCGTCGTCGACGATGAGCACCGACGTGGGTGCGCCGGGAGCGCTGCTGGAAGGTGGAGAGCTGGTCATCGCAGGGGCACTCGCGCAGACAGTCGGAACTCGTGGGTGTTCTCACCGCGGTCGACGACTTCGTGTTCGGCGACGCCTCCCACGGTGGCGATGCGTTCGATGAGACCGCTCAGCCCGGCGCCGGTTCCGGGCAAAGCTGACTCGGTTTCTTCGATCGGGTTGGTGATCGTGATGAGGGCATCACTGCCCTCGCGGCGAACGTTCACCGTTACCAGTGCGCCAGGGGCGTGCTTGCGCGCGTTGGTCAGCCCCTCTTGCACGACGCGGTAGATGTGCTCGGCGTTCGGGGGTTCCCGCAGCGCGGCTGTGCCGGCGGTGTTGCCGTTGTCGTCGGGCAGATCAAGGTGCGCGACGATCAACTGACCGGCTTGTCTGGCTTCGTCGATCAATCCCGCAACGGTGTGCTCGTGCTCTGAGCCTTGCGGTGTCACGACGGTGCCGTCGCGCAGCATGCCGATCACGGTGCGCAGCTCGTCGAGTGCACTGATCGCAGTGGTGCGAATCGTCGCGGCTGTTGTGCCGACATTCTTGGCGTTGTCCCCCGCGACCGCGAGCCCGCCGGCGTAGAGCGCGATCAGTGAGATGTAGTGCGCGACCGAGTCGTGCATGTCCCGGGCGATTCTGGCGCGTTCGGCCATCTGGATCTGTTCCGCACGCTGCTCTCGCTCGCGCTCGATACGGGCCGCTCTGTCCCGGTAGACCGCGACCAGGTCCTGCTGCTTCTGCTGCAGTGCGCCCCAGGCCACGACGGCGAGTGCGATCGCGGTGTTCACCACCACGGTCAGACTCAGCGCCGAGTTGGCCGGATACAACAGCCAGAAGACCATGGCGCCGGCGATATCGGCCAGCGCCACGACGAACGCCGGTTCCATACGCCGGCTGCGTGCCACGGCGAACAGAGCCACATAGTTGGCTACACCGGCGGTGGCGCAAAACGCCCCAACGACCGCCAGCACCAGACCGACCACGACCGGAGCACGGTAACGGACCAGCAGCACGAGACTCGCGACGGCGCCCACGCAGATGTCGAGGACGCGCCAGCCTCCACCCGGGCGTTGCTCGAGGACCAGGAACAGCATGGCGAGCCCACCGGCGAACGAGGAGAGAACCAGCAACGCCGAGCGGCCGCGCTCGATCCACGGCCCTCGACGCACCGGTATCTCGTCGTTGCGGCCGCCGGCGACGGCGAGGGGAGGAGACGACACCGGACCACCCTAGACCGCCGGCCTCGACGAAGCAGTCAACGAAAGTCGTAGAAGGGATCGGCCGTTCGTGGACTCGATCGGTCCCGATCGGCAGACGTCCGGCGCATCGGCCGGCCGACATGGTTGAGGACATGAACACCACACGTCCTCGCCGATACCTGATCACGCTGCTCGGGCTGGACCCGACCGACCAGCGCTCCACCACCCGGATCCGCTTCGCAGTCACCACGACGGCCGCCTTCGCGACCGCCGTGCAGATCATCGCCTGGCTGCTGATGGGCATCTTCCGCACGCATCTCGACGGTCCGTGGTGGCTCTGGACGCCCGGCAGCGCCCTCCTCGTCAACGCTGCGCTGCTGTCCGTGGACCACGTCCGCGACCAGTGGTCACGCGCCGGTTCAGCGCACAGCCTCCAGACCGGAAACCTCGGTACAGACGACGTCGCCCGGGAGTCACTGTGACCACGCCATCGAACACCCAGAACCTGTCTGCCTCGTCTCGTCACACAGCCGGCGCATCGGACCTGCCCACCACCACGTTCGCCGGCCGGGCGGGGATGGCAGTGGGTGCCCTCTCGGTGCCGATGGTGGCCTTGTACTTCGTCTACTCGGGACCACCCCCACAGTGGAACGTCCTCACACGTAGCCTGCTGACGCTGGTGATCATGGCCGTGCTGACGGCCTTCGGGGTCGCTCTGGCACGCCTGCTTCCCAGGGACGACACGGGCCGGCGCCCCATCGTCGGTCAGCTCACCATCGTGTCGCTGCTCACCTACGTCGCGGTCATCCTCTTCGCCACCTCGCTCGAGGCCGGTACCCCCTTGGCCTTCCCGGACCGGGGGATGGACCCGACCACGGACGGCCCTTTGGCGGCCGCCATGGCATTGGCTCATGGTCCGATCGCACACCTGTGGATCGCGATGTTCTTCCTCGGGTTCGCCCGTGCCGCGCAGCAGTTCACGACAGCCGCGTCACGGATCGTGCCACGGTGGACCCTGCGCGGTGCCATCGTCGTCGGAGTCGTCAACCTCCTGGCCATCCCGTCGCTCTACTTCGGCATGGACGCCACCCACTTCTACGCCATCAACGGGTGGGGTGCGGATGCCCTCGTCGGTCTGATCACTCTGGCCTGGGTCGGCTTCATCGGTCTGGGCATCCACCGGGCGTCACCTGGACGCCTGACCCCACGGCGTCCGCCCGCTGAGACCCCCGCGCGCACTTGATCGAGGCCCAGGGGTGGCCCTGCCCGGGTCCGCATCTGGCGCGGGCAGGACCGCGCCTTCGCGGAGCCGGGTGGAGCGGCGAGCACGCGCCCGGCCGCTCCTCGGAAACATCGGCCTTGTCGCGGGGCGGGACGTAGACGTTGTAGCCGTGTGCTTGCCGGCGTTTCCGGCCGCATCGAAGGCGTATGCGAGTAGCCAGTTGGGGCCTGAGTGGGGCGGCTTGACTGTGGTTCCTTGGCCGTGCCGTTGGTGGCTGTCACGGTGCCCCAGCCGCCCACGCCGTCGACGGTGTAGGTGAACTTCGCGGCGTGGACCGGCAGGCAGCACGGCTTCGAGAGCGTCCGGGGCGGCCCGCGCGGATCGATCGCAGTGCCGCCCAGGTGTGATGCCATGGGTGCGGCGGTAGGTCGCTGGCAGCCGGTCAAGTTCGGCACCGGCCCCGCCACCCTGAACTCCGAGTGTCGATGGCCCAGCACGGTCCGGGACGCGGTGAAGGACCGGGTGACGGCATCGATGACGGCCTCGGCGAGCCGGTGGCCGCCGTGGGCGGCCGTCCAGCAGGCATGGGTGAGAGACGGAAGGGCATCCGGGGTGAGGAACCGGGCGCCGCCCGTCGACGTCATGGGCCTGGAAGGAGTGAAAGGTGAAGGGCTTTCGCAGCTTCATCCTGCGCGGCAATGTGGTCGACCTGGCGGTCGGCATCGTCATCGGAGCGGCGTTCACCGCCGTCGTCAACGGCTTCGTCAGCGCCTTTTTGACCCCGCTCGTGGGACTGGCGACCGGTGCCACCGGCGACATGGCCCGCAAGACTTTCACAGTAGGCGCCACCAAGTTCCCCTACGGAACCTTCATCAACGCGGCGATCAGCTTCCTCCTCCTCGCCGGCGCTCTGTACTTCCTCGTCGTCCTCCCGATCAACAAGCTGCACGAGCGCCTCGCTCCCCACCACGACGTCCAAGCCCCCAAGCGGGATTGCCCCGAGTGCCTCAGCCCCGTCCCGGCCCAGGCCCGACGCTGCGCCTCCTGCACCGTCCCTCTGCCTGCGGTACCCGCTCAGGCCGGGGAGACAACTCAGCGGGCCGGGTGACCTACCCCTGATCGATCGGTGACAGCCGCCGTGGTGCGCCAGCGGTGCTGCGTGCAGGGGCAACACCGGTCACCTCTCGTCGTAGTGGCCGGGGCCATGGACGCCCGCAAAGCGCGAGGGGCTACGCCGGAGTCGGCGTAGCCCCTCGGTATGTCCGCGGCCGCCGCACCGTTGTCCGCTTCAGCCCGAGGGCAGAGCGCATCGAGCAGGTCTACCGCGCGGTGCGCCGCCAGAACGTACGCCCACGGAGGACACACAGATCAACACCGCGCCGCCGGCAGAACCTGAAGAGGCCGTCACCGAGGTGCCCAGCGAGGGCAACGGGCTGCCGCACGAGCCGACCACCACGCCGGCGCCGCCCAAGGACTGACCCAACGCCGAGTCTGCGGTCCCTCGTGTGGGAGTCCTGATGCGAACCTCAGCTTCCCCTTGGACTGCGTGGCGCAGGAAGTCAGCAGCGCCTACAACGAACTGCAACTCAGCCACACACGCCCCAATGCGACAGTCTCTGTGACGGCACCGGCCTCCATCACCTGGTCACTCACGGCCGGCCAGTAGCCGGGGGAGGGGAGGCAACCGTCCTTGCTTCCCACCTCATACCCCCGGTTCGGTTGCCTGCCCGATGCGTACCGCCTCAGCTCGGTGGGGCGTTCCGCGTGAGCTGGTCGGCCCGCCGCCGGACGGAGCCCCGGCGCGTCTTACGGGCGGCCGTCGGGCCCCAGTTGCCGGTGGCAGGCGGCCCATGCCGCGGAGGAGAGCAGGTCGCGCGACCGAGTGAAGAGGCCGTACAGGGCGGTGCCGTAGCGGGCGGCCAGGTCCTCGTTGTGCGCGAGGACGTCGAGTTCGTTGGCGGCGGTGATCTCCACGAAGGCACGCAGGTCGGTGTCGGAGGGGGTGTGCTCGTCTCCGGTGAAGCGGTCGCGGAAGACCACCGGAGCGTCCCCGCCGAGGAGGGGATATACGGCTGCCCGGTCGCAGCTGCCGTAGAGGTGGACCAGCGCCTCGGCGTGCTCGCCGATGAGGTCGGCCAGAGTGGCGCGTTCGGTCGTCCTGAGCAGGGGCTGGACGAATCCGTCGGTGCCGTAGGCGGCATGGCACAGTCCCGCCGCCTGGACGTCGGGATCGGCTCCCCACTCGGCCAACGTCCGTGCGACGCGCAAGAGATGGGCCAGCAGGGTGCCGCCGGGGTGGGGGATGCGGTCGGCGCCGTGGTCGCGCAGGAAGTCCTCGACGTGGGTCCAGGGGGACACGGATTCGCTCGGGCTCGTCGTCACGTTACGAGTCATAGTCGTGACCCGACGTTCGGAGCAACCCGATCCGCGGTGATGTGCCACCCCCCGTTCCCTCCCGAGGTGGGCCGGATCAGGGGGCATCGGTCCCGACGACCCGGAAGTGCTGAGTGACGACGAGGGCGCTGTCGCCGACTACCGCGGTACGCCCCGGGAAAACGCCCACACCCCCACTCCGGAAGAGCGCCTCGTGGGCCACCTCTCACGCGGCGGCATCGCGGTAACCGCGTCCCCCCGTTGCGGACGTGCCCGCGTTCGGACAGGGGGCACTACCGACCGGGACGGCTGCCGGGTGAGTCATCCGGGCCGTGCGTCGGCGGTCATCCCTCACCCCGCGGCCCACTCCGCGAACTCTTCCACCACCTTCCTGAGCCGCCAGTCGGCCTCCTTGGTGAAGATGCCCCGCAGCTCGGCGACGGGGACCGCGGCCGGGCGGTAGTCCTCGTCCTCGTAGAGGTCCTCGTGGTCCGGGTCCTCCATCGGATCGCCAGGGACCCCCACGAAAGGGCCCTCCCACACCTCGGGGTCATCCGCGGTGCTTGGGTTGTGCTTCCACACGGCACCGGCGCGCACACACACCTCGCCGAGATACCAGGCGGGGACGGTGACTTCGGGGGTCTGCCGGGCTGCGCGCACCTGTGCCGCCGTGCCGAACCGGGCCCTGAACACCGCCTCCAGCCGGTCGACCGATTCCGGCGAGAAGTCCCAGACACCCGGGTGGGCGGCGCTCCACGCCGGGAACGCGGCCTCCTGCTGCCGCAGCCACGCGTGAAGGCGGGGGTGGTCCGTCCACTGCTGCTCGCTCATGCCGACAGGGTACGGGCCGGGCGGAGGGTGCGACCAAGCCTCTGCCGAACCCGTCTCGAGAGCGTTCTCAGGCGTAACGAACGTACGGAAAAGGGAAGTTGAGCGCGACGCGGGCGGGAAAACCTTGGGTTTCCTGTGCGTCGGGTGACTAGCGTGTCCGTTCGACGCCGTGAGCACGGGGGCCCTGGCGTCGCACCGTTTCCTCCCCACCGGCTCTGGGCTCCCGGGGAAGACAGATTCGCGTGAACCATCCGAACAGCAGACGCGGCGGACGCATATGGGCGCGCGCGGCCGTCGCGCTCGCCACCGTCGGGATCCTCTCCTTCAGCGGCCTGCCGCAGCTTCAGGGCACAGCGGACGCGGCCGTCCGGGCGCAGCGCTGCGACGAGATGTTCGACCTGACCGGCACCACCCCGACCAACCCGGCCGACCTGCCGTGGGCGGGCGGGGACGCGGTCCGGCCCGAGGCCGACTGGGACACCTACGGGTACACGAACCAGCGGATGGCCATGAACGGCCTCACCTTGCCGGACGATCCGGAGCAACGCGACGAGATCCTGGACAAACTCACCAAGCCCTACAAGTCGTACGCCGAGGGGACCAAGGAGCGCGTCTACGCCACCTACAAGAACTACCTCCAGCGCAACGGAGGCACCGACACCAAGTACGGCGGCTTCCAGAACTGGCTGCAAGAGGCCTACATCGACGTGTACGGCCGCAACCCGCGCGGCAACGCCTTCCACGCCAAGATCGTCAAGGACCTCGGGCTGACCGGGCCGGACTGGATCTGCGAGGAAACGGTCACGGTCACCGACCCGGAGACGAAACAGCCCTACAAGCGGCGGTTCGACGCCTTCAACCGCAGGACTCAGGAAGCAGTCGAGATCAAGTCCGGCGGCAACCACGACGCCAGCCAGGCCCCGAAGGACCGTGCGTTCCTGAAGGACCCCAAGTACAAGGACTACAAGCTCCGGTACGCCTTCGGTGAGACGCAGTCCGAGGACACCCGGCGGTTCACGGCCGGGCTCAAGCAGCTCGCGGGCTCCGGCCGGGTGACCACGTACGAGCACATCGCCACCCCGGAGCCGGAGTACACCCCGGGCAAGTACACCGCCCAGGACACCTCCAAGAGCATCGGCCGCGGCTCCGAGGTCGTCCGGGAGTCGCCGCAGACCGCCGAGGAGATGGCGCAGCGCAACGCGAGGATGCGCGCCGGAGACCCGCAGGGCCTGCGCGGGCGCGGGCCGGGCGGGGTGGACTTCTCCACCCTCGAACTGCGCTTTGTGGGCAAGCCGGTCAAGGGCCAGGGCCTGAACTACTCGTTCGGCGCGAAGAAGGTCGACGAGTCCACCGGCCTCGGCTACGGCGGCAAGGAAAAGGCCCAGCTCATCTCGGACAGCTTCTTCACCTGGCTGGCCCTGACGCCGGACCGGTTCTGGGTCAACCTCAACCCGGACCAGCCCGACCGGATCATGGACAAGACGTTCGGCACGACCGACGCCGGCCGCGTCCTCCTCCAGGCCGACCTGCAGATGAAGCACGACTTCGCGAGGGACATGGACCCGCGCACCGGGGTGGGCAAGAAGCTCTTCGACACCCTCGCGGCGGAGAACATCCCCTGCACCCACGGGGTGCGGAACTGGATCGTGCCCAAGCCGGCGGTGGTGCGGGAACAGGACGGCGGCCTGTACATCCTGGACGCCCCGCTGCAGGTCAACTCCGTGCCGCAGGAGGTCAAGACCCCGAGCCCGAACGGTCCGTGCAACCTCACCGAGGCCCAGCACAAACGGGTACAGCAGCTGATGGACTCGATGATCGTGCCCGACATCGAGAAGAAGGTGAACACCGGCGCCACGTACGCCGACCTGCGCCGCGTCTACAGCGCGCGGGTCGCGGCCGAGTGGATCCGCCGCCAGGACGCCGCGTCCCCGACGGACTACCACGCGTTCATCAACAGCAACAAGGTCACGGACTGGCCGCTGCGGGGCAGCAACCGCTCCTGGACACCCCAGCAGACGTACAAGGACTACGTGAAGTCCTTCACCGAGGGTGACTACAGCTACCCGTGCGAGAAGGCCGGCCAACCGGCCACCTGTGTGTCGGGCGGTGTCGACTTCTCCAAGGCGCCGAAGAAGGACATCGACAAGGCGCAGTTCCGCACCCAGCACACCTATCTCCCGCGCACGACGGAGATCTCCGTCAAGGCCATGACGGACGACGCCGAGAACAAGGGCCTGCTCGCCCTCGGCGGCAACACAGCCGCGCACACCGGGACCGGCGGGGGCACCCCGACGCCCACGCCCACACCCACGCACAAGCCGACACCGACCCCCAGCGGCGGCTCGTCGACTCCTGCGGCCACGCCCACCCCCAGCCCCGGGCACACCGCCCGGGGTGACGGCCACCAGCCGCCGTCCGCACCGCCGAGCGACAACGGCGGCGGGGGCGGTCTGGCGAACACCGGTACCGAGATCGCGGGCGTCGCGGTGGCAGCAGTACTGCTGCTTGCGGCGGGCGCAGGACTCGTCTGGTGGCGCCGCAGATCCACCGCGACGCGCTGATCCGGCCGGACCGAGCGTCCCAGGGGGCGGGGCCGGCCACGGCCCCGCCCCCTTCGTCACTCGAGCAGGGCGGCGCGCCAGCGCCCCCTGGCTCGCCTCTGTTGCGCCGCATCGGGCCCACGGTCTGGCCGCCGCGCACCGTCGCCAGCACGTAGTCGACGCGGGGCAAGCCGACGGAAGCCGGGCACGGAACAGACGCTCGTGCCGGGCCCGGTGCAACGAGGCGGGCTGACTGCGTGCGGTGGGCCGCGGCACACCACTGCGCCCGGATGCCGCGCGTGAGCTCGCCGCGCGCCTGCGGTCGGCGGGAGGACTTCACGATGACGCGGACGGGTGCAGGAACGCCCAGTTCTTCGGCCAGTTGACGTCGGCTACCTCAATCGGCTGTCGGTGCGGCATGAGATCATCGCGGCTCCTTCGAACACATCACCGCCCCAGGGGGGGATCGGTCCATGCCACGACCCTCGGGTACGGCGCCAAGACCCGCGCCGTACACCGCACTCGTCACTGCGCTCACGCTGTTGCTGTCCCTGCTGCTGCCCCTCTTGTCCGCCGGCTCGGCCGAGGCCGCCGGGACACCGGCCACCGGGCTCGCCGTCAGGCCCACCGGGCAGCCCACCGGCAAGCAGCCGGCCGCCCAATCCACCGGGCCCGACGGCAAGAGGTCCGTCGCGCCCGTCACCGAGAAGTCCGTCGCCCAGAAGTCCGCACCGGCGGGCAAGGCGCCGGCCGCCGAGGACTGCGCCCCGCTGGCGCTCGCTTCGTACGGCGACCCGGGTGCGGCGGTCGGGAAGGTCGCGCTCGCCGGCAACGGCACCGCCTGCTTCACTTTCACCGCCGGAAAGCCCGGCCTGCACCGGCTGCTGCTGGCCGGCCATTCCGAAACCCGGGCCACCGTCTACGACGGGGAGACGCAGCTCGACTGCTACGACCCCACCTGGGGCGCGGGTTGGTGCCCCTTGCCCCGCGCCGGCCAGTACACGCTGCGCCTGGACAACGACTCGGTCGATCCCGACGAACCGTCGGTGACCGTCACCCCGCTCGTCGCGGGCACTGCGGGCTGCCTCCCGGAGACCGGCACGTCATGGAACCAGGAACCGCTGGCGGGCGCGGCGGCGAGCGGACTCGGCGTCCTGTGCCGGCCGTTCACGGGCAAGCCGGGCGAGCGGATCGTCGTCGACTTCAAGACCGTCCGGTACGGCACCGCCGTCGCCTGGATCACGGACGGCACCGGCGCCCACGTCTGCGACCAGAGTGCCGACGGCGCCGGCTGCGTGCTGCCGGGCGAAGGCCCCTATCGCGTGCTCGGCGAGGTCAGGTACGCCGAGGACGGCTTCCCCGCCGACTACACGATGGCCATTCGCCGCCTGTCACAGCCCGAGGGCTGCGCCACCGTCCCCGTGAACGGATACGGCTCCGCCCCGACAGTGGTCTCCCCCGCGAGCGGCTGCAAGACGTTCACCCCGTCCGCGACGGGCGCGTACGACGTGTTCGGCGTGAGCCAGGGAGGCGAGCGCTCGGCCCTGGAGGTCTACGACCAGCAGGGCGCCACGGTCTGCCGGACCTGGGGGACCTGCTCGCTGACCGGCGGCACCGTGTACACCGTGACCACCGCCGACCCCACCGTCATCCTGGGCCGCGCGTCCACGATCGGCTGCCAAACCACCAGCCTGGGCGCGGTCGACGGCTCGTTCACCGCCGCCGGAGAGATCGACTGCCTGACGCTGCCCCTGCCCGAGAACGCCCACCTGGCGATCCTCAAGCCCACCGACGGCCCCGGGCCGCGGCCGGCCATCACCGTGGTGAAAGCGGACGGCTCCTCCGTCTGCGCCGGTGACTCCCTGACGCAGGGCACCTGCGTCCTCACCGGAGCGGGCCCCTACCGTGCGTTGGTCTCCACCGACGACACCGATCCGGCGACCGGCGCCTACCATCTGGCGCTCTACCGCACGGACGCCGCCAACACCTGCCCGGTCTTCCCGGCCGGCGATTTCACCGCGGCCGGCGCCGCCGCCCGTCTCACCAACGGCGGCGGAGTGTTCTCCCACTGCCTGACCATCCCCGCCGACGCGCACACCCGCAGCGAGAACGTGCAGATCGTCGCAGAGAGCGGGGCACCCGCCGCGCAGTACTCGCTCCTGGACAGCACCGGCAAGCAGATCTGTCAGGGCCGGTCCAACTACGGCAGCTGGACCACCTGCGCCCTGACCCCGGGCCTTGCCCACACCGTGCTCTTCACCGGCCGCGATGCCACGGGGTCGTACACCCTCACCCGCCGGGACGTGACGCAGAGCGCCAAGGGCTGCGCGGCGAACCCCGCCACGCCGGTCGGCGGCCCGTCCTCGGTCGGCGCCTTGGCCGCCCCCGGCGGGCTGGTCTGCCGCCAGGTGACCACCGGTGCCGCCGGTGACGTGCTGCACCTGGACGTCCGTGACCCCCTCGGCACGGCGAACATCCTGGCCTACGACGCGCAGGGCGACGGGGTGGCGACCTGCGGCTACCGCAACCGCGCCTGCGCCGTCACCGGCTCGACCACCTACCAGGTCGTCCTCTCCGTCCCGCCGAACCTGAAGGCCGCCGCCGGCTACCGTTTCGACGCGCTGCGGATCGGCACGCCGACCGGCCCCGCGCCGGAATGCACCAAGGTCCCGAACATCACCTACGGCTACGGGCCGATCGCCGGCCGGCTGGACGAGCAGCACACGGCGGTCTGCCTGACGCTGCCCACCGCCGCCCGCGACCGGTTCGACCTGACGGTCAAGGACACCGCCGGTCGCACGGACACCGCCGTGCCGACGCTGTACGACGCGAGCGGGGACAACGGCTGCTACGGCACCGGCCTGCCCTCGGCCTACGAGTGCTACCTGACGGAGCCGGGCTTCTCGGACCCGTCGCCCAGCACCTTCGTCCTCGGCCTGCCCGAGAAGGCGTCGGTGACGGACTTCAGCACCCGGCTCGACTGCTGGGCGGCCTTCTGCGGCACCGAGCAGACCTCCGTCGGGACCGTCTCCCCGGCCTCCGCCCCGGCCGGCAGGCCGGTCACTCTCACGGTGACCGGCACGGCCCTCGGCATGCGGGACCAAGTCCGGCTGAGCGACGGCTCGAAGACCCTCACCGCCACCACCGTGGCCGTCTCCCAGGACGCCCGGACACTGACGGCGACCCTGGACCTCACGAGCGTCGGCGAGGGCACCTGGAACGTCAGCGTGATCGCCCGGGGCATGGCGTACATGCGCGGCACCTTCACCGTGACACCGCCCGCCACCAAGGGCCTCGGCACCTTCAAGCCGCTCACGCCGACCCGGTTGATGGACACCCGGTCCGGGCTCGGCGTGCGCCAGGGCAAGGTCGGCCCGGACGGGACGGTCTCGCTCCAGGTGGCCGGCAAGGGCGGGGTTCCGGCGGCCGGTGCCACGGCGGTGGTGCTGAACGTGACGGCCACCGCGCCGACGGCGGCGAGCTTCGTGTCGGTCCATCCGTCGGGGTCGGCGCGGACGTCGGCGTCGAACCTCAACTTCGTTGCCGGGCAGACGATTCCGAACCTGGTGGTCGTGCCGGTCGGTGCGGACGGCAAGGTGTCGTTCTACAACAGGGCCGGCTCCGTCGACCTGCTCGCCGACGTGGCCGGCTACTACGTGACGGACGGCTCGGGTGCCACGTACCGGCCCGTCACGCCTGACCGGCTGATGGACACCCGGTCCGGGCTCGGGGTGCCGAAGGCGAAGGTGGGCGCCGGCCAGACCGTCTCGCTCCAGGTGACCGGCAAGGGCGGGGTTCCGGCGGCCGGTGCCACGGCGGTGGTGCTGAACGTGACGGCCACCGCGCCGACGGCGGCGAGCTTCGTGTCGGTCCATCCGTCGGGGTCGGCGCGGACGTCGGCGTCGAACCTCAACTTCGTTGCCGGGCAGACGATTCCGAACCTGGTGGTCGTGCCGGTCGGTGCGGACGGCAAGGTGTCGTTCTACAACAGGGCCGGCTCCGTCGACCTGCTCGCCGACGTGGCCGGCTACTTCACCACGGACGGCACCGGTTCGGCGTACCAGCCCATGACCCCGACCCGGCTGATGGACACCCGGTCCGGACTCGGCGTGCCGAAGGCGAAGGTGGGCGCCGGCCAGAGCGTCACGCTCCAGGTGACCGGCAAGGACGGCATACCGGCCACCGGCGTCACGGCCGTCGTCCTCAACGTCACCGCGGTCGCGCCCACGGCGGCCGGCTTCGTGTCCGTCCACCCGGACGGCACGACGCGCACCTCCGCGTCCAACCTCAACTTCACCGCCGGGACCACCATCCCCAACCTGGTCGTGGTGCCCGTGGTGAACGGCAAGGTCAGCTTCTACAACCACGCTGGCTCCGTGGACCTCCTGGCGGACGTCGCCGGCTACTACATGTCGTAGCCGGTTCTGCCGGACCGACCGACGCGGACGACCGGGGGCCGCGGTGAATTTTCGCCGCGGCCCCCGCGCTTGCGCTCCGTCCGCCCCCTCCGAAAGTCGCTGATGGCTCGCTGCCTCCGTCGATTCACTTCACCAGGTATTCCGATGAGCCGGCCGCCGTTTCCGTCGCGGTGGCGCCGCAGCTGACGGGCACTCAGTCGCGGGCCTCGATGTCAGACCCCTACGCCATGATCGGACCATGGGACCTTCGAACGCGGCAGGGGAAGACGGGATGACGGGCGGTCGGCTGCGGGCAGCGGACGCCGAGGTGGCGGCCGTGGACGATCACGGTGTGGCGGCCGCGCTGGACGGGCTCGTCGACGGCTCCGGGTACTGGACCCGCAAGGGAGTGCTCGCCGGTATCGAGCGGACGGGTCGCTACCTCGACGGGACATGGGAACCGGCCGCGCCGCAGGAGGGTCCGGGAACTGCGGGGGAGGGCTCCTGGACCCGCTTCATGGGACGTATCGCTGCCGTGGCGTTGCGCGCCGCCGTGGAGCCCACGCGCGAGGAGCGGCGCCGGCGGCTGCTGGCGCTGTTGGAGATATGGGCGGACAGCCCCTTCGCCGATCCGCGGGCCCGGCTCCGCACCGGCCTGGTCCGGGTGGCCGACGGCGGCCTCGTGGCCGTCCGGGACGAGCGGGGCGCGGCCGTCGCGGTCGGCTGGGCCCCCGACGGACTGCGGAAGTTCGTCGACCTGCGGACGGGGGAGGCGGAGCCGCCGAGCCTCGGGACGATCGAAGAGGCGACCGACGTCCCGCGCGGGGGATGGGGCAGCGCCGGGCAGGTACGCCGGCTGGTGGACCTCGTCCGGGAGCGCGGACCGGTGCTCTGGGACCTCGACGCGGTGGCCGCGCTGAGGGACGGCACGGGGATGGGCCGCGCGGCGGCGTCCTTCGCGCTGGCGGGCATGCTCACCGCGGGCTACCTCCCGCGCCTCGACGACCGGGAGCGGAAGATTCACCGGCTCAAAATGGCCGAGATCGAGGACGGCGTCCGCGAACCCGGCCGCATGAGCACCCTCGACCGCCTCGACCTGGTGGCGGACGTCCTGCCCGAAGACCCGGCAGAGCTGTGGCAGCCGCAGGGCATGCGCGCCGTGGCGGAACGGCTCGCGGAGGCCTGGCGGGAGCGGTACGGCCGCCGGACCGTGGTCCCGCAGCGCACCTTCGACGCGGTCCTCGACCTGCATCGGCCCCTGATGTCGGCCGGCCGGTTCTGCGCGGCGTTCACCGACCACGCCTCGATCCCGGGCCTCGGCTCGGACCTCGACACCTGGATCCGCAACAGCGACTTCCGGCCCTTCCCGACCGCCGAGGGCTGGACCCTCGTCGACTTCGAGGACACGCTGCGCACCGTCGTCCCGCACCTCTTCCACGTCTACGCCGAGCTCCCCGCCGGCGACCCGGTCCGCGCCGGAGCTCCCGGCCTCGTACGAGCGCTGCAGGAGCGGCTGAACCATCCGGGCCTCCTGCTGGACGCCGGCGACCTCAGCCACACGGTGGGCCGCACGGTCGCCGACGTGCACGACCGGTTCGGGTCCCGCCCCTACGAGGGTCCGGAACCCCTGACCGTCGCGAACATCGACGACGGGCTGACCGTGGTCGTGGACGGCACGATTGACCGCAGAGGCGACCGCTCCCGGCCCAAGCTGTACTTCCGCCCGGCGTTCTACGGCGACGACGACCGCTCCCGCACCCTGCGCGCGACCCGCTCAGGCTCCCGCTACGACCCCGATCCGGAGCTCGTCGAGTGGCTGCGCGGCCCGGTCTGCGCGCGCATCGTCGAACGGCTCCAGGACAGCACGCTGCCCTCCGGGTCGTACGAGACGAATCCCGCGCACTCCGCGCCCGAGGTGCTGGGACAGGCCGCCACCGCATTCGGCATCGACGAGGACGCGGCAACGCTCTACCTCCAGTTGCTGACCCTGCGTTCGCCGAGCGACCGCGCCATCCGTACCTGGAACGGCTGGCAGGCCGCCCGGCACCACAAGGCCGCCGCCGTGCTCGTCGAACGCGGCCTGGTCGTCGAGGACAAGCGCCCCCGCGCGGGCCGCGGGCTGTTCCTGCCGGGCGAGTGGATCCACGCCGCGAAGCCCTACCCGCCGATGGAGGCGTGGAAGGCGGACCTGCTCGGCGTGCGGCGCTCCTACAACGGCCGACTGGACAACCCGCCCCCACTCCCGACCCGCACCCTGCCCGAACTGTTCGCCCACGCCTTGACCTTGGTCGAGCAGGGCCGGGGCCCGTCGGCGTGAGAGGTCCGCAAGGTCCGCTCGCCGGGCGAGGTCACCAGCGCGGCGGGCACTATGCGCGCCCCTTTCGCCGAGATCTTCGAACGCGACGTCGACGTCCTGTGCGTCTCCACCGGGTCCGCAGCCAAGGCCTGAGGCTGGCCGCCCCCGCCCCGCCCTGGGGCAGCGTGCCGTGCCACCGCGACAGCCACATCAATACCGACGAGTGCGGCGCCCCGGAGTTCTTCACCAGCGGGGCCAAGCTCGTCTCTCTGCCCGGCGACGAGGCCAAGATCTGGTCTGCTACGGCAGCGGCAGCGCACGGCTGACGTTCAAGCCGGCGACCGCGGGCACCGCGACGACAGTGCCGTGTGATCAATCGGTGATGCAGCAGCGGATCACCCGACAGAAGCCGCTACGGATGGACGTCGACGGGGCTCAGGGAGCGACGGGCGTGATTGCCTGGCGGATCGACGCGGCGTGACCTGTAGGTCTGGCAGGAAGGGCCTCGGCGCTGTCGCCGAGGCCGTGCGACGCCACTCGCGTCGGCCCGCCCGGCAACGTCGTCCTTTCCGACACCGCCCAGCGGGTCATGCCCTCGACCCCGGGTCCCCGGGAGTCCGCCGGCTTAGGCCTTCTCCCGCCTGCTGGCGGCGGCTCGGCCGCCGGCAGGAGGCCGCGGTCGGCCCCTCGCCCAGAGAAGGAGAGCGCCGCGGCCCGGGCGGTTCGTCTCGCGGCTTCGTGAGGAAGAAGCCGCGAGACGTCGGTCAACGGCCCGTTTGTGGCCGGCCGGTCGGCGGTCAGGCGGAGGTCGTCCACCGCTGCTCGGATCCGCCGTAGCAGGACCACTGGACGACCGGGGCGCCCGGCGTCGTGCTCGAGGCGCCGACCGCGGCGCACAGGCCGCTCGCCCGGTTCCGCATCTGGGCGAAGCCCGTGTCCGGGTTCCGGTCGAAGTACCAGGTCTGCTCCGCCCCCTTGTCGCAGCCGTACTGGATCAGCTGGACGCCGGCGTTCGGCGAACTCGCCGGATCAGCCAGGCACTTGCCGCTGTTCTTGTTCACGACCTCGTAGCCGCCGCCGGAGTTCGGCATGGGGTAGAGGCCCCAGTACTGCTCGGCGCCGCCGTAACAGGACCACTGGATGATCCCGGCCCCGCCCGCCGTGCTCCCGGCGCCGACCGACAGGCAGTGCTGGCTGTTGTAGTTCCAGAGCTCCACGATCTCCCCGTCCCTGAGCGAGGGGGACGCGATCTCGGTCGGCGCCGACGCCGAGGCCGGCGTCATCCCCGCCGCGAACGCGATCGCGGCGGCGAGCCCCACGGCCCCCACGCTGAGCTTCCTCCGGGTACGTGCCGCTGCGTTCATGCGTGTTCCCTCCATGCCGAGACGTGCCGTTCACGGGCACCGGCGCCGACTGCGTCGGAGGCGTCACGCGGTCCGGATGTCCCACCACTGCTGGGACTGGAAGTTCTTGCCCCACAGCTGGGCCTGGGCGCCGTTGCCGCGGACGTTGGTGTCGCGGTCCAGCACGGTGTTGTTGCCGTTGTTGAAGCGGACGTTGTAGATGGCCAGGTCCCCGGAGGGGTGGTACCACTGCTGCTGGGTGGTGCCGTTGCACTGCCACAACTGCACCCGGGTGCCGTTGGCGCCACCGCCGTTGGTGTCGGCGTCCAGGCACATGCCCGGGAACCGCACACTCCGCAGGCTGCCGTCGGTGGACAGCAGCCACTCCTGCTGGGTGGTGCCGTTGCACCCCCACACCTGGACCTTGGTGCCGTTGCCGCCGGCGGTGGCGTCGGCGTCCAGGCACTGGCCCGGGGTCGCCTGGTACAGGCTGTAGATCCGGACGTAGATGCCCGCGGTGAGGGAGCCCGCCCGGGCGGCGGGCGCCTGGCCCTGCTCCCAGGCCACGTGGTGGGCGGTGGGCTCGGCGGCCTGGGCGGATGCCGCGCCTGAGGCACCGACGGTGAGGGCTGCCACGGCGGTTGCGACGGCGGCCAGCTTCTTGTGAACGATCACGGGTCCTGGATTCCTTTCGGGGCCGGTTTGTGCGGTGAATCCAGGAAACGCCACGCCGATTGACCGGTCGAATGATTCGATTTCTTTCGAAGGGACTGGCGAAGGGGGAACGCGTGTGATCCGGATCCGCCTGGGCGCCCGGGGGCTGGGGGGCGTGAGGTTCGCGGTCTCACCGATGGGCTCGGCCAAGGACCTGCTCCGCCTCGTCGGCTTCAGCCCAGGCACCCTGACCCCGCCCTGGCGGACCAGGGCCACGGACGCGCTGACCCGGCACCGGCTCGGGCTGCTGGCCGTGGTCGGCGGAGGAGGCCCCCTCGGTTACGCCCCGGACTTCCTGCGGCCGGAACCCCCGGCCTTCCTGACCGACATCGACACCGCGCTGCAGCAGATCGCGACGACCCCGCAGGAACGGATCCGCTACGAGCTGGACGAGGCGGTCAACGGCCACTCCTGGGACCCCGGTTCAGGCCACCCGGCGCCGCGGCGGCTCCTGCAGGCCCTCGACCGGGGGGAGGACCACTTCGCGCGCCGACTCGCCGACGAGATGGCGCGGTTCTGGCACGCGGCACTCAAGCCCTCGTGGCCGGCCATCCGGGCCCGACTGGAAGCCGACGTCACCGCCCGGGCCTCCGAGATCGCCCAGTACGGGCTCGCCGAGGCCCTCAACCGGCTGGCCCCGAACCTGGAATGGCGCGACGGTGAACTGCTCGTCCACCTCCGCAAGGACAGCATCCACCGGCTGACGCTGGACGCGGAAGCGGTGATCCTCACGCCGAGCGTCTTCGTCGACCGGGCCCTCTTCTGCGCCGGGGAACCGCCCGGGGCGCCGGCGCCGCGCACTCCGCTCATCGTCTATCCCGCCGCGCAGGTCGACTGTCTTCCGCCCGCCCAGGACCACCCGCTGATCGGGGCGATGCGGCGAAAGCTCCTGGCCGAGCTGAGCCAACCGCGTTCCACGACGGAGATCGCCCAGCGGCTCTATCTGAGTCCGGCCACCGTCTCCTACCACCTGCAGATCCTCCACCGGGCCGGGCTCGTCACCCGTGCCCGACGGTCCAGGCACGTGCTCTACCAGCGGCTCGGGGGAGCAGCGTAGGCGTACCAGCCGCGCCCCTCGCCCGGGAGGGGCGCGGGGCGGGCCGCGGCGCCTGTTCGCCGACCGCGGCTACGGCTCCGACAAGTACCGACGGCTGCGGCGAGACCGTGGCGTCACGCCCCACATCGCCAGACGCGGCACCGCTCACGGCTCCGGCCTGGGACGTACGAGGTGGGTCGTTGAGCGAACCTTCGCTTGGGCTCCACCAGTTCAAGCGCCTGCGGATCCGCTACGAACACCGCGCTGATCTGCACCAGGGGCTTGTGCAGCTCGCGTGCTGCATCATCGGGACGCCATGGTCACCCGGCCCGGGGCCCTTACCCCCACCTCGCTGGCGAGGCCTTATCACCTGTTTCTGACGGTCCTTCAGTAAGGCTTGGGTAAGAGAGATCTTGCGTGGAAGACGTAAAGAGAATGCAGATCACTTTCATCCCTTTTGTAGCCAATTTAGTTTCGCATAATGTTCGACCGCCGCAGCCGCAACTCGCGTGCTGCGCGGATGAATTAGGGATGAAATGGGTAAGAGACCACGGGCGGGGCGCGGGAGCGTCTGGCCGAAACCGAGAGGTGTGTGGACGCGTCGAATAGCCGCGTCGCTCGCCTTGACGATGGCTGTTACGGCGCTGGAGGGCGCCGACGCGATCGCCGCGTCGGACAAGCCCGAGTCTGCGCCGCAGCAGCAGAAGCACTATGCCGACTCGGCTGCCGACCTGGCGTCCGCGCGGGTCACGGCGCGCCTCTCCGGCAAGCGGGTGGAGGCGCTGTCGGAGCGTACGGAGACCTCGACGACGTGGGTGAACCCGAACGGTTCGCTGACGACCGAGGTGTCGGCCGGCCCCGTTCGGTACAAGGAGAACGGTGCTTGGCGTCCGGTGGACCTCGACCTGGTCGAGGACGGCGCCGGTGGCGTGGCTCCGAAGGGGCACCCGCGTGGGCTGAGGCTGTCGGCGGGCGGTGGAGCGGCCGTGCGGTCGCTGGCCGCTACCGGTAAGGCCGCCGCGCGGGATCTGGTGACGCTGGGTCAGGGTGACCAGCAGATCGCGTTGCAGTGGAAGGGCGGTCTGCCGAAGCCGAAGCTGTCCGGTAACCGGGCCACGTACGCTGACGCGGTGCCCGGGGCGGACGTGGTCGTGGAGGCGACCCGTACCGGTTTCGAGCAGTTCGTGGAGATCCGGCAGAAGCCGGCCACGGACGGCTACGCGTACACGCTGCCGCTGAAGGCCAAGGGCCTGAAGGTCAAGCAGCTGGCGGACGGCAGTGTGCTGTTCACCGATGCCAAGGGCAAGAAGCAGGCCACGATGCCCGCGCCGGTGATGTGGGACGCCGCCGTCGACCCCGTCTCCGGTGAGCACACCCACCGGGCCAAGGTCGGTCTGAAGGTCGTGCAGCACGGCTCGAACGTCGACCTGGTCTTCACCCCGGACGCAGCCTTCCTCGCCGACCCGAAGACGAAGTTCCCGGTGACCGTCGACCCCTCGACGGCCGCGCTGTCGAACGTCTTCGACACGTATGTGCAGCAGGGTGAGACGGTCGACTGGTCGGCCGACACCGAGCTGGACCTGGGCAACCCGGGCACGAAGAACGCCGACGGCACGCCACGCACGGCCCGCTCGTTCGTCACCTGGAACACCGCGCCGTTCGCGGACGCGCTGGTGTCGAAGGCGACGCTGTCGCTGTGGAACTTCCACTCGGGCAACACCGACTGCAAGGCGTATCCGTGGGAGGTGTGGGACACCTCCAAGCCCACCACGTCCTCGCGCTGGACGTCTCAGCCGACGTGGAACCAGAAGTTCGCCACGTCGACGGCGACCACCGGCAACCCGGGCTGCTCGACGCAGCCCGACGGCTGGATCACCGCGGACGCGACGAGCCTGGCGCAGACGTGGGCGTCGGCGAAGAACGCCACCTCGAACATGGGTCTGCGGGCGTCGGACGAGTCGACGAGCTTGCCGTGGAAGCGGGTGAACTCCGCGAACGCGGCGTCCAATCCGCCCAAGCTGGTCGTGACCTACAACTACCGGCCGCGCACGGGCACCGACCAGCAGGCCGGTCCGCCGTTCTTCAAGGACTCCACCGGCACCTGGTACGTCAACACCCTGACTCCGACGTTGCGGGACACCTTCGCGGACCCGAACAACGACAAGGTGCAGGGCTTCTTCCAGATCGCCGACAACACCACGGGCACTCAGGTCGGCTCGAACCTGTCGTCGGCGTTCGTGCCGGCCGGGCAGCCGGCGTCGGTGACGGTGCCCTCGGGTCTGCTGGCGAACGGCAAGACGTACAAGTTCCGCACCACGCCGTATGACGGCACCAGCTACAACCTCGGCTGGTCCAACTACGCGGTGTTCACGGTCGACACCTCCGCCCCGTCCGCGCCGACGGCGGTGACGTCCACGGACTATCCGAGCAACGCGTGGGTCAAGGGCGTCGGGCAGGCGGGCAACTTCACGATCACGCCGCCGGCCGGTGACCAGAACGGCATCGAGTGGTCGCTGGACGGCACCACGTGGACGAAGGTGTCCACCGGTGGCACGACCACGCCGGTGACGGTGACGGTCAAGCCGGCCAAGGCGGGCACCAACACGCTGCAGGTGCGGGCGACGGACAAGGCGGAGAACAAGTCCGAGCCGCTCTCCTACACCTTCCACGTCGGCCCGGGCGGCGTGACCTCCCCCGACGAGGGCACCCGCACCGCGGCCCGCGTCCCGCTGACCGCTGAAGCGGACAGCTCGAAGTTCGACCACGTCACCTTCTCCTGGCGCCGCGGCGACGCCGACACCTGGACGCCGATCCCGGCCGGTGACGTCACCAACGCCGGGCAGCCGCTGACCGCGTGGCCGGTGGCGCTGAACGCGGGCAAGAGCCCGAGCCTGGCCTGGAACGCGACCTCCACGGTCAACCCCGACGGCGCCGTGCAGATCCGCGCGGACTTCACCGGCCCCAACAGCGCCACCGCGTCCTCCGACCCCGTCACGATGGTCGTGGACCGCACCGCCGACGGTGCGGCGAGCGAGGACGTCGGCCCGGGTTCGGTGAACCTGCTGACCGGTGACTACACCCTGTCGGACACCGACGCGTCGTTCTTCGGCATGACGGTCACCCGCACCGCCTCCTCGCGCTCTCCGCAGGCCGGCGCCGGCCAGGACGGCCAGGCGGCCATCTTCGGCAAGGAGTGGCTGTCCGGGACCGTCGCCGAGGCCACCCAGTCCGACTACACGGAGATCCGCCAGACGTCGGCCACCTCGCTGGACGTGGCCAGCGTCGACGGATCGACGATCAAGTTCACGTCCAACGCCGCGAAGACCGGGTGGGTGCCCGAGGCGGGCGCCGAGGACCTGACCCTGACGGGTTCGTTCACCTCGGGTGACTTCACTCTGTCCGACAGCGACGGCACTGTGACCACCTTCTCCAAGGTGAACTCGTCGGCCACGACGTGGACGGTGTCGAGCTCGCTGTCCGACGGCCTGGCGAACTCCACCACCAAGGTGGTCTCCGAGGCCGTGACCGTGGGCGGCAAGACGCTGGCCCGCCCGAAGCGGATCATCGCCGCGACCACGGCGACGACCTTGGCGACCTGCGAGGCCGACCCCACGGTCAAGGGCTGCCGGGTGCTGGAGTTCGTCTACGCACCCACCACCACCGCCACCTCGGTGGCGTTCGGCGACGTCAAGGACCAGGTGTCCGCGATCAAGCTGTGGTCGACCGCCCCGGGTGCCGCCACGGCCACCGCGACCACCGTCGCCCAGTACGCCTACGACGATGCCGGCCGGCTGCGCGAGACCTGGGACCCGCGGATCTCCCCTGCCCTGAAGACGGCCTATGCCTACGACAGCGCGGGCCGGGTCATCACGTTGACCCCGCCCGGTCAGCTGCCGTGGACGTTCACCTACGGCCAGGCCGGTTCCAACCCGGCGGCCGGTGCGGGCATGCTGCTGAAGGCCTCGCGGCCCACGCTGACCCCGGGCACGGCCGGCCAGACCAACGGCACCGCCGACACCACGGTGGTCTACGGAGTCCCGCTGACCGGTTCGGCGGCGCCGAACGACCTCGGCGCGACGGCGACCGCCTCCTGGGGCCAGACCGACACCCCGACGGATGCGACCGCGGTCTTCCCCGCGGACCAGGTGCCGCTCGGCAACGACGGCTCCGCCCTGGCCGCGAGCGACTACAAGCGGGCGGGTATCCACTACCTGGACGCTTCCGGCCGCGAGGTCGACGAGGCCACCCCCGGCAACCACCTCACGGTCACCGAGTACGACGCCTTCGGCAACACGGTCCGCACCCTGAGCGCGAGCAACCGTGAACTGGCGCTGGGCACCACCACCGCACAGCAGGGCGAGCTCACCGACCTCGGCATCAACGCCCTCTCCACGGCCGAACGGGCCCAACTGCTGTCCAACGTCTCGGTGTTCAACGCCACCGGCACCCGTGAGACCGACACCTACGGTCCGCTGCAGACGGTCACCCTCGCGGCGAACCTGACCAGCGGCACGACCACCCTGGCGGCCGCGGGCAGCCAGATCACGGCCCGCCGGCACACCGTGAAGGAGTACGACGCCGGCCGTCCCACCGACGGCACCGCCGTGGTGAAGGACCAGGTCACCAAGCAGACCGTCGGCGCCCAGCCGCGGTCCTGGCCCGACCTGCTGGCCGATGCACGGGTGACGGCCACCGCCTACGACTGGGCCAAGGGCCTGCCCACCTCCACCACCCAGGATCCCGGTGGTCTGGGAATCACCACCACCACCGGTTACGACGACCAAGGCCGGGTCATCAAGACCAGCCAGCCCGCCTCCAGCGGGACGGACGCCGGCACCACGGTGACCAGCTACTACACGGGCGATGGAACCGGCACCTGCGGCGGGCACCCCGAGTGGGCCGACGCCGTCTGCCAGACCGGTCCGGCCGCGGCCATCACCGGCGGCGGCTCCAACCCCACCACCCTGCCCACCAAGACCACCCAGTACGACCGGTGGGGCAACCCGACCATCATCACGGAGACCTCGGGCAGCACCACCCGCACCACCACGAACGGCTACGACAACGCCGGCCGCCCGACCACCGTCACGATTTCCGGCGGCCTGGGCACCGCGATCCCGGCGGTGACCACCAGCTACGACAGCGCCACCGGCCAGGCCGTCAAGCAGACCTCCACGGCCGGCGGCACCATCACCAAGGCATACGACCAGCTCGGCCGCCTGATGTCCTACACCGACGCGGACGGTGCAACCACCACCACCCAGTACGACGCCCTGAACCGACCCACCAAGGTCACCGACGGTGTGCCGTCGACCACCACGTACACCTACGACAACACCATCGACCCCCGCGGGCTCGCCACGTCGATCACCGACTCCGTAGCCGGTACCTTCGGCGCACGCTACGACGCCGATGGCAAACTGAACCAGCAGACGCTGCCCGGCGGCTACACCATGGTCGATGCCCAGGCCCCCGACGGCACCTCGAGCAGTCGCACCTACACTCGTGACAGCGACGGCACCGTCCTGGTCTCCGACAGCATCACCGCCACCGTCCACGGGCAGTGGGCCACCCACACCGGCACTCCCGGCGTCACGGCCTCCCAGGGCTACACCTACGACGCCACCGGACGCCTGACCCAGGTCCAGGACACCGGCACCGACGCGGTCTGCACGACCCGCAGCTACACCTTCGACAAGAACACCAACCGCAAGACGCTGGCCACCGCCACCGCTGCACCCAACGCCGACTGCACCACCACCGGAGCCACCACCACCAGTTACACCTACGACAGCGCCGACCGTCTGGTGAACAGCGGTTACACCTACGACGCCTTCGGCCGCACCACCGCCCTGCCCGGCTCGACCATCGGCTACTACACCAACGACCTCGTCCAGCAGCAGACCGCCGGCAACCAGCGCCAGACCTGGACCCTGGACTCGGCCCTGCGCCGCCGCGGATTCACCACCGAGAGCAACGCCTCCGGCAGTTGGACGCAGACGGCGTCCAGGCTCAACCACTACGACTCCGACAGCGACAACCCCAGCTGGATCGTCGAGGACACGGCCACCGGAGAGTTGACCCGAAGCGTCGACGGCCTCGACGGCAACCTCGCCGCCACCACCACCAAGACCGGCGGCACGATCCTGCAGCTCGCCAACCTGCACGGCGACACAGTCCTGCAACTGCCCGCCGACACCTCGGTTGCGCCCACGGTTCTCGACTACGACGAGTACGGAAGCACCCGCACCGGCCAGAACGCCACCCGCTACGGGTGGCTCGGCGGCGAACAGCGCTCCAGTGAGACCCCAACCGGCCTCATCCTCATGGGCGTGCGCCTCTACAATCCCTCCACCGGACGCTTCCTGTCCGTCGACCCGGTTCCCGGCGGCAGCGCCAACGCCTACGACTACTGCAACGGCGACCCGATCAACCGCTTCGACCTCGACGGCAAGTGGTGGCATTGGCACCGTTACTATCGGAAGATTCACCGACGGATCAGTAACTGGGGGAGACGTCACCGCTTCGTGCGTGTCACCTACTACGCTTTCCGGAGATGGGGCGGCCGCGTGTCGCGCAATCACTACGTCAGACAGTGCGCGTGGTGGGGCGGAGCCGGAGCTGGGCCGGTCATCGCGTACGGCTTCTGGTCCGGGCCAATCGACTGGGGCTTGGCCGGGGTCACCGGCGGCTTCGGCTGCGTAGCCGGAATGGGCAGTTACCGATGGGGATGAAAAAGGCAGAACAAATGCGCTCACCAGATCGTAAACCCGACCGTGTCGGGGCCATCATTGCTGCCGTCGCCAGCGTGAGCATCATCTGTCTGGCTCACCTCGTGATGCCAAAAGTGTCACTCGGAATCCTGGTCATCCCCGGAATTCTCCTTGGGGCAGCCATCGCGATAGTGCTGCGCAAGCCCAAGAGAACCCGATAGGCGGACTGGTACAAGCGGCCCCGGCGGATCTCTCTTCTGCCCGGGGCCGCACACCGACCGCTGGGCCTGATCCGGCGGTAGGTGACCTGGCATCCGTTTCGCGCTTTCGCTGAAACGAGGGGAGGGGGCGGACCCACAACCGGCCCCTCCCCACAACACTCTGCACCGCGTCCCGCGCCGGCCGATGCACACCGCACCACACCACCGCCGTCCCGGTGCGCCCGACACGACGGTCAGACGCCGGAAGCGAACCGGCCGGTGCCAGGGCGGCGCCATAGATGGGCCGCGCGACTCCCAGAAGTTGTGAAGGATGGCCACGGCCTCTTCGATGCAGCCGAGGTCGATGAAGTACCCGGCCAGATCGTGCCTGTTTGCGGGGGCGTGGGGCCGCAGCACGGCCACAGCCTCCTCGGTGCGTCCGTCCCTGGCGAGCAACTCGGCAATGTGCGGCGCCGCGTACCAGCACGGGCTACTCCACGCGGGACGGCTGCCCGGTGCGGGCGCAATCCACAGGTCTTGACCGCCGTCGCCGTCCAGTAGCCGTCGACCACGACCTGACGATCGTCTTCCCGGTCGCCGCCACCCTGATCGCCCTGCTGCTCCTGCGCAGCCTGCTCGCCCCGGTGGTCCTGATGCTCTCCGTCGGGCTCGGCTTCGCCGCCACCCTCGGCGCAGCCACCCTGCTGTTCCAGCACGTCCTGGACGAGCCCGGCGTCATGTTCGGCGCGTTCGGGTTCCCATGCGGTCATGGCCAGGGCACGCTCGGTCGCGGTGGCGTAACCGTCGTCATGGCCGGATGCCGCGACGGTCCCCTGGACAAGGGCATCCGCGGTGTCGACGTCCGTGGTCCATTGCCGTGTCGCGTCGTCGTCCAGCAGGCGGCGCGATGCGTCGTAGTCGGCGATCGGCCGCCCTCCGGGCTGGAAGCTCCCCACCGCGAACTCTCGCGTCTCCGTCCCGAGCGCGGCGACGAGTCCCGTGAGGGGGTTGCCGGCGAGGCCGTGGATCCATGAGGCGCGCCGGTCGACGGGAACGCCCGCGGTGTGGTCCGTCCATATCCGTCCACCGACGCGGTCGCGCGCCTCGAGCACGACCACACGCTGTCCCGCGGTGTGCAGCAACCGCGCCGCGGCGATGCCTGCGCCGACAACGATGGTGTCCGTCATTCGTCCCTCTCCTCAGGAATTTCGGGCGGCGAGACGCCTTCCCCCACACCTGTCACCCGGTGTGGCCGTGGCCGAGTTGGGTGAGGGCCAGGTCGAGCATGTCGACGAAGAAGTCGGCAGCCGTGGTGTCGATGCACAGAGGCGGCTTGATCTTCAGGATGTTGAGGTGGTCGCCGGTGGGCTGGACGATGACGCCGAGGTCGAGCATGCGGTCGCAGAGTTCGGTGGTCTCTTCGGTGGCGGGTTCCAGGGTGGTGCGGTCGTGGACGAGTTCGAGGCCGAGGTAGAGGCCCGTGCCGTGGACGGCGCCGATGATGCCGTAGCGGTCGGCCAGTTCTTCGAGCCGGTGCTTCAGATGGCCGCCGACGCGCACCGCGTTGCCCTGGAGGTCCTCGTCGCGCAGCGTGTCCAGGACGGTGAGGCCGACGACGCTGGAGACAGGGCTGCCACCGGTGGAGGAGAAGAAGTAGCCCTGATCGCGGTACCGGTCCGCGACCGACTTGGATGTGATGACGGCCCCGAGGGGATGCCCGTTGCCCATGGCCTTGGCGACACAGACGATGTCGGGGACGACCTGCTGCTGCTCGAAGCCCCAGAACCAGTGGCCCAAGCGGCCGTAGCCGACCTGGACTTCGTCGGCGACGGCGAGGCCGCCGTGGCGTCGTACCGCTGTGTACACCTGGGCGAGATATCCGTCGGGAAGGGCGACTCCCCCGGCGTTTCCGTAGTAGGTCTCGCCGATGAACGCTCCTGGCGGGCGGCCGGACGCGGCCAGCTCGTCGATCACCGCGACGGCCTCGGAGCCGTAGCGCACGGCGTCGCTTCCCCGGTACCGGCCGCGGTAGGAGTTCGGCGAGTCCACGGTGTGCACCCAGTTCGGGCGGGTGGCCAGGGCGTTCGGGTTGTCCTGCAGCGAGGTGGAGACGGCGTCGGAGGCGTAGGTCCAGCCGTGGTACGCCTCGCGCAGTGCGACTACGTCGTGGTGCCCGGAGGCCCCGATGGCCAGCCGGAGGCCCAGGTCCACCGCCTCGGAACCGGAGTTGACCAGGAACACGGTGTCCAGGGGCTCGGGAAGCAGTCCGGCGAGACGTTCGGTGAACTCCACCACCGAGGCGTAGTGGAAGCGCGAGTTGGTGTTGAGCCGTCGCAGTTGCCGGGAGACCGCCTGCTCGACCCGGGGGTGAGCGTGGCCCAACGGGGTGACGTTGTTGACGATGTCGAGGTACGCGCGGCCGTCGGTGGACAGCAGGTGGTGGCGCCAGCCTCGTTCGATGCGGGGAGGGTTGGCGTAGTAGTGCTCCTGCACGGTGGCGAAGGCGGCGTCGCGCCGGTCCAGCAGGTCTCTGTCACGCGCGGGGCCGGAGTCGGTCACCAGGCCGAGCAGCGGGGCCGGGTCGGCGGTGAGCGCGAGCCAGCCGGCGGCGTACTCGGGCCGGACCAGGTGGGGGACAGCCGGTCCGCCGGCGGTGAACAGGGCGACGTGAACCGAGGCGCCGGAGCCGAGGCGGGCGATGTCGTCACCCGCCTGCACCGTCGCACCGGCGCCGACCAGGGGCCGGACCGAGACAGGGAAGGACAGCGACAGCGCCTGCGCACCGTAGGTGAGTTCCACGCGGCCCGGCGCCGCCACGAGGACCCTACCCGCGGCCGGTGCCTGCACCATGGCGTCCCGGCCGAGCCAGAGGTCGATTCCGGTGGGCACCGTTGCGGTGGACGTCGCCGACAGTGCCTGCGTCCGGGTGAGCCGCGCCTGGGCGTACCGGGTGGCGACCGCGACGGCTCCGTCCGCGAGGGCCGAGGCCGCCAACCGCGCCTCGATGCCGGTCTCCGTCCAGGCTCCGCCGTCCATGGCATCGCCGTCGGCGGACAGGTCGAGGAGGGTGATGTCGTCGGCAGCGAGGTCCCGCACGAGAGGGCGCACCGGCGTATCGGCCCGCGCGGTTCGGCTGGGCGCGTCGGCCGTGCCGGTCGTTTCTCTCACAAGGTGCGTCATCACCGGCAGGGGCAGCGAGGTGGCCTGTTCGAATATGTGCCACTCGCGGTCGAGTGCGGCCCTGGCGTAGGCGTTGTCCTCGTCGACGGCGGCCTGCTGCCGTCCGCTGGCCACCAGGACGGCGGCGCGCAGGACCACGAGCGGCCACAACGCCTCGGCCTCCTCGGGGGAGAGCGGCCGTACCTCATGGAAGGCACGGACGGCCGGCAGCAGGTGGTGAGGCTCGATGCCGTCGTGGTGGAGCATGGAGGACAGTGACACGGCCAGTTCGCCGACGGCCCAGCTCGTGGTCACGTCACCGAAGTCGATGACCCCGTCCGGCATGGGCGGACATGTGCCGGGACTGCGGATCAGGTTGTCGTCGGTGAGGTCCAGGTGCACTGCCTGCGCCGGCAGCGCCGCGGCGAGATTGCGCACATGAGACCAGGCCTCGGCGGTCGCGGTCTCGACGGCGGCGCGCCGGTCGGGCTCGTCGATGTGCCCGGCGAGCCTGGCGACGACGCGATCGGCGTGCTGGGGGTCCCACTGGAGCACGCGGTCGAGGCCCGGGTGCCGGAAGTCTCGCAGAGCGGTGCTGACCTTCCCGACGAGGGTGCCCATGGCCGCCACGGTGCCGGGTGACAGGTGCCGGGGCCCCGAGAGCGTGCCGCCGGGCAGATGGCGCAGCAGGCGCGCGACGGCGGGACCGTTTTCCGTGTCCACGGTGGTACGACGTGGTGAGCCGTCGGGACGGCGCAGGACGGTGGCGACGCGCAGTTCCGGCCGGGCGGAGGCGACCAGGTCGGCCGCGGCGTCCTGGGCTTCGATCTCCATGCCGCGAAAGGCGGGGTTGGCGATCTTGAGGATCGCCGCGGGCGTCCCATCGGGGGCGTGCAGCAGGAAGTTGGCGTCCTGCTGGCTGCCCAGCGACTGGGGGCGAGCCCTGGTGCCGAGAAGGTCGGCAGCGATGAGCTCGGCCTCGGACGGTGTGACGCGGGGTACCGGAAGGGCGCCCTCGCTGAAGAAGTCGATCGTGCGGTGTTCATCGGGCAGCATGCGGGTTCCTCGGCTGATGTGGGCGAACACGTCTGGGATGCTCGGACGCCTCAGTCGACGTGCCACAGGAAGCGGTGCGTGTGAATCCCGAAGTAGGGGAAGTTGTCCACGGATGCGACCCCCTCGATGGGCCGGACGACGTCGTTGATGAAGTCCAGAAGATCCCGGGGCTGACCGCACACCACCTCCGCGAACAGGTCGAAGCCGCCGGCGGTCAGGACCGTGTACACGACTTCGTCGTGCCGGGACAGTTCATCGGCGACCGCCCGGGGATCGCCGTCGATGCGCAGGCCCAGAAGCGCCATCGCCTGCTGGCCCAGGGTCATCGGGTCGGTCACTCCGACGACCTGGACCGCCTTGGTGTCGATCAGCCGCTGCAGCCTGAGCCTCGCGGCCGAGGGTGACAACCCCACCTTTGGCCCCAACTCGGCGTAAGGAATCCGGCCGTCGACCTGTAGTTCCCGCAGGATGGCCCGGTCGGTGTCGTCCATGCCGCACCTCTCTCCTGCGTGAACGGCAGGCGCTGCTCTCGTTTCACGCAGCATGCCCGACAAGGACGCTCGATTCAAGCGTCACTACGATCGAATCGAGCGAGCCGTGTGATACGGGGCCGCGTCCCAGGCGTCCGCGGATGCTGTGCGGCCCGGCGACTGCGTGCGGCCCGGCGACTGCGTGCGGTGGACTCGCGCATCCAGTTCACCGGCACCTCGGCGGACGGCGCACCTTCGCCTCGATACCGGCCGCGGCCGGCAAGGATCGCGCCGTCTCGGCCTCCACGGAGAGCACCATCGGCACCTCACCGCCCGAGGTCGCGCCCGCAGATCCACTTCACCGCGCTCGATCATGGCGAGGACGTCGGCCAGTTCCGTACGGGCACGCTCCGGCGGCAGCCGACGGGCCGGCTCGCACTTGAGCAGGACGGCCGCCAAGCTGTGGCCCAGGAGATCGTGCAGGTCCCGGGCGGCCCGCAGGCGCTCCTCGACCACGGCCGCGCGGGTCTGGCGGTGCCCGTTCAGAAGCAGTTCCCGGATGGGTCGTTGTCGGCGAGGACGCCGCGATTGAGCAGCGGGTGGAACTCCACCACGTACAACCGCCCGCCCGGCCGCAGCACTCAGTCCGTGTGCGTGACGATCCACGACCCCGACCGGCTCTCCACATCCTTCTGGATCCGGCCACAAGACGACTGGATCCTGGACCACCGAGTCCGACTGGACCGACTTCAGCAGATCTGGCCAAGCGAAGTCATCGAGACCGCCCCCATGGTGTACGAGTGGAGTCCAGACCGTAGGCACCGAACTTCAGGCACGGCCATCGGGGACCAAGCCGCCACCTTCGTCGCTGACGGCGGCCGCACGCCCATGAGCCAGAACAACTGGGCTGGCCGACATCCCGAGTTCAAGTTCAGTAGCTGGGCCGTCCGGTGTTCACCACACGGCCCGTGCGGGCTCTTGTAATGTGGTGGTGTCCAGGGCGGCTCGGCATCCATGGAGCGGATCATTACTATCCACAATGCCTCGCAATCCCAGCCCGAGACCGCGACGCGTGCTGTTGGCAAGCGCACACTGGCTCTGACCGCTCTGCTGACGGCGGCTGTTCTCACCTATGCCTTGGATCTCGGCAGCAAGCTTGTGGCTGTCTCGCGGTTGGAAGGCCACGAGCCCGTTGCTGTAGCGGGTCACGTGCTTACGCTGCAAGTGTTCCGTAACTCGGGTGCGGCTTTCAGCAGGGGCCAGGCCTTCACTGCAGTGTTCACGGCGATTGCGGTCGCCGTTGTCGTGGTCATCATGCGTGCCGCGCGTAGGCTTCAGAGCCTTCCCTGGGCCGCCGCCCTGGGCCTGATGCTCGGGGGCGCGCTCGGCAATCTGACTGACCGGATCTTCCGGGCGCCTGCGGTCTTTCGCGGGCACGTTGTCGACTTCATCTCCGTCGAGCACTTCGCGGTGTTCAACCTCGCCGATTCGGGCATTGTCTGCGGCGGCTGCCTGATGGTCCTCATGTCGCTCCGGGGCACCTCCCTGGACGGCTCAGCCCCACAGGATCGGCAGGGCCGGAGCATTCTCTCCCCGCGATGAGATGCTCCAGAACCGAGGGTTCGACCACCGCGCAGCGCAGGGGCTCGGTATCGTCTGCGTCTGCATGCATGCCGAGCTCGGGAAACAGAAAATCCTCGACCGTCTCGCTTGCCCGAGGCAGAGGCACTCTGACGAAACCACCATCGACTTCTGGATACACGGAGACTGCGGACAGCGCTCTTCTCATAAAGCGCCATCACGGCCAACATGGGCGAGGCGCAGCCAGCTGCCGGTCTCGGTGAGTGCCTGGGGTGCAGCGAGGAGGACGTTGCTGCCGGACCCGGCTGCGAACAGACGCGCAGCGAGCAACGAAGGCGCGCGCACACGACGGACCCCACCATGGTGCGGAGGCCATGGAGCCTTTGCGGCTGCCTAGTGTCCCAACAGGCAACGTTCGCCTTCACCAAGGAGAGAGCTAGGGTCCGTCTTCAATCGACTTTGAGGCGAGAGAAACCGCTGCCTCGTGTGAGGTGGCGGTCTTGTCATATCGGGTGGCGATGCCAGGGAAGTCCTTGAGCCGGTTGACGCAGCGTTCGACGATGTTGCGTCGACGGTAGATCTCCCAGTCGAATCGAGGAGGGCGGCCGCCGTCACGGCCCAGGTTGCGGCGGTGGCGTTGCTGGCGCTGGCCGGCCGTGAGCAGGACGGCCGGCCGCATCACGCCCACTCAACATCGCCCACACGTCCGGACAAGCGGCAGATCACGGAGCGCGTCCTGCAGTGCCTGGCCGACCGCATCCCCAGCCCCGCCTCCGTGGTGCCCCCGCAGGCGTCGTCGTCGCCCCCCGCAGGGCGTCGTCGTCCCGCACCGTCTGGAGCTGCGCGCCGGCACGGTGGGGCGTGCCGGTGCGGACCTTGGGTTCCCTCGCTGACGCCGCGTCGCGGGCCTCAGGTGCGGACCACGAAGTACTGCCAGCCGCCCCAGGTGCTCACGTTGCTCAGGTCCTTCGTGGAGCGCTCGTACTCGGAGCGGACGCGGAACTTCTGGTTGAGCGCGTTGGTAAGACTGAGCTGGGCCTTCGCAATGCTCGTGGACGACAGGGCGTAGCAGCCCGACGTGGTGAGCGTGTGCCAGGCGCTGCTGTAGTACTGCTGGACCTGGAAGCGCTCGCACTGGCCGGCCTTGTTCGGCGTGACGGTCGCGGTCACCGTGGGCTTCACCGTCTTGTGGAAGACGCGGTAGCTGATGCCGCTGTACGTGGCGCTCGTGTAGGAGCCGCTGAGTGCCGTCGCGATCTTCACGTAGCCGTTGACGGCGCGGGTGGCCGTGGCGGGCGCGTAGCGGTAGTCGCCCGCGAAGGACGCGGTGAAGGTGGTGTTGCGGGTGACCTCGTAGGTCGCCTTCAGGTTGCCGTTCGCGTCCACGGTGCCCGTCGTGACGAGGGTCTTCGTGCCGCCGTACGGTGTGGCGTGGATCGATACCGTGCGGCCGTTGTACGTCGTGCCGAGGTGCGCGGTGACGGTGGCCGTCGCGCCGTAGGCGTACGAGGGGGCGCTGCTGGTGACGGTCAGGGCGGTCGCCGCGCGGGACACCTGGACGGTGGCGACTGCGGTGGCCGCCTGGTGGGCGGCGTCGCCGGGGAAGGTCACCGTGTAGGTGTTGGCTCCGCCGGTGTCCGGGGTGTCCTTCACCGTGATCGTGCCGTCGGCGGCCACGGGCGCCGTCCAGGTCACCGGGGTGGCGTGGGCGGCGTCCTTGCGGGAGACGGTGACCGTCCGCCCGGCGGCGTACGGGCCGTCACCGAGCCTGCCGCCGAAGGACAGTGCGGCGCCGCGGGTGGCGCTCGCGGGGGCGCTCAGTGTCAGCGCCGGGGCGTACGGGGCGACCACGAAGCTCATGCCGCTCTCGGACGGCTGGTGGGTGGTGTCACCGGCGTACGTGAGGAGGTACGTAAACGTGCCGGCGGCGCCCGGGGCGTCGGCCACGGTGAAGCGCAGGGTGGCCGGGTCCACGGGGACGGAACCGAGCGGCACGGTCCGCTGGGTGGCCTCGTCGCGCCGGGCCACCTGGACGGTGGTGCCCTGCGGGAAGGTGCCGAGGCCCAGCTGGGCTGAGAGGTGGCCGGTGAACACGACCGAGCCGGGGTCCGCCGAGGTGATGTCGGTGCCGGCGACGTCGGTGGGCAGCTTCGCCACATGCACGGTCAGTGAGGCCGTCGCGGGGCGGTGGGTGGCGTCACCGGCGTACGCCACCTGGTAGGTGTACGCGCCTTCGTCCTGCCGGAGGTCGGTGAAGGTGAACGTGCCGTCCGCGCCGAGCGTGGCGTCGGGCAGGGCGGTGCCGTCGCGGGTGACCTGCAGTGCGGCGCCCGCCGGCAGGAGGCCGCGGGTGCTCAGTGAGCCACCGATCGTGTAGCGCTCGGTCGGCACCGCGTACTGCGGCAGCCTGAGGGCCAGTTCGGTGTCCGTCAGCTTGGGGGTGTCCAGCACGTTCAGGCTGTAGGCACCCGACGGGTCCTTGGTGACGGCGTAGAGGGTCGTGCCGTCGGCGCCCCACTCCAGGCCGTCCGGGGCCACGTCGCCCGACGGCAGGGTCAGGTGGTTCTCGGCGAGGTTGTTCGTACCGGCGTACAGGTAGACGCCGGAGGTTCCGGCCACGGCGACCGTGCCGTCGGTGTCGACGGCCACGGAGCCGGGCGCGGAACCGGAGCCGCCGGTGAAGTACGCGGCGGGGTCCGCGGCCGCGAGGTCCGTGCTGCGGTAGGCCCGCAGGGCGAGCTGCTGCGGGGCGGCCAGGAGCAGCCGCGTCCCGTCGCCGGTGACGGCGAGCCCGGTCGCGGTGCCGCCGTAGACCAGGGTGTCCGCCTTGGCGGACGCGGTGCCCGAGGCGACGCCGAAGGTCGCCACGTGGCTGAGGTTGCCCTGCGGTTCCTCGGCCGCGAGCACGTCGCCGCCCGTGGCGAGCAGCGGCGCGGTCGTCCACTGCGACAGGGCCGGCTGCGGGGTCGCCGCCGGGGCGGGTGCGGACGGGTCGATCGAGCCGATGCCGCCCTTGCCAGCGGCCGTGTAGCCGTACCAGACGCGGCCCCCGGCCACCGCGACGGAGACCGGGGAACTGCCCGCGCCGGTGGACCAGCGGGCGGTCTCCGCGAGTGTCGCGGTGTCGATCGCGACGATCGCCCCGGCGTCCGAGAGCGCCGCGTAGAGCGTGCCGCCGTCGGGCGACAGCGCCAGACCGGTGGCGCCCTGCTCCCCCGCGACGGTGGTGACCGGAGTGCCGGACAGGTCGGTCACGAGGATGTCGGTCGAGCCGGCGCCCTGGCTGATGAAGACGTGCTGGTGGGCGCGGTCGACCATCAGGTGTGCGTACCCGGACAGGGGCAGCGTGGCCATGTCGTCGGCGTACGCGACGGGGCCGACGGCTCCGACGGCGGCAGTGGTCAGGCCGACCACGACCGAGAGGGCCGCGACCAGGGAGACCTGCTTGAGGCGCATGAGGCTCCTGTGAGAAAACGGAACGAGCAGCCGGAAGATAACCCGACCGTCCGACCCGCTCCGCAGCGGGGCCCCTGCCAGCCGACAGCCGTTGTCCAGGTGGCGGCGATCCTCCTCGTCCCATGTGCGCGTGTCGCGCGGTTGGGCGCAGGGCTCGGCCTGTGGCGGGTGTCCTGCGGCGATGGCCCGTTGCCGGGCGGCCTCGGCGTCGAATTCGAAGGGCCTGATCAACTACGCGGTGCCCTGAGGAGCGGAAGCAACAGCCTACGGCGACGGCGCTGCCCGGCTGAAGAGCCGGGCAGCGCCGTCATTTGAGAGCTTCAGATCCAGGTGGCGTGGCCGACTTGCGTGTCGTGCGGCCGAACTGCGGCCAGGGGTATGTGGCCACGGTCGGCAAGGGTCATCATCGCGCCCATCGAGCTGCCCCCGGGGATGAGTAATCTGCAGCTTACGACGACATGATCCGCCGGACGGACCCCAATGGTGTGGTACCAGGGGCGCTGGCGGCACGCCTCGGTCATGGGCGTGCCGGGACTGGGCCGACGGCCACGTCTTCAGCTGCGTGGCGACCTGCTCGGCGACACCAGGGTCAGCGTCCGCATGTACCAGCGGCCGCGCCGGACCTGCGCGCCGTACGCCGCCGACGCCTTCGACGGGTGGCTGTGCGGGGGTATGTCGGGCGCATGGCTCTGCAGGCGACCCCGGAACCCAAGATCACGGACGTCTGACACCAGCCCCCTGGGCGCGGGTGTCACGCTCCCTGACAGCCCGCGGTGACGCCCTGACGCCCGCCTACGTGACCCCTAACCCCCCCTGGCGTCCCGCGCGGCCTGGTTACCGGTCGATCCGGCAGGAGGCGCCCTGGCGCCACGGGCCGGGGATGCGACCGCGGTTGCCGGCCGTGAGCCGGTACACGCCACGGGCCGTCCAGCTGATCGGAGGCACCGTGAGCAGACGGCCGACCGCCCGCCAGCCGGTGCCGGCCGCGGTGCTGAGCCAGGCGGCGAAAGCGGCATGTCCCGCCCGGACGGGGCCATGTGCGGGGATCCACTGCACGGCCCGGGTGACATCGCGTTCCGTGAGCCGGTGGGCCTCCAGGTCCGCCGCCTGCCAGGGCAGGAGACGGACCGTGGTGCCGGTCAGCTTCCGTAGGCGGGTGACCGACCAGTGGCAGAAGCCGCAGTCGCCGTCGTAGAGCAGCACGGCACCCGAGGGGGTCGCTGTACTCATGTTCACGCTCCGGTGCGATTCATCGTGGAGACCATGTACCGGTCCTGGCGAGGTGTGCCGGAGAGGATCTTCCATTGGGCGGAGGGGAGGTCCTTCAAGAAGCAGGCCATGATGGCCGGGCCCGAGGATGTCCGGGAGTGCAGGGCGTAGACCTGCGTGACGGCGCCGGGCAGGCAGCCGCCCTTGGCCAGGACCTCGTGGTAGACCTTGGTGTTCGCGGGGTTGCTCCGCATGGGCCAGCGCAGGACCTCGCGGGCGAACGCCAGCGGGCTGTCACCGGCCGGGGAGTCGATGACGGCCTGGAAGAGGGTGACCCAGTCTCTGGGTGTGCCCGAGCAGCTGCGGCGGAAGACCCGGGGCTGGAGCCCCGCGGTGGGCAGCAGGAGCAGCAGCCGGTACCAGCGGTGCGGGCGCGCGCCCAGACGGTCGTAGTAGTCGGCGAGCCGGTCGTCGGGGCAGCGCAGGGTTCGAGGCAGGAACGGGGCCAGGGAGGCGACGAACTCGCCGTACCCCGAGTACACCGGATCCTGCGCGTCCATGTGGTGGCGCCGGGCGAGAGCGGCGAGGGCCGGACGGCCGCCGACACGGCGCCACAGATACTCGGCGGAGGCGTTGCAGGACTGGTGGATCATGGCGTCGGCGCAGTCCCGGATGCTGATCTCGGTGCGGCGGCCGGCGCCGGGGTAGGCCTGTGCGAACGCGCCGCCGTCCGTGCCCGGCAGGTGGAAGCGCCTGACCTCGCGCAGCGGGAGGCGCTCGTCGGCGGAGACGGTTCCTTGGTGGATCTGCTCCGACAGGGCGCACAGGATGAGGACCTTGCGGGTGGAGGCCAGGGGGAACTTCTCGTCGGCGTTGTGCGCGTGCTGGGGGAGCCAGGTCCCGTCCGTGCCCCGGCGGACGAGGAAGACACCCGCCCGGTCCTCCCGTGCGCGCAGGTAGGCGCCGAAGTCGTCCGTCAGCCTTCGGGCGGCGCGCGCCGTGTACGCGTCGTGTATGAGCCCGATGACCAGCAACAGGGCGACAACGGCCTCCGACGCGCCGCGGAGGCGCTCGTTTCCGGCGGTCAGGTGGTCGTAGGCGTTCCACCCGCACAACGCGGCCACCACACCCCACCAGAAGCGGCCTTTCATACCTTCGCTTCCTCCTTGGCTGCGGTGACGCGGTCGCCGGCGGTGGCGTCGCGCTGCGGCGGTACCGGAGGTGACTGGCCGGACGCCGGCTCGTCCGGTGGCGCGGTGTTCTCCCGCCGCTGCCGCAGGCGGCGGCGAGCACCGCGTACCAGGCGCGCGGCGGCCCGGTAGTCGGCGTCGGTGAGCATGGCCGCGTCGGCCGCCAGCATGAACAGGCCGAAGGAGACCAGCCCCATGCCGTACATGATGCCGATGTGCATGCCGGCGATCAACAGCAGCACGGCTTCGCGGAACCACCGGCGCCGGGTCAGGACGGCCGGGATCACGGCGAGTTGGACCGCGACCGTCAGATACGTCACGGCGGTCACGAGGAACGGGTTCCTCATCAGCCAGAGGAGGAGGGACGTGGTGCTGTACTCGTGGACCTGGCTGATGTAGTAGAGCGCGTTGCCCTCGCGCCACCGGCTTCCGGCGACCTTCCACAGGCCCGCCACCGCGTAGACGGTGACGGTCTGGAAGACGACCAGCGTCGCGGCGGTGTTGTGGAGGCTGACGGAGGGACGGGGACGCCGCGCTTGCAGTGCCAGGCGCGCACGTACCTTCTTGGCGCTCGGGCTGAAGTACGCGTTGGTGGTCGCGAAGAGCAGAAAGAGGATCAGGATCCGGTTGAGGTTGTCACCGCCGTCACTCAGCTCCTCGTTGCGCGCGTACAGCGACCAGGCGAAGAACGCGTGCAGGAGGGTGAGCGGCCGGCCCCCGTAGACGGTCCAGAGCGCGGCGACGGCCAGCCCGGCGAAGTAGACGAGGTCGAACCACCAGGAGCTGGTGCTCAGCGCGTAGAGGGAGAGCAGGGGCCGGCCGCCCAGCGAATCACGGAACTGGCCGAAGTCGGAGTCGCCGTGCGGCCCCCACAGCAGGTCGCGGTAGGGCAGGTTGGTGAGGTAGATCAGGACGAAGGTGCCGCCGAGGCCGATGCGCGTCACGGCCAGGCCGATCAGGCGCTGGCGCTGTGTGCCGAACCGGTCCAGGCAGGCCATCAGAGAGCCGAACTGTCGCTTCATCGCCGTTCCTCGGGGAGATAGGCCAGCCAGTGACTGTCGCCGACCCGAACGGTTTCCTGGGCCGCCGGATGGTCCAGGTACCGGTCGGAGAAGCGGGTGACGGGCGTGACCGTGTAGAACGCCCGGACCTGGAGGATGCGCTCAGGACGTACGAGCTGGTCGGCGAGGGGGGACAGGACGCGGCTCACCTGTACGTCCTCCTCCCTCACCTCGGTGTCCAGGGCGCGCTGCAGGACGTCCAGGGCGTGCTGGTCGGCGGAGGGGGCCGGAACGTCGGCGGACGGAGGCAGGTGGCCGGCCAGGGAGCTGTCGTTCACCCTGGCCCGGGCGGCCTGTTCCAGGCCGTCGGACGCCTTCTGCCCGGCACCCTTGGGGTCGGACGCCTTGTGGGGCCGGAGTTGGTCGATGCGGGACTGTCGGTACTGCAGGTTGGACAGGTCGTTGCCCATGGTGGTGACCACCCGCGCCACCCGGTTGGGGAACCACCACTGGCTCTGCGACTGAGCGAGGAACGGGCCGGTCAGCGAACGCGGTTCGGATTCATGGCGGTGGCCCTGCGCGTCCTTGTAGGCGACCTGGTACCAGCCGTCCACATTGAAGTCCGGCGGCTCGGGCGCGAAGAGCTGCCAATTCTGGTCGAAATAGGGATGGGCGATGTCCTGCGCCGTTTTGATCATACGCGTCTGCGCGGGAGAAGGCGGTGCGACGAGGCAGGCGGTCAATCCCATGTAAGCCGCGCCGGCGAGAATGGGCATGCAGACAAAAAGGCGGGTCCACCGGGACACCGGCCGGGATTCCTCCCGGCCGGTGCCTCGGCCCCGAAAAAGCGTCGAGGCCACTGCGGTAACCGCCTAGTTGAACTGCGCGTCGGCGATGGGGGTGGCACCGCGCTGGTGCTTGGCGACCAGCGGAGCGGCGGCGGCGACCTCGGCGGCGCCGACGGCGGCGTCCTCGGCGACCGGTGCGACGCGGGACGCCTTCTTGGCGACCCACTTGCCGCCGTCGTAGACGGCCTTCACGCCACCGGCCACCGCGGAGATGTCCTTGGCGCCGTTCACCACGTGGTGGGCGATGTCACCGAGGAACATGGGGCTGTTGGCCGCCTCCGGCTTCGCCTGGGCCGCGGAGGACGACACCTCGCCCGCGGCGTTCGGCGCGGCGTTCGCCGGCGCGACGCCCGCGAGGATGCCCACGACCACGGCGGCCGCCACGGCGGTCGCCGCGTGCTTCATCCTTGAATTCATTGACGTGCCTTTCATTGCATACGGAACCAAAGCGATTCCAGCTGATTTCCTGACGTCACCCTGAAACGGCGCGGGTCAGGGCGAGTCGCCATGTCGCATACGAGCCTGTGTACGGCGGGAAACGTAGCCTCGCCGCCTGGCGATGGAATGCGTTTGCGACTGATCAGGACCCTACAAAGGGGCATCGGCATCCAGCCTCAGATCTTGCTCAATTCCGCTGTTTCAAAGATGATCTGCTACTTCGGAAGGAGAGCCGACCCGACCAGAGGTGGAGGCCCTCCTCCGGTCGGTGGGGACTTCCCACCCGATCGGGGGTGCCCGTACCGCCGGACGGCGCCCGTTCCCGCCCCCGCTTTGATGCTTCGTCACAGCTTCTTGCTCTGCTGGTAGTTGTTCCGGCGTGTGCCGCGTGTGATCTACGGTTGCGGAAGTCGTTCCATGAGGCAGGAGGCCAGCAAGTGGAGGCACCAGAACCCGCTTATCCCTCGCGGGTGCTGATCGTCGACGACGAGGCGCTGATCAGATCGGGGATCACCATGATTCTCGGCGTGGCGCCCGACATCGAGGTGGTGGCCGCCTGCACCGGCACGGAGGCGGTGTCGACCGCCCGAGCGCTGCGACCGCACGTGGTCCTGCTCGACATCCGGATGCCGGACGTGGACGGACTGACGGTCCTGCGTCACCTGCGGCAACTGGACGAGCCCCCGTATGTGGCGGTCCTGACCACGTTCGACACGGACGAGTACCTCGGCGAGGCCCTCCGGCTGGGCGCGAGCGGCTTTCTCGTCAAGGACACCGCCCCCGACGAACTGATCCGTTCCGTGCGGGGGTTGGCGACCGGAGCCGGTTGCCTTTCGGCACCCGTGCTGCGGAGGTTGCGGGAAGCGCGCACGGCGGCGCCGGCGGCCTCCCTGGCCCTGGAGACGCTCTCCCCGCGCGAACGACGGATCCTGGCCTTCCTCGGCCACGGCCTGTCGAACAGCGAGATCGGGGCGCGCATGCACCTGGGAGCCGCGACAGTGAAGGACCATGTGAGCGCGGTACTGGCGAAGCTCGGCGTGTCCAACCGGGTCCAGGCCGCCGTGCTCGCCGAGCGGGTCGGGCTGGTGGGCGAACGCGTGTGAAGCCGAACCCTCCGGCATGCGGGACGGCACTCACGACGTTCCCATGGCACCCCCGATCCCGCCTGCACGCCGCGGTCAGCACCGTCACGCTCGTCGCTGCGGCCGGGCTGGACGCCTGGCTGAACTTCCCCGGCCCGCGGGACTGGACCTTCAAGGTCTCCCTGCTGGCGGCCGCCGCTCTGCTGGTGCGCCGCCGCCTGCCGCGCGTGGCGCTGGCGGCGGCGCTTCCGGGGCTGTACGCGGGGAGCGCGCTGCTCGCGTCCCTGGTGGCTCTCTACACCGTGAGCCGCAGACCGCGACCGCTGTGGCAGACGGGGCTGGCGGTCTTCCTGGTCGGGCTGGGGGAGTTCCTTCCCTGGCCCGTCACCGCGTTTCCCGAAGAGACCCTGCGCGACATCGTCCGGCGGCTGATCTACGCGGTGATGCTGGCGGCCGGACCCGCGGCCCTTGGTCTGCTGGCCCAGACGCGTGAGGACCTCTCGGACCGGGTCGCCGAACTCGCCACGATGCGGGATCACGAGCGCGCCCTGCACGCCCAGACCGTCGTCGCCAGGGAACGCGCCCGTATCGCACGTGAGATGCACGACGTCGTCTCGCACAAGGCGGGTCTGATCGCCGTCCAGGCCGGAGGGCTGGAGGTGACCACCGACGACGCCCGTACCAGAGCCGTTGCCGGTGTCCTGCGTGACCTGGCTGTCAGTACCCTGCAGGAACTCCGTGCCATGATCCTGGTGCTCAGAGCCTCCGACGCCGAACCGACCGAACTCGCCCCGCAGCCGCGCCTCGCGGACCTGCCCAAACTGGTGGAGGAATCCGAGGTCGCCGCGACCCTGACGGTGAGCGGCGTGGAAGACCGTGCCCTACCAGAGCCGATCGAGAGGGCCGCCTACCGGACCGCGCAGGAAGCCCTGACCAATGTGCGCAAGCATGCCCCGGGCGCGCTGACCACGGTGACGGTCGAGGTCGGCGTCGACCACCTGCGGGTGTGCGTGGAGAACGGCGCGGCGCGGGAGCCGGCCGGTCGGACGGCGCTGCCCGGCGGCGGCCATGGCCTGATCGGACTGCGGGAGCGCGCCGCCCTGCTGGGCGGCGCGCTGACCTCGGGCCCCTGCACGGGCGGCGGTTTCGCCGTCCGGCTGAGCGTTCCGCTCACGCCCCGCGAGGCCGAACGGGCCGATTGCTGAACTCGCCGTGGGCGGACCGGACAGGCGTCAGGCCGCCCGCGGGGCCGGGGCCGGCCTCGCCGAGGAGGACGGGCCCGCGGAGATCAGGAACGCGGACGGCCCGGCTGTGCGCCTCGCTCCGCGTTCTTCTGCTGATGCGTACGGCGAAAGGCGGCGTCGACGGGAAGTCCCCCGCCGGGTCACACCGCCGTTGCTCGGGCCAGAAGCGTGGACTCCATATCGCCGGCCTGGCAGAGGAAGGGCGAGCGGGACCGACGAAGCCCACGGCGCCGACCAGGTCGAATGCCGTGGGCTTCTGGCGTTGTCGGTTGGCGTCGCTTGACCTCGGGCGGCCCAGGTATCACACCGGTGGTGCGTGCCGGGAAGGTGCGTCACCTGCTGCAGGCAGCGATGATGCCCAGAATCACCAAGGCCACGAAGAACATCGCTACACAACCGCCTATGGCGCTTTCCGCCTCCGCGACGATCCCCTCGGGCTTCTCGTAGTCCTGCATCCCTCGCGCGACCGCACGCCTGATTTCGTCCTCGTCCACGGAGTCCCCCAAGCCGACCACCTCGATCCGGGGTCCGGCGAGTGCAGGGCCCGGCCGCAGCTACTAGGCGTATTGCCTGGAGCCCCGCGGTGGGGTACGGAAGGGGCCCGCCTGCGCAGGGAGCAGGTGGTCGTGGGTGCACGATCTGCGGCACGTGGGACCGTCCCTCCCGCGCTCGAGCAGTCCCGACGTTGACCGGCCCGTACCGGACTGTTACAACGGCTAACACAATGAGGGGTCTTGGCTTGACGACCACGCTGTGGTCCCTCAGGTTGGGCTTGCCTCTGGCGCGGAGCAAGGGCGTAGACGTGTTGGTGGAGTCGAGCCGAAGTCTTGACCGTCAGGGTCGACGTCTCCTTCGAGGAGAGAGCAGCAACCTCCAGCGGCTGGAGTCTCGCGTGGCAACTGCAGCGAGCGTGGCCCAGTCCGGATGTGCAGGGCGCGAACCAGGACTGTCGAGTTCAGCCGAGTCGCGGCGAGGCGCCCTCACTGTGACTGCGCCGTTTGCGCCTTCCACGGTGACCTCCCGTCCTACCCTCGGGCTGCCTTGAGCGAGTGGCGGGGATGAATCGTCCTGCTCATCAGAGGACGAACGGGCAACAGGTCCCCCGATGGTGGTGATCTCCATGATCTGTTCTAGTCGGTTCAGCAGTGCCGTGGCCAGGGCTGCGCGTGCTTCATCTGCCAAGTCAAGCGCACGCTTCAACTCTTCGGAGCGAGAGTCGTCCAGATGTGCTTGATTGATCGCTGCCTCCCGAATCAGTTCGGTCACGCGCCTCAGTGCAGCCAGGACCCGTGCCTGCTCGTGAGAGCGGCCTTCGGCAGGGGAGCGGTGGGCGGGGTATCCATAACTCGACTGGTAGATCCAGATGCCGTCATGCAACGCGTGATCAAGGGCGAGCTGTGCCTGGTCGCTAGCGTCCGCCGCGGCGGCATCGAAGTCCTCAATCTGGACTGGTCGACCCAATCCAAGGTCTTGAATTGTCCGCGCAAGCAGGTCGGACCAGGCGCGCGTGGCCTTACGCATGCTGATGATGCGGTTCAGCTCGCCCTCCTTCTGAGACTGCCGACGTGCCTCGTCACGTGCCGCCTCGGCCTCCCTGCGGGCAGCCTTGGACTGCTCACGCTGTACTTGCAAGGGGCCCCAGTAGGCTGCCGCGCTGGTGGCCAGGGCGCCGCCCAACACGCCTAAGAGTCCGTAGAGAGTCTCTGACATGACCTCTATCCTTTCCGACTCAGCGCTCAACCTCACCTCCCTCAACCACTGCAGAGAGCCTTGAGTTGCCGGTGTGCGGACAGGCAGCACGCGAGTTTGAGGAACGCTTCATGGATGTCGGCTCGCCGTTCCCAGCGGATTCGTAGGCGTCGGAAGCCGTGGTGCCACGCACTCTTGCCCACCCTTGCCGCGGCTTCCCCCCGGGTGTGAAAGGCCTCGCTCACCAGCGCCTGCATGTGCGCGCACCAGACCTCCGCCTGCGCAGCCCCCCCTCCCGCCGACCCCGCCGGCTCGCGGCCACGCTCTCTGCGGAACCTGCCCGCCCGGCACGATCCGCCACAGGCTCCCCTCCGCACCGCACGCCCGGTAGGCGGGACCACCATCAGTGCGCCCGACGGCGACGATGCAGGAGCGGACGAGTTCGCCCTTGCGCAGGTGGTGGTGGACCGGCGTGCGCGTCGTGGTGACCGGTCCGTCGTACGGGCGGGGCCGGCGCACGGCCACCCTCTCAACGGCGGGCCAGGCCGTGGTGCATGGCCTGGCCGACGCGGAGGGCGCAGTCGCAGAGGTGGCTGCCTCGGCGGCAGGAGCGATCAGGGCGGCGAGCGCCCCCGCCGCGAGGACGGCTGTCATTAGGTGTCATACCTGCCCAAACCTGGCGCGCCGGGCAGGCGCGGATGATCACCCGCTGGTGTGGGGGCGCTGCACTGTTCGTTGGGCGAGGGGCCGGGGTGGATCGGCCGTCACAGCGCCCGGGGCATGGCCGCCCGCTGTATGGGGTTGCTCGTTCAACGACCCGGCGGCCGCCATCTGCCGACCTCCTCACGACTTCAAGATCAGCGGGCAGGGCTTGGCAGCGTGCGCGGCGGTGATGACGAGGCTGTAGTCCACGGTCGCGGTCGCGGCTCGCCAGCTATCCGTTGACCGCCAGGATCGCGGTGATGAGGTCGCCGCCGCTCTCTTTCAAGGCCCTGACCGCCTTCCCTCTTGACGCGCCGGTCTGCCCCATGACCAATTCGATGTCCTTGGGGTCAACCCCGGTCTCGTCGACGGTGTCCTCGATGGTGTCGTCGTCAGGATCAGGGACGTCATCGAAATCTTCTGGCATGAAGTCCTCCAAGGAGCGAAGAAGTACCGCTCAGCCCTTCCACTGCTCAGGCACCCTGAAACAGGTGCCCCGCGCCGTCACGGGCGACGTTCGCAAGCCACTCTGCGTGAGAGCTCGGTCTCTTCGGAAGAGGTGCTGTACTTGCGTGGTCATGCCGATCTCGCGGCGATGGGCCGCTATGAACGGCGGTACGGCGTCCTCGCGGAAGGTCCTGTGGACGGCTGGCAGGACCAGCCCGAGGCAGCGGAGATCTCCGCGGGGGAGTTCGAGCGGTTGTGGACGGAAGCAAGGCGGGTTCTCGGCGGCTCAGCCTGACCCGGCGGGTTGTTCCGTCGCGAGCATCGCGAAGAAGACGTCGGTCCGGCGCCGGGAACTCGCGCCCACTGCCGCCAGGCGGCCAGGCTCTCGGCGCAAAAGCGCTGCCCGGCCGGGCACTTGTCAGTCGAACAGCGACCGAAGTGACTCTAGGCCTGCATATGTTGCGCGAAGCGGTTGACCGCGGCTTTCGCTCTGGGTATGAGCACTTGTTTCTTGCTCACAGCGATCAGGCGGGAACACCGGCCCGGTCCCGGACGGCGGCCATCTCGTCCTTGGGGAGTGCCGGGTCGGCGCCCGCGCTGGAGCCCACTTCAGGGACATGGAGTGCCTCGTGGAGTGGGAGGAGCGGGAGGAGCGGCAGGCGCGGGGTTTCGGCGGCGGCCGCCTGGCGCGTCCGGACCTCGGGGTCATGGCTGAGCCGTTCGATCCGCGCGGGCGTGGCGGCCGGGCCGGCGGGCGCACGCCACCCCGCATCCCTGCGCCGGACTGGAGGGTCGTGCGTGTGGACTCCATAACTTGGCGTGCCCACCAGCACGCGGGCTTCGAAGCCGCAACAGCGCCTTGACCGGCGAGGCTTCGCTGCCTGCGATGCCCGGCTGGTCGGCCACTGGCTGAACGACGTCGCGTGTGGGGGAGTTGTCGGCGCCAGTCGCGCTCGTGGTGTCGGCCCCCACGCGTCGTAGGACCTCCGTGACGTGAAGGCAGACACAGTCGATGTATAGAGAATTAATATAAATAAGCTATGCTTCAAGCATGAGCCGTCAAGACGCCCCTCGGGGCGCTTCCGCCGCAGTCGGGTCAGCCCTCTACGAACTGGCCACGAGAGCCGTGAGGCGTCTTCCGCGTGACCTGAGCCTCACGTCCGCTGCCACCCTGGCCACCCTCGACCGGACCGGTCCCCGGCGGATCACCGATCTGGCCTTGACCGAGGGGGTCACTCAGCCCGCGATGACCGTCCTGGTTCGGGTGATGGAGAAAGACGGGCTTGTCGAACGGAGAGGAGACCCGTCCGACAAGCGGGTCACGCTGGTGTGTCTGACCGAGGCCGGCGCGTCTTACGTCCGGGCGCGGCGCCAGGCGGGCGCCCAGGCGTTTGCCCGGTTGATCGACAAGGTCAGTGATGAGGAGGCCGAGGCCTTGGTGGCAGCCCTTCCGGCGCTGCTGCATCTGGCAACGCTCGACAGCCAGGACCAAGAAGGGCCGAAGCAGTGACAAGGGGGTCAATCAGCGGGGTCGCCGCGTCTTCGGACGGAGGCTCCGGACGGATGCGGGAGGTGGTCACCGAGACCGCCGGGCCCGATCCGGTAAGGACCAAGGGATTCCTGTCCTCCGGGACGCTGCTCGGCAATGGCGTCACGCTTAAGGTCGCCCAGCCGGACGAGCCATGGGCGGAATGGGCCCGGATTCGCGTCTTTGACCGCAGCTCGATCAGGAGCCACCGATGAGCACGACCCCGCAGCACTCCGAGTCGCGGCTATTGGTCCCTTCCCTGCTGTTCATCGCCTTGGTCGTGGCGGCGGTCGGCAGCCTCGGGACGCCGCTCATCACCAGCGTGGCGAGCACGTTCCACGTCTCGCTCGACAGCGCGCAATGGACGCTGACCATCGCGCTGCTGAGCGGCGCCGTCGCTACGCCAGTCCTTGGCCGGCTCGGAGCCGGCCCACACCGACGAGCCACGGTTCTCGCCACGCTGGCGGTCGTCGTTGCCGGCAGCGCGCTTACCGTGTTACCGCTGCCGTTCGCGTGGCTGCTCGTCGGCAGGGCGGCCCAAGGCGTCGGGCTCGGTCTGACAGCCCTGATGATGGGCGTGGCCCGCGATCACCTTCCGGAGGGGCGCAGCGCGGCCACGATCGCCCTGATTTCGGTGGTCTCCATCATCGGGGCCGGCGTCGGTTACCCGCTTGCCGGACTGCTCAGCGAGTTCGGCGGCGTACGGGCCGCTTATGGCCTCGGTCTGTTCGTCACCGCCATCGCCTTCCTGGCCGCGTGGCGCTCCATACCTGTAGCCCCTGAAGGCCGCTCCGCGGACATGGACGTAGCGGGCGCCTTCATCCTGGCGGGTGGGCTGTTCCTGGTCCTGTTCCTGGCCGGCGAGACGAATCTGTGGAGCCGTCACCTCGCCGTGGCGTTGGTCCTCGCCGTCGTTGCCGTGCTCTTGCTCTGCGGCTGGACCGCCCACGAGCTGCGCAGCAAGACGCCCCTGGTCGATGTCCGGGCGGTACGGCACCCGGCGGTCGCCGGGGCGAACATCGCCATGTTCGTCGGCGGAATCGGCATGTACCTCCTCCTTACGCTCGTCACCCGGTACGCGCAGACGCCGCACAGCGCAGGCTACGGGTTCGGGCTGACCACCTTCGCTGCCGGGCTGGTCCTCGTCCCGTTCTCCGGGCTGGGCTTCGTCGCCGGCAAGCTCAGCCCCCGGCTTCGCGAACGGATCAGTGCACCCTTGCTCTTGGCCGGCAGTGCCGTCGTCGTCGGTGGCGGGTTCGTCCTCTTCGCGGTGGCCCGGTCGCACGTGGCCGAACTGTTCGTGGTCATGGGAGTGCTGGGCTTCGGTGTCGGCGGCTTCTCGGCCGCCATGCCCGGTGTCATCTTGGCCGTCACCCCCAAGAGCGAGACGTCAAGCGCCATGAGCTTCAACTACGTCGTCCGTAGCGCCGGATACTCCCTGGGCAGTGCCATAGGCGGCCTGCTCCTGGCCGCCGGCACCGACACCGGTCAACCCTTCCCACACGACGGCGCCTACACCACGGCAGCGGTGGTCGGTGTCGCCGCGATGACGATCACGACGATGGCCGGCCTCGCACTCGCCCGCCGGCGCTCGCCCGGGACAAACCCGATCGCGCCCCTGACCGGCGCGCCGAGCCAGGACCGGTCGAGTCGATGACAGGCATGCCGGAAGGGCGGCGGCGCACGGGGCCGCACGGCCGTCGACGTCGGAGGGGGCACCGGCGTCCTCGCCTCCGCGATCGGTCCGCGCCGTATCGGCTGGGAAGTGACGGTCCTCGAACGCCGGCGATGCTCGAGGATGCGGGAGCGGGCACCTCAAAGGTGGTTGTCCGGTTCCGCCAGGGGAGCGGTGACCATGGATAAAGCCTTGCAGCGGGGAGAAGACGCATGCGCGCCGTTCAGTTCGAGCGGTTCGGCGGCCCGGAGGTCCTGACAGAGGCCCAGGTGCCCGAACCGGTGGCAAGGCCAGGTGAGACAGTGGTCGAAGTGGAGGCGGCCGGCGTCAACTTCGGCGATATCAAGCAGATCGCCGGCGAGCAGCCTGACGGCCCCTATGCCCCCAAGGGACCGCTGCCGCGAATCCCGGGCATGGAGGTTGTGGGCCGGACAGCGAACGGGCGGCGGGTCCTCGGCCACGTCCTGCAGGGCGGTTACGCCGAGCGGACGGTGGTCGCCGACCGGGACCTGGTCACCGTGCCGGAGGGCGTCAGCGCGGGCGAGGCGCTGGCGGTACACGTCCAGGGGCTGACGGCCTGGCACCTGCTGCGCTCGGTTGCCCGGATCAGACCCGGCGAGAGTGTAGTGGTACACGCCGCCGCCGGCGGCACCGGAAGCCTCGCTGTCCAGCTGGCCCGGGAGTTCGGGGCCGGACGGGTGATCGCCACCGCCTCCTCCGAAGGCAAGCGCGCCTTTGCCCTGGACCTGGGCGCGGACGTCGCGATCGACGGCGAGGCACAGGGGTACCGGGAGAGGGTCCTGGCCGCCAACGACGGGCGGCCGGTCGACATCGTGCTGGACGCCATTGGCGGCCCGGTTCTCGACGCCGCCCTGGACACCCTGGGCTACCTGGGGAGACTTGTCACCTACGGGGCCTCTGCCCGGCAGCCCGCCTCCGCCATCTCCCCGAGCCGCCTTGCAGTGGAGAGTCTCACGGTCGCCGGTTTCTGGCTCACCCCGCTGCTCGTCCGGGAAGGGGCCGCAGGCGCGCCGTTGCAGGAACTGCTGGACCTCACCGCCAGGCGGCGCCTGCGACCGCTTGTCGGAGGGCAGTACCCGCTCGGACAGGCCCGCCAGGCGCATGAAGACCTGCTCGCTCGCCGCACAAAGGGAAAGCTTCTCCTGCTTCCCCGAACCTGATTGAGCGGGGGAGAGGCGACGGTCGTGGGGCGGTGCATGCGAGGGGCGCGGCTGTCGTGGGGCGGCACACCCCGAACGGGACGCGGGACGTGGTGCGGCATCCGCGGTGATCTCGGCCCCCTCTGCTCCTCCTGCGGCAGCGCTCGTCCCTCTTCGGTCGGAGCGTGCGGCCTCGCTCGGGGGAGGGGCAGTCGGGACGGCGGCCGGCGGGGTCTGCCGTACTCCCTTTCGGGTGAACGCGCCCGCCGTCCGGCCGCCGCCACGGCCGTATCCGCCGCCCTGGTCGGCGCCGCCACGCTGCCGGCCATGGCCGCCGGCCGTCACCACGGCTCGCGTGAGCGTGCCGCGGTGGCGATCAGCGGTGCGGTAAGACTCCCCGAAACGCGACGACCGCTCCAACCGCTCGCTGAACGCCGAGTGGGTGGAGATCACGAACAGCACCCGCCAGGCGGTGATCCCGCATCCGCACGCGGCCGTGCCGGCGCTGAGAGACATCACCGGTGCGCGCAAGGCGGTGCACAGCGGTGCCCGGCGTGAACCATTGCACGCCTCCGGTGGGCGACGAGGGCACAGGCATTGTGGCGCGCCACCTGTTGGCCAAGCGGGCGTGGGGGATGCCGGCGGCCAGGAACGAAACGGCGTCGCATGCCCGTAAGGCACCGACGTGGCCGGGTTTCGGGCTGCCGCAAGCGCACCAACGTTCGATCGCAGTACATCGAGGGACTGATGATCAAGGTGGGGTCGTCGACGTACAGGGACGGCTCCCGCCAGTGGCAGAAGCTGCGCCACACTGAAACTGTGGACGCTGTGGTGGTTGGCATCACCGGGGCGCCAGTCCGACCACGGCACCTCGCAGTGCGCCTCCCCGAGGGACACGTCGCCCTGTCTCAGCGGCCGTCCGCCCCGCTCGCCGCCGAGATCGCGCCGCGCCTGGTCCACGTGGCAGTGAGGTCATGACAGTGACGGTTGGTCAGGAGCGGCCTGCTCTTGCAGGTCTCGCCTGTGGCGATGGCTGGCCGCTGACACGACGTGGTGCTTTGTGCTCTGGCCACTGACAGGACGTGCTGCAATCCCAGGCGGTCCAGTGTCATGTAGGTGGCACATCGCAGCAGGACGATGGCGCTGCACCCGCTGGGCCAGGAGCTGAGCCTGCGCGAGATCGCGGCCCGGGTCGTCATCACCAAAAGCAAGAAGAAGGGTCGGCACCCTTCCCCGGCGACCGTCATGCGAATACTGCGCGAGCAGGACGAACGGACAGCCCGAGGCCCGTAGCGGAGCTGGACGCCGCTGAAAGCGCCTGAGAGCGCCCAGTGTGGCCACGGACGGCTGAGCGCTGTCGCCTCAATGCTCCGCTCGCCAGTTGAAGCGCTCAGTCGTACCGGTATTGAAGCGGTCGGGGGCGAGGCGTTTCACATCTGTGACTGAGCACTTCAGCTGGCGGGTGGGCGGTTGCGTTGGCGAGGTGGTGCGGCGCGGAGAGCGGATGGTTCGCGACCAGCCGCTTGTGGCGTCGATCACACTTGCTGGACCTCGAGCAAAGTTGAGGTCGCAGGCTTTCCTGCATCGGGGGAAGGCCGCTGACGGCCTTCCCGGGCTGTGCTTGTGAGGAGCTTGTGATGCAGGAGAACCGCATCGTCGTGGTCACCGGAGCGACCGGGCGGCAGGGGGGCGCGACCGCCCGCGCGCTGCTTGCCCGCGGCTGGGAGGTTCGCGCCCTGGTGCGTGACCCGGAGTCGCCGCAAGCGCTGGCGTTGCAGGAGGCCGGGGCGGTGCTGGTGCGCGGCGACCTGGACGACGAGGCCTCGCTGGACGCGGCTCTGGCCGGGGCATACGGAGTGTTCAGCGTGCAGACCTTCACCGGCCCGGACGCGTTCGCCGGCGAAGTACGCCAGGGCAAGGCGGTGGCGCAGGCGGCGGCTCGCGCCCGTGTCGCACACTTCGTCTACAGCTCCGTCGACGGCGCCGACCGGCCCGGCCGGGTGCAGCACTTCGCGAGCAAGGGCGAGGTCGAACGGCACATCGAAGCTCTCGGATTGCCCGCGACGATCCTGCGGCCGACGTTCTTCATCACCAACTTCGAGCACCTCGGCCCCCAGTGGGTCGGCGGCGAGCTCATGTTCACCCTGGCGCTCGACCCGCAGACCCGACTGCAGATGATCACCCCCGACGACATAGGGACCTTCGCCGCCGACGCCTTCGACGCCCCGGCTGACCATCTGGGCCGAACCATCGAGATAGCCGGGGACGAACTCACCGGCCCGCAGATCGCCGAGGTCTTCGCCCGCGCCGCCGACCGCCCGGTGCGCTTCGCGCCCCAGCCGATCGAGCAGATCCGCGCTCACAGCGAGGAGATGGCCGAGATGTTCGACTGGTTCAACACGGTCGGGTTCCGCGCGGACGTCCTCGCCCTGCGCGCGGCACACCCCTCCCTGACCACGCTGCAGGACTGGGTCGGCGCGCACTGGTCGACGCCGGCGCTACGCGATTCCGCGACAGCGTGAAGCCGCCGCCGAATTTGGAGTACGCGGCGAAGGTCCAGATCGCCCGCGTGAAGTCCGTCTCGAACGGCGTCAACCCGGACCGCTGACCCGTCAGGCGGTCCGAAAGGGCGGGCCGGCACCGCCAACCTTCTGGGATGCGTGGTGCCGGCAGTCCCCTCCCCTTCGCAGTGCACCACCTCGGTGCCCTTGGGGATGTGGCAGGCGCGGCCGTCCTGGCCGCTGCGCTGCTCCTGGTGCTGTTCCTCGCCGGCGAAGGGGATCTGTGGAGCCGGCACCTCGCCGTGGCGGCGGGCCTCGCCGTCGTCGCGGTGGTGCTGCTCTGCGTCTGGGCCGTCATCGAGCTGCGCAGCACGGCGCCCCTGGTCGATGTGCGGGCGGCACGGCACCCGGCGGTCGCCGGGGCGAACATCGCCATGTTCGTCGGCGAGATCGGCATGTACCTCCTGCTCACGCTCATCATCCGGTACGCGCAGACGCCGCACGGCGCCGGCTACGGCTTCGGGCTGACGACCTTCGTCGCCGGGCTGGTCCTCATCCCGTTCTCGGTGCTGGGGTTCGTCGCCGGCAAGCTCACGCCGCGGGTCCGGAAGCGGATCGCCGATTCCCTGCTCCTGGCCGGCAGCGCCGTCGTGGTCGGCAGCGGGTTCGCCCTGTTCGCGGCGGCCCGCTCGGACCTGGCCGAACTGTTCGCGGCGATGGGCGTGCTCGGCTTCGGCGTCGGCGGCTTCTCGGCCGCCATGCCCGGCGTCATCCTGGCCGTCACCCCAAAGAGCGAGACGTCGAGCGCCATGAGCTTCCACCACGTCGTCCTCAGCGTCGGATACCCCCTGGGCAGTGCCACCGGCCCCGATATGGAGTCGCGACACTCTGTGACCGCTGGAGCGACTGAGCCCGTCCCGCCGTCACGGCCGTCAGTCCCCCGCCTTGGGCCGCCAACCGGAGGCCCACTCATCGAGCGGGGCGAGAGATTCTCGAAGGGTCCTGCCCTGTTCGGTGAGCAAGTACCCCTCGCCGGCGTTCTCGACGAGATCGGCCTGTCCAAGCTCGCGAAGCCTGTCTGCCAGGACGCTTGATGACACGCCGCCGCATCGCTGCTGGAGCTGGCGGAAGGTCGGAGATGAGCCGTCCCGTAGCTCCCACAGCACTCGCAGCGCCCAGCGTCGGCCCAAGAGGTCCAGGAGCGCCATGATCGGGCGCCCCGTGTGCGAGCCGCGGACCCGGCGGCCTGGGAGTGGTGTTGGTCGTGTCATCTGCTTCCCTTTCCGAAGCGTCAATGTTAACGTCCCGCTATGCCTCTGAAATCGAAGCAGCCTCGCATCGAGCCGCTCTCGCCGCCCTATGGCGAGGGAGCCAGCGAGGCCCTTGAGCTCCTCGGGCATTCCCCCATCCAGCTGTTCCGGGTGTGGGCCCGCCGGCCCGAGCTCGCCCGCTCCATCGCGGGCTGGGGAAGCTACTACTTCTCTCGGCGCTCCGCTCTCACTGTGCGCCAGCGCGAGCTGGTCATCGACCGGACCACCGCGCTGTGTGGCGCCGACTACGAGTGGGCTGTGCACGTCGCGGGCTTCGCCGAGAAGGTGGGACTCGACGCGGCGCAGCTCGCGTCCCTCGCGAAGGGAAGCCCGACGGACGACTGCTGGCACACCGCCGATCGTGCCGTGCTCAAAGCGGTCGACGAGCTCCATGCGACCTTTGACCTCTCCGACGACACCTGGGCGAACCTGGTCGCTGTCGCCGATGAAGATGCCGCACTCGATCTGGTCTTGATGTGCGGTTGGTACCACGCCATCTCGTTCGCCGTCAGAGCCCTCCGCCTGCCCCTTGAACCCGGCACCGAGCCGATCTCCGCACACTGATCTAAGTCACATGCACTCATCCCAACACTGGAGGTGCCAAGCCCAAGGGCTACTGGGTCAGCGTCTACCGCACCATTTCAGACCCTGAGAAGCTGGCTGCTTACAACAAGCTGGCCCGCCTGGCCGTCGAGGCCGGGGGCGGTCGAACCCTCGTCCGTAGCGGTCGGGTCGTGGCGCATGACGCCGGAATCGCCGAGCGCACCGTCCTGGTCGAGTTCGACAGCTTCGAGCAGGCCGTCGCGGCACGCGAGAGCGCGGCCTACCAGGAGGCGCTGGTCGCCCTCTCCGACGGCGTCGAGCGCGACGTCCGCTTCGTCGAAGGCATCGACTGACCGAGATCCAGTCGGAGCTTCACTAAAGGCTCACAGAGCTCCAAGGGGCTCGACTCGCCTTCACCAGCGCATGTCGGTCGTCCCACTCAGCCTCGGCTGCGCGCCTTCTGACCACCGTCCCTCGAACCCTCAGTTCCATCGACAGAGAGGAAGCGCAATGCCGCGACCCGCACCACCGTGGTGCCTCCACCGCGACGAACAGCACTTCCTATGGCATCCGGCCAGGATGGCATGCCGGCGGACCAGGCGTCGGGCGAGGACGAGCCGGCGCACGCGTTCGGCAGATGGGGTGGACGCTAGCCCCTCAACCAGGTGAGGGCTTCCTCACGACTCGCGGACGAACGGGAGGCATGGGTGTGCCGCCGGGCCGGCACGGGTGACGGTCCCCCAGGGGAGCTCATGCACGACGCGTCTGCTGTCACACTGGTCTCATGCCGAAGAAGCGAACGTCAGACAAGAGCTTCGCCGACGTGGTGGCTGCCATGGAATCCGCGGAAGGGTCCGATCCGGTGGAGGGCGGGCGCTCGCCGGCGAGTTCGGGTGAGCTTGTCGACGAGCGGGGCTGTCTGTGGACGAAGAGCCGGGGGCCGCTGGACGTCCGGATGGTCAAGCGGCTCGTGCGGGGCGCGGACGAGGTGATCGTCGGGGAGGGCGCCGGGGAGGTGCTGCGGCCCGTGCCGGCAGAGGAGCGCGAGGCGGCGTGGGCACTGATCAAGGACGGACTCGACACGGCCGGGTCGGAGACGTGGACGTACCAGGCGTACGAGTTCCGCTCCGAGGACGGCCGCATCCTGCTGTACGTCGAGGAGTTCTGCTGACGCCTCACGGTCGGCATACGCAAGCTGCGCGTCGGGGCGGTCAGGAGATTCTGACCGCCCCGACGCTCGTTTCACCTCTCTCCGCTCACCAGCCTGCTGCTCACCAGCGGTAGTGGTTCGTGCGGAAGATCCGTCCGAATCGGTTGATGAAGTCGACGTGGACGTGGTTGCCGGAACCGCACGGACCGCGGTAGCGGCAGCGGCCTCCGGTCCGCGCGACCTGCTTGGCGTGGCGGATCGCCGAGGCCTTGCTGCTGAAGCGGGTGGGGTGCCACCAGTTCAGGACGTTGCGCTTCTTGGGGATGTAGCGGGCGCAGTTGTGGACCAGCGCCGACCGGCCGTCGGTGGCCACGAAGTAGGTGTGGCTGCCGGCGACGGTCAGGTTGAAGACGGTGCGGACCGCCTGCGTCCGGCTGGTGGCCGTGACCGTCGGCGCGAACCCGGTCGGGTTGGCCAGGCGCGAGCCCGGGGTCAGCCGGAACGCGTCGATCCAGCCGCGGCCCTGGACGAAGAACGGGTGGTTGGCGGTCGCGGTGATCTTCTTCGACCGTCCGTCGCCGTCCGCGTCCACGGACAGGGTGACGAGATCCTTGGTGCCGTGACCGATGATCACGTCGGAGACGGGCGAGACGGTGGTCTCACCGGTGATCTCGTCGACCGCCTGGACCAGGTCTCCGACCTCCACCTGGCTGATCGGCCGGGTGCTGCCGTCGGCCATGACGACCGGCGTCTCGGGCAGGAAGGAGTTCCATCGGCAGCTGCGGCCGATGGCCCGTGCGGCCCGCAGGGCCCGATAGCCGCGGTAGGCGCGGTAGCCCCAGGCGGCGGCGCCGAGGCCGGGGATGAAGCCTGCCGCGGTGAGCGCGATGTCCCACTTGTTGCGCCAGGCCCAGCGCTTGGCCTTCTTGAAGAACTTCTTCCAGCCCCACTTGCCGTCGAGGTCGAAGCAGTTGATCGGGTCGGCCGAGCAGTACTCGTAGGCGTTGGCGTTGCCGCCGCGCTGGGGGTCGACGGACAGGAACCGGCCGGTGGCGGGGTTGTACTGGCGTACGCCCATGAGGGTGAAGCCGGCCACTGTCTCGCTGGAGCGCTGCTTGCCGCCCAGCCAGCCGTAGCGCACGGCCTGCTGTTTGTCGCGCGGGTTGCCGTACTCGTCGGTGTCCAGAACGATCGGGGCCTCGCCCGCGTTGAGCGGGAGCTGGAGCGCCACGTCGCCGTGGATGTCGGTGAACTGCAGCACCGTGTCACCGGTGGCGCTGGTGACCGCCCCGAGGTTCCCGGACAGGGAGTCCACGTTGCGGGTCAGGGCGCCGGTGGCGGTGTTCTCGATGATCCAGCGAGGATTGTCGTTGTCGCCGTCGTAGTGGTTGAGCTTGTTCTCGGTCGGCGACCAGGTTCCGCCGCTGTTGCTCTCCACGGTCCAGCCGCGGAAGCGCAGGGCGGCGTCGAGGCTCCAGGTCTGCCGCTTGCTGCCGACAGTCTGCTGGTAGGCGAGGTCGTTGGCGTAGAAGCCGACGCTCACGCCGCCCGGCAGGGCAGTGGTGCGGCCGAACGCGTCGTAGGCGTAGCCCGTGTCGGTGATGCGGTCGGCGCTGTCGAACGTCGAGGTCTTGCTGGTCCCTCCGGTGGTCGGGCAGTCCAGACCGGGCGCCGAGGTGGCCGTGGTCAGGGACGTGCGGTTGGCGTGCTTGTCGAACCCGTAGGTCCGCCGGGTGCAGACGGTGTCCACGGTGTCGTCGACCTGGACGAGACGGCCGACGGCGTCGTAGCGGTAGGTCTGGTCCGACCAGCCGGCGTGGCTGGTGGTCTGGCCCTGCACGGATTCGGTGACCGCGTCGGACATCACCACGGTGCCGTCGCTGTCACGGGTGTACGTGCGGGCGACGGCGGCGCCGGTGGTGTCCTCGGTCTGGGTGACCGTGTAGCCGCCGGGGAGCTTCTCCGTGGCGACCGAGCCGTCCGCGTCGTACGTCGCCTGGAAGACGCCCGCGACGGAGTCCGTCGCCTTCGTGGCCAGGCCCCGCGGCTCGACGGTGTGGTCATAGGTGAAGGTGACGCTGGACGGGACGGTGTCACTGACCCTGACCGGGCGGTCCAGCAGGTCGTACTCGGTGGTGGTTTTGCCGCCGTCGGCGTCCGTGTACGAGGTGAGCCGGCCGAGCTTGTCGTAGACCCGGGTGATGGTGCCGCCGGTCGGCGACGTCGTACGCAACTCCTGCCCGGTGGCCGGGTCGTACTCGGTCGTGGCGTCCGGGACGGCCTGGCCGGTGCCGCCGGTGACCTTCACGGTGACGCGACGGCCCGCCGCGTCGTAGGTGGTGGTCGTGGTCCGCGTGACACCGTTCGCGGTGTCCGTGCCGACCGTGGCGTTGCCCCACCAGTCGTACTCGGTGGTGGTGGTCGGCAGTTGGGCGGGGTTGCTGCCGCCACCGGTGATGGCGCCGCCCGGTCCGGTGGAGCACACCAGGTCGGCCCACTCCGGGCGGCCGGCGCACGCGCCGGTGCCGGACGCGGACCAGTAGGAGGTCACCACGGTGCCCGCGTCGGCGCCGGTGCTGCCCGTGTTGTACGTCTTGACCACACGGCCGAGCGAGTCGTACTCGGTCGTGGTGGTGATCGCCAGGCCCGCCGGGTCCTGGATCGACTTCACCGGCAGGCCCTTGGCCCAGTCGTACACGGTCTGCACGACGCGCGTCTCGCCGTGCACACCCGGGTGCTCACGGACCTCGGCGCCCGTGGTGACCTTGGTGACCTGGTCCTTGACCTTGGCGGTGCCGTCGGTCGGGCGGCCCTCGTCGTAGGCGTTGACCGTCCAGCTGCGGGCGGTGACCGGCGAGCCCGCCGCCACCAGGGTGGTGGTGCCGGACTTCAGGTCCGCCGTGAGGTCGATACGGTGCAGCGGACCGAACTCCTCCAGCTCCCGGGTGCCGTTGCCGTTGTAGACGGACTTGGTGGTGAGCAGGTCGGCGCGTTCGGACGAGGCCAGCGAGGCGATGCCCAGCTCGGCCTGCGTCGCACGGTCCGCAACCGTCGTCCCGAGTGCCACGTCCCGGTTGGCCGCCGTCAGCTCACGGACGGTGTTGCCGAAACGGTCGTACTCGGTCGTGGTGATGTGCCCGCCGGGCGTCGCGGCGTTCACCGCACGGCCCGAGGCGCCCATGTAGGTGATGTCCGCGCGCTGGTAGGACGCGGCCGTCAGGGCGGCGCCCGCGTTCGACGCCGGGACGGCGTCGGCGGGGAACACGGCGGTCGCGTCGGTCGGCACGTCCGTCTGGCCCCACGCCTTCACATCGGCGGCGCCCATCTTGTAGGGGGCAGCGGTGCCGGTGAGCGGCACGTCGTAGACGACGCTGGTGGCGGCCTCCCCCTCGACCACGTCGAGGGTGCCCTGCTTCAGCGCGGGCCGCGACGCCTTGAGCAGCATGCCGTCACCGGCGGCGGAGCCGGAGCCGGCCTTGCCGTACGTGAACGTCCACGGCAGCTGACCGGGCGGGGTGACCTGGGTGACGCGGCCCGCGCCGTCATAGGCGTACTGCGTCTTCAGCACGGGGCTGATCAGCGGATTCCACGTCTCGATGAGCCGGCCGGCGACGTCGTAGCGGTAGGTCTGGACGACCTTGGAGGTCGCCGCGGCGGCGCCGGGGTCGGTCGACCACAGGCGGATCTCCTTCACCTGGCCGGCGAAGTCACCGAGGGAGGTGGCGTTCGCGGTGGTGGTCGTGGCGTACACGAACTCCAGCGAGCGGCAGCCCCTGGTGGCCGGGGTGGCCGTGCAGGTCGCGGCGGACGCGGCCGACGTCGGCGCGATGACGCGCTTGGGGCGGGCCAGCGTCTTGCCGGAGGCGTTCACCGTCTCGGAGACCACGGTCGTCGAGGTCTGGGCCAGGCCGTCCATCAGCGCGCTGGACACCTGCCAGGTGGTCGCGGCCGGGTCCGGCTTGGTGAACTCGGTGACCGTTCCCTCGGTGTCGGAAAGGGTGAAGCTGCCGGTCACACTGCCGGTGAGGGTCAGCTCCTCCGAGCCGGGCTCCGGTATCCAGCCGGTCTTCGCCGCGTTGGCGGTGAAGGAGATCTCCTCGCCCTCCAGGTCCACCACGGCCACGGCCGTGTCGGAGATCCGCTGAAGGTGCGAGTAGTCGGAGTCGGTGGCCTCGGCGGCCGTGCCCGACACCCACTCCTTTCCGAAGATGGCCACCTGGCCGGCCTGCTGCGCGCCGGCGTCCGGCTTGCGGGAGGACGCGGTGCGGGTCACCGACAGGTCGAAGTGCGTGGTGTCGGTGGCGGACAGGGTGAAGTCACCGGTCAGCAGGTTCAGCTGGCCTGGGCCGATTTCGTCGGTCGCGGCGCCTGAGGCGGTGCGGTCGACGACGACGTTCAGCGGCTGCGTGCTGCCCGAGGCGCTGTCGGGACCCGTGAAGTCGGCCTTGATCTGGACGGTGCCGTCCGGGTCGACCGTGCTGGTCGCGTCCCACACCAGCTGGGCGTTGCGGCCGGCCGTGAGCGGCACGGGCCAGGCGGTCAGCGGTGTGCCGCCCGAGGTGACCTGCGCCGCGGGGATCTGCGTCCATGCGTCGGCCTCGGAGCGGCGCCAGGAGAACGACACCTTGTCGTACTTCGATCCGTCGGCTTCCGCGACGAGCGGCAGGCGTCGGGCGGTGCGCTCGCCCTCGTCGGGCTGGACGAAGCCGCCCGGCCCGGCGTGGAAGGTGTACTCGACGGCCTCGGACTTGTTGTCGGCCTTGTCGACTTGCCGGACCTGCAAGGTGTGCGTGCCGTCCTTGGGCGGGGCGATGCTGAGGGCCTTGGCGGCGGTGGAGCCGCCGGTGGCGACCTTCGTCCAGGTCACGCCGTCCAGCGTCCACTCAAGCCAGTTGTGGTCGGTGCCGCTGGGAGTGACGGTGAAGGTGCCGGCCTGGCCTGCGCCCCTGACCCACGCGGTGGACGGGTAGTCCGTGGACGTGATCGACGTGGGGGCGGAAGGCGCCGAGGTGTCGACCGTGAAGGTCTTCCACTCCGACCAGCCGAGGTTGTAGTGCGTGCCGTCGTACGGCGACGTCCGGAACCTGTACGTCTTGCCGTTGCCGAGCACACCGGCCGGGACGGTCACGGAGGCGACCTGCCCGGAGTTCACCCACGGAGAGACGATGACGTTGCCGACCTGGGTGTTGGTGGCGGAGTCGAAGATCTGGAAGGTGCCGTTGACCTTGTCACCGTTGGGGTCGACAAAGGTGTCCCGCAGGGTCGGGGTCGTGGTGTTGACCACGTAGGCGCCGCTGTAGGAGTAGTACGGCGGGCCCGCCTCCTGCTTGGTGCCCGTGCGCGGCCGGTAGTTGTACGTCACGACCAGCTTGGGCGGGTTGGCGGCGGCGTTGGCGGAGTTGACGCGCTTCCACTGCCCGGTGACGGCCTCGTCGGAGGCGCGCAGGCCCATGTGGGACTTCGCGGCCTTCGCCGACGCCCACTCCTGCACCAGCGTGGTGACGTCGGCGTTGATCCAGCCGTCCGGCTGGGTGGTGCAGGAGGCGTTGCCCCGGGTCTCCGAGGATGTGGCCTTCTGCGCGATCCACGCCGGCTGGGCTGTCCAGCGCGAGGAGGTCGAGGCGGCCCCGGTGGACCACACCTCCCACGGTTGGTTCGGGCAGGAGGAGCCGGTGTAGTTGCCGGAGTGGAAGTTCCACAGTGACAGCTTGGCGTCCATCACCAGCGCGTCGGCGATCGGCGCGGTGTTCCAGGAAATGAACGAACGGGCCGTGCGGAAGGTGCCGTCGGCGTTCTTCGTGCCCGGGTTGCCCAGGTCCAACTCGGTGTCGGCGGACCAGTCGACGGTCTCGCCCTGCTGGACGTAGGTGTCGAAGACGTTGCTGAGCGCGGAGGTGGACGGGTCGACCGTCACCGGGTACTTCGTCCGCGGATCGGCGAGGAACTGCGCGTCCGGGGTGAGGACGAGGTCGACCGAGCCCCTGCGCTGGACCACCTTCAGGCCGACCTTCGCGCGGTGGGTGTGCTCTCCGGAGACCTTGTCGGTCGTGGCGTCCCACATCACGGGGGCGGGCATGACGGCCCGCCTGTTGTTCTTGCGGTCGGTGAAGAGGACGCTGCCGTCCCTCAGTTGCTTGACATTCAGGCCCTTGGCCTTCAGCGGCAGCGTGTAGGTGTAGCCGGTCGTGGCCGGGCGCTGCCGGATGTCGACGTACTGCTCGTATCCGGTACGGGTCGCCTCGACGACGACGTCGGCACCGGGCAAGGCGTCCACGTAGGTGGCGCGGGTGCCGTCGAGCCGCGGCTTGGGCAGGCCGCCCTTCCACTGCAGGGTGATCTGCTGGTCGCCCTCGCCCAGGGTCACGAGGTCGCGTGCCCCGGCGGTGGCTGCCTCCCGCAGCGAGCGGGCCTTGGCGCCGCCGCCGACGTTGAGCCGCAAGCCGTTGGGGTGGCCGACGGGCTCGACCGCGCCGCCGGCCTGTTCGACCAGCGTGAGGTCCACCGGGCGCCAGCGGCCGTCCTCCTGGAACCGGATCGGGCCGGCCGTGAGCTCGGTGGTGAGCGAACCGTCCTTGTTCGCCCACGTCGTGGACGTCTCGGTCCGTTCGGAAAGGGCCTCGACACGTCGCCCTGACAGTCGCGCGGCCACTCGGGCCGAGGGGATGTCAGCGGCCTGTGTCACGGCCGGCTTCGGCTGCTTGCCGGCCTTGTCCGGTGAGTCGGCGGCGGCCGCCGTGCTTGTGCCGTCGAGCAGCGAGACGGCCAAGGCCAGGGCCACGCTCCCCGCCACGTAGCGGAGTGTTCCCCCCGACCAAGGCCTGCCCCGCTCATGTGGAGCGGGCTTATGGATCGTCATGAGTCTCGGCTTCTTCGTAGTTTGCTGTGTGCCACCTGTGTGACACCGCCGTAAAGGTAAGAGGGAGGTAAGAGGCAGGGAAGGGCGACAAGTTGGCACAACTGACCCTTGATGGGGCTCAAGTGCGCAGTGATATGAGTCACCCAGCCGGCCTGGGCGAAGTTGAGGCTTGCCGGGGTGCCGCGAGGGTGCGCGGTGGAATCTGATGCGAGACACTCACAACTGGGCCGCCCCCGGCCCGCGTCGGGTGCCGATGCGAGTCGCGCGGAGCGTCGTTCTGACGTACCTGGCCCTCTACACCGTGAGGTCAGTCTGCGGTGGCATATGAGGATCGCGGCGATGGCGAGGAGGTGCTCCGGCTTGTGCTCGTAGCAGCGGTGGAGGAGCGGCAGCCGGACAGTCAGGAGGTGGTCCGCTCCACGACCCAGCGGTGCCGGCCCAGCTGGCGGGATAACTCGATGCCCTTGCGGGCAAGGCGGTGCCGGATGCCACGAGAAGCGAGCCATCTCCTAGAAGGGAGTGGCCTTCTTCCTCGGATGCCGGTCGCTGAACTGCGGTGGACCAGCTGGAGGCATGCCGGCGCCATTTAATTCACCGCGTATTCACCGCAGGGTGCAGCTCCGCCGGACCCGTCAATGCGGGGTGGCCAGCGCGGCTCGGCGGGCTGGGCAGGCGGACAGCGTCCGGCCCGAGGGGGTGAGTGACCAGTCGTCGTCCTCGAGGGCCGGGCCGCCGTCCATCAGGCGGTGCAGGCCAACTCGTGCGCGGGCGGCCACCACGCGGTTGAGGACTTCGGCCTTGCCCATCTCCATCGAGTGCAGAAGGGCCGGCCGCCCGGATGCGGCGTTGGCCAGGGCGACGCCTAGGGTGAGGGCGGATTTGCCCATGGCGGGGCGGCCGGCCACCACGATCACGTTGCCCGGCCGCATCTTGACCACCATGTCGAGGTCCGCCAGCCCGGTCACGGCCGCAGCCTCGATCGGTTCTTCCAGTGATTTGAGGTGGTCGAGCAGGTCGTCGCCGAGGCGACCGAAGTGCGCGTCGGCCTCGCCGTCGCCCACGGCCAGGGCGTCAAGTTCGGCCCGGTGCGCGCGGATCGCGTCGGGCACCTCGGTGGGCGCCACCTGCCGCGCCGTCTGCTGGGCACGGGTGAGGGCGGCCGTGTAGCGGCGCACCGCGAGGTAGCCCTGCACCAACTCGGCGTACTGCTCGACCAGATCCGGGCCACACGCGTCGGAGGCCGGCTGGGAGAGGCGGACCGGACCGCCGGCACGCTCCAGCTCACCGGTACGGCGCAGCTCCGCCTCGACCATCGGCACGCCTGTCGCGCGGCTCGACCCGTGTAACCGGACGATCGCCGACCACACCAGCTGATTCGCCGGCGACAGTGCCTCGCCGTCCTTCAGCACCCGGGCCGCATCGGCCACCGCGTCATAGGCCGGAGTCGCCATCAGGCAGGCCCCCAGTACGCGGGCCTCGGCCAGCCACGGCTGCGTGGGCAGCGGCCTGTCCCAGCAGATCAGCGGTCCGGCGCTTCGATCGCACGCCAGCGCGCGACCGCCGTCAACGGTCGCGGCGACGGTGGGCGACGCGACGACATGACGGCAGGGCAGGCAGAGGCGACCGTCGTCTGACCGCTGACCGCTGACCGCTGACCGCTGACCGCTGGCCGCCGGCGGTTGGCGGTTACTGGTCGGGATGGACGGCTTGGACGCCGGTGCCCGCGTACGCCTTGGGGGTCAGAGTGAGCAGGTACCGCCCGCTGGGGTGGGCCGCGCAGGGGCGAGCGGCGTGGATGGCGTGGACGGCGGCCCAGGAATGCCCGAAGCGCAGCAGTTCGGTGGCGGTGACCGCCGCTTCGGTGTCGAAGGCCTCGATGCGGATGAACCGCAGCCCCTTGATGTAACCCAGCAGTCCGGGCCGCTCGGCGTCACCGGCTGTCAGCGACAGCACCGGCGCGGACAGGGCACCGAGGCCCCCTGAGGCCTGCACGTAGAACGCGGCGACCGCCTCGTTGAACGGGTCTTTCGGGTCGTACAGAGCGGTGGCGGTGGTGTGGTCCAGGACGACCGAGATCGCCGCCACTACGCGGCCGTCTGCGAGCCGTGGTGCGCCCCGCCCAGGCGCTCGAGCAGCGCACGGGCCTTCGCCTCGGCCTCCGGGCTCGGCGCCTGGCCCAGCGCGGCGGCGAGCTCGGCGCGGGCCAGCTCGGCACGCTCGGCGTACTCGGCCTTCGTCGGCGTGTGCTGAGCCAGCTCCTCCACGAGGTGCCGGATCGTCGTGCCGTGCTCGGCGGCCAGCTGTGCCAGCCTGTCCCGCGCCGCCGCGCTCACCTTGATGCTCGTCTCGTCCGCTGCCATGAGCCCACTCTACCGCGCTCCTCTACTGCCGGTAGAGGAATGCGACGGCGAGCTGAGGCCAAGGGCAGCCCGCCACAGCTCGCCAGGCGGCCCCGGGCTTCTGCGGATGACCGGTCGGACCTCCCACATCAGCGCCTCTACCTGGCCGGATGAGCACCCGGCCTCGGGGCGGCGGTCCGGTCCCTCACGGGTGAGCGGATCCACGAGGGACAGGTCGTCCACGGCTCAGGCCGGGGCTTGGGAGATGGGGCCGCCCGGTGTGCCCGGGCCGCCGTGGAGGATGCGGCGGCCCACCCTGCACACTCGCGGCCGCCCACACACCCGCCGGGTCGGAACGCTCGCCGGCCGCGGTCAGCCCATGCCCATGGCGCTCAGGACGTGCATCCGTGCCGTCCGGTGGGCCGGCGCGAGGGCGGCGACGAGGCCGATCAGGACGGAGACGGCCAGGACACCGGCGATCGTGAGGACCGGGACGGCGGTCCGGTCCAGGCCCTGGGCGGCCAGCACCCTGCAGGTGCAGACTCCCCATGCGAGGCCCAGGCCGCTGCCCAGCAGGGCGCCGAACAGGCTGATCACCACGGACTCCAGACGGATCATCCGGCGCAACTGCCGTCGGGAGAGGCCGACGGCCCGGAGCAGACCGATCTCCCGGGTGCGTTCGACCACCGAGAGCGCCAGGGTGTTGACCACGCCGAGCATGGCGATCGTGACGGCGAGGGCGAGCAAGGCGTAGACGAGGTGGAGCACGGTGCCGATCTGTTCGCGGACGCTCCTCTTGTAGCCGGCCCGGTCGTGGACGGTCAGTTGAGGGTAGGGCCGGACCGCGCGCTCGAGGCCGGCCATCACCCGCCGCTGGTCAGTGCCGGGTGATGCCTGGGCGAGCAGTATGCGGGGGCCTGGCTGCTCGGCCTCGGGGACGGCGCTCGTGTAGGTGGGCAGACCGGTGTAGAAGGCACCGTTGAACAGCCCGCTGCCGACCGTGGTGACCAGCGCCACGGGCAGCGTCTGGGTCCGGCCGCCGGCGTAGGAGAGGGTCAGACGCGAGCCGAGCGAGAGGTGGTGCTCGTCGGCGAAGTCCGCGTCCACGGAGATACCGCCGTTGAACGCTCCCTTCTGTGAGCCCGCCGTGACGGGGAGGCGCAGGTCGTGGAGCGCCGAGGTGGGAGCAGACGCGGACGACGCTGCTGGTTCGCTGCCCGTCGGGAGTGACGATGGCGGCCTCGACCTCCTTCTGCACGGTGACGTGCCGCAGCCCCGGGAGGGCCCGCACGGCGGCCACGGCGGGCCGGGGCAGGACACCGTGCCCGGTCATGACGGCGTAGTCGGCGCCGATCGACCGGTCGACCTGGGAGTCGACCGAGCGTGTCAGGGAGGCGGTGACCACGGCGGCGAAGGTCACCAGTGACATGCCGGTCACCAGCGCGGCGGCCGTGGCGCCGGTGCGGCGAGGATTCCGCATGGCGTTGCGCTGGGCGAGCCGGCCGGCCACTCCGAACGCGAGGACGAAGGCCGTTCCGAGGACGCGGATGGCACCGGTTGCCAGCACCGGGCCTCCCGCCACGGCGCCGGTGAGCGTGAGGACAACGCCGACTGCCAGCAGCAGGCCGGCGGCGGCGGTGCCGGCGGGGACGGTGGCCGCGATGAGGCTTGCGACACCGAGAGCCATCGCCGGCAGGGCGGCTGCGGTCAGGGGCCCGACGGCGGCGTTGCTCGAGGGGAGGCCGTGGGTGCGCAGCGCCGCGAGTGGCGAGACTCTGGCAGCGCTGCGTGCGGGCACCCAGGCCGCGACCACGGTGACCATGACGCCGAGCGTGATCGACACGAGCGGGGCTGCGGCCGGAAAGACCAGGGGCGCGTTTTCGACGTCCATGCCGACGGTGGTCATGAGACGGGTCAGCAGGAGGGCGAGACCGGCACCGGCAGGCTGACCGAGGACGGAGCCGACGAGCCCGAGGGCCGCCGCTTCCAGCAGGAGCGTGCGGGACAGTTGCCCGTTGCCCGCGCCGACGGCCCGCAACAGGCCGTACTCGCGGGTGCGTTGGGAGACCAGCATGGAGAAGGTGTTGACGATCAGGAAGCCGCTGATCACCAGGGAGATGCCGGCGAAGGCGAGCAGTGCGTAGGTGAGGAAGCCCAGCAGCGAGCGGAGATCGGTGGTGTCCTGCCGGCGTTGCTCGGTCGCGGTGAGCACCTGGTAGCCGGGGCCGAGTTCGCGTGCGATGTCCTTCCTCAGGCGGCCCAGAGCACGGGTGCCGTCGGCGCGGACCTCTACCGAGGTGAATCCGGCTGTTCCCAGCAGGATCTTCTGGGCGGTGGCGGGTTCGAGCAGGGCCAGTGTCGTACCCGGGCTGACCGTGGTGAAGCGGGCGATGCCCGACACGGCGAAATCGTGGGAGCCTGTGGGGGCGATGACGCGCAGCCGGTCGCCGATGCGGATGCGGGAGTTGTGGGCTGTGTCGGCGTCCAGGAGCATGTCGCGGCTGCCGGCCGGGGGGCGCCCGGATGTCACGGCCAGCAGCTGCCGGGCGGGCGCTGCCCACGCTCCGATGGTCACCGGTGCCCCGGCGCGTGGTCCGACCGGCTGGTGACGGACCGGATCGACCAGCCCGGCGTCGTGGACGCTGACGGCTCCCACGGCGGTCCGCACCCCGGGGAGGGCGGCGACGCGGCGGACGGTCCGTGCCGCGAGGGGTTGGACGGGGCCGCCACTGGATCCGGCCGCCGTGGGGCCGCCGTCCCCCGCGCGTCTGACGGACAGGTCCACCGTGGTGGTGGCGAAGAGCCGTCCGAACGCGGCCGACGCCGTACGCGAGAACACCAGCGAGCCGACGACGAACGCCACCGACAGCACCACGGCCGTCAGGGAGCAGAGCATCCGCCCCCTGTGGGCGAGAGCGCTGCGCAGGGCGATCCTCAGCAAGACCATGGTGTCCGGGCCGTCAGTGCGCCGGTTCGGCTGTCAGTGCCCGCTCGATGGCGTCCGCCGCCGCGACGGCCCCGCCGGCGTCGTGGACGGTCCGACGGAACCGGGCGACGCCTCGGGCGATGCCGGGATCCGTGATGACGCGCTCGACCGATGCGCGCAGTGCCTGGCAGGTGACCTGCTCCCGGGGCAGGTGAAGGCCGAGCGAGAGGTGCTCGACCTGGTGCGCGTTGGTCTGTTGTTCCGCCATCTGCGGTACGACGACCAGCGGAACGCCGTGGGCCATCGCTTCCATGACGCTGCCCATCCCGCCGTGCGTGACGAACGCCGCCGCGTGGGCGAGCACCTTGAGCTGGGGCACGCGGGCGTGGATCTCCATCGTGTCCGGTACGGGTCCGAGTGAGGCGGGGTCGATGCTGTTCCCGACGGTCATGACGACGTGCAGGTCGCTCTGCGCGAAGGCCTCGACGCACGCCCGGTAGAACTCGGGCCGGCGGGTGAACTGCGTGCCGAGCGACACGAAGAGGACCCGGCGTCCGTCCCGCGGGGGCTGCCAGCTCCCTTGGTGCGGACGGTTGCCCAGTGCCGGCCCCGCGTAGGTGACGGACCCGGCGGTGACGGTGTCGGCTCTGCGCTGGAAGGCCCGGGGAAAGAAGGCGACGGCGTGCGGCGGGGAGAGGATCAGCTCCTCCAGTGACTCGTGCACACCCCGGGCCGCGAGCAGCGTCCTCAGCAGGTCGACACCGGGGATGTGGTCCAGGTCGGGCACTCCGTACATCTCCGGGAGTACGCCGTCGTACGGCAGGTGGGTCGGCGCGAGCAGCATGGCGGGCACCTGCCAGTGGGCGGCGAGCAGCCTGCCGCCGGCCGCTGCCAGGTCGTACAGGACGAGGTCGGGTGTGTCGTCGCCGAACGCGGCGGCCAGCTCGGGCAGGGCGCGCATGTTCTGCTGCATGCTCTCCGTCGCCCCGGTCGTCAGGTCCTCCGGTGGTTCGAGGCCGCTGTCGGGGAGGCTGTAGGTGACGACGTCCGCTCCGGCCGCCTTGACCTGGGGCGCGAACTCTTCGGTGATGGCGTAAGTGACCCGGTGGCCCCGGGTGACCAGCTCGGTGACGACGGCCAGCGTGGGGTTGACGTGCCCGGGCTGGGGTGCGTTGAACACGGCGATGTGGCTGCCGCGCCCGCTCGGGGCCGGCGGCGTCGACGCGCCGGTGGACGGGGCCGCGGATGACATGGTTCCTCCGGGGTGCTTCGGCGAGGGTGATCGAAGAGGTCGGGTGAGATGCGGCGCGACGGGGTTCGGGGGCCGTGGCGGGTTCAGTCGAGGCTCGCCGCGATGGCGGCGGCACGCTGCTCGAAGCAGCCGACCCACCGGGGCTGCGGAAACAGGTGGGTTCGGCGCTCGGCCATGCCGCGGACCACCAGGTCGGCGATCTCGCTCGGTGGGCTGCCCGCCTCGATGCTGCGGTAGCTCGCCTGCCGACGCGCGTCGAAGTCGGGGTCGGACCGGGAGCGGATCACATGACCCGCGGGGGCGTTGCGTTCGTCGTGGCGGATCTCGGTGGCCGCGTAGGCGGGGCAGAGCACCGAGACACCGATGTGAGGGAATTCCGTGGCGAACTCGGCGGCCATGGACTCCGACAGGGCGACCACGGCCGCCTTCGACGCGCAGTAGGGAGCCAGGTAGGGGCCGCTGAGGAAGCCCGCCATGGACGCCGTGTTGACGATGTGCGCCTCCTCCTGAGCGGCGAGCACCGGAAGGAAGGCCTGGCAGCCGTGGACGACGCCGTGCAGGTTGACGCCCAGCGTCCACTCCCAGGTGGCCAGGGTGGTGCGGGCGAACCGCTGCAGCCCGCCCACGCCCGCGTTGTTGCACAGGACATGGACCGCGCCGAAGCGGTCGACCGCCGCGTCGCGCAGTGCCCCGACCGAGGCGGCGTCGGCCACATCCGTGTGGATGGCGAGGACGTCACCGAGCCGTCCGAGCGAGGTCTCGGTGCGTTCCAGGGAGGCGCCGTCGTTGTCGGCGACGACCACGCGCATCCCTTCGTGCAGGAATCTGGTGGCCAGTGCCAGGCCGATTCCGTTGGCCCCTCCGGTGACGACGGCCGTGCGGCCCTTCAAGACCTTCATGCGGTGGCCTGGGGCGTACGGGTGACGGGCAGGCTGAGGAACGTGCGCAGGTTGATCCCCGGGGGGCGGATCGCCGGGCCTTCGGTGCGCAGGGTGGGGAAGCGGCGCAGGAACTCGGGCAGGAACTCGGCGGCGTTCATGCGGGCGAGGGGGGCTCCGAGGCAGTAGTGGATTCCGGCGCCGAAGTTGAGGCTGCGCTGCGGGGGGCGACGGAAGTCGAGGACGTGGGCGCGCGGGAAGTGCCCGGGGTCGCGGTTGGCGGCCGCGATCAGCGCGTGGACGAGCGTGCCGGCGGGCACGGGAATCCCGGCCAGGGTCGTGTCCTGCCCGGGGACACGGACCGCGTTCTGTACCGACGGGTCCCACCGGGTGAGTTCCTCTACGGCCTGGGGCACGGCGTCGGGGTGGGCGGCCAGCCACCGCGCCTGCTCGGGGTACCGCTCGAGGGCCTGGACGGCGGTGGCGAACAACGACGAGGTGGTTTCGGCGCCGGCTCCCACGAGGAACACGACATGGGCGGCCAGCTCGTCCCGGGGGACGCAGTGCGTCCCGTCGGGCCGGGCGGTGAGCCACTGGGACAGCAGGTCATCGCCCGGGGTGCGTGCTCGTTCGTCGAGCAGGGCCATGACGTAGGCGTAGAACTCGAGGCTCGCTGTTTCCGCGACGGTGATCTGGGCGGGTGTCGCGAAGGGTTCGATCAGGGCGGCCGACTCGAGGCTGTACCGGGTGATCAGCTCGCGGTCCGCCGCGGGCAGGCCGAGGATCTCGCTCATCACGGCGATGGGCAGCGGCCGTGCGACGGTGTGGACGAAGTCCGCCGTGCCGTTCTGTGCGAGTTCGGCGTCCAGCCGGTCGAGATGGAGAGTGACGAGCCGGCGGACGGTGGGGCGCAGCCGCTGCAGGCCGGCCGGGGTGAAGGGGCCGGACTGGAAGCGCCGCATCTGCCCGTGCGCGGGTGGGTTCAGACGGGGCAGGGTCCCCAGGATCTTCGCGGTGCGGCTGTCGGTGTCCATGCCCCGGCCGGTGCGCCACTGGTGGTCGGGTACGAGCCAGATGCGCTGCGTGAGGACTTGGAGGCACTCGGCGTATCCCGTGACCAGGAGGGAGCTTGGTCCCAGGCCGGCCACCGGTCCGACGGCCCGTACCTCCTCGAACAGCAGGAAGGGATCCTCACGCCCCTGGCGGGACTGCAGCCGCCGGATGATGCCGCGTGGGGCGGGCGGCGCGGCCAGCTGCGGGGTGGCGGTGGCCATGGGTGACGAGCCTCCTGTGGCTGGGGTCTTTACGCGTGACGGAAGGCCAGGACGACGTTGTGGCCGCCGAAACCGAAGGAGTTGGACAGGGCCGCGCGTACCGGCTGGCGCACGGCGGTCTTGACGACGAGGTTCAGGTCCATGCCGGGCCCGGGGCTCTCCAGGTTGGCCGTGGGCGGGACGGTCGACTGCTGGATGGCCAGCACCGTCAAGGCCGCTTCGACCGCGCCGGCGGCGCCCAGCATGTGCCCGAGCACGCCCTTGGTGGAGGTGACCTGCGGCCCGTGGGGCATCACGTCGCTGATCACGTGTGCTTCGACCTCGTCGTTCAACACGGTCGAGGTGCCATGGGCGTTGACGTGGTCGATGTCCCGGGCGTCGAGTCCCGCGTCGCGCAGTGCCGTCTGCAGGGCCTGCCGGGCCCCTCTCCCCTCGGGGTGCGCTGCGGTCGCATGGTGGGCGTCGGACGCCGCTCCGCAGCCCGCCAGCAGCGCACGCGGACGCCGGCCCCGCGCGTCGGCGTGTTCGGCCCGCTCGAGTACGAGGACGGCGGCTCCCTCTGCCATGACGAATCCGTCCCGGTCAGCGTCGAACGGCCGCGACGCGGCCCAGGGGTCGGTGCGCCGCTGCGACAGCGTCCCGAGGTTGGCGAAGGCCGCGACCGTCAACGGTGTGAGCGCCGCCTCCGTACCTCCGGCGATCACGATGTCGCACTGGCCCGAGGCGAGCAGGTCGCGCGCCGCCGCGATGGCCGTCGCGCCGGAGGCGCAGGCCGTGCACACGACACTGCCCGGTCCGCGGGCCCCGAAGGCCAGTGCGACCTCGCCGGCGGCCGAGTTCGGCGTGAGCATCGGGATCATCAGCGGGGAGACGCGGTCCGGTCCCTGACCGAGAAGCCTGGCATGCTGCTTCTCCCAGGTGGCGACACCGCCCATGCCGCACCCGATCACCACTCCCACCCGGTCCGCGTCCCACTCCGTAGGAGACAGCCCGGCATCGACGACCGCCTCATGCGCGGCCACCAGAACGAACTGCACGAACCGGTCCAGCCGGTAGAGGTTGCGGCGCCCCACGACCTCGCTGTCGAACTCACCGACGGAGGCGCAGAAGTCCACCGGCATGCCGGCCAGCGCGGGACTGGTCGCCGCTTCGGTGGACCCGCCCTCGCACACCCGGCCCCACGTGGCGTCCAGCGGCGCTGCTCCCGCTGGCCGATCTGGTGGGCGTGCGCATCGCCGGCCTGTCCGGTCCAGGCGTCCTCCCCCCGCACTGCGCGATGGCCGACCTCGCGGACGGCCTCGCCGTCGTACTGGACGAACTCGGTATCTCCCGGGCGAACGTCTGCGGCACGTCGCACGGCGGAGAGATCGCCTATCGCTTCGCCCAACGTCACCCCGAGCGCACCGAGCGCGTCGTACTGACCGGCGCCAGCGGACATCCGCCCGTCCTTCCCGAAGGCGTCACCCCCGCCTCTCTGGCGGCCCGTGCGAAGCGTGCCGACCGGCACGAACCGGTGGACGACGTCGTCTCCCATCTGCTCTGTCTCGACCCCGAACTGCCCGTACGCGGGCGGGAGACGCTTCGCTGGGTCCTCAACGACATCTTCCGCAGCTCCGACGACACCCACATCGACCTGTGGGCCCGGTGTCTGCAATTGCTGTGCGACGCACCCCAGCCCACCGGTCTGTCCGTCCCCCTCTTGACGGTCACCGGCGAACACGATGTCGCGGTCGAGCCGGCTCGCTGCCGGGCCCTGGCCGCCATGTCGTCCGACGCGGTGTTCGCCACGATCCAGGAAGCCGATCACTGGGTCTTCCTCACCCGCCCACGCGAACACCTCGACCTGACCCGCAGATTCCTCCTCGGCGAGCGCCTGGACGGTACTCCGTACATCGCCGCGCTGGAGTACTTCCCCGGCCCCCGCACAGCCGCCTGATCCGACCGCTGCCGCACTGCGCTGAGGGCGGTACCTGTCACCGGCGGTTCCGGCCGTCGCCGGCCTTGCCGAGCGAATTCGGCAGCTGTCGCCCCCCGACTCGGTGACGATAACGGAGCAGAACCTCCCTTTCCTCGAGGTGGAAAGAGACATTTTCCACGCCCGCATTCCCCGAGCCCAGGCGGATACCGTCCACCGTATGAGCGAGAACATCGATCGCTTCAAGGCATCCCGTCCGGGCCAGGGGCTTTGAAGAAGGCGTGACGACCTCCTTGACGCCATCCGTACCACCCCACCCCGGCCGGCCGGCGCCCCGCCAGGCCTTCCCGTCGCCTGTTGCCGGGCACTGGCGGTCGGGCCGCCGCGTTGACGAGTTCCGCGTCGGCGTCGTGATGACCCGCAGGTTCGCCGATAACCGGTAGTAGCGCGAGGACGCATCGATGCCAACGCCTACGCACACGCATGCTGGTGGGCACGGCATGACGTGAATTCGATGCTGACCACCGACCAGGCCCGGCCCCGCGTATCAGCGTCGGCCTGAACAGCTCGCAGAGTCCTGTCCCAGGTACCATCGACCGTCCACCTGCGGTGCCGGTCATGACAGGTCTCCACGTCCCGAAGCGCCTCAGCAGGTCCCGCCACGGAATACCGGTCCGCTGCCGGAACAGGATCCCATTGATCACCTTGAGGTGACACGCCCCAGGCCCGCCCCGCCCTGCCTCGCCCCGTGCTCTTCGGCAAGTGTGCCTTCAGACGAGCCCACTCCCGACCCGTCAGATCACCTCGTCCCACGCCGACCGGAACGACACCGGCACAGCCCGTCACGCGATCCGTCGGGCACGCCTCAGTACCTGCGACAGCGCGTCCACGGTCACGCCCACGATAGCCAGCAGCTGCTCCGGGCTCGCCCCGGCCCTGCTCATGACGGTGAGCGACTGGTTCACAGCCGCCGCGTGTACAGCGAAGGCCTCGGTGTCCTGGTCGGTGAGTCCGCCGGCCTTGAGTGCGGCGCGCACCCGTTGGCGCTGGAAGCCGAGCGCCTGCTTGACGCGCGCTGCGACGCTCGGACTCAGTACGGGGATCGCCATGGCTGACTGGGCCATCAGGCATCCATCAGGTACTTCGGGATCGGCGATGCGCTCGAGAGTGACGTCGAAGAACGCACGTACAGCGGCAACGGGTTCCGAGGCCGCACAGGACAGGGCGGCGTCGTACTTCTCGCCGTAGCGCGCGGCGTAGAGATCCCGGCAGCGCACGAAGAGCGTGTCCTTGTCGCCGAGGGAGTAGACGGAACTGCGGTTCAGGCCGGTTGCCCGAGACAGACCGTCCAGTGAGGTGTCGGCGTAGCCGTCGCGCCAGAACTCGATCATCGCGGCCTCGAGCGCCGTGTCCATGTCGAACTGCTTCTTGCCTGCCACGCGGAGCTTCCTTGCCGTTGCGTCGATGGTCGGGGCTGCGTGGTCCGGCGCTGTTGAAGGCGTATACCACCGGTAGTAAGTGCTGTCTGCGGTGAGACCGTTCAGGCTCGCTTCTCGCAGAACGTCGCGAGGTTCTGCGCCGCGTTGCCGTCCAGGAGCAGTTCACCGCGCAGTAGCTGGTAGACGATGTGCGGGGGCGCCGGCAGATCCGGCATTGTCCGCTTGGGCAGGGGTTCCTCGCTGATCGGTGACGTGAAGGTGTCGGCAGCCGGGCCAGCGGCCGCTTCTCCGGCGTTGTGCAGAGCCACTGGTGGCAACCGTTCGCGTTGTCCTGCGGGTCTGCCTCGGAGGCCATGGGCGCCGACGGCGGCCCGACAGCGGACGTAGGCCACATGGGGGTCGGAGGGATCAGCTGTTCCCGGTCATCGCAAGGTGACGGAGCGGCACCTCCGCCTCCGGCCCGGTTCGGATCGTGCCGGTTCAGGCTTCCTCCAGAGCCTCCCCGAACTGCCGGAGGAGCCGCCCGTGATGGCTGTGGGCGAGTTGGTGCCCCACGGCGAGGACCACAGCCACCGGCCACTCGATGATCTCAAGAGCGCCCAGCACGCCGACGCCTGCGAGAAAGGCCAACTGCTCCACAGGAGGCAGTTCGACGTGCGCGCCGAACGCCGTCACCGTGACTGCGTTGTCGGCGACCACTCGGTCGGCAGCCGCACCGGCGTTCTTTCCTTCCGCGCCCGCCGCTCGGTGATCCAGGGGGCGCGCCTGCTGTGGGCCGGCAGTCGAAGCGGTCATGTGATCGCCATCCGTTCCATCACCGACCAGGCGAGGCGTCGGCGACACGTCTTGGCATGCTTTCCCTACATCCACCGTAATCAAGGCAGCCGGACTGCGCGAGCACCACGATCTGGTGCGGGGCCGGGACCTCCGGGGTCCGGGCCGGACGTTCCCGGGCGCACACGGCCGTGGACAGGTGTTCCGGCTGCTCACAGTGCCTGTGCGCCACCGGGGTGACCTCGATGATCGAAGTGGGCCCGGGCGGGCGCGTCGCGCTGCCCTCCACTGGCCGGTGCATTTTTCTGACCACCGGATCATGCCTCCGCCGCGAGGTCTTCGTGCCGACGGCCGAAGACGGGCGCCGTTGGCAGCGAGTGAGGAGGAGCTTGTTGGCGGAAAGCGCTGGGGAAAAGGGCACGCTGCTGGGTGCACAGCTGCTGCGGGACCAGAAGCCCCTGGTGACCGGCGCGAACCCCGGTGTCGGCAAGATGACCGCCATCTTCCTGGGCCGGGCCGGGTCCGATGTCGTGGTCGGCTACGTCGTCGGAGCGGACGAGGCCGAGGAGGTCGTGGAGCAGAACGCGTCCTGGTGTTCGAAAGACCCGACCCGGTGCTCGGGATCTTCGGCTGACGCCTGGCCGGGTGGGCGGTCCGCACCCCGCGTGATTTCGGCGTCGAGTTGCACCTGGTCACGCGGGGCACCGGCCTCGACGCGAACGGCCTGAGGGTGCGGGACCGCGGCGGCATGACCATGCGATACCCCGCGCGCACCGTGCTGTGGACCGCGGGCGTCGCGACGCGCCCACCCGACCGGCTGACGTCCCTGTTCGCCCACATCGTCTTCCTGACGGGGTTCCGCAGCAGGCTGGGCGCGGTCCTGAGCCGGCCGATCGTCTTCGCCTCGGGCGCGCGGCGCGAGAGCCTTCATGTTCCGGGGCTCCGTCCCGGTGGCCGCCGGACCGCCGGAGCCACGGCAGTGCCGCGGGGGCTGAGATTCGCCGGGCGGTTCGCTCCGTCGTCGTCCTGTCCGTTCGCTCTCCGCTTCGGCGGGGGAAGGTGACCGAGGCGCCCATGCTCAGCACCGCAGTGCTCCTGGCCGGCAGCGCGCCGCCCCAGCTCCTGCCCTCTCGTGAGTTGATGGCCTTCACCTTGGCCTCCCACATCCTGCTGGTCCCCTTCGGGGTGGCATTGCCGTTCGTCACGCTCGTCATGCACTACCGGGGTCTGCGCGGCAACGATCCCGTGGCGATGCTGCTCGCCCGGCGCTGGTCGGCGGTGATGGCGGTGCAGTTCGCCATCGGCATCGTCACCGGTACGGTGCTGTCCTTCGAGTTCGGCCTGCTGTGGCCCGGCATGATGGGCCGCTGGGGTGACGTGTTCGGCCTGGGCTTCGGCGTGGAGGCATGGGCCTTCTTCCTCGAAGCCGTCATGATCGCCGTCTACCTCTACGGATGGCGCCGCCTCAGGCCGTGGACGCATTTCTGGCTGGCTGCGCCGCTGCCGCTGGCCGCCTTGCTGGGGGCCTTCGGCGTCATCGCAGCCAACTCGTGGATGAACACCCCTCAGGGGTTCATGCTGGACGGCCAGGGCGATCCGGTGGACGTGGACGTGCGCAAGGCCGTCTTCACACCGATCTTCGGCCCCGAGTACTGGCACTTCGTCGTGGCGATGTTCCTCACCGCCGGGTACCTGGTCGCCGGGGTGTACGCGGTCGGCTGGCTGCGCGGCCGCCACGACCGCTACCACAAGCTCGGCTTCGCCGTGCCGTTCACCATCGCCGCGATCCTCACACCGGTGCAGTTCTTCCTCGGGGACTCGGCCGCCCGCTCGGTGTTCCACAAGCAGCCGGTGAAGTTCGCGGCCATGGAGATCGTCTGGAAGACCGACACGCATGTTCCCGAGTACATCTTCGGCCGCATCCGCTCCGACGGGAGCATCTCGGGTGGTCTCAGGATTCCCCAGCTGGACTCGATCCTGGCCGGCTTCCGACCGGACACCGAGGTGACCGGACTGACCTCGGTGCCGGCGGCAGATCGTCCGACCGCGGCCCAGGCGACGATCGCGCACTTCGCCTTCGACATCATGGTGATCATCGGGAGTCTGCTGATCCTGTTGGCCCTCTGGTACGCGTGGATCTGGTGGCGCCACCGGGACCTGCCGCTCAACCGGTGGTTCCTGCGCTGCGCCGCCCTCGCGGGCGCGGCGTGCCTGGTGACGGTCGAGTGCGGGTGGATCGCCACGGAAGTCGGCCGTCAGCCGTGGATCGTCTACGACCGCATGCGCGTGGCCGAGGCCGTCACCCACACGCAGGCCGGAGCGATCTGGGCCGTGCTCGGCGTGGTCGTCGTCGTGTACGTGGCGGTCTTCGCATCCTTCCTGGCGGTCCTGCTCAAAATGCGAACCCGCTGGCGTGTGGCCGACGAGGCCGCGGCCGGTGTCGATCCCGAAATGGACACCCCGTACGGGCCCAGAAGCGAGGCCGGAGCCGTGCCCGGCGGCGGCGAGACCGGCTCGCCCGGCCGGCCTTCCGGGGGTGCACGATGATGGCGGACGTCATCGCCTGGGCGCTGGTCGTGGTGATCGCCGCCTACGCCTGCGGAGGCGGCACCGACTACGGAGCGGGCTTCTGGGACTTGCTGGCGGGCGGCGCGGACCGGGGCAAGCGGCCCCGCTGGCTGATCGACCACGCCATGGCGCCCGTCTGGGAAGTCAACAACGTCTGGTTGGTCTTCGCACTCGTCCTGATGTGGACCGGCTTCCCCACGATGTTCCAAGCCGTGTTCACTGCCCTGTGGCTGCCGCTGGTGCTCGCGGGCGTCGGGCTGGTGCTGCGCGGAGCCGGGTTCGCGCTGCGCAAGCCGAGCAGGCGCCTGGCGCGACGGCGCGTGTACGGAGCGGCGTTCGCGATCGCCTCGCTCATCACGCCGTACTTCCTCGGTTCTGCGCTGGGCGGTGTCGCCTCGGGGCGTGTCGCGGCGGATACGCCGGCCTCCGCCGACGTCTGGGCCAACCCGACGTCGGTGCTCGCGGGCCTGCTCGCCCTCGCGGCCAGTGCCTTTCTCGGTGCCGTCTTCCTGATCGCGGACGCGCGCCGTTTCGCAGCCCAGGACCTCGTCGGCTACTTCCGGCTGCGGGCCCTGCTCGCCTTCGGTGCCGTGGTGGTCCTGGCCGTGATCGCCCTGCCCGTCACCCACGACGACGCCCGCTACGTCTGGCACGGACTGACCCGGGGCCCGGGCCTGCTGATGGTCGTCCTGGCTGCCTGCTTCGGCGTGCTGACCGTGGCGCTGCTGCTGGTGCGCGCGCACCGCTGGTCACGGCACACAGCGGTCGCCACCGTCGCCCTGGCCGTGGTGGCCTGGGGTTTCGCGCAGCGCCCCTATCTGCTGCCGGTCTCGCTGACGGTGGCTGATGGTGCCGGTGCCGCGCACACCTTGCGCTGGTTGGGGATCGTGACGCTGATCGCCGTCGTCCTGGTGGGTCCTGCTGTGGTGCTTCTTTACCGCCTCGATACGCAGGGGGTCCTGGAGCCCCTGACCGACGCCGACACCGGGGCGGCGGGGCTGCCCGGGGACGATGCGTAGGCGCAGGCCGCCGTTGCGGCGGGACGTCATACAGGGCGTGGGGGAGGGCGGCCGGCGTGCTGGCCGCGGCCGGGTACGGGAAGCGCACCGAGACAAGGACTATTCGTGACGACGAATGACGTGTTGCTGGGCCTGGGCCTGCTGGTGGTTCTCGCCGTCGGCTCTCAGCTGCTGGCCGGCGTGCTGCGCATCCCCGCACTCATCGTCATGCTCCCGGCCGGGTTCGCAGCCGGTGCCCTGATGGATGTCGCCGACCCGCAGCAGTTGCTCGGCACCGCCTTCTCCCCCCTGGTGTCCCTCGGCGTCGCCGTGATCCTCTACGACGCCGGTCTCGGCCTGGACCTGGCGAGATTGGAAGGACACAACCGCAGGGTCGTCACCCGTCTGATCTGGCTCGGCGTCCCCGTCACCTGCTTCCTCGGCGCCGCCCTCGCCGTCCCGCTGCTGAGCATGTCCCGTGAGGCCGCCATCACGCTGGGTGCCGTCCTGGTGGTGTCAGGCCCCACCGTCGTAGGCCCTCTGCTCAGCCTCGTGCGCCCCGAGGACCGCCTCCAGCACATCCTCGTGTGGGAAGGCTCCCTCATCGACCCCGTCGGTGGCATTCTCGGCGCCGTCGTCTTCCGCGCCGTCGACGCCAGTACACAGCCCACGGCATCTCGCGGTGTCCTGCACTTCCTGGCCAGCGTGGGCACAGGAGTGGGGGGAGGCGTGGTCGGGGCGGCCGTGCTGTGGGCGCTGTTTCGCTTCGTGCGGCCCGGCGCGGTGCTCGGCACCACGGCCCAGCTGGCCGTCGTGATCGGTGTCGCAGCTGCGTGCGACGTACTGCAGGACGATTCCGGCCTCATCGCCGCCGTGCTGATGGGGCTGTCGGTGGCCAACCTCGCCCGCATCGAGGTTCCCGTTCGCCGTGAATTCTTCGAGACTCTGGTCAGTCTGGTCATCGGGCTGCTCTTCACCTCGATCTCGGCCACGATCACCCCCGCGTCGCTGCGCCATGTGGGGCTGCCCGCGCTGGGGCTGGCGGCCTTTCTGGTCCTCGTCGTGCGTCCCCTCGTCGTCGCGGTGTGCACCGCCCGGACCGACCTGTCGCGACGCGAGCGGTGCTTCGTCGGATGGATGGCGCCACGGGGGATCGTCGCGGCCGCCACCGCGTCGACCTTCACCTCGGCCCTGGTCGCCAAGCACATCGGCGGAGCAGCCGAGATCCTCCCGGCCACGTTCGTCGTCATCGTCGCCACCGTGACCCTCTACGGACTGACGGCCGCCCCCGTGGCCCGGCTGCTGAGAGTGATGCGCCTGTCCCGCTCGCGCCCGCTCCTGGTCGGCGGAGACCCGTGGGTCGTCGACCTCGGAGCGGCGTTGCGATCCACCGGAATGGAGGTGCTGATGTGGGCAGGGCAGCACGAGCAACGCGACCGCATCCGGCGGGCCGGCCTGGAAGTCGCGCCCGGGGGAATGCTGGCCGACGCCACCGGGCCCGGCGCCGAGTGGGAGGGAGTGACCGGCGTGTACCTCCTCACCGAGGAGGACGACTTCAACGTTCTGGCGACCGCGATCCTGCGCGGCGGTGTCGAGGGGCCGGTGTACCGCGTCGGCCCGGAGACCGACAGCCAAGGCGTGACGGCCCCCTATACCGGCGACGAGGTCCTCTTCGGGCCGCATCTGACGGGCCCCATCCTGGCCCGCAGACACCACGGCGGCGGCAGCATCGTCGCCGTGTCCGCCCGAGACTCGGTGCCCACCGGCAGCGACCTGTTGTTCGTGGTGCGCCCAGGCCACCGGCTGGAGCCCGTGACCCAGGGGAACCCGCCGCGATACGGTCCGGAAGACACCCTGGTCCTCCTGACGAACCACCCGTGACGGCCGGCCGAACCGTCGGCCTGCGGTCGGCAACGCGTACGGAGGCGGGCATTCAGGGGCCGGACCGTGGCACGCTCGGCTCGGCGGCGAGTTCGCAGCCTGTGGCGGATAGTGGTGAGGGAACGACGTCGCAGTCAGCCCCCGCGGACCCGCACTGGAGGACGGATGCGCGCTTTACGGCCGCTGGCCGCGCTCACCGGCATCGCCTTGCTCGGCGTCGTGCTGACCGCCTGCACCGAGACCGCGTCCGGTCAGATCAAGGTCCGCAGCGGCGTCAGACCCGTGCAGACGCTGTCGAACCCTTCGACCAGCGGGTGCCATCGTTTCCCCGAGGGCGTGACCCATGCCGACAACTACACGCTGAGCAACATCGTCCTGTACAACACACCGAACTGCACCGTGCCGAAGGGCGGGGAGAGCAACTACCTCGCGCAGCAGTCCTCGGACGAGGTGGTCCGGTCCACCGGACTGTGGCAGAGCTTCGCCTTCGCGACCGACTGAGCGGACATCTCCGTCAACTGGCGCGCATCGATTGCTTTCCGGGTTCTCGGCGGCACCCGGAACCTTAAAAATCCAGGTGCTGGGGACGCACCGGCGTCGGCGGTGGCTCAGGGAGTCGGCGTCGGCGGTGACCGGTTCCGCCTGATACCTCTCGACGCGGGCCGCGTCGGCGACCCCGTCCGCCACGACCCAGGCACTCGGTCCGGTTGCCCCAGGCGCCGGCGTGCCCTGCACCGCGGGACACCCTTCTGTCATTACCGCCGGGCTCATTGAACCTCGTGGCGAGGACATCGACGAGGGCCTTGAACGCCTGTGCTCGGGGTTGGCCGAGTGCATGGCCGTCGCCCCCCGGCGGACTGGCCGACGCTTTGCTGGCCCGGCTGGTGTCGCAGGCGGCGCGGCCGACGACGTCGCTCTCATCCGCCATGTGCATGTGAGCGGCGGCCCGCCACCGGAACGACAGCCCTCGCCTGCGGCACGACGTTCAGCGAGGTCTGGAGACCCGCTTCGAAGCCGACTGCCGGGCAGGCGCTGCTGACGGGATCGCCGCGATACTGGTACCTACGCCCTACGCCCTACGCCGGGCGTGGTGACTTCTGCCCGTGGCGGCCGGCCGGACCGACAGGGATCGCCGTGAGCCAGTCCTTGCGGGTCAGGGGTGTTCGCCGAGCTGGAGGAGGCCGCCTACCAAGAAGCATCCAGCGCCGAGCAGAGTGCCCCAGTTGGCGATGTCGGTGTTGATCAGGCTGCTGGTGGCGGGGCGGGTGTAGGCAGCGAGTGCCGAGATCATGAAGAGGACGGAGCCGAGCTGGTTCACGGCGACGATCCACCAGCCGAGGCTGCGGCGGCGCAGGCAGGGCCATCCGCGGTGGCATATCTCCATGAAAGCGAGGTGTCCGGAGATCAGGAACAACACGCAGCCGATCACGTCCGGTGCCCAGATCAACCGGTTGATCTGCTGGACACTCAGCCCCTGCAGAAAGGAGTCCAGCAGGTTCACGGCGAACACCAGCGTGCCGGCGAAGAGCACGAAGGTGCTCAGCCAGTCCACCCGCCCCGGCTCGTAACTCCACCAGCGCCAGTCGCGGGTGACCAGGCGGCCTTCGCCACCGGGCTCGTGGCGTGGCGCGTTGACGACCTGGAGCAGGGAGACGTATCCGCCGGTGTTGAAGAAGAGGCCGCCGGCGAAGTAGATGGAGGCGCACGCGGTGGCGTCGCCGGGGCCGAACTGTGCGACACCGGCACCGGCCGCGAAGAGCGCGCCGCCCATGATGAAGGCGGTCGCAGCGATGGCGTTGAGCCTGCGCAGGCGGCCCAGCACGAGGTCGTTGACGCTGATGTTCCGTCCGGCCGGTGTCCCGGGCGGACGGACCGCGAGGGTGCCGCGTCGGCGGGCGGGCCGCGACTCCCAGACGGCGGTGCCGCCGTTGGGCGGCTGCCAGGTGAGCCGGGTGGTGAACGGTCCCGCGCCCTCGGCGCGCTGCTCGGCGGATGTCATGCGGGTGGGATGGCGGCGATGCCGCCCTCGTCGGAAGGACGGCACTGCCCGCTGCCCAGGTGGCCCGAGGCCGGGTCGTCTCCGACGCCCCGCCTCTGATCCGCTGGGGACCTACGGGACGGAGCACCGTCCAGGGCACTCCGGGCTGCGCTCCGGCCCGAGCCGCCTCGTGCGTCACTCATGACGTATCCCCGGTTTGCTGCACTCATGGGGCAGCTGGCATGGCACGCCCCTCAACACGCACAGACTCTGCCACGGCGAACCGCACATAACGACTGTTCAACGCAAGCGTTGACCCATGTGGGTCCACCGTGATGCGATCTCTGCCCAAGCCCCGTGGTCGCAGCACCAGGTGCAGGCGAGCAGCACGAACTGCACGTGGGTGAGGTCGAGCAGGGCCAGGGCTGTGGCGATCCGGCCAGGTCCGATGGCTTTGTGCCATTCGTCGGCAACTGGGTCCCAACGTCACGGAGTACCCGCTGCATAGGGAGGGCGGGGTGGCCTGCGACGTCGCGCCGAGGCCGGCTGGGATGACCGCTGCGAGGATCGGCGCCCGGCGGCCCGCGCAACCACAGGGTCCACCGGGGCCACACCTCGCCGTACGCGCTCACCAGACCGGCCGCCAGGAACGCCAGGGCCTGACTGACCGCTGGCCGTGCATGGGGTGCCCGTGTCCGACAGCGCCAAGGGTGCGGTCCAGCTGGTGCTGGTGACCAATGCCCGTAAACACGCTCCCGTACCATGGCTTCTGACCCTGCAGGTCCGTGAAGGCGCGGTGAAGGTCACGGTGTGGGACAGCGAGCCGTGCCTGCCCGTGGCTCAGGCGGCCGACCCGGGCCGCGTCGGCCGGCACGGCCTGGAGATCGTGATTGTGTAGAGGCCGCCCGAGTGGTGAAACGCTCACCGCGGCCGTGCGGGACGTCCTGGCCCAGCCGCCCATCGCCGCGGAGGACCGCCCCGGCCACCAGCGCGACGCCTTCGAGCACTGGGTGAATGCCGACAAGGATGGCTGCAACACCCGCGCCGAGGTCCTCAAGACGGAGGCCGCCATCGCGCCCGAGCAGGGGCCGCGGCGTACCCTCGCGGGCGAGAATCAGAGCTACTGAAGCCTTGGTCGGGAAGTCCTAGAGGTTGTCCCGTAACTGCTGGCCAGAGGTGAGATGATCTTGCCGTGGCTGGTGTGATCACGGCGTCGGAGCCCTCCTGGATAGGTCCG
>NZ_JBVJPV010000015.1:52661-248240 GCF_055609245.1 Streptomyces sp. NPDC036813 | reverse complement strand
GAACGGACCTATCCAGGAGGGCTCCGACGCCGTGATCACACCAGCCACGGCAAGATCATCTCACCTCTGGCCAGCAGTTACGGGACAACCTCTAGTACGCGATGGTGCGCAGGTCAGGCGGGGACGATGTTCTCGGCCGTCGGGCCCTTCTGGCCCTGACCGACGTCGAACGTCACCTTCTGGCCCTCCTGCAGCTCGCGGAAGCCCTGGGTGGCGATGTTCGAGTAGTGGGCGAAGACGTCCGCGCCGCCGCCGTCCTGCTCGATGAAGCCGAAGCCCTTTTCCGCGTTGAACCACTTGACAGTACCGGTCGCCATTTTTTTCTCCTTCGGGACGGTGTTCGAAGCCGCCCTGCGCGGCTCCGGTCGCCGTGATGATCACCCCGCAGGAAAAAAACTCCCGGCAACCACAACTGCAACTGACGTCGACACTACCATGCCGCAATCGCCCCCGCAGGGAAAAAAATAATTCCCCTCCGTGCGCCGATACGGGAATATTTCGCGTCTTCCAAGCCCGCGGCAGCAGTCCCCTTTCCCGGGCGCGCCGATCCCCGAGCGGCCCGATCCCGGCGCTCTCCCCCGTCACCAGGGCGGTCTGCGGCGGATCCCGGAACCGGCCTTCGCGTGTCCGCGCGGTCCGCGTCGTCACCGTGCCGAGGGCCGCGTGGCGGGCTGGAACCGGAAGGAGACGGCCTCCATCAGCGGCTTGCGCCGGGTCTTCTGAACGGCGGCGATCCGCCACCGGCCGTCGCCGTCGCGCACGACCGTGTAGGTGGCGAGCTTGCCGAGCCGCTTCGGCCGCCCCTTGCCGACGTCGCCGCGGGTGACGACGACCGCGGTGCCGGTCCCGTAGAAGCGGATGTCGGTGATGTCCAGGGTCAGCCGGGTGCCCTTGAGGAACGCGTCGAAGAGGGCCTGGTGGGCGCGGCCGATCTCCTCGCCGCCGTGGTAGACGGTGCCCACGAAGGTGACGTCGGTCGCGTCGTCGGTGAAGCACCGGCCGTATGCGCCTCCGTCACCGCGACTCCATGCCGCGCTGCTCTCGTCGAGAAGGGAACGGATCGCGGCGACATCGCTGTCGCGGGAGGGCTGGAGGGGCTCGACAGGGGTAGGGGTCGTCACTTCTCTGCCTCCGGTTCGTGGATGTGCAGGACGTGGTAGCTTCACGATAGAAGTATCTTCTCCGAAGATGTCTCTTCTCTTAGGAAGAGATTAGGGAAAGGAAGGAACCGTGTCAACGCCGTCGATGCGATCCGATGCGAGCGAGGTCTACCGCCGGTACCTGAGCGCCGTGATGCTGCACGGGCACGCCGGCGCCAGGGCGTGCGACCTGGGTGCCACCGACCTCTACGCGCTGAACATCCTTCAGCTGTCGGGCCCGATGTCCCCCGGCCGGCTGGCCGAACGCACCGGCCTGACGACCGGTCCCACGACCCGCCTGATCGACAGACTGGAACAGGCCGGCTACGTCCGCCGCGTCCCCGACCCCGGCGACCGCCGCAAGGTCGTCGTCGAACCGGTGGGCGAACCGGCCGACCTCGACCGCGTCATGGCCCCGGCACGCCAGAAGATCGGCGAGATCCTCCGCGGCTACGACCCGGAACAACTGGCCGTGCTCTTCGACTACTTCACCCGGTCCACCGCGGCTTACCAGGCGGCGGCGGAAGAACTGCGCACGACCCGCCCGGGCGACTGAGCCCCCGGTCGAAAAAGGCATGGGCGGCCCGAGGAACGAGCTGCTAGCTTGCGGTTGACCGTGACTGCGCCGAAGGAGGTGACACCCATGAACGCTGTATCGAGGTGGGTGCTCCCCCTTTCCGTCACGGTGTGCGACTGACCCGGGTGTCGTCGGGAGCGCCTCCCCCACAAGGCACTCCTGGAAGGCGAACACCTATGAACACTGTGACGATCACGCGGGTCGACCAGGCGCGATGGGAGGCAGTGGCGGACGACCGTGTCGTCGGCCACGGCGATGTCTCGCACCGGCCCGACGGGCGGCTCTTCCTCAGCATCGACGTATGGCAGGACCCGGTCTTCGACCAGCTCGCCGCCGTGATGCTGGCCGACCTCCCCGAGCCGCTCCACACCGTGGTCGGCGAGGACGACCACGAGCTGAGGTCCCGCTGGGAGCGGCTCGGTTTCACCGTCGGACGCCGTGAGCGGGAGTACGTCCTGCCCACCGACGGGCGCGACACCGGACTCGGCGCGCGGCGACCGGCGCCGGATGTGACGATCCTGCCCGCCGGCGAGGCCGACGAGAGCCTGCTGCGCACGCTGGACCGCGCAGTCCGCGAGGAGGTCGAGGCCACCGTCGGCTGGCACACCATGCCGGCCGAGGTGCTGCCCTGCCCGGCCGGGTCCCTGCCGGTGGACCCGTCGAAGCACGCCGTGGCGGTCCGCGACGGTGAGTACGTCGGCCTGGTCCGCGTCGTGCGGGTGCGCCGCCGGGCGCGGATCGGACTGATCGCGATCCGGGCGGCCGAGCGCGGGCACGGCATCGGGCGGACACTGCTGGCCCACGCGCTGGACGCGTTGCACCGGGACGGGACCGACTCCGCCTGGGCCGAGGTGGACGAATCCAACGCCGCAGCGATCGCGCTGGCCGAGGGCGCCGGCGCCCGGCGTTCGGGCGGCTGCCTGGAGCTGGTGCGCCGATGACGCAGACGAAGGGCGTGGAAGTCGAGGGCACCGTCCTCGAATGCCTGCGCAACGCCACTTTCAGGGTGGAACTGGAGAACGGGCATCGCGTGCTCGCGCACATCAGCGGGAAGATCCGGAAGCATCACATCAAGATCCTCCCGTTCGACCGCGTGCTCCTGGCCCTCAGCCCGTACGACCTGACCCGCGGCCGGATCGTCTACCGCTACCGGAGCTGAGCGGCGCCGCACCCGGACGACGGGCCGGGGCTCAGCCGGAGCCTGAGCCGGAGCCGGAGCCGGGACCGCCCGCCGATTCGCCGGCGGCGCGGCGGTACTCGGCGTTGATGCGCTGCGCGTCCTCGAGCTGGTCCTCGAGGATGACGATGCGGCACGCGGCCTCGATCGGCGTCCCCTTGTCGACGAGCTCCCGGGCGCGCGCGGCGATCCGCAGCTGATAGCGGGAGTACCGGCGATGTCCTCCCTCCGAGCGGAGCGGAGTGATCAGACGAGCCTCCCCGATGGCCCGCAGGAAGGCCGGGGTGGTACCGAGCATCTCGGCTGCCCGGCCCATCGTGTACGCGGGATAGTCGTCGTCGTCCAGACGATCGTTCAGTGGGTTGTCCGATGTCATGTCACCTCGCTGTGCAACGCGTCGAGGGGCCCTGATGCCGTACGGCACCAGGGCCCCAAGGGAAATTCAACACCATCCGTCGCCACTGCCGGTGAGCCGACCTTCTGTTTCCGCTGCCCGGGCCGAGTGCGCCCCGTTGCCCGGCCGGCGGTTTGCGCAGGGACGGGGACACAGCGATGGGGGCCCTGCCGACGCGCGTCGGCAGGGCCCCCACCGGGATCCCGAGGGCGGTTTCCCGCCCGTACTCACATGGCCACGGGGCCGGCACCGCCGAGCAGGGCCGACGCGAGCCGGACCTCGGCGCCACCGCTCACGGCCACCGCCTCCGCGCGGTCGTGGCAGGTGAAGCCGAGGCGCGTCATGGCCCGGACGACTTCACCGGCGGTGAAATCACGCGGGTCCTGTCGTGTGATGACCTGGCCCACCTGCTTGACGGGGTAGCGACGGCGGCCGATGGTCACGGACTCACCCGTGACGAGCCCGGGCCTGACGCCCTTCATCGAGGCCAGCACCCCGGTCCTGGTCAGGTCGAACGGGTACCGGGCGATGACACAGCGCATGATGCCTCACAGGGGAGAGGTCGCGGGGAGGGTTCGCGGGGGACAGCTCGCACAGAAGTCGCCGGGGGAAGTCGCGGGGCGAAGGGGAACGGGCGGCGAGGCGGATCAGCGCGAGAGGGCGAGGACGCCCGGCATCCGGCCGTACTCACCGACGGCACCCGTGCGGCAGCCCGGTGAGGGCAGCGGTCCGTCGAGGACGTCGCGCAGACGGATGCGGTCCGTGTACGCGGAGCTGTCCCGGAGACCGGCGAGCCGGACCAGGGTGATCAGTCCCGTGCTCTGGTCGTCCTCGTCGCACACGGTCAGGTACTCGACCCGGGCACCCGCCATGACGGCCAGGGCCACCTCGACGGTCATGTCGTCCGACACCCGAGGCCCATGCCTCTCGGTGTCGCCGGCCACGGTCACGGCGGAGGAATCCGGCATACGGTCGTGCGTCCGCGCTGACGTCAAGAGTGTCTCCTTCGGTGAGGGCTGGTCGGCTCGATGGGCCCGGGCGACCCCGGAGACCACTGCGGCTCCGGGAGGCCACGGGGCTCCAGGGAGGCCACGGGGCTCCAGGGGGGTCACGCCGGCTCCGGGGAGGTCACGGGGCCCCCGGAGCGCTGCCGGACTACGCGGCCGAGTCGTTCCCGGGCCGCCGCTGCGCCCTGCGGCGTACCCCCGCGCCGACGGGTCGCCCCTGGCTGGTGTGGCCCCGACGGCCCCGGGACGACGACGCGCGGCGGGGACGCTCCACGGCGGGCACGGTGATGACCACGGGGATGCCCGAGGGCGCCTGGGCGCCGGTGATGCGGCTCAGTTCCGCCTCGCCCGAGCGCACCGGGGTGATGCGCGGGGTGATGCCCGCCGAAGCCATCAGCCGGCTCATGCCACGGCGCTGGCCGGGGGTGACGAGGGTGACGACGCTTCCGGACTCCCCGGCACGGGCGGTGCGGCCGCCGCGGTGCAGGTAGTCCTTGTGGTCGCTCGGCGGATCGACGTTGACGACGAGGTCGAGGTCGTCGACGTGGATGCCGCGGGCGGCGACGTTGGTCGCCACCAGCACGGTGACGTGACCGTCCTTGAACTGGGCCAGGGTCCGGGTGCGCTGCGGCTGGGAGCGGCCCCCGTGCAGGGCCGCGGCGCGTACACCGCTGTCCAGGAGGTGCTTGGTCAGCCGGTCCACGGCGTGCTTGGTGTCCAGGAACATGATGACCCGGCCGTCGCGGGCCGCGATCTCGGTGGTCGTGCGGTGCTTGTCCGCGTCGTGCACGTGGAGCACGTGGTGCTCCATCGTGGTGACGGCGCCGGCCGAGGGGTCGACGGAGTGGACCACCGGGTCGGTGAGGTAGCGGCGGACCAGCAGGTCGACGTTGCGGTCGAGGGTGGCGGAGAACAGCAGCCGCTGGCCGTCGGGGCGTACCTGGTCGAGCAGGGCGGTGACCTGGGGCATGAAGCCCATGTCGGTCATCTGGTCGGCCTCGTCGAGAACCGTGATGGCGACGTCGTCGAGGCGGCAGTCACCGCGGTCGATGAGGTCCTTGAGCCGGCCGGGCGTGGCGACGACGACTTCCGCGCCGGCTCGCAGCGCCCCGGCCTGCCGGCCGATGGACATGCCGCCGACCACGGTGGCGAGCCGCAGGCTCACTGAGCGGGCGTAGGGAGCGAGCGCGTCGGTGACCTGCTGGGCCAGCTCACGCGTGGGGACGAGGACCAGTGCGAGTGGCCGCCGCGGCTCGGCGCGCCGGCCCGCCGTGCGGGCCAGTACCGCCAGGCCGAAGGCGAGGGTCTTGCCCGAGCCGGTGCGGCCGCGGCCGAGGACGTCACGGCCGGCCAGCGAGTTCGGCAGGGTCGCCGCCTGGATCGGGAACGGCACGCTCACGCCTTCGTGGCCGAGCGTGGCCAGCAACGGCGCCGGCATGTCGAGATCGGCGAACGACTCGACGGCGGGCAACGCGGGAGTGATCGTCTTCGGCAGCGCGAAATCGCCCCGCGCGGGCTGCCGGTTTCCGTATCCGCCTGAGCGGCGCGGCGCGCCGGAGCGGCTCGGGGCGCCACTTCCTCCGAAGCGGTCGGATGTGCGATTGGTGCGTGTACGAGTCGTACCTGTGCGGTTCATGCGGAACCTTCCTCGATGCGGGCGCGTATCAAGGAGTTTCCGCAGCAGAATGATGAGCGCAGAGAATCGCGAGAACGGGCCGAAAAAGCAGGGTCGAACAACCTCGGTCGGACAAACCTCGGTCGTACAGAATTTGGTCGTACAAACCTCGGTCGTATCACCCTGGAAAAAAAGCGAGCTGGGGCCCGCACCCCAAGGTGCGGGCCCCAGCTGCGACGTTGTGCGCCGGTGCGTCAGGCGGGAACGATGTTCTCGGCCGTCGGGCCCTTCTGGCCCTGCGCGATGTCGAACGACACCTTCTGGCCTTCGAGCAGCTCGCGGAAGCCCTGGGTGGCGATGTTCGAGTAGTGGGCGAAGACGTCGGGGCCGCCGCCGTCCTGCTCGATGAAGCCGAAGCCCTTTTCCGCGTTGAACCACTTCACGGTGCCAGTAGCCATTGTGTTTCTCCTTCGGGAACGGTGTCAGGAATGCACCCTGTGCGCATTCCGTGTCGCCGTGATGATCAGCCGTCGGAAAAACCGTCTGGCAACCACACCTGCAACTGATGACGACAGTAGCACGTGGACGTCGGCCCTGCGTGGTGGACAAATCCGTGCCGCTCTGTGGTGGCAGGAATAGTTGTGGTGCGTCGCATCGATTTCTCACGTCGCGACTACAGATATTGATTCGCCGGGGTGCAGTGTTGCCGTCGGCCGTTTCCGCGCACACCGCTGTGACCTAGTACGAAGGCCCGTACCCGGCCGCCACCGGCATCGGCGGGCGGGGAACCGGTGAGGGCCGCCGGACCACCGGCAGGGAGACGAAGGCCACACGCGCACCAGGCGCCGGGCCGGGAGGCGGTCCCTGGGGCACGAGGCGGGAGAGCCCCCGAGCCGCCAGTACGACGCAGGCCACCGCCAGCGGCAGCTCCGCGCCGAAGGCCATCGCCACCGAGGACACCCGATCCGCGCCCGGCGCCGCCGTCATCGTGTCGAACCAGGCGTCGGCCACCAGCAGCGTCGCGGTGGCGGTCGCCGTGAGCGGGTGCATGCGGTGGCCGCGGCCGGCCAGCAGCCCCGTGGTGATCAGCCCCAGGGCCTCCAGGGCATCCAGCCCGATCCAGACGAGAGGCCGGTGTGCGGGCCCCGTGACGCCGGGCAGGCCGTCGGCCAGAACGACCAGCCAGGGCAGCAGGCCCAGCCCGCAGACGACCAGGACGTGCTCCGTCCGCCACCGGCGGCGCGTCCTGCCGCCGGTGGCGGACCGGCGCGCGGCATCCTGCGGTCGACGGTCACTCGGCGCGCTCATGGGGTCGGCCTCCTCGCGTTCTCGGCTCTTGCTCACGGCTTCAAGCCTGTGCAGCGCGGCGGTCGCCGTCAGTAACGCGTGTGCCCGTTCCGTGGTGGCACCAGGTGCACCCCCGGAGCGGACACCTACGCCATGGATCACTCCCGACCTCGGCACATACCGTCTCCCCATGCCTGCAACTGCCCGTCTGCGGCGCGTGATCCTGCGGCCGTTCCGAGGAGCCGGACGCCTGGTCGCGTTTCTCGCCACAGGCGTCCTGATCCAGCTCGGGGTGCTGTTCGTGCTGGCGCTGCCCTGGATGCTCTTCGTGCCGGTCGCGATGTGGGCCGTCCTGCTCGCGGTCTTCGTCCCGTTGGCCGCTGTAGCGCTGGCCGGGCCGCTCATGACCGCGGCGCAGCACGGCCGTTTCCGGACCCGGCTCGGTGTGGACATCCCCTCCCCCCACGCGGGGCGCCGGCCCGGGCCGCTCGCGTGGATCCGCAGCCCGGCGGGACGGCGCCAGCTCATGTACCACCTGCTGGACGGGCCGCTCCTGGCGCTCGCGGCGGCCCTCGTCCTCCTGTTGTGGATCGCGGCCGGTGCGGCCGTCTCGGTCTACGGGTGGCTCTGGCTGGTGCCCCTCGACTGGCGCGTCGATCACCCCGGCTACAACACCTGGGCGGCCTGTCTCACCGTGGCGGGCATGGCTCTGCTGTACGCGGCGGCATGGATGTCGGGGGCCCTCGCTCGGCTCGACACCCGCATCGCGACCGTCCTGCTCGGGCCCAGCCGCGAGGAGCAGTTGGCACGCCGGGTCGATGACCTGACCGAAAGCAGGGCGGGCCTGGTGGACGCCGTCGACGCCGAACGGCGCCGTATCGAGCGCGACCTGCACGACGGCGCTCAGCAGAGGCTGGTCTCCCTGGCGGTCAACCTGGGGCTGGCCAGGGCGACGCTCGGCGACCTGCCCGAGGACGCCCGCCGCGTGATCGACGAGGCGCACCGGGAGGCGAAGGAGGCGATAGAGGAGCTGAGCGGTCTGGTGCGCGGGCTGCACCCGGCCGTTCTGGAGGACCGCGGCCTGGACGCCGCGATCTCGGGCGTCGCGGGCAGGGCACCCATTCCGGTCCGGGTGACGGTGGACCTGCCGTCGCGTCCCTCGCCCACGATCGAGGCCGTCGCCTACTTCGTCGTCTCCGAAGCGCTGACGAACGTGGTGAAGCACGCCGAGGCGTCCAGGGCCGAGGTCACCGTGGAACGGTTCGGGCCGACGCTGCTGGTCGTCATCAGCGACGACGGTGTGGGCGGCGCCGATCCGGCCGGCGGGAGCGGGTTGACGGGGCTGGCCAAGCGGGTCGCCGCGGTGGATGGCACCCTGTCCGTCGACAGCCCCGTCGGGGGGCCGACCGTGATGACCGTGGAGCTGCCGTGCGCGCCGTGATCGCCGAGGATTCCGTGCTGCTGCGGATCGGCGTGGTCAAGGTCCTGGAGATGGCCGGGTTCGAGGTGGTCGCCGAAGCCGGGGACGCCGAGGCGTTGTTGTCGGCGGTCGAGGAACACCGACCGGACATCGCGGTCGTGGACGTCCGTATGCCTCCCGGCTTCACGGACGAGGGCGTACGGGCGGCGCTGGTCATCAAACGCCAGTCGCCGACGACAGCGGTCCTGCTGCTCTCGCAGTACGTCGAGGAACGCTACGCGGCCGACCTGCTGTCCTCGCACACTTCGGGGATCGGCTACCTCCTCAAACAACGGGTGGCGGACGTCGAGGAGTTCGCCGACGCGCTGCGCCGGGTGGCGGCCGGCGGCACCGTCCTCGACCCCCAGGTCGTCTCCCAGTTGCTGGTGCGCCGCCACAGCGATCCGCTGGACCGGCTCACCCCCCGGGAACGCGAGGTACTGGAGCTGATGGCGAGCGGCCGCTCCAACGCCGGAACGGCCGAGGCGCTGGTGATCAGCGAGAGCGCGGTGGCCAAACACATCAACAGCATCTTCACCAAGCTCGACCTGCCGAAAGCGGACGCGGACCACCGAAGGGTCCTCGCGGTACTCCGCTTCCTGGGCGTGTCCTGACGCTCCTGCGGAACGGCACGGACGGCTGCCCACAGGCAACCGGGTCCGGGGCGTGCCGGTAGCCGGGGTCAGTCAGGGGTTGACAAGATCCTGACATGCAGTTCGATGATCCTGGCAGTCTGAACGACGTGTGCCGCCGGCGGCTCGGTGAGAGGGCCGGTCGGCAGTTCGCTGCCATGGCACGCCGCGGCTTTCGGCTGATCCGCTCAACCGATGAGGCCCAGGCAACCGGTCGGTGTCGGCTCGGGGGTCCTGCCGTCCTCGCGCCGGAGACTCTCTGGCCCGAACACCACGGTGTTCCGCTGTCCCTGCACGCCGTGCTGGACACGGATGCCCTCGCCGGCTGGCTGGGCACGGAACTGCCCGTACGGCCTGGGCTGCTCAACTTCTTCTACCTGGATCCGGACGTGCCGTACGAGGAGTACCGCGAACTGGACCTCTCCGGATCCGGGATGTGTCGTGTCATCCCCGCCGACCCGGCACGGGCAGTCATGGTGACGGCCCCCCGACCAGCGAGAAGTTACGCCGCGACGCCGGTCCACGCGGCTGAGGTGACCATGCTCCCGGACTGCTGGGACGTCGAGGACGACGACGTGGAGTTCGACCGGGACCAGCACTGGGGAGCGGCATCGCTGATCCTCAGCGAGATGGGAGATCTCGATGGAAACACCGCTGGCAGTCACTGTGCCTTCGGATGGCCGGACACCTCGCACACGCTGCAGGTGTCGTCCCGCGACGCCGACGGCGCGGCCGTCCATCTGCTCCAGCTCGCCGAGGACACGGAGCTCGGATGGGGTTGGGGTGACGCCGGAACGTTGTATTTCACGATCCCGGCCAAGGCACTCGCCGCCGGCGACTTCCGCGAGGCAGCGGCACAGGTCCTCTGCTGTTGACGCGCACAGCAGAAGATCGTTGCGGGTCGGGAGCGCTGATCTTCGTAACGACGGCGCTCCCGGTACGAATCCGGCCCGCGGCGAGTGATGACCGAGGACAGCAAAAAGGCCCGGGCCTTCGACCTGGGCCTTCTTCATGGAGCGGGTGACGAGAATCGAACTCGCGCTCTCAGCTTGGGAAGCTGATGTTCTACCATTAAACTACACCCGCGTAAGTTGCCGACGGCCTCCCGAGTCGGGTGGTGTCGGAACCGTCGCCCACTGTACCTCATGCCAGGCCCCCGGTGTTCATGGACGGGGGCCTGCGTGTGTTCGTGGGGGCGGGGTATGCGGCTGCGGGGGACCGGAGTTGGGGCGTACGGTGGAGGCGTGCCGGAGGGGCTGCGCGGGGTCGGAGTGCCGCCTGGAGGGCCGTCCCTTTCATCCCGTAATGTGTGGCCTCGTCGTCAGGGCAGTCCAGCCCGACGCGGCTCTTTGGGGAAGGGACTTCAGGACTTGATGGAGCGCACCCTCGTCCGTTGTGCCGACGGGCACGTGTTCACCGCCGCTTCGTTCCCGATGCAGCAGGCCGAGCGACTCGGTCCCGGACGCCTCGTCCGGTGTCCCCGGTGTGCCCGGCTCCGCAGCGTGGTGCCGGTCACCCTCGTCGAGAAGCGGTAGCGGAGACAGGCGGCAGCGGAGACAAGCGGCAGCGGCCGGAGGCCGTAGCGGAACCGCGGGAGAGATCGTCGTCGGCGTGCGGGACCCTCACGATTGGGGGGCTCCGCACGCCTTGCGTATCCTCGCTACGTGCTTCTCTCAGACAAGGACATCCGGGCCGAGATCGATGCCGGGCGGGTCCGCATCGATCCCTACGACACAGACATGGTGCAGCCGTCGAGCATCGACGTCCGGCTGGACCGTTATTTCCGGGTGTTCGAGAACCACCGGTACCCGCACATCGACCCCGCCGTCGAGCAGGCCGACCTGACCCGGCTGGTCGAGCCCGAGGGCGACGAGCCGTTCATCCTGCATCCCGGTGAGTTCGTGCTGGCCAGCACGTACGAGGTGATCACCCTCCCGGACGACATCGCCTCCCGGCTCGAGGGGAAGAGCTCGCTCGGGCGGCTCGGGCTCGTCACCCACTCCACCGCCGGGTTCATCGACCCCGGCTTCTCCGGGCACGTCACGCTGGAGCTGTCCAACCTCGCCACCCTGCCGATCAAGCTGTGGCCGGGGATGAAGATCGGCCAGCTGTGCATGTTCCGGCTCAGCTCGCCCGCCGAGTTCCCCTACGGGGCCGAGCGGTACGGATCGCGCTACCAGGGGCAGCGCGGCCCCACCGCCTCCCGGTCCTACCTCAACTTCCATCGGACGCAGGTGTGAGCGCGAGCATGAGTGACGTGCGTGAGAATCTGACCTACGAACTGTTCGGCAAGGCCGTGCGCGAGCTCGCGCAGACCATCGCCGACGACGGCTACCGGCCCGATGTGGTGCTGAGCATCGCCCGGGGCGGCGTCTTCGTCGCCGGCGGTCTCGCCTACGCCCTCGACTGCAAGAACATCCACCTGGTCAACGTGGAGTTCTACACCGGCGTCGGCACCACCCTCGAGATGCCCGTCATGCTCGCCCCGGTGCCGAACGCGATCGACTTCACCGACAAGAAGGTGCTGATCGCGGACGACGTCGCCGACACCGGCAAGACGCTCAAGCTCGTCCATGACTTCTGCCTCGACCATGTCGCCGAGGTCCGCTCCGCGGTCATCTACGAGAAGCCGCAGTCCCTCGTGAAGTGCGAGTACGTCTGGAAGCGCACCGACGACTGGATCAACTTCCCGTGGAGCGTCGAGCCGCCCGTCGTGAAGCGCGAGGGTCAGGTCCTCGACGCCTGACCCCCGTCACACGCGTCGCCGCGCAAGCGGAAGCGAAAGGCCCCCGGCTGTGACGCCGGGGGCCTTTCGCGCGCCGGAAGCGCCTAGAACGTGCCCAGCTTCACGATCGACAGCAGCGCGATCAGCTGGATCGCCGACGCGCCCAGTGCCTTCGGCCACGGAAGGTCGTGCGAGCGGCTCACCATCAGGGTGAGCAGCGCGCCGCCCGCGACCCACGTCGCCCAGCCCAGGACCTGCACGAACGGCGCGTCGCCGCCCGCGAACATCGCGACGACCAGACGCGGCGCGTCCGTCAGGGCCATGATCAGCATGGACAGGCCGACCGTGGGCTGCCACGCGCCGTCGCCGCCGAGCTGGCGGGCCAGCGTGTGGGTGACCGCGCCCAGCACGAAGGACGAGATCACCATCGCCACCGCCGTCGTCAGCACGATCGGGATGGCGTTGGAGAGGGTGGCGTTGATCGCGTCCTGGCGGGCGCCGTCGAAGCCGAAGACGGCCAGCAGGCCGTAGAGGAACGTCACGATCAGGGCCGGGCCCCACATCGCGTAGTCCCGCATCCGCAGGAACGTCTGGTTCGGGGACAGCACGATCCCCTTCAGCAGGTCCTTCCAGTGCAGCCGCGGTCCGATCGGGCCGGCCGGGGCCGCCGCGCCGGCCTGGTAGGTGCCGCCCTGCGTGTAGCCCTCGTCGTAGCGCGCCTGCTCGTCGATGGAGAAGGCCTGGGTGTGTCCGGGCTGGTTCGCCGCGTACGGGTCCGCCGGGCCGGGGCCGTAGCCGCCGCCCGGGCCGCCGAAGTACTCCGGCTCGCCCTGCGGCGGGTGAGCGCCGGCCTGCGGCCACGGCGACGCCGGGCCGCCCGCGCCGCCCGGTGGGGGCGCCTGCGGGTAGCCGTACGACGGTCCCTGCGGCGCCTGCTGTCCGTACGGGGGGTGTTGCGGTCGCGCTTGCGGGGCACGGCCGTCCCGGCCGCCGCGTCCGATCCTGAATCCAGCCACGTCATCGAACGTACCTGGTTCCGCAGAGTGACGTGCCCACGGCCGAGTCCCCGGCGGGGGTTTGCGGCCGAGCTGTGACATCCCCTAAGGGTCCAACGCCGGGGACTTCGGGGCCCTTTCAGGGACGGTTCCGGGGCCGGTGACTCAACCTGCCGCCGCTCGTCCCTCACGCCGGCGGCAGGAACTCCCGTGTCGAGAACGTCACCGCCGGCTGTGCCGACACCAGCCCCTGCCGTGCCCCCGGATACACCGTCACCGTGTCCTGCGTCTCGCTCCGGTACGTCCGTACGGCCAGGTCCGCCCTGCCGTCGCCGTCGAAGTCACCGGCGGCGATCACCCGGGCCGTGCCGTGCGCCGCGGGCTGCACGATGACCATCTCCCGTGCCGACAGGCCCGCCGGGCGGCCCCGGAAGACCTTCAGCCGGGAGCCGCTGGAGACCAGCTCGCTCAGGCCGTCGCCGTCGAAGTCGGCGGCGTCGAGCACCGTGCCGGGGGAGTCGAGGGTGGCGCGGTGGGTGCCGGGCAGGTCGTAGCGCAGCGCCGTGCCGCCCATCGTGCCGATCGCCGCGTCCAGCGCCTTGCCCCGGCCGAAGCGGCCCAGGGCCACATCGATGCCGGCCGGCAGCACCGCGCCGGTGCGGGTCGGGCCGTCGGGGCCGCCGAGGACCACCGCGGACGTGCCGGACCGTTCCGCCGTACGGACGACGAGGTCGTCGTAGCCGTCGCGGTCGACGTCGGCGGCGGGACCGGTGGGCACGTTGCCGGGGGCCTGGATCGGCGCGGCGGCGGCGCGCGGGGCGCCCGTCCGGGTGAACGGGCCGCGCAGGAAGCTCAGCTTGCCGCCCGTGGCGTGCAGCGCGAGGTCGGTGTGGCCGTCGCCGTCGAAGTCGCCGCACACGGGCTGGTCGGGCCAGTCGTTGCCGGCCCGGGCGCGCGCCGGGACGGCGAGTACGACGCCCCGTCCGGTCAGGCCGCCGGGCGAGCCGAAGAGCAGTTGCAACGGCACCGGTGGCTGCCCCTGGCCGTCGTAGGGCGGGTCGGTGGAGACGACGAGGTCGGTGAAGCCGTCGCCGTCCAGGTCGCAGGACGCCTCCGCCTCGAACAGCGCGGGCAGCTCACCGCCGGCCCGGGCGGCGTGGGTGCGCGGGGCGAGCAGCTGCCGGGCGCCCGGTACGAGGCCGTGCGCGCTGCCGTAGACGATGCCGATGCCGGGGTCGTCGGTGTGCGGCTGGGTCTTGGCGAGGTCGTTGAGGACGAGGTCGCGGTGGCCGTCGCCGTTGAAGTCGTCGGCGACCTTGCTGCCGGTGCCGCGCGGGACCGGCAGGGGGGCCGTGGCCGGGGCCGCCCGGACCGGCGTGGGGCTGTCCTCAGAGGCGGAGGAGCAGGCGGCGAGCAGGAGGAGACAGCCGGTGACCGCCGCGGACAGCGTCCCTCTTCGCACGCGCACCGGTCCACCTCACCCGCCCCGTCGGCAACAACCCCGCAATCATGCACGCGTTCGAGGCAGGGGGACAGCCCCGGGAGCACCGACAGCAGCCCGGACGCGCGCCCCGCGCGACGGGGCCAGCCGGGCACACCGCCCAGAGGACGCGCTGCTCGCCGGGGCGGGATGGCTTGTATGCGCTGTCCGCCGGGCCGGGGCGTCCGCCGGGCCGGGACAGCCCGGGCACGCCGCCCATGGGGTCGGGGCAGCGTGGGCCGTGTCGCCCGCGGGCGGGGGCCTGGGGCAGCCCCGGGGGCGCGCTGATGGCCGGGGTGGGGAAGCTCGTGCGGGCTGGTCGCCGGGGCAGGGAAGGCCGGGCACGCTGCCGGTGGGCGCTGGTCGCCGGGCCCGGGAAGCGCCTGCGGGTTGGTCGTCCGGGTGGCCGGCTTGCGTGCGCTGTCCGCCGGGGTGGGGACAGCCGGGCACGCTGGCCGCGGGATCGGGGCAGCGTGGGCCGTGCTGCCCGCAGGGCGGGCGGCCTGGCGGCAGGCCCCCTCCGGGGAACGCGCTCGTCGCCGGGTCGGGGAAGGTCGTGCGGGCGGGTGGCTTGGGTGCGCTGTCCGCCGGGGTGGGGCCAGCCGGGCATGCTGCCCGCGGAGTCGGGGCAGCGCGCCCTGTTTCTCGCAGGGATGGGGTGGCTTGCGCGCGCCGTCCGCCCGGGTGGGGTGGCCTGCGCGCTGCCACGCCGTCCGCAGAGGCGGGGACAGCCGGGCACGCTGGCCGCGGGATCGGGGCAGCGTGGGCCGTGGTTCCCGCAGGCGGGGGGTGGCCTGCGCGCGCCGAGCGCCCGGGGTGGGGCTGCCCGCGCGCTGTCCGCGGGACCGGGCCGGCTTGGCTGGGCTGCCCTGCGGCCCGGCGCAGCGCGGGCGCGTTGCCGCCGCGGGACCCGGCACCGCCCGCTCGGGGCCTTGGCACTGCCCCTCGGGGACCCGGCGCCGCTCGCTCGGGGATCCGGCACCGGCCGCCCGCAGGGCCGGCGTGTCCCCTGCGACGGATCGGCAAACCCAAGACGTCCCGGCGACGGATCGGCAATCCAAGGCGTTGCCCCCAGAGCCGGCGTGTCCCGGCGACGGATCGGCAACCCAAGACGTTGTCCCCAGAGCCGGGACGGCTCCCGCGGCGGCCGTGGGCGAGGATGGGTGCATGAGCGTCGTGAAGATCAATGTGCTGACCGTTCCCGCCGAGCAGCGGGAGGTCCTGGAGAAGCGGTTCGCCTCGCGGGCCCACGCCGTGGAGAACTCCGACGGGTTCGAGTGGTTCGAGCTGCTGCGGCCGGTCGAGGGGACCGACCAGTACCTCGTGTACACGCGCTGGCGGGACGAGGAGTCCTTCCAGGCCTGGATGGAGGGCCCGATGAAGGCGGCCCACCAGGGCGGCGCCGAGGGCGAGCGGCCGAAGCCCGCTGCCTCCGGCTCGACCCTGTGGTCCTTCGAGGTGGTCCAGCAGGCGGCTCCCAAGGGCGTCTGACCGACCGGAGACCGCCGAGCGCACACGACGGCGCCCCCTGCCTGTGCGGGTCAGGGGGCGCCGTCGGGCTTTGCGGGGGCGGTGGGCCCCGGCCGTTACTTCACCGGCTCCGGCTCCGGCGTGCTCTCGGACTCGGCCTCGCCCGCCGGGTCGACCGGCGTCTTGACGGAGTCGAGGAGCAGCTGGGCGACGTCCACGACCTGGATGGACTCCTTGGCCTTGCCCTCGTTCTTCTTGCCGTTGACCGAGTCGGTCAGCATGACGAGGCAGAACGGGCAGGCGGTGGAGACGATGTCCGGGTTGACGGAGAGGGCCTCGTCGACGCGCTCGTTGTTGATGCGCTTGCCGATCCGCTCCTCCATCCACATCCGCGCGCCGCCGGCGCCGCAGCAGAAGCCGCGCTCCTTGTGGCGGTGCATCTCCTCGTTGCGGACGCCGGGGACGGCGGCGATGATCTCGCGCGGAGGCGTGTAGATCTTGTTGTGCCGGCCCAGGTAGCACGGGTCGTGGTAGGTGATGATGCCCTCGACCGGCGTGACCGGGATCAGCTTGCCCTCGTCCACCAGGTGCTGGAGCAGCTGGGTGTGGTGGATGACCTCGTAGTCGCCGCCGAGCTGCGGGTACTCGTTGCCGAGCGTGTTGAGGCAGTGCGGGCAGGTGGCGACGATCTTCTTTGCCGACTTGGGCTTCGCGGACTCGGCGACGACCTTGCCCTCGTCGTCCAGCTCCTCGCCGAACGCCGTGTTCAGGGCCATCACGTTCTCCATGCCGAGCTCCTGGAACAGGGGCTCGTTGCCCAGGCGGCGGGCGGAGTCACCGGTGCACTTCTCGTCGCCGCCCATGATCGCGAACTTGACGCCCGCGATGTGCAGCAGCTCGGCGAAGGCCTTGGTGGTCTTCTTGGCGCGGTCCTCGAGGGCGCCGGCGCAGCCGACCCAGTACAGGTACTCGACCTCGGTGAGGTCCTCGATGTCCTTGCCGACGACCGGGACCTCGAAGTCGACCTCCTTGGTCCACTCCAGGCGCTGCTTCTTCGCCAGGCCCCAGGGGTTGCCCTTCTTCTCCAGGTTCTTGAGCATCGTGCCCGCCTCGGACGGGAACGCGGACTCGATCATCACCTGGTAGCGGCGCATGTCGACGATGTGGTCGACGTGCTCGATGTCCACCGGGCACTGCTCGACACAGGCGCCGCAGGTGGTGCAGGACCACAGCACGTCCGGGTCGATGACGCCGTTCTCCTCGGCGGTGCCGATCAGCGGACGCTCGGCCTCGGCGAGCGCGGACGCCGGGACGTCCTTCAGCTGCTCCTCGGACGCCTTCTCCTCGCCCTCCATCGTCTTGCCGCCGCCCGCGAGCAGGTACGGCGCCTTGGCGTGGGCGTGGTCCCGCAGGCTCATGATCAGCAGCTTCGGGGAGAGCGGCTTGCCCGTGTTCCAGGCGGGGCACTGCGACTGGCAGCGGCCGCACTCGGTGCAGGTGGAGAAGTCCAGCAGGCCCTTCCAGGAGAACTGCTCGACCTGGGAGACGCCGAAGACGTCGTCCTCGCCCGGGTCCTCGAAGTTGATCGGCTTGCCGCCGCTCGTCATCGGCTGCAGCGCGCCCAGCGCGGTCTCACCCGTCGCGTTGCGCTTGAACCAGATGTTCGGGAACGCCAGGAAGCGGTGCCAGGCCACACCCATGTTGGTGTTGAGGCTGACCGTGATCATCCAGATCATGGTCGTGCCCAGCTTGATCATGGCGAACAGGTAGACCAGGTTCTGCAGCGTGGAGACGCTCAGGCCCTTCAGCGCCAGGATCACCGGGTACGAGGCGAAGTAGCCGGCCTCGTAGTGGTCCACGTGGTGCAGGGCGCCCTCGAGGGCGCGCAGCACGTAGATCGCCAGACCGATGATGAGGATGACGTACTCGACGAAGTACGCCTGGCCCATCTTCGAGCCCGCGAAGCGGGACTTGCGGCCGGGCCGCGAGGGCAGGCTGAGCAGGCGGACGACGATCAGCGTCGCGATGCCGAGCGTGGTCATCGCGCCGATGAACTCGATGTACATCTCGTACGGCAGGAAGCCGCCGAGCACCGGCAGCGTCCAGTCGGCCTGGAACAGCTGGCCGTAGGCGTTGATGATCGTGGGCGGCAGCGTCAGGAAGCCGATGGCCACGAACCAGTGGGCGATGCCGATGATCCCCCAGCGGTTCATGCGCGTGTGGCCGAGGAACTCCCGCACCAGGGTCACGCTGCGTGCGTAGGGGTTGTCGGTCCGGCTGCCCGCCGGGACCGGCTGGCCCAGCTTGAAGTACCGGACGAACTGGCCGATGGCGCGGGCGAGCAGGGCGACGCCGACCACGGTCAGGGCCAGCGACACGATGATCGCGGCGAGTTGCATGGGGGCTCCTCGGGCCTGCGAGGGGTGAATCGAGGGAGATTACTAAGCGGTAACTTATTCAGTTCGTCTGAGACTACCCCTATCTTCCGATGCAATGTAGCCAGCCGTTCGGTGATCTGTGTCGCTGAGGGTTGCCTTAAAGGATCACAGGAAAACGGAGGGCCCCGGGAAGCCGGTCGCAATCTGAACGTGTTATTCGTACCAAATTGGTACATTCACCTCTAACTTATATCCGTGCTCTACGGGATCGCCGCCGCCACCGCCGCCCTGCTGCTCACCGCCCTGCTCGCGGGAGCGCTCCGGACGCCTGCCCTGCGCCTCGGGCTCGTCGACCGGCGCCGGCGCACGCGGCCGGTGCCGCTGCTCGGCGGGGCGGCCATGGTGCTCGCCGCCTGCCTGGTCGCCGCGGCCGGCAACTGGACCCGGCTCGCGCCGCTCGGGGACGGCAACGACCAGCTGCTCGTCGCGGGCGGCGCGGTCGCCGCGCTGGGCCTGGCCGCCGACGTGTGGCGGCTCAAGAGCTGGTTCCTGCTGGTGGGTACGGCCGTCGCGGCGGCCTGCGTCGTGCCCTATGACGAGACGGGGGTGCTCGGCGGGATGCTGGGCGTCGCCTTCGTCGCCGCCGCCTCCCTCGCCTTCCGCTCGCTGGACCACGTCGACGGCGTCGCCGGGACCGTGGGGGTGCTGACCGCCTTCGGGGTGGCGGCGTGCGCCGCGGCGGAGGTGATGGACGGGCTCGCGGTGCTGCTGAGCGTGCTCGCCGCCGCGCTCACCGGCTTCCTCATGCACGGCTGGCCGGCCGCCCGCATCGGGCTCGGCTCCTGCGGCTCGCTGTTCACCGGCTTCCTGACGGCCTCCGCGGCCGTGGTCACCCGGTCGGGCTACGACCTGACCGGCACCGCGGCCGTCCTCGGGCCGCTGGTCGCGCTCGGCGCCGCCGACGTCGTCCTCGTCGCCCTCTCGCGGCGGCTGGCCGGACGGCCGCTGACGCGCGGCGGTCCCGACCATCTCGGCCACCGGCTGCGACGTCTCGGGCTCACCGCGCAGGGCACCGCCGTACTCCTGGGCGTGGCCTCGGCCGCGGGGGTACTCGTGGGCGTGCTGGTGCATGCCGGGTGGGCCCGGCCGAGTGCCGCGCTGTGGGTGGCGGGCACTGCGCTGGTCGTCGTCCTCGCGCTGCTGCGGGTGCCGGTGTACCGGGTGCCGCGCCGGCGGGGGCCCGGCCCCGGGGCCGGGCCGCAGACCATGGCGCGGGCGCCTCGGCAGCCTGTCCCCACGAGTGCGCGGCCCTCTTTTTCCCGGGTGCAGCCACCTCGTCGGCCGCCATCGTCGCAGGTCAGAGCGCCGTTGCGTGTAAGGAACGGATAAGAGTTGAGTCCTGGTGACTCAGGTCTGTTGACCGAGCCGTGCGCCTCATGCACACTTGAGCCTGTTCCACTCAAGTCAGTTGGAGGAATCGCAATGGCACGTGCGGTCGGCATCGACCTGGGCACGACGAACTCGGTGGTCTCGGTCCTCGAGGGCGGCGAGCCCACCGTCATCACCAACGCCGAGGGCGCCAGGACCACGCCGTCCGTCGTCGCCTTCGCCAAGAACGGCGAGGTGCTGGTCGGCGAGGTGGCCAAGCGCCAGGCCGTCACCAACGTCGACCGGACCATCCGTTCGGTCAAGCGCCACATGGGCACGGACTGGAAGATCGAGCTGGACGGCAAGCCGTTCAACCCGCAGCAGATCTCCGCGTTCATCCTGCAGAAGCTGAAGCGTGACGCCGAGGCCTACCTGGGCGAGAAGGTGACCGACGCGGTCATCACCGTCCCGGCCTACTTCAACGACTCCGAGCGTCAGGCGACGAAGGAGGCCGGCGAGATCGCCGGTCTGAACGTCCTGCGCATCGTCAACGAGCCGACCGCCGCCGCGCTGGCGTACGGCCTCGACAAGGACGACCAGACGATCCTCGTCTTCGACCTCGGTGGCGGCACCTTCGACGTCTCGCTGCTGGAGATCGGCGACGGCGTCGTCGAGGTGAAGGCCACCAACGGTGACAACCACCTCGGTGGTGACGACTGGGACCAGCGCATCGTCGACTACCTGGTCAAGCAGTTCCAGTCCGGCCACGGCGTGGACCTGTCCAAGGACAAGATGGCCCTGCAGCGCCTCCGTGAGGCCGCCGAGAAGGCCAAGATCGAGCTGTCCTCGTCCACCGAGACCTCGATCAACCTGCCCTACATCACCGCGTCCGCCGAGGGCCCGCTGCACCTGGACGAGAAGCTCACCCGCGCCCAGTTCCAGCAGCTGACGGCCGACCTGCTGGAGCGCTGCAAGACGCCGTTCCACAACGTCATCAAGGACGCCGGCATCTCCATCAACGAGATCGACCACGTCGTCCTCGTCGGTGGCTCCACGCGTATGCCCGCCGTCGCCGAGCTCGTCAAGGAGCTGACCGGCGGCAAGGAGGCCAACAAGGGTGTGAACCCGGACGAGGTCGTCGCCATCGGCGCCTCGCTCCAGGCCGGTGTCCTCAAGGGTGAGGTCAAGGACGTCCTGCTCCTCGACGTCACCCCGCTGTCCCTCGGTATCGAGACCAAGGGCGGCATCATGACCAAGCTCATCGAGCGCAACACCACGATCCCGACCAAGCGCTCGGAGATCTTCACCACGGCCGAGGACAACCAGCCGTCGGTGCAGATCCAGGTCTACCAGGGCGAGCGCGAGATCGCGGCGTACAACAAGAAGCTCGGCATGTTCGAGCTGACCGGTCTGCCGCCGGCGCCGCGTGGCGTCCCGCAGATCGAGGTCTCCTTCGACATCGACGCCAACGGCATCATGCACGTCACGGCGAAGGACCTCGGCACCGGCAAGGAGCAGAAGATGACCGTCACCGGCGGCTCCTCGCTGCCGAAGGACGAGGTCGACCGCATGCGTGAGGAGGCCGAGCGCTACGCGGAGGAGGACCACAAGCGCCGCGAGGCCGCCGAGGCCCGCAACCAGGGCGAGCAGCTGGTCTACCAGACGGAGAAGTTCCTCAAGGACAACGAGGACAAGGTCCCCGGCGAGGTCAAGACCGAGGTCGAGGAGGCGGTCGCCGAGCTGAAGGAGAAGCTCAAGGGCGAGGACACCGCAGAGATCCGCTCCGCCACGGAGAAGGTCGCGGCCGTCTCGCAGAAGCTCGGCCAGGCGCTGTACGCCGACGCGCAGGGCGCCCAGGCCGCCGGTGGCCCCGAGGGTGCCACCGCCGGTGGTGCCAAGGCCGCCGACGACGACGTCGTGGACGCCGAGATCGTGGACGACGAGCGCAAGGACGGGGCCGCGTAATGACGGAGGAGACCCCGGGTTTTGAAGAGAAGCCCGACGTCCCCTCCGGCGCCACCCCTGACGACGCCGAGCCGAAGGCCGCCTCCTCCGAGGAGGGGGCGGCCCCGGCCGGGGACGGGAACGAGGACGCGGGCCTGCTGGCCCAGCTGGACCAGGCACGCAAGGCGCTCGACGAGCGCACGGCGGACCTCCAGCGCCTCCAGGCCGAGTTCCAGAACTACCGCCGCCGGGTCGAGCGGGACCGCATCGCGGTCAAGGAGGTCGCCATCGCGAACCTCCTGACCGAACTGCTGCCCGTCCTCGACGACATCGGGCGCGCGCGGGAGCACGGCGAGCTGGTCGGCGGCTTCAAGTCGGTCGCCGAGTCGCTGGAGACCGTCGCGGCGAAGATGGGCCTGCAGCAGTTCGGCAAGGAGGGCGAGCCCTTCGACCCGACGATCCACGAGGCCCTGATGCACTCCTACGCGCCGGACGTCACCGAGACGACCTGCGTGGCGATCCTGCAGCCCGGGTACCGCATCGGCGAGCGCACCATCCGCCCCGCGCGGGTGGCCGTCGCCGAGCCGCAGCCCGGCGCGCAGGGCGCGAAGGCGGAGGGCGCCGACGACAAGGCGGCCGACGACAAGGAGAACGGTGGCCCGGACGAGGGCTGACGTCGCACACGACATGCGGAAGGAGGGACGTCGGGGATGAGCACCAAGGACTTCATCGAGAAGGACTACTACAAGGTCCTCGGCGTCCCCAAGGACGCCACCGAGGCCGAGATCAAGAAGGCGTACCGGAAGCTCGCCCGCGAGTTCCACCCGGACGCCAACAAGGGCAACGCCAAGGCCGAGGAGCGCTTCAAGGAGATCTCCGAGGCGAACGACGTGCTCGGCGACCCCAAGAAGCGCAAGGAGTACGACGAGGCCCGCACCCTGTTCGGCAACGGCGGCTTCAGGCCGGGGCCGGGCGCGGGCGGCGGCTCCTTCAACTTCGACCTGGGCGACCTCTTCGGAGGCGGCGCCCAGGGCGGAGGCTTCGGCGGGGGCATCGGTGACGTCTTCGGGGGCCTGTTCAACCGGGGCGGCGCCGCGGGGACGCGGACCCAGCCCCGGCGCGGCCAGGACATCGAGTCCGAGGTCACGCTCAGCTTCACCGAGGCCATCGAGGGCGCCACGGTCCCGCTGCGGATGTCCTCCCAGGCGCCGTGCAAGGCCTGTTCCGGCACCGGCGACAAGAACGGCACGCCGCGCGTGTGCCCGACCTGCGTCGGTACGGGGCAGGTCGCGCGCGGCTCCGGCGGTGGCTTCTCCCTGACGGACCCCTGCCCGGACTGCAAGGGCCGGGGCCTGATCGCGGAGCACCCCTGCGAGGTCTGCCACGGCAGCGGCCGTGCGAAGTCCTCCCGCACCATGCAGGTCCGCATCCCGGCCGGCGTCTCGGACGGGCAGCGGATCCGGCTGCGCGGCAAGGGCGCGCCGGGCGAGCGCGGCGGACCGGCCGGCGACCTCTACGTCGTCGTGCACGTCGGCGCCCACCCGGTGTTCGGCCGCAAGGACGACAACCTCACGGTGACCGTGCCGGTGACGTTCGCGGAGGCGGCGCTCGGTGGGGAGGTCAGGGTGCCGACCCTGGGCGGCCCGCCGGTCACGCTGAAGCTGCCGCCCGGCACGCCCAACGGCCGGACGATGCGCGCCCGCGGCAAGGGCGCGGTCCGCAAGGACGGCAGCCGCGGCGACCTGCTCGTCACCGTGGAGGTGAGTGTTCCCAAGGACCTGTCGGGGAAGGCTCGTGACGCGCTCGAGGCGTATCGCGAGGCGACCGCGGACCAGGATCCGCGGGCGGAGCTGTTCGAGGCCGCGAAGGGAGCTTGAGTGGGATGGACGGCCGTCGACGTAATCCGTATGAACTGACGGAGGACACCCCGGTCTACGTCATCTCGGTGGCGGCCCAGCTCTCCGGCCTGCACCCGCAGACGCTGCGCCAGTACGACCGTCTGGGCCTGGTCTCCCCGGACCGCACCGCGGGCCGGGGGCGGCGCTACTCGGCTCGTGACATCGAACTGCTCCGTCAGGTGCAGCAGTTGTCGCAGGACGAGGGCATCAACCTGGCCGGCATCAAGCGCATCATCGAACTGGAGAACCAGGTCGCCGCGTTGCAGTCCCGCGTCGCGGAGCTGCAGGCGGCCCTGGAGGGCGCGGCGGCGGCGATGCAGCAGCGCGAGGCCGCCGTGCACGCCTCCTACCGCCGCGACCTGGTCCCCTACCAGGAGGTCCAGCAGACCAGCGCGCTGGTCGTGTGGCGGCCGAAGAAGGCCAAGGACGACAGGCCCTAGCGGGCGGTGACAGCGTGAAGGGGCCCGGAGGCGAACCGCCTCCGGGCCCCTTCGCCGTGTACGGCCGTCAGCCGCGCGTGGTGCGCCGGCGCCGGGCACCGAGGAAGGCGGCGGCCGCGCCGAGGGCGACGAGCGCGGCGGCGGCCGCGGCCGGCGGACCGGTCGAGTCCGAGCCGGTGGAGGCCATCGAACCGGTCACGGTCGCGGTCGTGCCGGTGCCGGTGCCGATGCCGCCGGTGGTGCCGGCCGCGGCGCTCGCCGTGGCGCTCGCCACGTCCGTCGGGGTGCCCAGCGCGTCGGATGACCCGGCCTTGCCGACTGGCCGATATCGTTCGGTCGCTTGTGCTGATCCGGGGAGGGTGAACCCCCGCTCGTGAAGGGTCGGTAAAGGGTGTTTGGCGGTGAATGGGCGGGGGTTCTCCCCGTCTTCACGCACGAAGCGGAGCGTGATGTTGCTATCTCGTTAGGTGGCCGGTCTTGACGCAAGGTGGCGGTCCCGCGTTGGCTTTTCAGTCACGTGGGTCGTGCTGCTGCACCCGCGTTTCGTACCGCACCCGAAGTGAGCCCCCGCATGCGCCGTACCGCCATATCCGTGGCCGCATCCACGCTGATCCTCACGCTCGCAGGCTGCAGCATGCTGAACTCGACGGACGGCGGCGGCACCGCGAGCCCTACGAAGGGCGACGACGTCACGGTGGGCCTGCTGCTGCCGGAGAAGGTCAACTCCCGGTACGAGAAGTTCGACCACCCCATCATCGCCGCGAAGGTCGCCTCCCTCACCCGCAACCAGGGCAAGGTCCAGTACGCCAACGCCGAGCAGGACGCGGCCCGGCAGGCGACCCAGATGCAGCAGATGATCGACGACAAGGTCGACGTCATCCTGCTGGACGCGGTCGACTCGCACGCGATCGCCGACGAGGTGAAGAAGGCGAAGGACGCGGGCATCCCCGTCATCGCCTACGACCGCCTCGCCGAGGGCCCGATCGACGCCTACGTCTCCTTCGACAACGAACTGGTCGGCGAGGTGCAGGGCCGCACCCTGCTGGACGCCCTCGGTGAGGGCGCCGACACCTCCGACCGGATCGTCATGATGAACGGCTCGCCGACCGACCCGAACGCCGGCCAGTTCAAGCGGGGCGCGCTCAGCGAGCTGAACGGCAAGGTGACGATCGCGAAGTCCTACGACACCAAGGACTGGGACCCGAAGAACGCCCAGGCCAACATGACCGAGGCGATCGCGGCGATCGGCGCCAAGAAGATCGCCGGCGTCTACTCCGCCAACGACGCCATGGTCGGCGGCATCATCAAGGCGTTCAAGGCGGCCGGTGTCTCCACCCTGCCACCGATCACCGGGCAGGACGCCGAACTGGACGCGGTGCAGCGGATCGTGTCCGGCGACCAGTACATGAGCGTCTACAAGCCCTACCCGACCGAGGCGGAGGCCGCCGCGGAGATGGCCGTCGCCAAGGTGCAGGGCAGGGACATCCAGTTCGACGCGCTCGCCAACGACACCGTCGACAGCCCCACGCAGAAGGGCATCCCGGCCCAGCTGGTCAGTGTGGTCGCGCTGACGAAGAGCAACATCAAGAGCACGGTCGTCAAGGACGGCATCTACAAGGTGCCGGAGATCTGCACCGGGAAGTACGCGTCGGGATGCGCGTCGCTCGGGCTGAAGTAGCGGCCCGCGAAGCAGCCGTAGCGAAGCAGCCGTAACGAGGAAGCCGCAGCCGAGAAGCCGCAGGGAAGCAGCCGTGGCGAATTCGCCGTGGCGAACCAGCCGTGGCGAATCGGTCGTGGCGAGTCAGCCGCGGGTGTCCGTCACGGGCCGGTGGCCGGGGTCGTCGGCACGAACACGCCGTCCGGGGCGTGCGGGACCGTCGCACCGCTGAGGTAGCCGTCCGGGTCCCGGTCGCCGGTCACCCGCAGCCCCGTCACCCGAGCCCGCTCCGGGACGTCGTACCAGACCTCGATCTCGATGAGGTCGTGTCCGCCGATCTCGACCCGCTCGTGCTGGCGGCGCACCGCCATCGCGAAGGAGTCGGGCCGCCTGCGTGTCCCGTCGGCGCTCACCAGCCGCTGCTCCGCGGCGACGTAGGTGTGGAAGGCGGGGTCGGCGTTGCGCACCCGCAACCGCGCGGTGCAGAACTGCCCGTCCGGCTGTGCCTCGCTGTGCGTGCCGGCCACGGCGGTCAGCCCGCACCGCAGGGAGAGCACCGTGAAGACCAGGTGCCCGTCCCGGTGCTCACCGGAAACGTGCGAGGAGGGGCGGGCGGAGGCACTCGGCGGCGCGCCCGCGGACGCGTCGCACCCGGCCGCGCCCACGGCGGCGGCCAGGACGAGCGCTGCCGCCCGGAGAGCCGCGATCGGCGGGTGCGCCAAAGTCGTACGCCCTGCACGGACCATGTCCGGCATTGTCGGGCCGCATCGCGCCGAAGGGGAGAGGCCCGGCCGGCACGGCCTGGCGCCACGCGGGCACGGAGGCCGGGAGATAGCGGTACGAACCGGTGGTTTCCCGCGGTCACGCACGCTCGAGCCGTGTTGCACCGCACGCTCCGTCCGCGCATAGTTGCGCTGCGAAGAGGCGTGAACCGGGGGTGGAGTGGGCGATGACCGGGCACGGGACGGAAGAGCACCCGCACGGTGCCGACCGACTGTGCGCGGCCGGGGACCGGGTGTACTCCCGGGCGGTGCGGCGCGGCCGGGTGCCCCGCCGGGACGCCGAGCAGGTGCCCTGCCTGCTCGACCTGGCGCTGCTGCACCCCGACCCGGACGACATGGACTGGCTGGTGCCGACGGCGCCCCAGGAGGTCATGACCCGGCTGCTGCGCGGCGTGTACGACGAGGTCGCCGAGAGCCAGCGCCGGGTGGGCGCGGCGGTGGCGGCCGTCGAGTGGTACGCCGGGCTCGGCGGCCGTGCGCCCGCGGCGGGGGCCGGGGCGGGTGAGGGCAGCGCGATCCGGGTGCTGGACGGTCTCGCGCGGATCCAGGCGGCGATGGACGAGGCGACGCAGGCGTGCACGACCGAGGTGCTGACCGTGCAGCCGGGCGGCATCCGCCGTGAGCACGAGCTGTCCGAGGGGCTGCACCGGGCGCTGGCGCTGCGCGGCCGGGGTGTGCGCATGCGCGACCTGTACAACCATGTGGCGCGTCACGGGCAGGGGCTGCTGACGTATCTGGAGCTGATGGGCGACGCGGTGCAGGCGCGCACGCTCGACGAGGTCGTGGACCGGCTGATCCTCTTCGACCGTACGGTGGCCTTCATCCCGGCGAACGCCGAACGCACGATGGCCCTCGAACTGCGCCACCCGGCCCTGATCTCCTACCTGGTCACGGTCTTCGAGCGGCTGTGGCGGCTGGGCGTCCCGCTGAACGCGCCCATCCCCGACAGCGGCATCGAGGGCATCTCGCACCGTGAGAAGTCCATCGCGGCGCTGCTGGCGGAAGGGCACCAGGACGCGGTCATCGCCGAGCGCCTCGGCATCAGCGTCCGCACCTGCCGGGCCCACATCGCCCGCCTGTCGGAGACGCTCGGCGCGGCCAGCCGTGCCCAACTCGGCGTCCGTATCGCCCAGGTGGGCCTGGACACCCCGGCCCACCTCACCTTCCCGTGCCAGGAGTCCCCGAGCGCCCGGTGAGACGACCGCGCCGCCTCACTCCTCCTTGTTCAGGATCCCGGACTGGGCTATCAGATAGCCGAGTTGGGCCCGGCTGCCGCTGCCGAGGGCGGCGGCCAGCTTGGCGATGTGCGCCCGGCAGGTGCGTACGTTCATGCCGAGGCGGCGGGCGATGGCCTCATCGACGTGGCCCTCCACGAGCAGTTTGGCGATGGAGTGCTGGATCTCCGTGATGCCGTCGGGAGCGGTCTCGTAGGGGGCGCCGGCGCTCAGGGGCACGGCACGGTTCCACATGAACTCGAAGACCTTGATCAGGTAGCGGACGAGTGCCGGGTTGCGTAGTTCCAGGGCCACTTGCTGGTCGTCGCGGGCCGGGATGAACGCGACGGACTCGTCGCAGATGATGAGGCGCTCGACCAGCTCGTCGATCGTGCGGTACTCCACCTTGCCGTTGGCGAGCTGTCCCACGTAGGCCAGTTGCTCCAGGTTGAAGCGCACCGTGTGCTGGTAGAGGGTCCGGATCCGCACGCCGCGGTCGACCAGGGCGGTGTCACGGTCCAGCCCCTGGCGGATGGTGCGCTCGGTGAAGCGGTTGCTGGGCTGCACCGTGAGCATTTCGGCCTGGCACTGGGCGGTGGCCAGGTCGAGCGCCGCGTTGATGCGGTCGCTGCCTTCCAGCACGGTGATGGAGTGGGTGGCCGAGGCCATCTGCCCGTTCAGGGCCATGAACGGCTCAAAAGCATCGGACAGTTCGATTGCCCACCGCCGGCGCTCCGCGATCTCCCGCTCGATGGGCAGCAGACGCTGCGCGAGCGCAAGCGCCGGGGGGACGGGACGCAGCCAGTCCGGGTCGTCGGGATCGGGGTGGAGCAGGGCGAACTCCATCAGGCAAGGGGCGGGTTCCGCCTCCGAGCGGGAGATACGGCCTTCGCGCAGGGCACCTGCGTAAAGGCGGCTACCCTCCTCGCAGAGCTCGTTCGCCGCATGGGGATGTGCCGTATTGGACCGATTCGACATCAAATCTCCACCCCCCAGGGTCCTGAACATGCAGGAACATGATGCACCGATTGTGTGGCCATGACGTGCCTGAATGAGCCATCGTCGTACTCGACGGGGGAAGAGGGGACCTTCAAGTGAGGACGAAGCCGACTATGGGGAAAAGAGTGCTTCGCTCGATACTTGTCGCCACCTTCTCCGCCGTTGTGGCCCTCGGAGCTCTGGGTGGCCACGCCGGTACGAAGGGCGACGATCGAGCGGACAGTAAGTGGCCGGCGGTGGCGGTGTCCTCCGAGTCCGTGGCTACGGCAGACGGTGCTGGGGGCAGATGATGGCGACTCCACCTGACGACCGTTCCTTCCGACGGGAAATGGCCACCGCGTACCGATCCGGCTGGCACTTCATCGATCTGGTCACCGCCATCCCCCACAACGGGGACTCGCTGATGGTGACCGTGTTCGGTGAGCCGGTCGTCGTCACGCGCGACGACGAGGGCGACGTGCGGGCGTACCGCTGTCTGCGGCGGCCTCGGGGGGCGCCGCAGCCCGTGCGGTGTGCCATCCGGTACGGAATGATCTTTGTGAACCTCGACCAGCGCGACCACCGGCTGTCGGAGCCGGACATCTCCGACGTGCGGACCATCTCGGCCACCCCCCGCAGTGCCTGACGCGATTCCCCCGTCGTAACAGATCGCTCAGGTGCTTCCCCCCGCAGCGGCGTCACCGTGACCTGAACACGGTGACGCCGCTGCAGTTTGTGCGCGTACGCGCCGTTTCGGTCCGGGTACGCGCATTTCGCCGTTCATCCCCGGCCCATGGCCCGGTCCAGCTCGATCTCGATCACCACCCGTGACGGGTTCGGCGACGGCACGCGCTCGTAGCGCTCCGCGTAGCGCCGCTCCGCCTCCGCGACCCGGTCCCCTTCCGTGCGGATGAACGCGCGGCCCTCCAGCGTGGCCCAGCGCCGCCCGGCCACCTGGCAGACGGCGACCCGTGCGCCCCCGGGGCCGGCGGCCAGCACATGCGCCACCTTCGCGCTCGCCTTGTTCGTGATCACCCGGGCCAGCCGCGCCACGGGGTCGTAGGTCACTCCGACGGGTACGACATGCGGGGTGCCGTCGGGGCGCAGTGTCGTCAGGGTGCACAGATGCCGCTCCCGCCAGAAGGCGAGATACGGCTCGTCCGGTGCGCCCGGGTCCTGGGGGTACGCGGTCATGGGACGGAACCTACCCGCAGAGGTGGCGGACCGCCGCCTGTCACCCCTCCCCTCCCTGCCTTGAGTGGAATAGACTCAACTTTGTGTACGTTGACTGAGTCAGTACGGGGAGACGGCTGACCCCAGCACGCGTAGGAGGAGAGAAGCGAACGTGGACGCCGAGCTGACCAACCGGAGCCGGGACGCGATCAACGCCGCCGGCAATCGGGCCGTGACCGAGGGACACCCGGACCTCACCCCTGCTCACCTGCTCCTCGCGCTGCTCCAGGGGCAGGAGAACGAGAACATCGTCGATCTGCTGGCGGCCGTCGACGCCGACCAGGCCGCCGTGCGCTCAGGGGCCGAGAAGGTGCTCGCGTCCCTGCCCAGCGTGACCGGCTCGACCGTCGCGCCGCCGCAGCCCAACCGCGAGCTGCTCGCCGTCATCGCCGACGCCCAGGCCCGGGCCAAGGAGCTGGGCGACGAGTACCTGTCCACCGAGCACCTGCTCATCGGCATCGCCGCCAAGGGCGGCCAGAGCGGCGAGGTGCTCACCCGGCAGGGCGCCACGGCCGGCAAGCTCCAGGAGGCGTTCCGCAAGGCGAGGGGAGGGCGTCGCGTGACCACCGCGGACCCCGAGGGGTCGTACAAGGCGCTGGAGAAGTTCGGCACGGACTTCACCGCCGCCGCCCGGGAGGGCAGGCTCGACCCGGTCATCGGGCGGGACACGGAGATCCGGCGGGTGGTGCAGGTGCTCAGCCGCCGCACCAAGAACAACCCCGTCCTCATCGGCGAGCCCGGCGTCGGCAAGACGGCCGTCGTCGAGGGGCTCGCCCAGCGGATCGTGAAGGGGGACGTGCCCGAGTCGCTCAAGGACAAGCGGCTCGTCGCGCTCGACCTGGGCGCGATGGTCGCGGGCGCGAAGTACCGGGGCGAGTTCGAGGAGCGGCTGAAGACCGTCCTCGCGGAGATCAAGGACTCCGACGGGCAGATCATCACCTTCATCGACGAGCTGCACACCGTCGTGGGTGCGGGCGCCGGCGGCGACTCCGCCATGGACGCCGGCAACATGCTCAAGCCGATGCTGGCCCGCGGTGAGCTGCGCATGGTCGGCGCGACCACGCTCGACGAGTACCGGGAGCGCATCGAGAAGGACCCCGCGCTCGAGCGCCGCTTCCAGCAGGTGCTGGTCTCCGAGCCGAGCGTCGAGGACACCATCGCCATCCTGCGCGGTCTGAAGGGCCGCTACGAGGCCCACCACAAGGTGCAGATCGCCGACAGTGCGCTGGTGGCCGCGGCCACCCTGTCCGACCGGTACATCACCTCGCGCTTCCTGCCCGACAAGGCCATCGACCTGGTGGACGAGGCGGCCTCCCGGCTCCGGATGGAGATCGACTCCTCGCCGGTCGAGATCGACGAACTCCAGCGCGCCGTCGACCGGCTGAAGATGGAGGAGCTGGCGCTGAGCAAGGAGACCGACGCGGCCTCCCGTGAGCGCCTGGACAAGCTGCGCCGCGACCTCGCCGACAAGGAGGAGGAGCTGCGCGGGCTGACCGCCCGCTGGGAGAAGGAGAAGCAGTCCCTCAACCGGGTCGGTGAGCTGAAGGAGAAGCTGGACGACCTGCGCGGCCAGGCCGAACGCGCCCAGCGCGACGGCGACTTCGACACCGCCTCCAAGCTGTTGTACGGCGAGATCCCGGCCCTGGAGAAGGAGCTGGAGGCCGCCTCCGAGGCCGAGGAGGAGGCCGCCAGGGACACCATGGTCAAGGAGGAGGTCGGCTCCGACGACATCGCCGACGTCGTCGCCTCCTGGACCGGCATCCCGGCCGGGCGGCTGCTGGAGGGCGAGACGCAGAAGCTGCTGCGCATGGAGGACGAGATCGGCAAGCGGCTGATCGGACAGGGCGAGGCCGTGCGCGCGGTGTCGGACGCGGTACGGCGTTCACGCGCCGGCATCGCCGACCCCGACCGCCCCACCGGTTCCTTCCTCTTCCTCGGCCCGACCGGCGTCGGCAAGACCGAACTGGCCAAGGCGCTCGCCGACTTCCTCTTCGACGACGAGCGGGCGATGGTCCGCATCGACATGTCGGAGTACGGCGAGAAGCACAGCGTCGCCCGCCTGGTCGGCGCGCCCCCCGGGTACGTCGGCTACGAGGAGGGCGGTCAGCTGACGGAGGCCGTGCGGCGGCGGCCGTACAGCGTGGTGCTGCTGGACGAGGTGGAGAAGGCGCACCCGGAGGTCTTCGACGTCCTGCTCCAGGTGCTGGACGACGGCCGGCTGACGGACGGCCAGGGCCGCACGGTCGACTTCCGCAACACCATCCTGGTGCTGACCTCCAACCTGGGCAGCCAGTTCCTGATGGACCCGGTGACCAGCGAGGAGGAGAAGAAGGAGCAGGTGCTGGAGGTCGTACGGGCGTCCTTCAAGCCGGAGTTCCTCAACCGGCTCGACGACCTCGTGGTCTTCTCCGCGCTGACGAAGCAGGAGCTGAGCCGGATCGCCGAGCTGCAGATCACCCGGCTGGCCAAGCGGCTCGCCGAGCGGCGCCTCACCCTCGACGTCACGCCCGAGGCGCTGGCCTGGCTCGCCGACGAGGGCATGGACCCGGCCTACGGCGCGCGTCCGCTGCGCCGCCTGGTGCAGAGCGCGATCGGTGACCGGCTCGCCAAGGAGATCCTCTCCGGCGAGATCAAGGACGGCGACACGGTCCGCGTGGACCGCTTCGGCGAGGGGCTGCTGGTGGGCCCGGCGACGGGCAAGACGCTCTGACGGCTCAGACGGACTTCAGGGCGACGTACAGCGCCCGGAAGAACCACACGGAGAACGCCAGGCAGCCCCACCACAGCGCCCACAACACCCACCGCACCGCTCTCGGTATGCGCATCCCCGCATCATCGCACCGGCGCCGGGCGGAACGGAGGGGTGGGCCCGGTGCCGACCGGGCCCGCCCGCCGGTTCACACGGTGAACGCCGAGAACCGCACCCGTGCGGTCGACGTGCTCTCGTAGGTCACGTCGACCGTCACGGCGTCCGCCCCGGCGCCGGCCGGTGGCGGATGGGCTTCGCTGTTCAGGTGGAGGCACAGATCCGCGCCCTCGTCGCAGAACTCCGTCCGCGCCTGCTGCCCGGGGTAGGAGCGCCGCAGCCACTCCCCGACGCCGTCCCGTGGCATGCGGAAGGTGACCCGGTAGTCCGTGTCCAGCCAGGTCTGCACCGTGCAGTCGGTGTCGTGGGCGCCGTCGGGCAGGGCCGCCCCGCCGAAGCCCAGGGCCTCGTCGCACGAGACCCTGTCCGGGGCTCCGCCCATCGGATAGTCGCTGGTCATGAACCGCACCACCGCCACGACCAGCCATATCAGCAGCAGCGTCGGCGGTGTGGCGACCGCCGCCACCAGTCCCCACCGGTTCCTTCTCCGCTTCATGCCGTTCCCCTCCCGCTCGCGGCGCTCTCGCCCGGCCGGCCGGATCATGTCAGCCCAGGGCTGACAGGCCCCGCCGGGGCTTGCCACCCCCCTCCCCCTCTGGGGGAGGATGGCGGAATCCGTACGAAGGGAAATTCACGGTGACCATCGACCCGTCCTCGATTCCGAACTTCGGGGGCCAGCCCCAGCCGCAGCCGCAAGGACCGGCGGGCCCCGTCGTCCCGGATCAGGACCTCGTGAAGCAGCTCCTGGAGCAGATGGAGCTCAAGTACGTCGTCGACGACGAGGGTGACCTCGCGGCGCCGTGGGAGCAGTTCCGTACGTACTTCATGTTCCGCGGCGAGGACGACCAGCAGGTCTTCTCGGTGCGGACGTTCTACGACCGCCCCCACAAGATCGACGAGAAGCCCCAGCTGCTGGAGTCCGTCGACGACTGGAACCGCCGCACCCTGTGGCCCAAGGTCTACACCCACACCCACGACGACGGCACCGTCCGCCTCATCGGCGAGGCGCAGATGCTGATCGGCATGGGCGTCAGCCTGGAGCACTTCGTCTCCTCGACCGTCAGCTGGGTGCGCGCCGCGATCGAGTTCGACCGCTGGCTCGTCGAGCAGCTGGGCCTGGAGCAGGAGGTCAACGACGCCGACCAGCCCGAGGAGGGCGAGGAGTAGTCCTGCCGCACTACAGGGGCGTACGGGCGATCACGACCAGGTACGCCCCGTAGGCGAACGACAGCCCGGCCAGGGCGCCGGCCACCACGGCCGCGTGCCAGGGCCGGGCTTTCGCCGTGTGGGCGAGGGCGCGTGCGAGCGGCAGCAGCAGCGGGAACGCGGGCAGCAGGAAGCGCGGCTTGGACTCGAAGAAGCCCGACCCGCCGGCCGCGACCAGCAGCAGGGTGCCGCTGTACACGAGCAGCGGCAGCGGCGCGCGGTCGGCCAGCAGCAGCGCGTACAGCAGGGCGGCCGCGGCGAGGATCATCAGCGCCATGGCGAAGACGAAGTGGTCGCCGTGCAGCAGCAGATGGCGGACGAAGTGCAGCGAGCCGTGCCCGAAGTCGAAGCGTGAACCCCACCGGCGCTGCACGGTGAAGTAGCCGCCGAGCAGGTCGCCGGCGCGCCGCCCGACCCACAGCACGTACGCGGACCAGCCGAGCGGCGCGAGCGCGGCGCCCGTCCACAGGCTGTGGGTAACTCCGCGCCCGCGCAGCCGCACGACCTCCCAGGCGGCCGCGGCGAGCACGGCCGCGGCGACCGCACATCCGTTCGGGCGGGAGAGTCCGGCGAGCGTGGCGAGCGCTCCCGCCCACACCCACTGCCGGCGCAGGACCGCGTACAGCGCCCAGGCGGCGAACGCGGTCAGCACCGGCTCGGTGTACGCCATCGACAGCACCACCGAGTGCGGCAGCAGGCCCCACAGCACGACGAGGACCGTGGCGACCGTGCGCCCGTGCAGCAGGGCCGCGCACCGGTGGATGCCGCAGGCGGCCGCCGCGGCCGCGACCCAGGACACGACCAGCCCGGACGCGCCGCCGCCGAGCGGGGTCAGCCACAGGACGGCCCGCACCAGCGCCGGGTAGAGCGGGAAGAACGCCAGGTCGCTGTGGATCGCGCCGCTGTGGATCGCGCCGCCCGGGTGCAGGGTGCGGCCGTAGCCGTGGGCGGCGATGCCGAGGTACCACGCCGAGTCCCAGGAGCGACCGAGCAGCGCGAGCGGCTGCCGTCCGCTCGCCCGGGCGGCCGCGGCGAGCGCGAGCACCCCGGCCAGGCGGGTCACGGCGAACAGTCCCAGCGCGGTGGCGATCCCCCCGGTGCCCGGCACGACCCGGGTCGCGCCGACGGACCGCTTGCGGGCAGGGGGAAGGAGAGTCGTACCGGCGTGGCTCACATCCCGCACCTTGCAGCGGGACGGGGGGCGGCGCGAGCAGAGGGCCTCCAGGTGGGTGGGGGCGTGCCGGTGGGCGGGCTGCCGACGGTGCCGGCGGCGGGTGGGGTGGGCGTCGCGTGACCCGAACGGGGGAAAGTACTTGCCGATGTGGAAAGTTGTTTCCTAGAGTGGAGTGCACGGGGGCGGACCGACCACCGCCCCGGGACACGGGGAGGACTACATGAGCAACGGCACGGACCAGCCGTACGACCCGCACGCCGCCGCGGCGGCCCTGCACGCCGCGCGCGACGCCCAGGCGGCAGCCCGGGCGGCGCAGCGCACCCCGCGCGGCTATGTGATCGCGCAGGGCGTCGCCTGCGCTGTCGAGTTCGGCGCCTTCGGGCTCGCCGGACGGTACGAGCAGTGGTCGGGGCCGCTGCTCGCGCTCGGGCTGGCCGGCTTCGTCGCCTTCTTCGCCCTGATGTGGGCGGGCGTCCGGCACGGCGGGAGCGTGCCCTGGCCCCGGCGCGAGGGGCGCCCGGCCTGGCGGATCCTGCTGCCGCCGGTCGCGACGATCGCCGTCGGCGGCCTGGCCGCGATTCCCTACGGCCTGCCCGGCGCGCTGGTGGTCTTCGGCGTCGTCTGCGCCCTGGACCTCGGGCGGCGCGTCATACGAACGGAGCACGCGTGACAGACACCCCGCCGCCCGCCCTGGACCGTGAGTTGCAGCACCCCACCCGGCTGGCGCTCGTCGCCTACCTCTCCTCCTGCACGGAGGCCGAGTTCGCAGTGTTGCGGGACTACTGCGGCATCTCCGACTCGGTCACCAGCAAGACGGTCTCCGCGCTGGAGAAGCTGGGCCATGTGAGCGTCCGCAAGGGCTATGTCGGCAAAAGGCCGCGCACCTGGGTCGCGCTCACGCGGGAGGGGCGCCGGGCGCTCGAGGCGCACCTCGCGGCGCTGGAGGAGATCGTCACCGCTGCCCGGCGCGCGGGCGCCGAGCAGCAGGGGTGACGCCGGCCGGGGCGAGTGTCAGCCGGCCAGTGCCTTGAGCCGCTGGGCCGCCTCCTGGAGCACCTCCGTGCGCTTGCAGAACGCGAACCGCACGAAGGGCGCGCCCGCCTCGCGGTGGTCGTAGAAGACGGCGTTCGGGATGGCCACCACGCCCGCCCGCTCGGGCAGCGCGCGGCAGAAGGCGAACCCGTCGTCGAAGCCGAGCGGGCGGATGTCGGTGGTGAGGAAGTAGGTGCCGGCCGTCCGGAACACCCCGAAGCCTGCCTGGGCCAGGCCCGCCGCGAGCAGGTCCCGCTTGGCGCGCAGATCCTCGCGGAAGGCGGTGAAGTACGACTCCGGCAGGTTCAGCGCCTCGGCGATCGCGTACTGGAAGGGGCCGGCGGAGACATACGTCAGGAACTGCTTGGCCGAGCGCACGGCCGCCACCAGGCCGGGCGCGGCGGTGAGCCAGCCGACCTTCCAGCCGGTGAACGAGAACGTCTTCCCGCTCGAGGAGATGGTGACGGTGCGCTCCCGCATCCCGGGCAGGGTCGCCAGCGGCACATGTGCGGCGCCGTCGAACACCAGGTGTTCGTACACCTCGTCGGTCACCACCAGCAGGTCCCGCTCGACCGCCAGCTCGGCGATCGCGGTCAGTTCCTCGCGGGTGAGGACGGTGCCGGTGGGGTTGTGCGGGGTGTTGATCAGCAGCAGCCGGGTGCGGTCGGTGACGGCGTCGCGCAGCTCGTCGAGATCGAGGCGGAACGTCCCCTCCTCAGGACGCGGGCGCAGGGTGACCGGCACGCGCGTGCCGCCCGCCATGGCGATGCACGCCGCGTACGAGTCGTAGTACGGCTCCAGCGCCACGACCTCGTCGCCGGGCTCGACCAGGGCGAGCAGGGCGGCCGCGATGGCCTCGGTGGCGCCCGCGGTGACCAGCACCTCGGTGTCGGGGTCGAACGTCAGCCCGTAGTGGCGCTGCTGGTGCGCCGTGATGGCCGCGCGCAGCTCGGGGACGCCGGGGCCGGGCGGGTACTGGTTGCCGCGTCCGTCGCGCAGCGCCCGCACCGCGGCCTCGCGGACCTCCTCGGGTCCGTCGGTGTCGGGGAAGCCCTGACCGAGGTTGATGGCCCCGGTGCTCAGGGCGAGGGCGGACATCTCGGCGAAGATCGTCGTCCCGAACGCGGCGAGCCGGCGGTTCAGCAGGGGGCGGGCGCTGGAGGTCATGCGGGCCATCCTGCGCCGAAGCTCTGGAGTTCCTCAACTCTGCTTTGGGTCACGAGGGGGGTGGGCATCTCCCGGTCACACCAAGAGCGGGGCGGCCGACGGGGGACGTCTCGCCGGACCCGCCCGGGCGTCCGCCCGGGCGGGTCCACGGGGGAGAAACGGAAGGAGGGTGACGCCGTGACCGTGTTCTTCGGCTTCATCCTGGTGCTGATCGCCTTCGCGGTGATCGCGGCGATCGTGTCCGGCGCGCGCCGCGGCCGGCGGGGCGTTCGCCGGCACTCCGGCCACCAGGGCCGCCGTGGTGCCGCCGCCGGCACCGTCTATGGCAGCAGCGGCTCCGGCAACAGCTGGTGGGCCGGAGGCGGCGACACCGGCGGGTCGTCGTGCGGCTCGTCCTCGGGTGGGCACCACGGCGGTGGCCACTCCGGGCACGGGGGACATTCCTGCGGGGGAGGCCACTCCTCGTGCGGCGGCGGCTCGTCCTGCGGAGGCGGGTCGTCCTGCGGGGGTGGCGGGGGCGGATGCGGAGGAGGCAGCGGCTGACACGGGGCAGCCGAGTCTCGAACAGGGGAACGCATCCGCGCCGCGGGGCCCGGTCCTGGGCCGGGTCCCGCGGTGAACCGTCCGACACATGTGCGGTGCGCGGGCGTACGCCTCCCGCGGGTGGGCGTACGCCGTTGTTGAACAGTTGAGCGTTGCAGCCCTCTGAGGGATGGAAACCCTCCGAAGTTGGGTAAAAACGCTGTGGCGGCCGCACTGTTCATGATTCCCTCTCCATCACCACCCCAGCCCAGAGGGCCTGCCTGACAGTTCCCGCCCGCCCAGCGGCGCCTGGCAGACAGTCCCCAGGACGTCTCGCGCGGACGCCTGCCCGCCGGGCTGACCGGGCCGATCTCCCGGTGTCGACCGGGGTGTGACGGACCAACGCCCCCTGTTCTTTGCGTGCTTGCGGAGCCGATCCATGCTCACGACCCTGAAGACCTCCTACACCGACACGCGCGCGGCCGACCTCGCCTGGGCCCTGGGACGCGAACCGCTCCCCGCCCTGGCCACGCTCGATCTCGAACTGACCGGCACCAAACTCCAGTTGAGACTGCTCGGCGCCTCCCACCAGGTACTCCTTGAGGAGGAGCGGGGTGTGTGCTCGGAGACGGTGGCCTGTATCCCGGGCAGCAGCACACCCCTGCCGCTCGGTGTAGCCAAACGCGTCGGCGACTGGGAGTACGAGTTCGCCGCCCGTGTCGAGGTGCTCTCCCCGGGCTCCTTCGCGGGCCGCGCGCAGGAACTGCTGGCCCTGGTCTCCGACCACCCCAACGGCCTGGCCGGTGTCTTCCCGGGCAGCCCGCACGCCTTCACGGCGCTGCTGGCGCAGGCCCACGAGGGCCACGTCCACTGGCGCACCTGGCACGCCTACCCGCAGGACGGCCAACTGGTGGCCACCCGCACGCGGGTCGGCACCCCGGTACCGGCCGCGGCCTAGGTATCTGTGCGTCGGCCGGCCGCGGTCCCGGTGCCTGCGGGTCGGCCGGCCGCCGTCCCGATCCCTGCGTGTCGACGTGTGCCGAGTACCGGGTGTCGGCCTGGCAAACCCGTGAAGGATCAACACCACACGTGTGGGTGACGAAGCGTGGCGGACCTCTGACGTAACGTCACAAGTGTGATCGAACAGCACGCCCCCGCCCCGCCCGGCGCGCCGCCGCCCTGGGGCTGTCCCGCGCGGCTGCCCGTCCGCCCGCGCACCGGCCGGTTCCTGGTCCTCGCCGGTGTGTTCGTGTGCGCCGCCTGCGGACTGGTGTACGAACTCGAACTGGTCGCCCTCGCCTCGTACCTGATCGGCGACTCGGTCACCCAGGCCTCGGTCGTGCTGTCGGTCATGGTGTTCGCCATGGGCATCGGCTCGCTCGCGGCCAAGCGGCTGCGGCGGCACGCGGCCGTCGGGTTCGCCGCGCTTGAGGCGGCGCTCGCCCTCGTCGGCGGATGCAGCGCGCTCACCCTGTACGCCGTGTTCGCCTGGACGGGGGCCTGGGGCGGGGTGTGGGCGAGCGGCCCGCGCTGCCTGCTGGTCGCCTTCTCGCTCGCCATCGGGCTGCTGATCGGCGCCGAGGTGCCGCTGCTGATGGAGCTGATCCAGCGCGTCCGCCGGCAGGACGCCGGGGGCGCGGTGGCCGACCTGTTCGCCGCCGACTACGTCGGCGCCCTCGTCGGCGGCCTCGCCTTTCCCTTCCTGCTGCTGCCGTTGCTGGGCCAGCTCACCAGCTCCCTGCTCACCGGCGCGGTCAACGTGGTCGCCGGGGGCGCGCTCGTCCTCGGGCTGTTCCGCCGCGATCTGAGCCGGCGCGCCCGGCGGGTGCTGCTCGGCGTGGGCCTCGTCGTGCTCGGCGTGCTCGCCTTCGCCGCCGCCGAGGTCGACGACTTCGAACGGGCCGCACGGCATGCCGTCTACGGCGACGGGGTGCGCGTCGCCGTACAGAGCGGGGTCCAGGAGATCGTGCTGACCGGCGGCACCGCGGGCCGCCCCCTCGACCTCTTCCTCGACGGCCGGCTGCGCGTCGGCGGCCGTGACGAGCGGCGCTACCACGAGGCGCTCGTCCAGCCCGCGATGGCCGGGCCGCACGCGCGCGTGCTGATCCTCGGCGGCGGCGACGGCCTGGCCGCCCGTGAGGTGCTGCGCCATCCGGACGTGCGGCGGCTGCGGATCGTCGAACTGGACCCCGAGGTGGTGCGCCTCGCCCGCACCGACCCGGCCCTGGCCCGGCTCAACGACCACGTCTACGGGGACCCGCGCCTCACCGTCACCACCGCCGACGCCTTCGGCTGGCTGCGCACGGCGCCCCACGGCTCGTACGACGTGGCGATCGCGGATCTGCCAGATCCCGGCATCACCGCCAGCACCAAGCTGTACTCGCAGGAGTTCTACGGGCTGGCCCGGCGGGTGCTCGCCCCCGGCGGGCGGCTCGTCGTGCACGCCGGGCCGGTCGCCGCGCGGCCCCGCGTGTTCTGGACCGTGGAGTCGACGCTGCGGGCGGCGGGGCTGTGGACCGTGTCCTACCGGTTGGGAGGCCGGGACTCCGGGTTCGCGGCCGGACCGGACCGTACGGCGGGGGTGTCCCATCCGCCGGGGGACTGGGGCTTCGTCCTGGCCGGTACCGGCGCGCGGCCGCCCGCCCTGCGTCTGGACCCCGACGGGCCCCGTCCCGCGACGCTGACCCCCGGCGCGCTCGCCGCCGACGCGCGCGCCGCGGCGGCCACGCGGGTGCCGGGGCTGCCGCCGTCGACGCTGGTGCACCCGCGGTACCGGGGCTGACCGGCCCCGGTACCGGCGGCTCTTCCTTGGCGCACGCGTGGCGGCCGCCTTTTCCCTTGGCGCGCCGCATCGCGGCCGCCATTCCCTTGGCACGCACGCGTGGCGGCCGCCATTCCCCTTCGCGCGCACGCGTGGCGGCCCGCCTCTCCCCCGAGAGACGGGCCGCACCCTTCCCCCCGGTCGGGTCGCTCGCCACCGAAGGTACGGGCCGTGGTGCCGGGCCGAATCCCGCGCTCGGCTGATCTTGGGCGCAACCCAGGGGGTAGTCGTGCGGGTTCCTGCAACTTCCGCGGTAGTCCGCAAGGGGGAGGGCAAGGGGATCCAGGCGCGTGGGGGTGCACTTCGCCGCCCGCTGGGTAGGCTCCGTCGACATGGAGCATGAGGTGTTCGTCCCCGTCCCAGCCGAGCGGCTTCGGGCGGCGCTCGCCGACCCCGCGCGGATCGCCCGGGCGGTGCCGGGACTCCAGCGGGACGCCGGCGCGGAAGACGGCACGGACATCGCCGGGCGGCTGAAGCTGCGGGTCGGCGGCCACTCCGTCACCTACCGCGGCACCCTGCGGGTCAGCGGTCGTGAGGACGGTTCCTGCGCGGTCGACGGCGACGCGGGCGAGGCGCGCGGCAGCGGCACGGTGAAGCTGACGCTCACCGTGCGGGCCACGGACGCCGAGGGCGGCGCCACGCTCACCTTCGAGGGCGGTGCGACGGCGGACGGCCGTATCACCGAACTCCCCGCGGACGAGGTCGAGGCGGCGCTCACCCGGCTGCTGACCCGGTTCGCGGAGCGGCTGGGGCAGGAGGGGACGCAGGCGGGGGCCGCCGAAGCCGCGGACAGCGCGCCCGAGTCACCCGAGCAGTTGTCCGCCGGGGACTTCGAGCCGGCCGCGACCACCGACTTCGAGACCGCGCCGGACGCCGACGACGCGCCGGCACCGTCCGTCTTCGACGCGGAGGTGCCGCCGCCTTCCCTGGACCCGCGCGCCGACGAGGCCCCCGAGCCGTCGGCCGACGCCCCGGCGGATCACGCCGAGCCGCAGGAGGACGCCGCGGCGGACTACACCGAGCCCGGTCGGCCGCCCGCCGAGGCCGCCCACGCCCGCCGCACGATGATCGGCCGCAGCGCCGAGGAGGTCGACCACGCGCCGCCCCGCGGCCGCTACGCACCGGTCCCGGCCCCCCAGACGGCCTCGGCGACCTCCACCCTGCGCTGGATGGCCCCCGCCGCGGTGGCGGCGGTGGCGTCGGCGATCGTGGTCGGCCGCGTCCTGCGCCGCCGTCGTTGACAGTCCTCGTCGTGCGCCGCCGTCGTTGACCGTCACCGCCCTGCGCCGACGCCGCCGGCCGGCGGCCCCGGTCGCACGGCGCCGGATCGACGCCGCTGGAGGCTCACCGCCTCAGTCCGGGCGCCCCCGCCCCGCGCCGCCGTCCCCCTCCCGTCGCCCCCGCGCCGCCCCGCCCCCAGTACTGTCGTCCCGTGAGTAACGAAGACATCACGTTGAGCGCGGGGGACGCGCAGGTCGTCGTGCGGCCCGGCAGCGGTGGGCGGATCGGATCGGTGCGCGTCGGCGGTGTGGAGCTGCTGCGCCAAGGGGACCGCTACGGCTGCTTCCCGATGGTGCCCTGGTGCGGGCGGATCCGGGAGGGACGGTTCCGGGACGGCGCCACCGAGCACCAGATGCCGCTGAACTCCCCGCCGCACGCCATCCACGGCACCGCCCGCGACGGCGCCTGGAGGACCGCCCGTGACACGGCCGACGAGGCCGTCCTGACGTACGACCTGGTCGAGCCCTGGCCCTACCCCGGCCGTGTCACGCAGGTCGTCGCCCTCGCCCCGGACTCCCTGACGCTGACGATGTCGATCGAGACGTACGACTCGTCGTTCCCGGCGCAGATCGGCTGGCACCCCTGGTTCCACCGGAACCTGGGCGGCGAGGACGTCACGCTGGACTTCTCGCCCGCCTGGCAGGAGGAGCGCGGCGACGACCATCTGCCGACCGGCAACCGGATCGAGCCGAAGCCCGGCCCCTGGGACGACTGCTTCGGCATGCCCGGTGGCGTCGACGTCACCCTCACCTGGCCCGGGCAGCTGGAGCTGAAGGTGACCAGCCGGGAGGAGTGGGTGGTCGTCTACGACGAGCAGCAGGAGGCCGTCTGCGTGGAGCCGCAGACCGGCCCGCCGAACGGGCTGAACACCGCCCCGCGCCTGGTCACGCCCCTGGAGCCGCTGGAGGCCACGACCACCTGGAGCTGGCGGCGCCTTTGAGCGCATTTAAGCTGGTCGGCATGACGGACGTTCGCGCGGCGCTGCTGCAGCAGATCAAGGACAAGGCCGTGGTGCACGGCAAGGTGACCCTCTCCTCGGGTCTGGAGGCCGACTACTACATCGACCTGCGCCGCATCACGCTCGACGGCGAGGCGGCTCCGCTCGTCGGCCAGGTCCTGCTGGACCTGACCGCCGACCTGGAGTTCGACGCGGTCGGCGGCCTCACCATGGGCGCCGACCCGGTCGCCGCCGCCATGCTGCACGCCGCCGCCGCGCGCGGGCAGAAGCTGGACGCGTTCGTCGTCCGCAAGGCCGCCAAGGCGCACGGCCTGCAGCGCCGCGTCGAGGGCCCGGACATCGCGGGCCGCCGGGTGCTCGTCGTCGAGGACACCTCCACGACCGGCGGCTCGCCGCTCACCGCCGTCGAGGCCGTGCGCGAGGCCGGCGCCGAGGTCGTCGCCGTGGCCACGATCGTCGACCGGGCGACCGGTGCCGCGGAGAAGATCCAGGACGGCGCGGGGGTGCCGTACCTGTACGCCTACGGCAAGGACGAGCTGGGCCTGGACTGACCGGCCCCTGGACCGTGCCTGGACCTTCCGGCCGAGTCTGGGAAGATGGGGCCGACGATGACGTCGCCCCCATGGTCTAGGTCAGGGCCGTAACGCACCACACGCCCACCCGCACATACAAGGAGCGGACAGATGCCCATCGCAACCCCCGAGGTCTACAACGAGATGCTCGACCGGGCGAAGGCAGGCAAGTTCGCCTACCCGGCCATCAACGTCACCTCCTCCCAGACCCTGCACGCGGCCCTGCGCGGCTTCGCGGAGGCGGAGAGCGACGGCATCGTCCAGATCTCCACGGGTGGTGCCGAGTTCCTGGGCGGCCAGCACAACAAGGACATGGTCACCGGCGCGGTCGCCCTGGCCGAGTTCGCGCACATCGTCGCCGAGAAGTACGACGTCAACATCGCCCTGCACACCGACCACTGCCCGAAGGACAAGCTCGACGGGTACGTACGTCCGCTGCTGGCGCTGTCGAAGAAGCGTGTCGAGGCCGGTCTGAACCCGCTGTTCCAGTCCCACATGTGGGACGGCTCCGCCGAGACGCTGGCCGACAACCTGTCGATCGCGCAGGAGCTGCTCGAGCAGGCCCGCGCCGCCAAGATCATCCTCGAGGTCGAGATCACCCCGACCGGCGGCGAGGAGGACGGCGTCACGCACGAGATCAACGACTCCCTGTACACCACGGTCGACGACGCGATCCGCACGGCCGAGGCCCTCGGTCTCGGTGAGAAGGGCCGCTACCTGCTCGCCGCGTCCTTCGGCAACGTCCACGGCGTGTACAAGCCGGGCAACGTCGTCCTGCGCCCCGAGCTGCTGAAGGAGCTGAACGAGGGCGTCGCCGCGAAGTACGGCAAGGCCTCCCCGTTCGACTTCGTCTTCCACGGCGGCTCCGGCTCCTCCGAGGAGGAGATCCTGACCGCTCTGGAGAACGGCGTGGTCAAGATGAACATCGACACGGACACCCAGTACGCCTTCACGCGTCCGGTCGCCGCGCACATGTTCACCAACTACGACGGTGTTCTGAAGGTCGACGGCGAGGTCGGCAACAAGAAGACCTACGACCCGCGCACCTGGGGCAAGCTCGCCGAGGCGGGCATGGCCGCCCGTGTCGTCGAGGCCTGCAACAACCTGCGCTCCACCGGCACCCGCATCAAGTAAGCGGTCCGGAAGAAGTCACCTGAAGGCCCGGCGGCCGTACTGCGGTACGGCGCCGGGCCTTCGGCGTGCGCGGGGGCTCCGGCATCGGCGCGCGGCTTCGGTGTCCGAGGGGCTCCCGCAGCGGCGCGGAGGCCTTCGGCGTGCCCGGGTCCGCGGACGCCGCCGGAGGTGATACCCGCGGGCGTGATGTCAGGGACATGTTCTACGCTGCGCTTCACCGCGTCCCCCTTCGGGACGCGTGGACCATTGGGGGGTCTCCTACATCGTGCGTAAGCGCTCTCTCTCGGCCGCGACGGCGCTCGCGGTCCTCTGCAGTTCCGCGGCGCTCGTCGCGGGCACGGCCGGCTCCGCGGCGGCGGACAGCAGCTTGCTGCTGCCGCTCAAGAGCGCCGGGGACGTCGTGGTGGACGGCGTCCACCAGCGGATCTTCATCAGCGACCCGTCCGCCGGCAAGGTCGTCGCGACCAACTACTCCGGCGCCGTGCTGGCCACCGCCGACGCGCTGCCGGGCGTCACCGGCCTCGCCCTGTCCGACGACGCGAACCGCCTGTACGCCGCGGTACCCGGCGCCGACGCCGTCGTCGCCCTGGACACCCGGGCGGTCACCGAGCAGGCCCGGTACGCGACCGGCGCGGGCACCCACCCGCGCTTCCTCGCGCTCGCGGGCGGCAAGATCTGGTTCGGCTACGGCAGCGACCTCGCGAACGGCGCCTGGGGCGACGACGACGGCGACATCGGTTCGCTGGACGTCTCCGGCGCCGAGCCGGCGGTGGCCCTCGGCCAGGACACCGAGACCGCCTACTCGGGTGCGCCGCGGCTGGTCGCCTCGCCGGCGAACCCGAACGTCATCGCCGCCGCCGGCTCGTACTCCAACAACTTCGCCCTCGCCACCTACGACGTGACGACGGGCAGCGCGGTGCGCACCGCGCGCGCCGAGGGCAGCACCGACGCGGCACGCGGCATGACGAACGACCTCGCCTACACGCCGGACGGCACCCGCCTGATCACGGCCAACCCGGGCAACAGCCACTCCGTGTGGCAGACCTCGGACCTCACCCAGGTCGCCGGCTACCCGAGCGAGTACCACGGCGCCGCCGTGGCCGTCGCCCCGGACGGCACCGTGGCGGCGGGCTCCGACGCGGCGTACGGCGACGACGTCTTCGTCTACCGCCCCGGTGAGCAGACCGCCGTGCGGCACTACGACTTCCCCGGCACCGGCTACATCGGCAACGGCGGCGGGGACGAGCTGGTCGACGGCGGTCTCGCCTGGGAGCCCGGCGGCAGCCGCCTCTTCGCGGTGACCCGCAACGACCGCGGTGGCCTGCGGCTGCAGCGGATGGACGAGCCGGTGAAGTCCGCGCCCGTCGTGACCGTCCAGGCGCCCGGCACGGCCGCGCTCGACAAGGCGCTCACCGTCTCCGGCACCGTCACCGCGAGCCTGCAGCTGCCCGCCGGCACGCCGCTCACGGTGACGCGGTACGACGCCGAGGCCCCGAACGGCAAGGCACTCGGCACCAAGCCGCTGGGCGCGAACGGCGCGTACTCCTTCACCGACACCCCGACCGCGGCCGGCACCGTCACCTACAAGGTGGCCTACGCCGGGGACGCCGAGCACGCGGCCGCCGCCGGGATCGCCCGGGCGAAGGTCGCCTACAAGCCGACCGCGATCAGCCTCGACCGCAACGGCACGCTCGTGAACTACGGCACGACGGTGACGTACACGGCCACCCTCGGCCCGACGTACAGGAACCGGGTCGTGGAGATCTGGGCCGACCCCTGGGGGTACGAGCCCAAGCGGCTGCTGAAGCGGGGCACGGTCGACGCCCAGGGCAAGCTGTCGGCGTCCATGTGGATGAACCGCGACACCACCGTCACCGCGGTCTTCGCCGGGGACGCCCGCAACGGCGCCGCGTCGGCCAGGTCCGGGGTGTACACCCGCGCCGGGGTGACGACCACGCTGTCCCGCCACTACAAGTGGACCAAGATCGGCACCACCTGGTACCAGACCTACCACGAGAGCACCGACGCGCTGATCACGACCTGGCACAACGCCTACCCCGGCCGCTACACGCGGATCGACTTCCAGGTGTACGTGCAGGGCGCCTGGCAGACCGGCTTCTCCGAGTTCTACGAGCTCGGCAGCGACGGCAAGATGTACCTCACCCTCGACAACGACGGTGCCGCGGGCTTCCGTGCCCGGGTGCGGTCCGTGTACGTCGACGGCTACAACGGGGACAACGTGAACGCCGGCGTCACCGGACCGTGGAAGTACCTCAACGTCACCCGGTGACAGACTGGATGCCATGTCCCTTCACGAGAACCTGCTCGGGGGTCCGCCCCCCACCCACCTGCCCGACGACCCGGAGCCGCGCGAGCTCCTCGCCAAGGGCACCCCGCCCGCCGAGGTCGCCGCGCGGTTCCCGGCGTCCTCCCTCGCCTGGGCCCAGCTGGCCGACGACGCGTTCGAGCGGGGCGCGGCCGTGGAGTCCTACGCGTACGCCCGTACGGGCTACCACCGCGGCCTTGACGCGCTGCGGCGCAACGGCTGGAAGGGCCACGGCCCGGTGCCGTGGGAGCACGAGCCGAACCGCGGCTTCCTGCGTGCCCTGCACGGCCTCGCACGGGCCGCGCAGGCGATCGGCGAGGAGGAGGAGTACGAGCGCTGCTCGCAGTTCCTGAAGGACTCCTCGGCGACGGCGGCGCAGACGCTGGGCTGAGCGGCTTGCTTCTCGCCGAGCCGCTGGGCTGAACGTTTTCCCAGGTGGGCCCGCCTTTGACGGGGCGGGCCTTGCCGATTTCCGAGTGATTGCGGAGGATGCGGGTGGGGACCGGGGCCCCCGTGCCGGTAACGGCAGGGGCGGACCGCTACCCGGAGTGCACAACAGGAGACAGCGATGTCCCACGAGGCTCACCGGACAGACGAGCTTCAGACCCCGCATCTCGACTTCGAGGACACCACGCCGTACGAGGACTACGTCAAGGCGGATGTGCTCACCCACCTCCAGCACACCCTCTCCGACGATCCCGGAGAGATGGTCTTCCTGGTCACCACCCAGGTGATGGAGCTGTGGTTCACGGTCATCGTCCATGAATGGGAGACGGCCGCGCGCGCCCTGCGCGAGGACCGGGTGCCGGTGGCGATCGATGCGCTGAAACGTTCCGTACGCGAGCTGGAGGCGCTGAACGCCTCCTGGAAGCCGCTGGGCGGACTCACCCCGCAGCAGTTCAACTCCTACCGGTCCGCGCTCGGCGAGGGCTCCGGTTTCCAGTCCGCGATGTACCGGCGGCTGGAGTTCCTGCTCGGCGAGAAGTCCGCGTCCATGCTGGTGCCGCACCGCGGCGCGCCCCGCGTCCACGCGGAACTGGAGAAGGCGCTGCACGAGCCGTCGTTGTACGACGAGGTGGTGCGGCTGCTCGCCCGTCGCGGGTACGGCATTCCGGCGTCGGTGCTCGGGCGGGACGTGTCCCGCAAGTACGAGCCGTCCGACGCCGTCGAGGAAGCCTGGGCGGAGATCTACTCCGGCGACCAGAACGGTGAACTCGCCCGGCTGGGCGAGGCGTTGACGGATGTCGCGGAGCTGGTGTGGCGCTGGCGCAACGACCACCTGACGGCCACGCGGCGTGCGATGGGCGCCAAGCAGGGCACCGGCGGGTCGGCCGGTGTGGCATGGCTGGAGAAGCGCGCGCAGAAGAACGTGTTCCCGGAGCTGTGGACGGCGAGGTCTCATGTCTGAACTGTCGGAGCGGGCCGGAAAGCTGGACGCCGCGGACGAACTCGCGGGCGTACGCGGCCGGTTCGTCCTCGATGACGTGGTGTACCTGGACGGCAACTCGCTCGGCGCGCTGCCGGCGCACGTCCCGGGGCGGGTCGAGGACGTCGTCCGCCGCCAGTGGGGCGAGCTGCGCATCCGCTCCTGGGACGAGAGTGGCTGGTGGACGGCGCCCGAGCGGATCGGCGACCGGATCGCACCGCTGGTCGGCGCGGCGCCGGGGCAGATCGTGGTGGGCGATTCGACCAGCGTGAACGTGTTCAAGGCGCTGGTCGGCGCGGTGCGGCTGGCCGGGGACGGGCGGGACGAGATCCTCGTCGACGCCTCGACCTTCCCCACGGACGGCTACATCGCCGAGTCGGCGGCCCGGCTGACGGGGTGCACGCTGCGGGCGCTGACACCGGCCGAGGTGCCGGGCGCGCTGTCGGAGCGGACCGCGGCGGTGCTGCTGAACCACGTCGACTACCGCACCGGGCGCCTGCACGACCTGCCGTCGCTGACGGCCGCGGTGCACGGCGCGGGCGCGGTCGCGGTGTGGGACCTGTGCCACAGCGCGGGGGCGCTGCCGGTGGGGCTGGACGAGCACGGGGTGGACCTGGCGGTCGGCTGCACGTACAAGTACCTCAACGGCGGGCCGGGTTCGCCGGCGTACCTGTACGTGCGCCGCTCGCTGCAGGACCGCTTCGACTCGCCGCTGCCGGGGTGGAACTCCCACGCCGAGCCCTTCGGCATGCGACCGGAGTACGCGCCGGCGGACGGTGCGCTGCGGGGGCGTGTGGGCACGCCGGACATCCTGTCCATGCTGGCCCTCGAGGCGGCGCTGGACGTCTGGGACGGGGTGTCGATCGAGGCGGTCCGCGCCAAGTCGCTCGCGCTGACGGACTTCTTCCTGGAGTGCGTCGCGGAGTACGTGGGTGAGGGGCTTGTCGAGTCCGTCACGCCGGTGGCGCACGCGGAGCGCGGCAGCCAGGTCGCGCTGCGGTGCGCGGACGCCGGGGACGTCATGAAGCGGCTGATCGAGCGGGGGGTGGTGGGCGACTACCGGGCCCCCGACGTCCTCCGCTTCGGCTTCACGCCGCTGTACGTGGGCTTCGCGGACGTGGAGCGGGCGGCGGGGGTGCTGGCGGAGGTGCTTTAGCCTGCGGCGCCGGGTGCCTGCGGCAGCCTGCGGCGCCGGGTCGTCTTTCGTCTGCGGGTGCGTTGTGGCTGGTCGCGCAGTTCCCCGCGCCCCTGTTTGTGCCTGCGGCGGCCCGTTGCTGCCCGGTGGGTGGTTGCGGTCGCGCCTGCGGTGCGTTGTGGGGCGGGGCCGGGGTGGGGGGTGTCCGTCCTCGGTCCGGCCGGCCGTTTCCGAGGACGGCGCCCTTGCCCGGTGCCGGACGCTGCGGGCGGACACCCCCCACCCCGGCCCCTCACCGCCGTACGCGGGTGCACCGACGTTGTGGTGCGGGTCCCGTACGCCGGTGCGGGCGTCATGCCGCGTACACCCCGGCCCTCGCCGCCTCGTACGCCGCTCGGGCCGCTCGGTCCGCGGCGGCGGGGGTGGGGGCCGTGCCGGTGGTCAGCAGTTCGTAGTAGAGGGGGGCCGAGACCGCTCGGACGACCGTCGACGCTTCCGTGCCCGGCGGCAACTCCCCGCGTTCCACGCCCTGTTCGACGCACGGTGCCCACTCGGCCACCCGCACCTCGTAGAACCGTCTGAGCGCCTCCGCCGTACGCGCGTCGCACGCCGCTGCCGCGATCACCGCACGGAACAGCGGCCCCTGCCGGGGGTCGGCCAGCGTGCGCTGCACCAGGGACGCGTTCGCCCGCAGGTCGCCGAGGACCGTCCCGGTCTCCTCCCGTGGCAGCGACTGCTCGGCCATGTCCGCGAGCAGATCGGCGACCAGCCCGGTCACGGAGCCCCAGCGCCGGTAGACGGTCGTCTTGCCGACCTCCGCCCGCCGCGCGACGTCCGCGAGGTCGAGCCGGTGCAAGCCGTGCTCCACCAGCACGTCCCCGGCCGCGCGCAGCACGGCCGTACGGACACGGGCGGTACGGCCGCCGGGACGTACGGTGCCGGGTTCGGCGGACATAACGGCCTCCTTGGTGCACGTACGGGTTACCCCGTCAGCGTAACGAAACAGCAGAACCGTTTAACCCTCACCGAGCGTGACATCCGCGTGTCCCCGCACGTCATCGGCCTGATACCGTCCCGGCCAACGGCCGAATTTTCCTCCTGGTCCGTCTCTTCTGGTCCGCCAAATACGTTTCATCGCTGAGAGGTTGGAGCATGCCGGACGACGTCGCAGCAGCCCGGGCCGCCGCCGAGGAGGAGTCGGCCTTCTCGCACCCGCCCGTCGCCCCCGACACCACCGCCGCCTACGGCGACCACCCCGACCAGGTGATCGACTTCTACGCCCCGCGCGTCCAGGTGGGCCCGACCGCACACGCCCCCCTGGTCGCCGTCCTGCACGGCGGCGCCTGGCGGGCGCCGTACGACCGGCGGCACATCAGCCCGTTCGCGGGCTTCCTGGCGCGGCGCGGGTTCGCCGTGGCCAGCGTGGAGTACCGGCGGGGGAGCGCCACGGAGGGTGACGCGGTCGCGGGCCGCTGGCCGGAGACGTTCGACGACGTCGCCGCCGCGCTGGACGCGCTGCCGGGCCTGGTCCGTGATGCGCTGCCGCAGGCCGACGCGCGCCGCACGGTCGTCACCGGCCACTCCGCCGGCGGCCACCTCGCCCTGTGGGCGGCCGCCCGGCACGTGCTGCCCGCCGACGCGCCCTGGCGCACCGACGGCCCGGCGCCTTTGCGTGGTGTGGTCGCCCTCGCCCCGATCGCGGACTTCACGGTCGCGGAGAAGCTGGACGTGTGCGGGGGCGCGTCCCGTCAACTGCTGGGCGGCGAGGAGGCGTTCGCCGCACGTCGGCCGTACGCGGATCCGGCTCTGCTGCTGCCCACCGGCATCGCGACCACGCTCGTCCAGGGTCGCGCCGACCTCGACGTCCCGCAGGCGGTCGCCGAGTCGTACGCGGACGCGGCGGCGAAGGCCGGGGAGGTGGTGGGCCTGACGCTGCTGGAGGACGTGGGCCACTTCCCGCTGATCGACCCGGCGGCGGACGCGTGCGCGGTGGTCGCGGAGGAGATCGCCCAGCTGGCGTGGTGAGGCGGCGGGAGCGGGCGTCGTACCCGTCATACCTGAGAGCTACGCAGCAGATGAGCTCCACGGCGTGACGCGGACGACGCTTCACGCTCCGTAACTTCCTTGCCAGGCGGGTCCGATGGGCGGGCCGCGCGGTGGGGAGGCGACGATGGACACGGGGGAGCTCGGCACGCAGGAGCACGGGCCCGGGCGACGCGGACGCGTCCTGCGGGCGCTGTTGGCCGCGCTGATCACGACCGCGGTCGTCGTGCCCCTGTCCGGAGCGGCCCGCCCGCAGATCCCGGCGCCGGCGCCCGCGCGCCTCGCCGAGGTCACCGCGGCCACACTGCCGCAGGCGTACGCGGCGAACCGTGCCAACGCCCTGGAGGCGGCCCGGATGGCCGCGGCGCACGGCGACAGGGGCCGCGCGCGGACGGAACACGCCCTGGCGAACCCCTCGCGGCAGCTGCTCGCCTTCGACGGCCGGGGAACGGGCCGGGTCACAGAGGTGTTCGGTGACCTGACGCGCGCCGACCGGACAGCCGTCCTCGTGCCGGGGTCGGACACGTCCCTCGACACGTACGCCCGCTTCCGCGCGACGGCGACCGCGCTGGCCGCCCGCCTCGCAGGGGAGGCCCCGCCGGGCACACGCACGGCGGTCGTCGCCTGGCTCGGCTACGAGACCCCGGGCACAGTCAGCACGGCCGTCCTCACGACCGGCAGAGCCGAGCAAGCCGCCACGGCACTGAGGACGTTCCTACGGCACCTGCATGCCGTCGCGGGCCGCACGGCCCACGTCACCCTGCTGTGCCACTCCTACGGCTCCGTGGTCTGCGGGCGCGCCGCCGACAGGCTGGCCGTCGACGACATCGCCCTGATCGGCAGCCCCGGCACGGGCGCCGACGACGTCACCGCCCTGCACACGACGGCCCGGGTGTGGGCGGAGCGCGGCGGCGACGACTGGGTGGCCGAGGTGCCCCACGTGCGCGCGAACTTCTTCGGCGCGACCGTCGGGTTCGGCACGGACCCGGTGGACCCGGCGTTCGGCGCCCGGGTCTTCGCGGCCGGTGACGGTGGGCACAGCGACTACTTCCGGCCGGGCTCGGTGTCCCTCGCGAACCTCGCCCGGATCGTGCTCGGCGAGCAGGCGGAGGTGTCCCGTGCGTGAGGGAACACGCCTTCGCCGTGCCGCCGCCCGGATCGATGCCGCGACTCCCGCCGACCGGGACCGGGCCGTGGACGCGCTGCGGGCCGTCGCCATCCTCGGTGTGGTGCTCGGGCACTGGCTGGTGACCGCGCTCGTCGCCGACGGCGGCACCCTGCACACCGCGAGCCCGCTGACCTCCATGCCGTGGCTGGCACCGGTCTCCTGGGTGTTCCAGACCCTGGCCGTGTTCTTCCTGGTCGGCGGGCACTCCGCCACCCGTGGTCTGGCGGCGGCACGGCAGCGGGGCGTTCCCTACCGGCGGTGGCTGACGGCCCGGCTCGGGCGGCTGTTCCGGCCGGTGGCTGCCCTGTTGGTGCTCTGGGCGGTGGAGGCGGCCGCGCTGGTCGTCACCGGCGCCGAGGCGGCCACCGTGCGCACGCTGGTCAAGCTGGCGCTGTCGCCCTTGTGGTTCCTTCTGGTGTTCGCGGGGCTGACGGCGGCGACCCCGCTGCTGACCCGGCTCAACCCGCTGTGGCCGCTCGCCGTCGTCCTCCACGTGGACCTGGTGCGCTTCGGACTCGGCGGCCCGGCCTGGCTCGGTGGGGTGAACGTGGCGGCCGGCTGGATGGTGCCCTACACGCTGGGCGCCGCGTGGACGAGGGGTGAGCTGGAGCGGCGGCGGGCCGGGTGGCTGCTGTTGGGCGGGGGTGCGGCGGTGACCGCGGCGCTGGTGGCGTGGGCGGGCTATCCGGCGTCCATGGTCGGGGTGCCGGGTGCGACGGTGTCCAACCTCGACCCGCCGACGCTGGCCGCCGTCACGTTCGGGCTGGCCCAGTGCGGCCTGGCCCTGCTGGTGCGCGGCCGGCTGCGCCGGGCCCTGCGCCGGCCGCCGGCGTGGGCGGCGGTGGCGCTGGTGAACCTGTCCGCGATGACGATCTTCCTGTGGCACCAGACGGCTCTGATGGCCACCACGGCCGGCGCGCTGCTCGTGGGACGGCTGCCCGGTCTGCACACGGCGCCCGACGGCCTCGACTGGGTGGCGGTCCGGCTGGTGTGGCTGCCGGTGTTCGCGGTGGTGCTGGGGGTGTGCTGGACCGCCTTCAGGTGGCACGAGCAGGGCGGTTCGCGGGGCCGGTCCCGGGTGGTGCGGGCGCACCGGCCCGGGGACCGGCGGACCTCGGGACAGGCGCGCCATGTCTAGGCTGGGCGGCGTGACGGAATCGGGGGTGGGCCGGGCGGTGCTGCGCTGGCTCAGGGTGCTGCGCGACGACCTGTGGACGCTGCGCGCGGACCCCTTGCCGCCGTTCGTGTGGCTGCGCTGGTTCCCGCACGGCCTGCTGTGCCTGGTCGCGTTCGGGGTGTCCTTCGGCGCGGTGGCGCAGCTGGGGAACGACGGCGGGGTGGGCGGGCAGCTCGCCCTGCTGATCGGGCTCGCGCAGGGCGGTGCGGTGGTGTTCGCGCTGTGGCGGCCGGTCCCGGCGTGGTGGCTGTCCATGGCGGGCACGGTGGTGGGCGCCGTGGAGGTGCGGCGCCAGCTGCTGGCCGGCGGCGCTCACGGCTTCACCTGGCCCTGGTCGTCGGCCGGGATCATCGGGCACATGGCCGTCCTGCTGCTGCTCGCCCTGCGGGTGCGCACCCGGGTCTCGGTCGAGGCGCTGGCCGTGACCGCGCTGTTCACCTATGTCGTGCAGGGGTTGTGGGGGGCGACCGTCTACACGCCCACCGGGCTGCTCGCGGTGGTCCTCTCCTCGGTCGTCGTGGTGCTCGGCATCGCCCTGCGCGGCCGCCGCGAGGCCCGCGCGCAGCTGGTGCAGCAGACCACGCTGACCGCCGAGGAGCGGGCCCGGCGCGCCCTGCTGGAGGAACGCAACCGCATCGCGCGGGAGTTGCACGACGTGGTGGCCCACCACATGTCGGTGATCTCCATCCAGGCGCAGGTCGCGCCCCACCTGGTCGAGGACCCGCCGCAGGAGCTGAGGGACAACCTCACCGGGATCAGGGAGAACGCGCTGGAGGCGCTGACCGAGCTGCGCCGGGTGCTGGGCGTGCTGCGCTCGGAGCTCCCCGAGGACCTCGGCACGCTCGGACAGGGCCGCGACACCACCGGTCCGGGCGCCGCGCCCGACGCCCCGCAGCCCACGCTGGACCGGCTCGGCAGCCTCATCGACAACACCCGTGCCGCCGGCCTGGAGATCCGCACCGAGATCCGGGGCGACGCGGTGCCGTATCCGCCGGGGGTGGAGCTGTCCGCGTTCCGCATAGTGCAGGAGGCGCTCAGCAACGTCCTGCGGCACGCGCCGGGTGCCGCCGTGCGCGTCGAGGTCGTCCACTTTCCCGGCGGTCTCTACCTCGGGGTGATCAACTCCCGTCCGACGCGGCCCGCCACCGACTCCTCGGGCAGCGGGCACGGGCTGCTCGGCATGCGCGAGCGCGCCACGATGCTCGGCGGCCACGTCCTCGCCCACCCGACCCTGCACGGAGGCTTCGCCGTCTCCGCGTTCCTGCCCCGCGACGGCATTCCGTTCGCCGAACGGCCGGTGCCGCCGCCCGGATACGACGTGGAACTCATCTTCCCGACAGGAGACGACCTCGTATGACGAGCGGTCCCACCCGCGTACTGATCGCCGACGACCAGCAGATGGTCCGCCAGGGCTTCACCGTGCTGCTCAACACCCAGCCCGACATCGAGGTGATCGGGCAGGCCGTCGACGGTCGGGACGCGGTGGCGAAGGTGGCGGAACTGGCCCCGGAAGTCGTCCTGATGGACATCCGCATGCCCGAGATGGACGGCATCGAGGCCACCCGCCGCATCAAGGCCGCCACCCTCGACGTCAAGGTGCTGGTGCTGACCACCTTCGACCTGGACGAGTACGTGTACGAGGCGCTGCGTTCCGGTGCGGCCGGGTTCCTGCTGAAGGACGCCTCCGCGGACCAGCTGGCCGAGGCGGTGCGGGTGGTGGCGGCCGGGGACGCGCTGCTCGCGCCGGGCATCACCAAGCGGCTGATCACCGAGTTCACCCGACTCGACGGCACGCCCCGCGCCCCGCTGAAGGAGCGGATCGCCGACCTCACCGAGCGCGAGACGGAGGTGCTCGCGCTGATCGCGCAGGGCCTGTCCAACGCGGAGATCGCCCAGCGTCTCGTCGTCGCGGAGCAGACCGTGAAGACCCATGTGGGCCGCATCCTGGTGAAGCTGGGCCTGCGCGACCGCACGCAGGCGGCGGTGTTCGCCTACGAGTCGGGCCTGGTGCGGCCCTCCGGCTACTGAGGCGGGCCGGCCGGGCCGGCGCCCGTAGTACTTGAGACGGACCCGGCAGGACCCCTCTCACTGGTGACGACCGCGGCACCCGGCCCGGCCTACCGTGTGAAGCGTGATCGAGACGACCCCCACGCACAGCACACCGCCGCAGGGCGCGGACGGCGGGTACGCCGCGTACAAGCCGCGCAGTCCCGAGGTCCGGGCGGCCGTGCAGGCGCTGCGCGGTCTGCGGCAGGACCTGCTGCACGACGCCTTCGCCTACCGTCCGCTGCCCCGCAGGTCCGCGGACGGCCGGTTCCTGCGCGGCCTCCCGCCCGGGCTGCGCCGGTACGCGGTCTGGACGCCGCACGCGGTCGTGGGTGGGCTGGCGCTGCTGGTGTGGACGGTCGGCGCCGGGCCCGCACTGGGCTGGCCGCCGTATCTGCTGCTGAGTTTCCTGCCGGCGGCCGTGGTGCTGCTGACGCTGCTCAGGCCGGTCGCCGCGTTCTGGCTGTCGCTGGTCTCGGCACCGGTCCTGTGCGTGCTGGACCCGCTGTGGGATCTGTGGCCGTTCCAGCCGGGCAGTTTCCTCGCGCACCTGTGCGTGATGACGGTCGTGGCGATCCGCACCCGCCCGCGCGCCGCCGCCTGGATGTGGCTGCTGACGCTGGTGTACGGCGGGATGGCCGAGCTGCTCGCGCGTCCCCTGGAAGGCACGGACACCATGCCCATGCTGTTCCTGTCGGCCGTGCTGCTGCTCGTCGTCACGGTCTGGCACATCCGCCGGGACGCCGAGCAGGAGGTCACCGCCCAGCAGACGGTCACCGCGCACGAGAGATCACGGCGCACCCTGCTGGAGGAGCGCACCACCATCGCGCGGGAGCTGCACGACGTGGTCGCCCACCACATGTCGGTCGTCGCCATCCAGGCGGAGGCCGCGCCCTATCGGGTGGAGAATCCGCCGGAGGAGCTGGAGAGGGCCTTCGCCACGATCCGGGAGAACGCGGTGGCGGCCCTGACCGAGCTGCGCCGCGTGCTGGGCGTCGTACGGGCGGAGGACTACGAGGCCCCGGAGGCGCCGCAGCCGACGCTGGCGGACCTGGACGCGCTGCTGGCGAATGTGCGCCAGGCCGGCCTCGAGGTGGACAAGGCGGTGACGGGCGCGGTGCGGGAGCTGCCGCAGGGGGTGGAGCTGTCGGCGTACCGGATCGTGCAGGAGGCGCTGAGCAACACCCTGCGGCACGCGCCGGGCGCGAGCGCCCGGGTGGAGATCGGGTACGTCCTCGGCGGGCTGGGCCTGCGCATAGTCAACGGTCCGCCGCCCGCCCCCGCCCTGGTCAAGCCCTCGCCCGGCGCCGGGCACGGCATCACCGGCATGCGGGAGCGCGTGGGCATGCTGAACGGGGAGATGACGGCGGGCCCGATGGCCGGCGGTGGTTACGAGGTGGCGGTGTTCCTGCCGGTCACCGCGGCGGCGGAGGGCACGCCATGACGATCCGGGTACTGATCGCCGACGACCAGATGATGGTCCGGGAGGGCTTCTCGGTCCTGCTGAACGCGATGCCGGACATCGAGGTCGTCGGCGAGGCGGTCAACGGCCGCGAGGCGGTGGACCGGGTCCGCGAACTCGCCCCGGACGTGGTGCTGATGGACATCCGGATGCCCGAGCTGAACGGCATCGAGGCGACCCGGGAGATCGTCGCGGCGGACGCGTCGGCGAAGGTGCTGGTGCTGACGACGTTCGATCTGGACGAGTACGTGTACCAGGCGTTGCGCGCGGGCGCCTCCGGCTTCCTGCTGAAGGACGCCTCCGCCCGTCAACTCGCCGACGGGGTACGGGTGGTGGCGGCGGGTGAGGCGCTGCTCGCGCCGTCGGTGACCAGACGCCTGATCACCGAGTTCTCCCGGCTCTCCGACACCCCGCGGCTCGCGTCGGCGGCGCAGGCGTACGGGGAGCTGACCGAACGGGAGACGGAGGTGCTGGTGCTGATCGCCCAGGGTTTGTCGAACGCGGAGATCGCCGAGCGGCTCGTGGTCGCCGAGTCGACGATCAAGACGCATGTCAGCCGCGTCCTGGTGAAGCTGGGCCTGCGCGACCGCACCCAGGCGGCGGTGTTCGCGTACGAGACCCGCCTGGTGACCCCGAGCTGACGGCCCGGGGCCGACGGCCCGGGGAGGCACCGGTGGGCCGGCGGCGGTGCGGCCGGCCCACCGGGGGGAGGCGAGGGTCAGGGGGTGTCCCCGCCCTTGTCGCCCTTCTTGCCGAGGCGGTCCGTGAGCGGTTCCAGCAGCAGGCCCACGGTGGCGACGGCGACGGCCGGCAGCAGGGAGTGGGCGCGAACCCCCGGCGTCCACTCCAGCAGCATCACACCGACGAGGAACGCCGACAGCCAGCCGAAGACGGCGTCGCAGACGCGGGCCACGGACGGTGACGGGTTCAGCGAGGCGCGCACGAGAGCACGCGCCGGCACCGTGACGGCCATGGCGGCGGCCGCGCACGGGCCCATCAGCAGCAGCGCCCACAGGACGGGCAGGACCCCGTCGAACTCCACCGCGTCGGGGAAGACCACGGCCGTGACGAGCAGGACGAGCAGGAACACCAGCCCGACCAGCCCGGCCACGAACAGGACGAGTCCCCCCACGATCAGGCGGGCGAGCCGCTTCTCACCAGGTGTCGACGGTTCGTCATCCATCCGGCTGCCCTCGCCTACGCGGCGATGATGATGATCGCCTTGGCGAGATCACTGGCGATGTCGTGCGGCAGGCCGGCCTTCATCAGCGCCAGGGCCAGCGCGTGTTCGCCCCAGTTCTCCACGGCGTCGATCGCGTCGGCGATCTTGTTGCCGTTCCTGGAGGCGTATTTGGCCGCCTTCGGCGAGACGCGCTTGAGCACCTTGCCCAGCCACACGCCACCGTGCCGGAAACCGGCCACGACCAGCTTGCGGACGATGGTGCTCCACCCGAATCCCGGCATCGGCTTGGCGGGCCCCTTGCCCTCCAGCCGGTCGGCGTAGGCCTCGAACTGGGCGATCTCGGCGGTGTCGGAGCCCCCGTCGGCCTTCATCCGCGCGATGAGATCGCGCACCTCGGCCGCGGTGAAGGTCGGCTCCCGGTCGTCGAGGACAGTGGCGTGGGCCACGCTCTGCGCCTCCGTGGCCTCGGCCAGCGGAGCCGCAACCCCCAGAGCCATCGCTGCGGTGGCCACGATCGCGGCGGCGCGTATGGCAGTCGACGATGTCACGTCGGTGTTCCCCTCTTGTGCAGTTGTGCAACGTGGTGCCTGTTGGTCAGACAGACACGGCGCGGTCCACGCCCCTCTCCTCGGCCGCTGGTCGGGCGACCGGAGCGGGGCAACCGCGACAGAGGTGATCTTGTAGAACAGAGCCGTCGAAGACAACCGCTTTGAGCAAGAACTGAGCAAGAGCCGGACGGGCGGGCCGCCCCGGAGACGACGCCCGGCCCCTGGCCAGACGGCGGGCTCCCGCGTTAGCGTCCGTGCATGTCAGCGGTCACCGACCTCGCCTTCGACCCCTGGGACCCGCGCTTCGTCGAGGACCCCTACCCCGCCTACGCCGAACTGCGCGAGCGCGGTCGGGTGCTCCACTACGAGCCGACGAACCAGTGGCTGGTCCCGCACCACGCGGACGTCTCCGCGCTGCTGCGGGAGCGCCGGCTGGGCCGGACGTATCTGCACCGGTTCTCGCACGAGGAGTTCGGGCGCACCCCGCCCCCGCCGGAGCACGAGCCGTTCCACACGCTCAACGACCACGGCATGCTCGACCTCGAACCGCCGGACCACACCCGGATCCGGCGGCTGGTGTCCAAGGCGTTCACCCCCCGCACGGTGGAGCAGCTGAGGCCGTATGTGCACGCGCTGGCGGGTGACCTCGTCCAGCGGCTCGTCGACGCGGGCGGCGGTGACCTGCTCACCGATGTGGCCGAGCCGCTGCCCGTCGCCGTGATCGCCGAGATGCTGGGCATCCCCGAGGGCGACCGGCATCTGCTGCGGCCCTGGTCGGCGGACATCTGCGGGATGTACGAGCTGAACCCGTCCGAGGAGACGGCGGCGAGGGCCGTGCGGGCGTCGGTGGAGTTCTCCGACTACCTGCGTGAGCTGATCGCCGCCCGCCGCGAGGAACCCGGCGACGACCTGATCTCCGGACTGATCGCCGCCCACGACGAGGGCGACCGGCTCACCGAGCAGGAGATGATCTCCACCGCCGTCCTCCTCCTCAACGCCGGTCACGAGGCCACCGTCAACGCCACCGTCAACGGCTGGTACGCCCTCTTCCGCCACCCGGACCAGCTGGCCGCCCTGCGCGCCGACCACTCCCTGATCCCCACCGCGATCGAGGAGCTGATGCGCTACGACACCCCGCTCCAGCTCTTCGAACGCTGGGTGCTGGACGACATCGAGATCGACGGCACGACGATCCCCAGGGGCGCGGAGATCGCCATGCTCTTCGGCTCCGCCAACCACGACCCGGCCGTCTTCACCGACCCCGCCCGCCTGGACCTCACCCGCCGCGACAACCCGCACATCTCCTTCAGCGCCGGCATCCACTACTGCATCGGCGCGCCCCTGGCCCGTATCGAACTGGCTGCCTCGATGAGTGCCTTGCTGACCAAGGCCCCGGCCCTCACCCTCGCCGCCGAGCCGAAGCGCAAGCCGAACTTCGTGATCCGGGGGTGGGAGGGGCTGCGCGTGGACGTCGGCTGACCCCGCGTCACGCCATCAGGTCCCGCCTGCGCACGCCCGCCAGCCCGGCGGCGACCAGTACCGCCGCCAGCCCCAGCAGCACCCCCACCGGCCCCCACGTCATCTCCCCGCCCGGCAGCTTCGGCAGATGGCCGAAGGGGGAGAGATCCAGGACCGCCTCCGGCGCGTCCAGTGCCGGGCCCACCCAGCCGAGCAGCAGTACGGCGCCCGCGACGCCCCACGCCGCCGGTGCCAGACGCGGCGCGCAGCCGTACAGCAGTACCGCCGTCCCGCCGATCACCCACACCGCCGGCACCTGCACCAGACAGGCCCCGAGGATCGCTCCCGCCTCCTTGCCGTATCCGGCGGCGAAGCCCAGGCCGGTCAGGAGCATCAGCAGCGCAGCACCGCCGAAGGCGATCAGCAGGTGCCCGGCGGCCCAGCGCAGGCGGCCGACCGCGCAAGCAAGGACCGGTTCCGCGCGCCCCGAGGTCTCCTCGCCGTGCAGCCGGAGCACCGAGGCGACGACGTACAGGGCGGCGATCAGGCCCATCACGCCGGTCATCGACGCCAGGAAGGTGTCCGTCAGGCCGGCGTGGCCGCCCATCCGTTCGAAGATCTCCCGGGCCCGCGCGTTGTCCGCGACCAGATCGGCCGCGCCCTCGGTCATCCCGCCGTAGACCACCCCGGCGACGAAGAAGCCCACGGACCAGCCCAGCACGCCGCCGCGCTGCAGACGCCAGGCCAGCGCACCCGCCGTGCCCAGCCGCCCCGCCGCCGGTCCCGGCCGGGCCGGCAGGAAGCTCAGGCCCACGTCCCGGCGCGCGGCGAGGACGTACGCCACCGCCGCCTGCGCGAGCACGGCCGCCGCGAACAGCGGCAGCACCCACCAGCGTTCCCCGGCGAAGGCGCGCAGGTTCTCCAGCCAGCCCAGCGGCGACAGCCACGTCAGGGCGGACGAGCCGTCGTCCCGCGCCGCGTCGCCCGCCGCGCGCAGCACGAACGCGGCGCCCAGCGCGGCCGCCGTCAGGCCGCGCGCCAGGCGGGCGCTCTCGGTCAGCTGGGCGACGATCGCGGCGAGCGTGGCGAAGACCAGGCCCGTGCCCGCGACGCCGAGCGCGAAGGCCACGGCCCCCGCCGCGCCCTGCGCGGCCAGGCCCGCCGCCAGCAGCAGCGCCAGCACGGCGTTCGCGACCGCCGCCGTGAGCAGGGCCGCCGTCAGGGGGGCGCGCCGCCCCACCGCGCCGGAGGCGAGGAGTTCGTGCCGTCCGCTCTCCTCCTCGTCGCGGGTGTGGCGTACGACGACCAGCAGACCGGTCACCGCCGCGAGCGCACCGGCGTAGACGCCGACGCGCCAGGCGGTGAGCGCGCCGAGGGAGTCGCCGAAGACGGGGCCGACCATCGCGCGCAGGGAGGAGTTGGCGGACATCTGGCGGAGCAGGTCCGCGCGGTCGGCGTCGGTGGCGTACAGGCCCTTGAGCGCGTTCGGCATCGACAGGACCATCAGGGCGTTCACCGCGATCCACACCGGGAGTGTCAGCCGGTCGCGGCGCAGGGCGAAGCGGGTGAGGGTGGCGGTGCCTGCCAGGGCCGTCATCGTGCCACCTCGTCCGCGGTGCCCTGGTAGTGGCGCAGGAACAGCTCCTCCAGGGTCGGCGGCGTCGACGTCAGGGACCGCACGCCGGTCCCGGCGAGGGAGCGCAGCACGGCGTCCAGGTGGTCGGTGTCGACCTGGAGGCGGACCCGGCGGCCCTGGACGTCGAGACCGTGCACGCCGGGCAGGCGGGCGAGACCGTTCGGCGGGCCCGCGAGTTCGGCGGTGACGCTGGTGCGGGTCAGATGGCGCAGGTCGGCGAGGGAGCCGCTCTCCACGGTCCGGCCCTTGCGGATGATGCTGACCCGGTCGCACAGCTCCTCCACCTCGCTGAGGATGTGGGACGACAGCAGGACGGTCCGGCCCCGCTGCCGCTCCTCGGCGACGCAGCGCTGGAACACCTCCTCCATCAGCGGGTCGAGCCCGGAGGTCGGCTCGTCCAGGATCAGCAGGTCGACGTCCGAGGCGAACGCGGCGACCAGCGCGACCTTCTGCCGGTTGCCCTTGGAGTACGTGCGGCCCTTGCGGGTCGGGTCCAGCTCGAACCGGTCGATCAGCTCGGCGCGGCGCCGCGCGTCGAGGCCACCGCGCAGCCGGCCGTACAGGTCGATGACCTCGCCGCCGGTGAGGTTGCGCCACAGGGTGACATCGCCGGGCACGTACGCGATACGGCGGTGCACCTCGACCGCGTCCCGCCAGGGATCGCGGCCGAGTACCTGCGCGGCGCCGGAGTCGGCGCGCAGCAGGCCGAGCAGGACCCGGATGGTGGTGGACTTGCCGGCGCCGTTGGGGCCGAGGAAGCCGTGCACCTCGCCGGCCTCGACCTCCAGGTCGAGCCCGTCGAGGGCATGGGTGCGGCCGAAGGACTTGTGCAGTCCGGACACCGAGATGGCCTTCGTCATGGTTCCGAACGTACGCTTCCTTCAGAAATTTGTGAAGTTAAAGAAGTGTGGAAACGGAGGATAGGCTGGATGCATGGTCGACGACACGGTGGAGCGGCAGGACGGACGGGATCCCGAGGCGGTCTCCCGCTTCGTCGAGCACTTCGCGGCGCAGCTCGTGGAGGCGGGCATGCCGCGCATGCCGTCCCGGGTGTTCGCCGCGCTGCTCGCCTCCGACACCGGTGCGCTGACCTCCGCCGAGCTGGGCGAGCAGCTGAGGATCAGCCCGGCCGCCGTCTCGGGCGCGGTGCGCTATCTGTCCCAGGTGCACATGGTCTCGAGGGAGCGCGAACCGGGCTCGCGGCGCGAGCGGTACCGGGTGCACAGCGACCAGTGGTACGAGGCGCTCACCAACCGTGAGGCGATCATCAAGCGCTGGGAGGACGCCCTGCGAGAGGGGGTGGCCGGCCTCGGCGCCGACACTCCGGCCGGAGCCCGCCTCGCCGAGACTCTGGCCTTCTTCGAGTTCATCGAGCAGGACGTCGCCGGGATGATGGAACGCTGGCGGGTGTACCGGGAGGCACGGCGGGGGTGACCGGCGTCCGAGCCGCTCCCCGCCTCACTCCGCCGCCGGCACCGTCAGTGCCCACGCCCCCTCCGCCACCGTCCACGTCCGCCGGCGTACCGGGCCCGACACGGCCGCGTCCGCGCGGTAGCGGAAGTCCGCGCCCGTCACCGTCACCAGGCGGCCCGCCGCCCGCACAGGGGTGGCCGCCGCGCCCACCGACACCGGCCGCACCTCCACCTCCGCCACCCCCGCGGCCCCCGGCATCACCGACACGCCGGACACCGGTTGCTCGGTGCCGACCAGCAGCTGCCCGTCGACCTCCACCCGCAGCCGGGCCGGACCGTCGGCGTCCGGCGTCACGCGGGGCGGGCGGGCGGGCACCAGCGCGTGCACGAGGGAGCGGCAGGTGCGCAGCCACGGCCGTAGTGCCTCGGCGTCCTCCTCGACCGGCGGAGCCTCCCGCAGCGGCGGAATCCGCAGCCCGCCCAGCACCACCCCGTCGCTGTCGTCGACCAGCAGGTCCAGGCGCCGCTCGGCCCCGTCGAGGACGGCCCGCGCCGCCGCCACCGCGCCCGTGGGCACGCCGAGCGAGCGCACCACGGACAGGCGGCCCCCGACCGGCACCACCGACAGCGCGCATCCGGCCAGCTCCCGCCGCCGGTGCAGCAGCGTCACCGCGCGGGCCAGGGCACGGTCGTCACCGACCACGACCGGCCTGCGCGACCCCCGACGGAGCAGCATCCGGGCGAACTCCTCCGGCCCCTCCGGCAGGCACACCTTCGTCGCCGCACCCGCGCTGAGCACGTCTTTCGCGATCCGGACGGACTCTGGGTCCGTCCGCCGGGCGACCGGATCGATGATCACCAACAGCTGGTCGGACATCGCGAAGGTCGCCACCTCGGTCCTGCCTCGCTTCCTCGGGTAGCATCTTTGTGCAAGAGCCCCTTGCGCTATTGCGCCAGGGGCTTCGTCTATTCCGGGGCATCCGGTCCGACGGTAGCGGCCAACGACGGCCGTGGTGCACGCGGCGGAACCCTTCCGCGTACGCCCCTGACCTTGGACATGCCCCGCCCGGAAGGGGTGTACGCGCGTGCCCGCACTTGTGCTGCTCGGTGCTCAGTGGGGTGACGAGGGCAAGGGAAAGGCCACCGACCTGCTCGGTGGATCGGTGGATTATGTAGTGCGCTACCAGGGCGGCAACAACGCCGGCCACACGGTGGTCGTCGGCGACCAGAAGTACGCACTGCACCTCCTCCCTTCCGGAATCCTCTCTCCCGGCTGTACGCCCGTCATCGGAAACGGTGTCGTCGTCGACCCGTCGGTCCTGCTCTCCGAGCTGAGCGGTCTGAACGAGCGCGGCGTCGACACGTCGAAGCTCCTGATCAGCGGCAACGCGCACATCATCACGCCGTACAACGTCACCGTCGACAAGGTGACCGAGCGCTTCCTCGGAAAGCGCAAGATCGGCACGACCGGGCGTGGCATCGGACCGACCTACGCGGACAAGATCAACCGCGTGGGCATCCGGGTGCAGGACCTCTACGACGAGTCGATCCTGCACCAGAAGGTCGAGGCGGCCCTCGACGTCAAGAACCAGATCCTCACCAAGCTCTACAACCGGCGCGCCATCACCGCCGACCAGGTGGTCGAGGAGCTGCTGGGCTACGCCGAGAAGATCAAGCCGTACGTCGCCGACACCGTGCTGATCCTGAACCAGGCCCTGGAGGACGACAAGGTCGTGCTCTTCGAGGGCGGCCAGGGCACGCTGCTGGACATCGACCACGGCACGTACCCCTTCGTGACCTCGTCGAACCCGACGGCGGGCGGTGCCTGCACCGGCGCCGGCGTCGGCCCGACGAAGATCAGCCGGGTCATCGGCATCCTCAAGGCGTACACGACCCGCGTCGGCGCCGGTCCCTTCCCGACCGAGCTGTTCGACGAGGACGGCGACGCGCTGCGCCGGATCGGTGGCGAGCGGGGTGTCACCACCGGTCGTGACCGCCGCTGCGGCTGGTTCGACGCGGTGATCGCCCGTTACGCGACCCGGGTCAACGGCCTGACCGACTTCTTCCTCACCAAGCTCGACGTCCTCACCGGCTGGGAGCAGATCCCGGTCTGCGTGGCGTACGAGATCGACGGCAAGCGCGTCGAGGAGCTGCCGTACTCGCAGACCGACTTCCACCACGCGAAGCCGGTCTACGAGATGCTCCCGGGCTGGAGCGAGGACATCAGCAAGGCGAAGTCCTTCTCCGACCTGCCGAAGAACGCGCAGGCGTACGTGAAGGCGCTCGAGGAGATGTCCGGCGCGCCGATCTCCGCGATCGGTGTGGGACCGGGCCGGGACGAGACGATCGAGATCAACTCGTTCCTGTAGGCCCTCGGGTCACGGCACGTGCGGGCGCCTCCGGCAAGCGGGGGCGCCCGTTTCGTGGTCCAATCGGATCATGCCCCTCCGTGAGGCGCCGTGCCAGGGCCCGTACGGCGGAGAGGTCCAGGGCACGGAGTGCGGAGAACGAGCCCGCTTCGAGGTGATCCGGCACCGGCGGGCCCCCCTCCACGTGTGCCCGGTCCATCTGGGCCCGGCGCTCCTGCTCGCCGGCGGCATCCTGTGGCCCCCGGAGATCCGCCTGATCGCATGATCCCGCCGTCGTGTGGCGGTTTCCCGGGCCTCGGAGCAGGGCGGCAGCCATCGGCTCTCCCACCAGAACTCCCAAGGAGAAAAGCCACATACGGGCATATCCTGGGCATGAACTCCGCGCGTCTCGACCGAAGAGGTGAGTGCGATGCGCGTACTGCTCAAAGCCCAGATGAACACGGACAAGGCGAACGAGGCCATCCGGAACGGCACCCTGGGGAAGCTGGTCCAGGAGGCGATGGAACAGCTCAAGCCCGAAGCCGCCTACTTCACCGCCGAGAACGGCGAGCGCTGCGCCTTCTTCGTCTTCGACATGCAGGACAGCTCCCTGATGCCGGTGTTCAGTGAGCCGTGGTTCCTCAACCTGGGCGCCAAGATCACCTACACCCCGGTGATGAACTTCGATGACGTGCAGAAGGGCCTCTCCCAGCTGGGGCGCTGACCTTCAGCTGAACACGATCATCGAGCCCTGCGCCAGACTCCGCGTCGCTGCCGCATGCAGCCCCAGCCACACATGACGCTCGCGGGCGAACGGGCTCGGATCGTACGGCGCCGGCGCGGCGGGCTGTTCCAACTCCGTCGGCTCCAGCGGCGGTTGCGGCGGCGCAGGCGGGTTCGCGGGGTCGATGCCGAGCGCCGGGGCGACCTGCTCCAGCTCCCGCAGCAGCCCCTGCGAGGACCCCAACGGGCCGCCACCCGCGAGGAGTTCGTCGTTGGCCAGCGGGTGCGGGAAGTCCAGCGGCACGTACGCGCCGGCATGGTCGTAGTGCCAGACCAGATGGGACTGCTGTGCCGTCGTCTCGAACATCTCCAGCAACTGCTCGTAGTCCCCGCCGAGTTCGTCCACCGGCGTCACCGGCAGCCCGCACAGCTGGAGCAGGTGCGCGCGGCGCAGGAAGTGCAGCGCGTCGTAGTCGAACCCGGCGACCGGGCCGACGTCACCGGACAGACCCGGCATGTACTGGTACACCGGCACCGGCGGCAGGCCGGCCTCGGAGAGTGCCGCGTTGTACTGGGCGAGTTCCTCGGCGAACGGGTTGTCGGGCGCGTGGCACAACACGTCGACGAGCGGTACCAGCCACAGGTCACAGGCCAAAAGGAGCTCCTCACACAGCAACAGCGCACGCCTTCGTCAGGGCAGCGTATTCGCTGTCACCCGCCCCCGTAAGGCGCGGGTACGTCCCGGTCAGCCGACGTTTTCCCCTGCGCCGCGCCCCTCACCCCTTGTGGGCGGCGAGCTGTTCGATCAGCGCGAGCGAGTGCGCGTTGTACGACGTGACGATCGACCGGGCGGTGGCGGTGTCGCGCCGGGACAGGGCGTCGACCAACTCGGTGTGGCGGGCCCACAGGTGGCCGCGCAGATCGGTGAGCAGCCGCAGATGCTGCACCGCGCACACCCAGGACTGCACACGCAGCCGGTGCAGGAAGTCGGCGAGATACGGGTTGCCGAACAGGCTGCTCAGCTCCCGCCAGAACCTGAGGTCGTAGCCGATCAGCACGGTCAGATCGCCGGCCCGCGCCGCCCGCTGCGCCTCCTCGGCGCGCCGCCGTACCCCCGCAGCGGCGGTCGCGACCTGCGGTTCGTGCAGGTCGCGGTAGCCCTTGTGGCCGTCGTCGAGGGCCGTGAACATCCCCTCCACGACCAGGCTGCGGGCCTCGATGATGCCCCGGTAGTCCGCGACGGAGTACTCGTGCACCCGGAAGCCGCGGTGCTGGTCGGCCTCCAGCAGCCCCTGCGCGGCGAGGTCGACGAGCGCCTCGCGCACCGGTGTCGCGGAGACGCCGTACTGCTCGGCGATCTCCTTGACCGTGAACTCCTGCCCCGGCTTGAGCCGGCCGGCCAGCACCTCGTCGCGCAGTGCGTCGGCGATCTGCTGCCGCAGGGTGCTGCGGGTCACGGCGCCGGTGCCGGTACTGCCGGGCATGGTCGTGGGAGCTCCTTCCGGAACGCGCGTAGGTGGCGGGCTCGCAGGTGTCTACGAGCACGCCACCTTACGCGTTCGGCTCAGCGGGGGCGCCCCCCGCGGGAGCTACACCGTGTACTCGTCGGCCACGGACAGCGCCGCGTCCAGCGCCGCGAGGCCCTCCTTCAGCTCGGCCTCGGTGACGTTGCACGGCGGGACGACGTGGGTGCGGTTCATGTTCACGAACGGCCACACGCCGTGTGCCTTGGCCGCCGCCGCGAAGGCCGCCATCGGCGCGTTCGCCTCACCGGCCGCGTTGTACGGGACCAGCGGCTCGCGCGTCTGCCGGTCCTTCACCAGCTCCAGCGCCCAGAACATGCCGGTGCCGCGCACCTCGCCGACGCTCGGGTGCCGCTCGGCGAGGTCGGCGAGGGCGGGGGCGAGCACCGTCTCGCCGAGCCGCTTGGCGTGCTCGACCACGCCCTCCTCGGCCATGACGTTGATCGTCGCCACGGCCGCGGCGCAGGCCAGCGGGTGCCCGGAGTAGGTGAGCCCGCCCGGGTAGGGCCGCTTGCCGAAGGTCTCGGCGATCTTGCCGGAGATGGCGACGCCGCCGAGCGGCACGTATCCGGAGTTCACGCCCTTGGCGAAGGTCATCAGGTCCGGTACGACGCCGAACAGATCCGCCGCGAACCACTCACCGGTGCGGCCGAACCCGGCCATCACCTCGTCCAGGACGAACACGATCCCGTACTTGTCGCAGATCTCGCGCACCCCGGCGAGATAGCCGGGCGGCGGGACCATGATCCCGGCGGTGCCGGGCACGGTCTCCAGGACGATCGCGGCGATCGTCGCGGGGCCCTCGAAGGCGATGGTCGTCTCGAGGTGCTCCAGCGCCCGCGCGCACTCCTGCTCCTCGGTCTCGGCGTAGAAGCGGGAGCGGTAGAGGAAGGGCGCCCAGAAGTGCACGACGCCGTTCGTGCCGGTGTCGCTGGCCCAGCGGCGCGGGTCACCGGTGACGTTGATCGCCTGCTGGGTGCCGCCGTGGTACGAGCGGTACGCCGAGAGCACCTTCGGACGGCCGGTGTGCAGCCGGGCCATACGGATCGCGTGCTCGACGGCGTCGGCGCCGCCGTTGGTGAAGAAGATCTTGTCCAGGTCCCCGGGGGTGCGCTCGGCGATCAGCCGGGCCGCCTCCGAGCGCGCCTCGAGCGCGAAGGCGGGCGCGAACGTCGTCATCGTCGCGGCCTGCTCCTGGATCGCGGCGACGACCTTCGGGTGCTGGTAGCCGATGTTCGTGTAGACGAGCCCGCTGGTGAAGTCGAGGTAGCGCTTGCCGTCGTAGTCCCAGAAGTACGACCCCTCCGCGCCGGCGACGGCGAGCGGGTCGATCAGGTCCTGCGCGGACCAGGAGTGGAACACGTGCGCGCGGTCCGCGGCCTTCACCGCGGCGCCGGTCTGGGGGTCGGGCAGATGAGGGGTCATGTCGGCGAGCGTAAATGTCCGCGATGCGGAAGCGGTATCGGCGTCCTGTCTGTGGACAGGGGGTTTCCACGACAGATTGTCGATACGGGTGCCGCGGGCCCCAGGGGCATGCATTGACAGCAAACTGTCATGATGACAGCCTGCTGCCATAAGGCTCTTCTGCTGGAGGCAGCCATGAGCAGCACCGACCGCAAGCCCGTGCACCTCGCCGTCTACGACACCCTCGCCGACTGGGAGACCGGCCACGCCACCGCGCACCTCGCGCTCGCCGGCTTTCCCGTCCGCACCGTGGGCCCCACCCGCGAGCCCGTCACCAGCATCGGCGGTCTGCGCATCCAGCCCGACCTCGCCCTCGACGAGGTACGCCCCGAGGACAGCTCCCTGCTGATCCTGCCCGGCGCCAACGACTGGAACGCGGAGACCGACCCCCTCGCCCCCTTCGCCCGCACCGCCCGTGCCTTCCTGGACGCCGGTGTCCCGGTCGCCGCGATCTGCGGCGCGACCCGCGGGCTGGCCCGCGAGGGCCTCTTCGACGACCACGCCCACACCAGCGGGGCGCCCGAGTACCTGGCGGCCACCGGGTACGCCGGCGGCGACCGGTACGTCGAGACGGACGCCGTCACCGACGGCCTGCTGATCAGCGCCGGGCCCACCGAGCCGGTCGCCTTCGCGCGGGAGATCTTCCGGCTGCTCGGCGCCTACGACGAGCACGTGACCGACGCCTGGTACCGCCTCTTCCACGACTCCGACCCCAAGGCGTACGGCGAGCTGCGGCAGGCCGGGGCGCAGTGAGCCGGGCCCGTCAGGAACTGCTCAGCCGCAGCGCGCTCGGGGTCTTCCGGCTCAACGGGCAGTTCCTCGCCGCCGCCGAGGAGCTGGCCCGGCCGGCCGGGCTGACCGCAGCCTGGTGGCAGGTGCTCGGGGCGGTGCTGCCGGGGCCGCTGCCGGTGTCCGGGATCGCCCGCACCATGGGGATCACCCGGCAGAGCGTGCAGCGGATCGCCGATCTGCTGGTGGAGCGGGGGCTGGCCGAGTACCGGCCGAACCCGGCCCATCGCCGCGCCAAACTGCTCGCGCCCACCGAGGAGGGACGCGCGGCCGTCGCCCGTATCGGCCCCGGGCACGCGGCCTTCGCCGACCGGCTGGCCGAGGCGTTCGGGGAGACGGAGCTGGCCTCCGCCGTCGCACTGCTGGAGCGGCTGGCCGTGGTCCTGGACGAACTGGGCCCGGCTGTTACGGAACCGTAGACACCGGGCCGTCCACCCCGCGCCGACCCCGCAACTATCGTGGGTCCGTTGCACAGGGGGAGGGGCACGGCATGGAGAAACTGGGGCCGGGGGATCCGCACCGCATCGGCGTCTATCGGCTGCTCGCGCGGCTCGGGGCCGGCGGGATGGGGCAGGTGTACCTGGCCCGCTCCGACCGGGGACGCACGGTCGCCGTGAAGCTGGTGCGCGAGGAGCTGGCCGCGCAGGAGGAGTTCCGCGCGCGGTTCCGGCAGGAAGTGCAGGCCGCGCGCCGCGTCGGCGGCCATTGGACGGCACCCGTGCTCGACGCCGACACCGAGGCGGCCGTGCCGTGGGTGGCCACCGGGTACGTCGCCGGGCCGAGCCTCGAGCGGGTCGTCGGCCACGACCACGGCGCCCTGCCGGAGCGCTCGGTGCGCATTCTCGCGGCGGGCCTCGCGCACGCCCTGAAGGACATCCACGCGGCGGGCATCGTCCACCGCGACCTGAAGCCGTCCAACGTGCTGGTGACGATCGACGGCCCCCGCGTCATCGACTTCGGCATCGCTCGGGCGCTGGAGACGCCGGCCCGGGAGGGGCTCACCCGCACCGGTTCGCTGGTCGGCTCGCCCGGCTTCATGGCGCCCGAGCAGGTGCGCGGCGAACGCATCACACCGGCCTGCGACGTCTTCTGCCTGGGCTCGGTGCTGGCCTACGCGGCCACCGGCACCCTCCCCTTCGGCTCCGCCACCAGCGGGGCGCACGCGCTGATGTACCGCATCGCCCAGGAGGAACCCGACCTGGAGGGCGTGCCGGAGGGCATCGCCGACCTGGTCCGCGAGTGCCTGCGCAAGGACCCCGCCGCCCGCCCCACCCTGGACCGCGTCCTGGAACACACCGGTGCGGAGGACACCGTCACCGACGGCCGCTCCCGCGACCCCTGGCTCCCCGGCACCCTGGTCGCCCAACTCGGCCGTCACGCGGTGCGGTTGCTGGACACGGAGAACCCGGAGAGCGCGGGGCCGGGCACGACGGGTGTGGCCGCCGCCGACGCGGTGCACGGGCCGGGTGCCGGGGGTGACGCGGCGGCGGACGACGGTGCCGCGCCCGGCGTCCCGGCGGGCGGCGGTCCCACTGCGGCCGGCCTGCCCCGTCAGGGCGATGCCAAGGCTGCCGCCCCGCCGGCCACGACACAGGACGCTCCACGCAGCGCCCCGGGCACCGGGGTCCCCGCTCCGGGTGGGGCCGCGGACGCCGGGCCGGCCGTATCCGGCGGCGCCCAGGGTGCCGGGGTCGCCGGTCCTGGCGGGGCCGCGGCTCCCGGCTCCGGTGGCGTCGGGCCCTCCGGTCCCGGTGACGCTGTGGGTGCCGGGCCGGCCGTATCCGGCGGCGCCCAGGGTGCCGGGGTCGCCGGTCCTGGCGGGGCCGCGACCCCCGGTCCCGGTGGGGCCGCGAACCCGGGCCCCGCCGGCGCCGCGAGCGCCGGGCCCGCCGTACCCGGCGGCGCCCCGGCTGCCGTTCCACCCGCCCCGATCGGCGCCCCGCGCGCGGCTGCCGATCAGCCGGCTGCCGGGCCCGGCGTCCCGCCCGAGCACGCCTCCGCCGCCCCCTCCGCCGCCGACGCGGTCGCGACGCCCGGTGTGCCCGGTCCCCGGGACGGGGCGGCCGGGCCGCCTCCGCCGGGACTGCCGGGGCATCTGCCGACGATGGCCGCCGGAGCGGACGGTGCCGCGGCGCGCGGTGCCGGCGCCGCGACGGGCACGCCCGCCCCCGCGCAGACGCCCCCGCACGGCCACCCCCAGGCGGCCCAGCCGACGCCCACTGCGCACCAGCCGGGTCACCCGCCCGCGCCGTACGGCGTCCCCCAGCAGCCCGGCGTCCAGCACGCGCAGGCGCCGGCAGCGCAGGGGCCGTACGGCGGGAGCCCCGGTTACCCGCAGAACCCGGTCGCCCCCGCGCCGTACGGCCACCCGCATCCCCAGCCGTCGCCCGCGCCCGGCGCCTACGGCTACCCGGGGCAGCCCGGTGGCTGGGGCGGACCGGGGTACGCGGCGCCGGGCGGTGGGCTCGGGGCCACGCCGCCGTACGGCCCCCCGCCCTTCGGAGCGCAGGCACCCCCGCGCCGCAGCGGCCGTTCCACCGTGCTGCTCGTCGTGATCGCGGTGATCGTCGCGCTCGCCGCCGGCGGCTCGGTGTACGCGTTCATGAGCGGCGGCGGCTCGGAAGAGGAGCCGAAGCCGTCGCCGACCGTGACGGGCGCGCAGCCCTCCCCGCAGCCGACCACCGACACCTCGTCCGCGGACCCGTCCCCGTCCGCGCGAAACGGTGCCGTCCCGCAGGGATACCTCGGCACCTGGGCCACGACGATCGACAACGGGACCGGCCTCAACACGCGGGTGCTGACCATCCGGCAGGGCGAGGTGGGCGACGCGGTCCTCACCCTCGTCGCCGAGGGACCGGCAGGCAGCGGCACCTACCACTGCGAGTTCACGGCGTCCCTCAGCGCGGCACCCGGCCCGGACGGTCCGTTGCAGATCGGCCCGTCGACCGTGGTCACCGGCCCGCCCGCCTCCTGCTCACCGGGCGCGGCCACCGAGGTCACCCTGCTCCCGGACGGCAGCCTGGAACGCGTCAACACAGCCAACGGAGAAAAACTCACGTACACCCGCCAGAGCTGACCCTCACGCCCGGTCGCGCGAGCTGACGGCCGACGTGCCTGCAACCCCTTGGGGGCGCGGGGAACTGCGCGACCAGCCACAACCCACCCGCAGACGAAAGGCAACCGGCACCGACCAGTACCCACCCCCCCGCACAGCCTCAGCGAGGCTCCGGCGGCCGCTGCCGCGGCATGTTCGGCCGGGTGCCGCCGCCCGGCGGCATCGGGAAACGCCCGTGCACGACCGTGCCGTCCTGCCGCGTGCCGGGGGAGGCCACCGTCGACTGGATGCCGAGCGGCGCGGAGCCGGTGCGGAACTCCACCATCCAGTCGGCCGTCTCGGTGCGCACCAGCTCCGTGATGTCCTCCGAGAAGCGCCGCAGCACCCCCAGGCACCGGTCGGCGGCCTCGCTGGCCGTGCCCTCCGTCGGGCCCAGCACCTCACGCACGCTCTCCGAGGCCCAGTCGAACTGGAGCACCTGGAGCCGGCGCTGCACGGCCTGCGCGGTCGCCACGTCTCTTATCCAGCCGGACGTCACCCCGAAGAAGCGGTCCACGCCCACGCACGCGACCGCCAGCATCAGCGCCAGATACCCCCAGGGGGCGACCCCGCCGATCACGCCGGTGAGGTCCAGCAGCGGCAGCGCGGCCCCGGCGACGGCGCCCATCGCCGCGCCGGTGCGCAGCAGCCGCGCCCCGCGCCGCTTCCACACCCGGTCGGCGAGGTACCAGGCCGACGTCTCCAACGCCCCGCGCTCCACCCAGCGGTACAGCTCGTCCAGCCGCTGCGCGGGCTCACCCCAGTCGCCGAGCGGGAACGCCCGCCCGGTCAGATCGCCCGGCCGCAGCCCGGCCGCACCCTCGCCCCACCCGTCCTGAGGCGGACCCTCGGGCTGCATCTCCGGCTGACCCACCCCGGCACTCCCTACTGATCCCGACCGACCGCGACCGATCACGCTGCGTGACTCAGTGACGCGTGATGCTGATGCGCCGGACCCTTCCTACCGCCCAATGGGTGGCGAGGGGTGACCTTTAGCGTCTTTTCCGCCCGGAAGAGGGCCTTGATCAGGTATAGGAGACGAGATCGACTCACTCGAAAGAGTGGCGGGGCGATGCCCTCCCGGACCACGTAGGCTCATTCCGAGCGGTAATTCCGCTACGGAACGCGCGCACCGACGCCAAGGAGCTGAGACGTGATCCCCGGTGGTGGCCAGCCGAACATGCAGCAGCTGCTGCAGCAGGCACAGAAGATGCAGCAGGACCTTGCCAGGGCCCAGGAGGAACTGGCGAACACGGAGGTCGACGGCCAGGCCGGCGGCGGCCTGGTGAAGGCCACCGTGACCGGCTCCGGTGAGTTGCGCTCCCTGAAGATCGACCCCAAGGCCGTCGACCCGGAGGACACCGAGACGCTGGCCGACCTGATCGTGGCGGCCGTCCAGGCGGCCAACGAGAACGCGCAGAGCCTCCAGCAGCAGAAGCTCGGCCCCCTGGCACAGGGCCTCGGCGGCGGCAGCGGTATCCCCGGCCTGCCGTTCTAGTCACCTGTCTTTCTGAGTCAGGTGTCGGCCCTCTACCGTACGTAGTGACAGGAACCCCAGGAAGGACGGCAGTCCGTTGTACGAAGGCGTGGTCCAGGACCTCATCGACGAGCTGGGGCGGCTGCCCGGCGTCGGTCCCAAGAGCGCGCAGCGGATCGCCTTCCACATCCTCCAGGCGGAGCCGACGGACGTACGGCGCCTGGCGCACGCCCTGCTCGAGGTGAAGGCGAAGGTCCGCTTCTGCGCGACCTGCGGCAACGTCGCGCAGGAGGAGTTGTGCGGGATCTGCCGTGACCCGCGCCGCGACCCGGCGGTGATCTGCGTGGTGGAGGAGCCGAAGGACGTCGTGGCGATCGAGCGGACCCGCGAATTCCGCGGCCGCTACCACGTGCTCGGCGGCGCCATCAGCCCGATCGAGGGCGTCGGCCCGGACGACCTGCGCATCAGGGAGCTGCTGGCCCGGCTGGCCGACGGCGCGGTGACCGAGCTGATTCTGGCCACGGACCCCAATCTCGAAGGCGAGGCGACGGCGACGTACCTCGCCCGCATGATCAAGCCCATGGGCCTGAAGGTCACCCGCCTGGCCAGCGGCCTCCCGGTGGGTGGCGACCTGGAATACGCGGACGAGGTGACCCTCGGCCGCGCCTTCGAGGGGAGACGACTGCTAGATGTCTGACGCCACGCTGCACGCGACCGACCCGAACCCGGACGACTTCGTGGTCCAGATCGCGGACCAGATCGAGAGCTTCCTGGTGGCCGTCACCGAGGTGGCGAAGGGCGACGAGCCGGCATCGGCGGTCCCCTTCCTCCTCCTGGAGGTCTCCCAGCTCCTGCTGGCCGGCGGTCGCCTCGGCGCCCACGAGGACATCGTCCCCGACGAGCGCTACGAGCCCGACCCGGGCCCCGAACCGGACGTGGACGAACTCCGTGAGAACTTCGCCCGCCTCCTGGACCCCATCGACGTCTACTCCGAGGTCTTCGACCCCTACGAGCCGCGTACCGCCCCGGTCCCGGCCCGTATCTCCGACGACCTCGCCGACGTCATCACCGACCTGCGCCACGGAATGGCCCACTACCGTGCCGGCCGCACCACCGAGGCGCTGTGGTGGTGGCAGTTCTCCTACTTCTCCAACTGGGGCCCGACGGCCTCCGCGGTGCTGCGCGCCCTCCAGTCCGTCCTGATCCACGTCCGGCTGAACCAGCCCCTGGAGGAACTGGACGGCCTGGACACCGACCAGGCGGACCTCGGCGACGACACCCTGGAGATCGAGGCGGGCCGGGTCATGGCCCAGGAGATCGGCGGACCACTGGGGATGCACCCCGGGAAGTGACCGCGAGCAGCGCCGCCGCGTCGACGTACGGCGCGGTCGGTGTCGGCTCGCTGTACCAGCGCAACGGCCACGTGTCGCCGTCCAGCGCCGGTACGCCGATGTAGGTGACGGTCCGGTCCGCACGCCGGCCGTAGCGCTGCACGCCCAGTGGCCAGTCGTAGCGGTGCACGGTCCCCGGCGCCAGCAGGAAGTACACCCACCGCGTCCCGCCCCCGCCCGCGCACACGATCGGACCCGCGTCGTCGTCGGCCCGCTCGATCAGCCACTCGGCGACGGCCTCGCCCCTGCGCCCCTCGATCCGCACGGCGTCGAAGTGCACCCCGGCCAGGCGCAGCCGGTGGCCCTGTGCGGGAACCCATGCGGGCCGGTGAATTCTCTCGGTCATGGTCACACGGTGGCGTTCCGGTGGCTACGGTCGGTAGTGACCCAGGTGATACACGACGCGGTGTACCGGCCGGAGGTGCGACCTGTGACCCAGCAGCCCCCCATGTGGCGCTTCACCGGCAACCAGTTGAAGCGCTGGCGCACGAAAGCGAACGTCTCCCGCGAGGAGTTGGCCGCCGCGTCGAACTACTCCCCGGACACCATCAAGGCCATGGAGCAGGGCGTACGGATGCCGACGCCCCGAGTCCTGGACGCGGCGGACGAGTTGTGCGGGGCGGAGGGGATGCTCAGCGCGGCGAAGGACTACCTGAGCAGGGAGAAGTTCCCGCCGCGGGCCCAGGAGTTCATGGAGCGGGAGAGGGAGGCGGTCAGCCTCTGGTGGTTCGAGGTCACGCACATCCCGGGGCTGCTGCAAACGAAGGAGTACGCGCGGGCACTCATCGAGAATCACGTTCCCCTCTTGGATGAGGAAACGGTGGAGGAGCGAATCGCGGCTCGGCTGGAACGGCAGTCAGTCCTCGCCAAGCGGAAGCCACCGGTGGCTTTCAGCTTTGTCATCTATGAGGCAGCTCTGCGGGCTCCCCAGGTGAACGGAGAGCAGTTGCGCCGCCTGCTGGAAGCCTCCCGCCTGTCGAACGTGGCGCTCCAGGTGCTGCCCTTCGAGCGTGTTGTCGCTTCCGCGCTCATGGGGCCGATCGTTCTGCTGGTGAACCGCGATCACGAGCGCTTTGCCTACACAGAAGGCCAGTTGGGTAGCCACCTGTCGGCCGACCCGGCGGTCGTCAGCCGTGCCAACGAACGGCTTAGCATGATTCGCGCGGAGGCTCTCAGCCCGGACGAGTCGGCCCGTTTCGTCGAGCGGATGGTGGATCAGCCATGAGCGACCAGCTGAAGTGGTCCAAGTCGAGCTACAGCGACTCGGAAGGCGCCGCCTGCCTCGAAGTCGCCGCCACCCCCACCACCATCCACATCCGCGACTCGAAGACCCCCGAGGCTCCGCATCTCGCTGTCCCCGTCCCCTCCTGGACGGCGTTCATCTCCGCACTTCAGCCCGGAGCTTGAGCCTCGGGCTTCGAGCCCTTCCCTTGGGTCTTGGGCTGGGTGAAACCAGCCCAACCAACCAAGCCTGAACGTGAGTTGAGGCCGCCTACCTCGAAAGAGTGACGTTCCGTGATCGGCTTGCGTCGGAACGTAAAGCCGCCCTAGGTTCGCGGCAAAGAGATCGGCCCCGGTCGGTGCGCCAACACCGGCTCCGGGGCCTGACCTACGGATCGAAGAACGAGGTTCGACCGTGGCTTACGCCCACCCTAATCCCGTCCTGCCGTCCCCGTCCCACCCCATGGCCAAAACGGGGTACGGAAAGCGCTCCGTGGGTGACGAAGACCCGCACGCAGTCCGGGACTTCGTACACCTGGCCGACCGTGAACGCGACCTCGCGCTGTACATCGATCACCTGGAAGACGGCCGGGCCGTGGGATACAAGGCGATCGCGGCGGAACACCCCCGCTACGGCCAGCAGGCGACACGTGTGTCCCTGGGGCGCCTGATCGATGCCGGGCACCTGCTGTGGATCCGGGAGCACATCACCCTGGAAGACGGCTCGATGCGCTGGGTGACGCGAACGTACTGGTCGCGGACGCCCAGGTCGGCGGCCTGGTGGGACGAGTTCGCACAGGCACGCAACGGCAGGATCGTGACCGACGGCTACCGGTCCGGGCTGGCCCGGGCCGAGGAGGCCGAGAACGAGGTGCCCGAGGAACCCCCGTCGCAACTGGCCGAGCCGCAGCCCAGCTCCGCCTACCGCACTCTCGCGGAACTCGGTGACACCGACCGCCGTATGTCGCTGTCCGAAGAGGATTGCAGGTCCCTCGAGTCCGTCGCCGCCGAGTGGCTGTCGCGCGGTTCGACGCCCGAGGACATCACTCGCGCCCTCACTGGAGGGCTCCCGCCCGCCGTGACCAACCCGGGCGGACTCGCCCGCACACGACTGGAGAAGAAGATGCCGCCGAAGAAGGACAAGGCGCGCCAGAAGCAGAACCCGCTGCTCGGTCACGTCGACCGGGTGGTCCGGGTATGTGGCACCTGCGACGCGGACGAGCGGACCGTGGAGATCATCCAGGGCCTGTGCCGGGAGTGCCGCGTCAAGCTGGGGCTGGAGACCCCGGAGGGGGAACGTATCCCGCAGACGCCGGCGACCTTCCTGGCGAGGCCGCTCCCCACCGCCGAGGAAGTGCACGAGTGGGCAGCCCGGGTCCGCGCGGCGGGTGGCCTCCGTCCGAGGCGCGTGAGGGGCGTATGAGCGTGCAGGACGTGCCGGTCCGGGCACCATGGAGTCGAGGAGGCGACGCTATGACCCCCAGGACCGAGCAGCACCGGCCCCAGATGTCCGTCGAGGAGTTCGAGGAACTGGAACGCCATGCCCCCGAGACCGTGCGGCTGGAGTTCGTTCACGGGAAGGTCCTGGTCAAGCCCATGCCGGACGGCAACCACAGCGAGATCTACATGTGGCTCCTGGAGCGTTGCATGCAGGCCCGCCCGGACCTGCGTCTGTATCCCGAGCGTGGGTTGAGGACGGAGGCGTATCGCAAGGGCCGGGCTCGCGCGGACGCCGTCCTGGTTCCTCGGGGAAGCCTCAAGGGGCACGGCGAGTGGTCCGATGCCGACGGGGTGCTCATGGCTGTCGAGATCACGTCATACGACGCCGACACGAACCAGCGCGACCGCGTCGAGAAGCCTGACGGCTATGCGGCGGCAGGCATCCCCGTCTACCTCCTGGTGGACCGAGACGACTGCTCGGTCACCGTGTTCAACCAGCCGGAGGACGGCCGCTACCGCCACGAGGAGAAGCTCCCCTTCGGCGCCACCGTCAAGCTCCCCGACCCCGTGAACATCACCCTCGACACCACCCCCCTCCAGGACCTCGCCGGCTGACCGTCTCACCATGTGACCCGACCCACATTCCGCGTGCCGCCATCCCTCCTGGGCATGAGCCTGTCGGACGCGAGCGGCCCGCACATCTCACGATGCGGTATCACGAGGGGTGAAAACGGGCGCTCGATAGACTGAACCGACCGCGGTACACCGGCGTATCCGCGGAAAGAACACAAACGGAGCGAGGAGCGCACGTGGGCCTTGTCGTGCAGAAGTACGGAGGCTCCTCCGTAGCCGATGCCGAAGGCATCAAGCGCGTCGCCAAGCGGATCGTGGAAGCCAAGAAGAACGGCCACCAGGTGGTCGCCGTGGTTTCCGCGATGGGCGACACGACGGACGAGCTGATCGATCTCGCCGAGCAGGTATCCCCGATCCCTGCCGGGCGCGAGCTCGACATGCTGCTGACCGCCGGAGAGCGGATCTCCATGGCCCTGCTGGCCATGGCGATCAAAAACCTGGGCCACAGCGCCCAGTCGTTCACCGGTAGCCAGGCAGGTGTCATCACCGACTCGGTCCACAACAAAGCCCGGATCATCGACGTCACGCCGGGCCGTATCCGGGACTCGCTGGACGAGGGCAACATCGCCATCGTCGCCGGCTTCCAGGGCGTCAGCCAGGACACCAAGGACATCACCACCCTCGGCCGGGGCGGTTCCGACACCACGGCCGTCGCGCTCGCCGCGGCGCTCGACGCCGAGGTGTGCGAGATCTACACCGACGTCGACGGCGTGTTCACCGCCGACCCGCGGGTGGTGAAGAAGGCCCGGAAGATCGACTGGATCTCCTTCGAGGACATGCTCGAGCTGGCCGCGTCCGGGTCCAAGGTGCTGCTCCACCGCTGTGTGGAGTACGCCCGCCGCTACAACATCCCGATCCACGTCCGGTCCAGCTTCAGCGGACTTCAGGGCACGTGGGTCAGCAGTGAACCGATTGGGGACAAGCAGGTGGAGCAGGCCATCATCTCCGGTGTCGCGCACGACACCTCCGAGGCCAAGGTCACGGTCGTCGGTGTGCCCGACAAGCCGGGCGAGGCCGCCGCCATCTTCCGCACGATCGCCGATGCCGAGATCAACATCGACATGGTCGTGCAGAACGTGTCCGCCGCGGCCACGGGCCTGACGGACATCTCCTTCACGCTGCCGAAGACCGAGGGCCGCAAGGCCATCGACGCCCTGGAGAAGAACCGCTCCGGCATCGGCTTCGACTCGCTGCGCTACGACGACCAGATCGGCAAGATCTCCCTGGTCGGCGCTGGTATGAAGACCAACCCGGGTGTCACCGCGGACTTCTTCACCGCCCTGTCCGACGCCGGTGTGAACATCGAGCTGATCTCGACCTCCGAGATCCGCATCTCGGTCGTCACCCGCGCCGACGACGTGCCGGAGGCCGTCCGCGCGGTGCACACCGCCTTCGGGCTCGACTCCGACAGCGACGAGGCCGTCGTCTACGGGGGCACCGGGCGATGACCGCCCGCGTCCGCGGAGGCGTACGCCGATGAAGGACCGTCCGACGCTCGCGGTCGTGGGGGCGACCGGAGCCGTCGGCACGGTCCTGCTCGGGATCCTGTCCCAGCGGGCGGACGTCTGGGGCGAGATCCGCCTGATCGCCTCACCGCGCTCGGCCGGCCGCAAGCTGGCCGTGCGCGGTGCGGAGACCGAGGTGCTCGCGCTGAGCGAGGAGGCCCTGGACGGGGTCGACATCGCGCTGTTCGACGTGCCCGACGACATCGCCGCCCAGTGGGTGCCGGTCGCGGCGGCCAAGGGCGCCGTCGTGATCGACAACTCCGCCGTGTTCCGGCTTCAGGACGACGTCCCGCTCGTCGTGCCCGAGGTCAACCCGCACGCCGTACGGCTGCGGCCGCGCGGGATCGTCGCCAACCCCAACTGCACCACGCTGTCGATGATCGTCGCCCTGGGCGCGCTGCACGCCGAGTTCGGGCTGCGCGAGCTGGTGGTGTCGTCGTACCAGGCCGTGAGCGGAGCGGGGCGGGCCGGCGTGGAGACACTGCGGCGGCAGCTGTCCCTGGTCGCCGGCACGGAGCTGGGCACGAACCCCGGCGACGTGCGGCGGGCCGTCGGCGACGACACCGGGCCCTTCCCGGAGCCCGTCGCGCTGAACGTCGTCCCGTGGGCCGGAACGCCGGCCGAGGACGGCTGGTCCTCGGAGGAGATGAAGGTCCGGGACGAGTCCCGCAAGATCCTCGGCCTGCCCTCCCTTCCGGTCGCCGTCACCTGCGTGCGCGTCCCGGTCGTCACCACGCACTCCCTCACCGTCCACGCGCGCTTCCAGGACGAGGTCACCGTCGAGCACGCCCGGGAGATCCTCGCGACCGCGCCGGGCGTGGTCCTGGTCGACAACCCGGCCGCGGGCGAGTTCCCGACGCCGGCCGACGCGGTGGGCACCGACCCGACCTGGGTGGGCCGGGTCCGCCGGGCGCTGGACGACCCGACGGCGCTCGAACTCTTCGTCTGCGGGGACAACCTGCGCAAGGGGGCCGCGCTGAACGCCGCGCAGCTCGCCGAACTGGTGGCCGCCGAGCGCGGCTGAGCCGTACCTCTCGTTCCCCTGGAGGGAAAACCGGTCGCTCTGTCGGCGGTCCTTTGTAGGATCTGTGGAAATCATGTGATCAGGACGATGGTCCAGGCCACTTGAAACGTGCCACCTGCCGTTCGAAGATTTTTCTCCCCGCCTCCGCAACCACGCGGACGGCGGGGAGCGTCTTTGCGATCGCCCTTTTCCGGGCTGCGGGAGGCGCGTCGGTCAGGGCCTGGGGACGGCCCCGACCGGGCGCGGGGACGCCCGGTCGCAAACGGACACAGGGGAAGAGCGGGTCTCATGACGGCACACGACTCAGTGTCGGACGGCGCAAAAGTGACGCCGGGCGCGTACAACCCTCCCGGGGGGAAACGGGTCCAACTGGCGTGGCAGAGGTACTCGACTTTCCTGCGGCAGCGCGCGGCACGGCCCTTCGGCCCCGTCCGCCGGCCCTTCGACCGCGCATGGCCGGCCCGTCCGGTGGCATGCCGGTGATCGCGCCCATGCCCGCAGCGCGGCCCGCCCGCCTTCCCGGTCAGCGTGACGGCGCGGACCAGAGCGAGGCGGTGGCGGCCGGTACGACCGTCGACCACCTCACCGAGACCTACCGGGCGCACTACCGCTCCCTGCTGGGTCTCGCCGCTCTGCTCCTCGACGACACGGCCTCCTGCGAGGACGTCGTCCAGGAGGCGTTCATCCGCGTCCACTCCGCCCGCAAGCGCGTCCGCGACCCGGAGAAGACCCTCGCCTATCTGCGCCAGACCGTGGTCAACCTGTCCCGGTCCGCGCTGCGTCGCCGCATACTCGGCCTGAAGCTGCTGTCCAAGCCGATGCCGGACATGGCCAGCGCCGAGGAGGGGGCGTACGACCAGCTGGAGCGGGACTCCCTCATCCAGGCGATGAAGGGACTGCAGCGCCGCCAGCGCGAGGTGCTCGTCCTGCGCTACTTCGCGGACATGACCGAGGCCCAGGTGGCCGAGACGCTCGGCATCTCGCTGGGCTCGGTCAAGGCGTACGGCTCGCGTGGCATCGCGGCCCTGCGCGGAGCCATGGGGGCACGGGCATGACCAAGCGCGCGGAGGGCGGCGACTCCCATGAACGCCACGAGCCGTACGCCTGGCACGAGCCGGGTTCGCCACGCGAGCAACAGCCGAAGCCATCGCATGCTGGGAACGGAACTGTGAACCACGGCCCCGACGACCAGAGCCCCGAAGGGCTCGACTCGGACGAGCTGGCCCTGCGCCGGATGCTGCACCAGGCGGTCGAGGAGATCGAACCGCGCGAGGGCGGCCTGGACCACCTGCGCCGCGCGGTCCCGGCCCGCCGGGCCCGTAAGCGGCAGGCCGCCGTGGGTATGGCGGCGGCGGCCCTCTTCGTGGGCACCGCCGTCCCCGCCCTGGTGCACGTCTCGCAGGCGACCGGCACCGACGCCGACCCCTCCATCGCCGGCAACAGCTCCCAGGCCCAGGGCGGCACCGGGCAGGGCAAGGACCCGAGCGGCGGGCAGACCTCCGGCACCGGGGCCACCGGCCCCGCCCACGGCAAGACCGAGCAGGGCACGAAGGACCCGGAGAAGGGCAAGGCCGGCGCGGGCAGCGCCTCCGCCTCGGCCGGCACCGGACCCTCCGCCTCCAGCTCGGCGAGCGTTCCCGAGTGCACGTCCGCGCAGCTCGGCGGCGCCACCGCCACGGCCGACGCGCCCGACTCCGCCGGCATCGTCTACGGCACCTTCCGCGTCACGAACGTCTCCGACGCCAAGTGCGCCGTCGACGGCTCCGGCACGGTCGGCGTCACGGCGCAGGGGGCGGCCGACGCCGCGAAGATCTCGGTCGTCGAGCACACCGCGGGTGACGCCGCGTCCGCGCTGTCCGACCCGTCGCTGTACGTGCCGCGGCTGGTCCTCGCGCCAGGCTCGGCCTACGACGTGAAGTTCGCCTGGGTGCCCTCGTCGACCTGTCCCACGGGCGGCGGCGGCAGCACGGGCGGCGGTACGACGGGGGGAGGCGGGGACGGTGGCTCCGGCAACCCGTCGCCGGACCCGTCGCCCAGCCAGGACGCGGCCACGGACACGGGTACGTCCACCGGCGGGGACACCGGCACCACCACTCAGCTCGTCACCGAGGGCGGCACGGCCGACGGCAGCGTGATCGTCACGCACACCGCGCAGGCCGGCTCGCCGTCGGCCTCCGTGACGGTGACCGGCGCGTGTGCGGGGACGGTCTACCGGACGGGGCTGCTGGCGGAGTCGTAGGCCCCGCCCCCGGCTTCGGTTGCTTCGGCGTCCGCGTCCGCTTCGGCTTCGGCTTCGGGGAGCAGGCCCAGGCGGGCGTCCTTCTGGAACTCCACCTCGCGCCGCAGCAGCCGGAACCACATGAAGACGACGAAGCCGGCGAAGACGAACCACTCACCGGTGTAGCCGAGGTTCTGGAACGCCTTGAGGTCGAGGCCGGTGTCCGAGGGCGCGCTCGCGGGCACCGCCTTCATCCCGGCGTCGCCCTTGTCGAGGGTGATCCACGCGGGGTACACGTCGTACGGCACCAGGTTGACGAGGGTCGCCGAGCTGATCGCGGCGGTCTGCCCGGCCGGGAGTCCGCCCTTGGCGCTGACGCCGTTGTCGCCGGGCGTCTCCGGAGCCTGGAGCGCGCCGGTGACGGTGACCCGGCCGGCCGGCGGCGCCGGGGCCTTCGCCGGGTCGGCGGTGCCGGGCAGCCAGCCGCGGACGACGGGCAGGGCCTTGCCGCCGTCGACGCGCAGCAGGGTCAGGACGTAGAAGCCGTCACGGCCGTCCAGCTCCCGGTCGGGTACGAGCAGCTGGCGGTCGTAGTGGCCGGTGGCGCTGGCCTGCCTGCCGGAGGTCGCCTTGTCGACGGGCAGCAGCTCGGCCAGCGGGCGCGGGGCCTCGGTCTGCGCGGCGGTGGCGGTGGCCTCGGCGTCGCGGTGCTCGTCGACACGGTCCTCGAAGCGGCTCAGCTGCCAGGAGCCCATGAAGACGCAGAAGGGGATGGCCAACAGCACGAAGACGTTGATCCCCCACCAGCGGGGCGTCAGCAGAAACCGGTACACACCACCAACGGTACGGGTGCGCTGCGCTGTGCCCGGGCGCGGGGGGAGGGTCGGGCGTGCTGCGGTTCGTCGTCTGCGGGCGGGTGGGGGGCTGGTCGCGCAGTTCCCCGCGCCCCTTCAGGTGGGTGCGGGCACCCGGTGCCTCACACGGGCCTGGCACCGGGTCCCGGAAACGCCCGGCAGGTTGTCCACAGGCTGAGGAGGGCCGCGGCCAAACCGCCGGAGGACCAGGCACTATGGGCCCATGACTGAGAGCAACGGGCCCGTCTCGCAGGGGCGGCAGCAGAGCCAGGAAACGCCGGACTGGGAGAAGCGCTTCCGGGCGCCCCGGGTGTCCCTGCCGGACTGGGCCGAGGACGCCCCGGACCGGTCGCTGTTCGTGTCGAACGCGACCGGGACGTACGAGCTGTACGCCTGGGACCGGGCGAGCGGCGAGCAGCGCCAGGTGACCGACCGGCCCAACGGCACGACGGACGGCGTGCTCTCCCCGGACGGCCGGTGGATCTGGTGGTTCGACGACAAGGACGGCGACGAGTTCGGCGTCTGGCGCCGCCAGCCCTTCACCGGCGGCGAGGACGAGCCGGGCGCCCCGGGCCTCGCCCCCTCCTACCCGGCGGGCCTCGCCCTGGGCAGAGACGGGCGCACGGCGGTGGTGGGCCGCTCCACCGACGAGGACGGTACGACGATCTACCTGGCGCGTGAGGGCGAGGAGCCGGTGGAGATCTACCGGCACCGCGAGTCGGCCGGCGTCGGCGACCTCTCGCACGACGGCACGCTGATCGCCCTGGAGCACACCGAGCACGGCGACGCCATGCACTCCGCGCTGCGCGTGGTCCGCCCCGACGGCACCACCGTCGCCGAGCTGGACGACACCAAGGGTGGCACGGTCGAGCTGGGGCTGGAGGTGCTGGGGTTCGCCCCGGTGGACGGCGACACCCGGCTGCTCATCGGCCACCAGCGCCGCGGCCGCTGGGAGCCGCTGGTGTGGGACGTGGCGACCGGCGAGGAGAGTGACCTGGCGCTCGAACTGCCCGGCGACGTGAGCGCCGAGTGGTACCCGGACGGCAGCGCCCTGCTCATCGCGCACAGCTTCGAGGCGCGCAGCGAGCTGTTCCGCTACGACCTCACGGCGCGCGAGCTGACGAGGATCCCGACCCCGCCGGGCACGGTGTCCGGGGCGACCGCCCGCCCGGACGGCACCGTGGAGTACCTGTGGTCGTCCTCCGCCGAGCCGTCGGCGGTGCGCTCGACCGCCGGCGCCGTGGTCCTGGACCCGCCCGGCCTGAAGTCGCCCGGCTCGGTGCCGGTGGAGGACGTGTGGGTGGAGGGGCCGGGCGGCCGTATCCACGCACTCGTGCAGAAGCCGGCCGGGGTCAGCGGTCCGCTGCCCACCGTCTTCGACATCCACGGCGGCCCCACCTGGCACGACAGCGACTCCTTCGCCGCGGGCCCGGCCGCCTGGGTCGACCACGGGTACGCGGTCGTCCGCGTCAACTACCGCGGCTCCACCGGGTACGGCCGGGCCTGGACCGACGCACTCAAGCACCGGGTCGGCCTGATCGAGCTGGAGGACATCGCCGCGGTGCGCACCTGGGCCGTCGAGTCGGGCCTGGCGGACCCCGGGCGGCTGGTCCTCACCGGCGGCTCCTGGGGCGGCTACCTCACCCTGCTGGGGCTCGGCGTCCAGCCCGACCTGTGGACGCTGGGCATCGCCGCGGTCCCGGTCGCCGACTACGTCACCGCCTACCACGACGAGATGGAGGCGCTGAAGGCGATGGACCGCACCCTGCTCGGCGGCACCCCCGAGGAGGTCCCGGAGCGCTTCGAGGCGTCCTCGCCGATCACCTACGTCGACCAGGTCAAGGCCCCGGTCTACATCTCGGCCGGGGTGAACGACCCGCGCTGCCCGATCCGCCAGATCGAGAACTACGTCAAGCGGCTGCAGGCCCGCGGGGCCGTCCACGAGGTGTACCGCTACGACGCCGGGCACGGCTCGCTGGTCGTGGACGAGCGGATCAAGCAGGTGCGGCTGGAGCTGGACTTCGCGGAGCGGTATCTGCCGAAGCGGTAGCCGTCACCCGTCACCCTTCCGGTGCCCGGGTGGAACCAGCCGCCGGGTGGGGCAGTCTGTCCCCTCGTGGGAACGGTTCCGAGTCAGGGCGCACCGGCCGACGCCGCCGCGCACATGGTGGTGTGCGGGGACGACGCGCTCGCGCACCGGCTGGCCGCCGAACTGCGCGGCGTCTACGGCGAGCAGGTCACGCTCGTCGTGCCGTCCACGCAGCGCATCGTCCGGCCGCCGGTGGTCGGCAGGGCCCGGGCGGTGTCGGCGGCGCTGCTGGACCGGGTGGTCGGCGCCGCCGTCAGCCTCGGCGCCGCGAACGGCGGCGGCAACGGCGGGGGCCCCCCCGGCGCCAATGCCGGGGGTGACGCGGCCGGCCGGCAGGAGCGGCTCGTGGAGGCCGTCGAGCCGACCGAGGTGGTGCTCGCCGACGCGGGCGTCGAGCGGGCCGCCGCGCTGGCGCTCGTGTACGACGACGACGAGACCAACATCCGCGCGGCTCTCACCGCCCGCCGGCTGAACCCCCGTCTCAGGCTGGTCCTGCGGCTGTACAACCGGCGGTTGGGCCAGCACATCGAGGAACTCCTCGATCAGGCCGCCGCGTTGGCGACCGGTGAGGACGCCGCTGACGCGTCGACGACCGTGCTCTCCGACGCCGACACGGCCGCGCCCGCGCTGGCCGCGGCCGCCGTCGCCGGCACCACCAAGGTCGTACAGACCGAGGGGCTGATGCTGCGGGCCGTCGAGCAGCCGCCGGGGCGCGGGCCGCAGACCGCCCCCGGCCTGGCGACGCTGGCGCTGCTGTCGCCGCCCGGCAACGGCACGACGGGCGCGGAGGGCGCCGACGAGCGGGGACCCGAGCTGCTGCCCGACACGGCGGCGGTACGTCAGGCGGCAGGGCGGTGCGGCCGCGTCGTGCTGGAGCAGGTGGCGTACGCCGGGGACGGCACGTCGGCTCCGGCGGCCGGGGCGCGGCGCGGCCTCGGGGCCGTCGTACCGCCGCTCGGGTCGTTGTTCTCGCGGCGGCTGCGCTGGTCGCTGACCGGGCTCGTGGGCTGTGTGCTCGCCCTCGCGGTCGCGCTGTGGCTGGTGACGGGGGTGCATCCGCTCGGTGCGCTGTATCTGACGCTGCTGGACCTGTTCGCCATCAACGATCCGGCGGTCGGCGCCTCCACCGGCAGGCAGATCCTCCAACTCCTGTCGGGACTGGTCGGGTTGCTCCTGCTGCCGGTGCTGCTGGCCGCGGTGCTTGAGGGGCTCGGCACCTTCCGCAGCGCGTCCGCACTGCGCAAGCCGCCGCGCGGGATGGGCGGGCATGTGGTGCTGCTCGGCCTCGGCAAGATCGGCACCCGGGTGCTGACGAGGCTGCGGGAACTGGACGTGCCGGTGGTGTGCGTCGAGGCCGGGCCCGAGGCGCGGGGGCTGGCCACGGCGCGGCGGCTGCGGGTGCCGGTGGTGCTCGGGGACGTGACGCAGGAGGGCGTCCTGGAGTCCGCCAAGATCCACCGCGCGTCGGCGCTGCTGGCGGTGACCAGTTCCGACACCACGAACCTGGAGGCGGTGCTGTACGCCCGCGGCATCCGCCCCGACCTGCGGACCGTGCTGCGCCTGTACGACGACGACTTCGCGACCGCCGTCTACCGCACCCTGCGCGCCGCGCACCCGCACGCCCGGACCCGCAGCCGCAGCGTGTCCCACCTGGCCGCGCCCGCCTTCGCGGCGGCGATGCTGGGCCGGCAGATCCTCGGCGCGATCCCGGTGGAGCGGCGGGTGCTGCTCTTCGCGGCGGTGGACGTCGCCGGGCATCCCCAACTGGAGGGCCGCACGGTCGGCGAGGCCTTCCGGGCCGGTTCGTGGCGTGTGCTGGCCCTCGACACGGCCGCCGCCGCCGAGCAGCCGGCCGAACCGGAGGCGGCGGAGCCGAGGCCGTCGGGCCTGGTGTGGGACCTGCCGGAGACGTATGTGCTGCGCCCGCAGGACCGGGTGATCCTCGCGGCGACCCGGCGGGGGCTGGCGGAACTGCTGGGGAGGCGCGGCCGGGCGGCTGCTCAGCGCACCTGATGCGGCACCCGCACAGCGGGCGACAGCCGGGGGTGCCGGGAGTCCCAGCCGAACCCGGCGAGCGCCCGGGCCCGGGCCTCCACGACCGCCATGCGCGCCCTTCGCTCCACCGGGTCCACGTGGGAGGACTGGCTGGTGACCTGCCCGTGCCACTTGCGGTAGTACAGACCGGTCTCCCGCGTGAACCAGCCGGGGCTGACCGCGTCGAGGGCGAGCAGCAGGCCCGTGTCCTCGGAGGCGGGCAGGGCCATCCAGCCGCCGAGGGCGAGCAGCAGTTCGCGGCGGACGAAGAGGGTGGCCGGGTGGACCTGGGCGCGGTAGTCGTTCGCCGCCCAGAAGTCGAGCACCGCGCCCCGCTCCAGGGGGCCCTCGGCCGGGTCGCCGGGGAAGCCGACGGTCGTGCCGTCCGGCAGCAGGTCCAGGGCGCGGGAGGTGGCCCAGCCGAGGTGGGGGTCGGCCTCCAGCGCGGCCAGGTCGCGGGCGAGCGTGCCCGGCGGGAGCCGGTCGTCGGCGTCGAGGACCTTGACGTACTCGCCGTCGGCGTGCGCGAGCGCGAGGGTGCGGGCGACGCCGGGGCCTCCGTGACGGCCCTGCCGGAAGGTGATCCGGGGGTCGTCAGGGACGTACGGGCGTACGGCGTCGCTCTCGCCGTCCTCCTGGATCACCCAGTGCCACGACCAGCCGTCGGGCAGCGCTTGCGCGCACAGCGAGGCGTGGGCCTCGGGCAGGAAGCGGGCCGAGGGAGCGTGGACCGCGGTGACGATGACGACTCGCCGGTGCACGGCGGCCCTCACCTGCCTTTCCGGAACGGGGGCGAACGACACGCACGAGCCGGGCGGAGCCACCCGCCGGCTCAGCAAGGAGCCCGGTCGCTGATGACGGGGGAACCACCAGCGACCGGGCCGGGGGCCAGCCTAACAAGGGGGGTGCCGGCCGGCGGCTGGGCGGTTTGCCTGCGGCGGCCCGTGCGGGTGCGTGGTGGCTGGTCGCGCGGTTTCCCGCGCCCTTTTTGAGCCCGCGGCTTTTGAGCCCGCGGCTTTTGCGGCAGCCGCCTTCCGTCGTGGGCGGCCGGCCGTCGTGCCTTCCGCCCGGGGCGCTATCGCCGCTGGTCGCAGGGTGGGTCGTAGGACAGGCGGGGCAGGTATTCGTGCCATTTCTCCTCCGTCAGGACGCCCCGGGTGGTCGCGCAGATGTGGTTGATCGCCGTGTCGACGTCCAGGCTCCACAGGCGGACCGTGTCCGCGCCGCTGGAGACGCCGAGCATGCGGCCTGTCGGGGCGAAGGACAGGAAGCTGCCCGTGCGGGCGCGGGCGCTCATCGCCGCGCCGATCGGTTCCGGTGAGGAAGGGTCGGCCACGTCCCACAGCCGGACCGTGGTGTCGTTGCCGCCGCTGGCCAGGGTGGCGCCGTCCGGGCTGAACGTCAGGGAGACGACCGCCTCGGTGTGGCCGGTGAGCCGGTGGCCGAAGCCGGTGGCACGGCCGGGGTCGGTGACGTCCCAGAGCCGGACCGTGTCGTCGTCGCTGCCGCTGGCCAGCGTGTGGCCGTCGGGGCTGTAGGCGAGCACGTTGACCGGCCCGCGGTGCCCGGTGAGGGGGCGGCCGCGCGGCACGGCGCGCGCGGGGTCGGTGACGTTCCACAGCCGGACCGTGGCGTCCGCGCTGCCACTGGCCAGGGTGCGGCCGTCGGGGCTGAACGCGAGCGTGTAGACGTACCCCTGATGCCCGGTGAGCGGTGTGCCGAGCGGGCGGGGGCGGGCCGGGTCGGCCACGTTCCACAGCTGGACGGTGCGGTCGTCGTAGGCCGACGCCAGGACACGGCCGTCCGGGCTGAACGTCAGCGCGTCGCCGCCCGCGTAGCGGATGCGCAGCGCGATCGGCGGGGCGTAGGGCACGGGGTGCGCGGGGTCGGTGACGTTCCACAGCCGTATCTCGCTGCTGGCCATGAGGACGGCGAGCACGTGCCCGTCGGGGGAGAACACCATCCGGCGGATGTGGCCGTGTCCGGGCGGAAACGGTTCTCCCAGGCGGGCGGGGCGGCCAGGCGCCGTCACGTTCCACAGCCGCACCAGACCGTCCTCGGCGGCCGTGGCCAGGACGCGGCCGTCGGGGCGGAAGGCGCCCACGTGCCCGGCCATGTCCGACGTCGGCACCGACCACAGCCGCACCCGGCCGTCCCCGCTGCCGGTCGCCAGCGTCCGCCCGTCGCGGCTGAAGCCGACGGTGTACATCTCCCCGCTGCCGCCCGCCAGCGGCTGGCCGACCTGGGAGGGATACGCCGGGTTCGTCACGTTCCACAGGCTCGCCGTGGAGTCCGCGCTGCCGACCGCGAGCAGGGTGCCCTGCGGGTTGAAGGCCACCGACCAGATCGGGCCGGCGTGCCCGGTCAGCGCTGCGCCGAGCCGCCGCGGCCGCCGCGGGTCGGCCACGTCCCACAGCTGTGCCGTGTCGTCTGCGCTGCCGCTGGCCAGGGTCCGTCCGTCGGGACTGAACGCCACCGAGTGCACGGTCGCCCGGTGCCCGGTCAGCTCGCCCGGCAGCTGCCGCGGGCGGCGCCGGTCGGCCAGGTCCCACAGCCGGATCACCGCGTCGTCCCCGCCGGCCGCGAGGGTGCGCCCGTCCGGGCTGAACGCCACCGAGCGGACGGCGGCGCCGTGCCCGGTCAGCGGTTCCCCGAGCGGCCGCGGGCGCGCCCGGTCCGCCAGGTCCCACAGCCGTACCGTGTGATCCTCGTCGGCGGAGGCCAGGGTGCGGCCGTCCGGGCTGAACGCCAGCAGATAGATCGTGCCCGCGTGCGCGTTCAGCGGCGCCCCGAGCAGGCGCGGCCGGGCCGGGTCGGTGACGTCCCACAGCCGGATCGTGCCGTCGTCCGAGGCGCTGGCCAGGGTGTGGCCGTCCGGGCCGAACACGGCGCTGCTCACCCAGCTGCTGTGCCCCGTCAGCGGCCTGCCCAGCGGTCGCGGGCGCCGGGGGTCTGCCACGTTCCACAGCCGTACGGTGCGGTCGTAGCCGGCGCTGGCCAGCAGGCGGCCGTCCGGGCTGAACGACGTCAGGTACACGGCGCCGGTGTGGCCGGCCAGCTGGGTCGCCAGCGGGGCGTTCACGATCGACAGCAGCCGGTTGCGGGTGCCCTCGTCACCCGGCCGCAGCCGGTGCGCCACCAGGTCGATCTGGGCCGACAGCGACGGGTCGGTGTCCTGCACCCGGTCGGCCTCGGCGACGACCTGCTCGAACACGGCGTCGTCGCGCTGCTGCCAGGCGACCACGGCCGCACCGGCCGCCACCACCGCTAGCGCCACCAGCGCCGACACCGCCGCCCGGCTGATCCACACCGTGCGCCGGCGCAGCCGTACCGAGGCGGCCAGGAACTCCACCGCGCCCCGCGTGAGCAGGGTGTCACCGGCCTCGTGCGCCCAGCTGCGGGCCTGCTCCAGCCGGGAGCCCCGGTACAGCAGCGAGGAGTCGCGGTGCGAGGCCTCCCAGGCCCGGCCGTCCTCCTCCAGCCGCTGGCGCAGCAGGTTCCCGGAGCGGTCCTCGTCGATCCAGTCGCGCAGCCGCGGCCAGGCGTGCAGCAGCGCCTCGTGGGTGATCTCCACGGTGTCCGCGTCCAGCGTCACCAGCCGGGCCCGGACCAGCGCCTCCAGCGATTCCTGCGTCTTGTCCGGATCGGCGGCCTCCGCGGTCAGCTCCCGCCGGGTGCCGCGCCGCCGGGTGGCCTGCGTGTCCTCGCCGAGGCGTACCAACCGCAGCAGGAGCAGCCGCGCGGCGGCCCGCGCCGCCGGGTCCAGCTCCGCCCAGGCCCGCTCGGCCGTCGCCGCGACCGCACCCTGGATACCGCCCGCCGCCCGGTAGCCCGCCAGCGTCAGCCGGCCGCCCTTGCGCCGCTGCCAGGTCGCCAGCAGGGCGTGCGACAGCAGCGGCAGCACCCCCGCGTCGTGCGCGCCGCGCGGGCCGTCCGCGCCGACCTCCCGCACGATCAGCTCGGCCAGCCCCGCCTCCAGCTCCAGGCCGACCGCCTTGGCCGGACCGGTCACCGCGTCCCGCAGCTCGGCACTGGTCAGCGGCCCGAGCACCATGTGCCGGTGCTGGAGCGCGTCGGCGAGCTCGGGATGGGCGAGACAGCGCTCGTAGAAGTCGGCGCGTATGCCGAGGACGACCAGGACGGGCGGATTCTCGCCCGCGCAGACGGCGTGCAGCAGCCGGACGAAGGCGCGCCGCTCGTCCTCGTCGACGCAGAGAGTGAACGTCTCTTCGAACTGGTCCACGATGACGACGGGGCGGGTCCCGCCGCCGGCCCAGGCAGCGACGGCGCTCCGCACGGCGTCGGGGTCGGCGGACAGCTCGTGCGGGGGGCCGGGCAGGTCGTGCGGAATGCCGGGCCGTTCGTGGAGGGTGGCGGGCCGTTCGTGCGGGGTGCGGGGCCGTTCATGGAGGGTGGCGGGCGGTCCACTGGGGGCAGCGGGCCGTTCGTGGGGGACGGCGCGCGGTCCGTGGGGGGTGGCGGGCGGTCCCTGGGGGGTGGCGCGCGGTCCCTGGGGGGTGGCCAGAGGTCCGTCGGGGTCCGCTGAAGGTCGATGGGGGACCGCGCCCGGTCCGCCCCCGGACTCGTCCGGCCCGGGGGACGCCGTCGGCAGCCCCGGGATACGGCGGCGCAGCTCGGCGAGGGGGTGGGCGCCCGGCACCATCTGCACCACGGTCCGCTCCGGGCCGCCGTCGAGGAGGCCCTCCCGCAGCGCCGGCACCAGACCGGCGTTCAGCAGGGACGACTTCCCCGCGCCGGACGCGCCGACCAGCATCGCCAGTCCGCCGGTGCGCTCGGCCGAGCGCAGCAGCTCCACCAGGCTGTCCGTACTGCGCTGCCGGCCGAAGAACCAGCGGGCGTCCTGCTGCCGGTAGGAGGCCAGGCCCCGGTAGGGGCACACCCCGCCGGACACGGACGTGTTCTCCTCCGGCTGTGGCGGGTCCTGCCCGGAGTGTGCGGGGCGCTCGGTGACCGGGTCGGCCACCGCGCTCTCCCACAGCCGCTGCCACTCGCCGAGGTCGTACAGTCCGGGGCTCACCGGGGTGGGCTGCAACCGCCGCGCCTGCGGGATGAGCACCTGGAGCACCGCGGCGAGAGCGGTGAACTGCGCGGGTACGTTCCTGGCCCGCCGCCAGTCACTGATGCGCTGCGCGGACACACGGACGGGCCGCCCTCGCTCGTCGACGCGCTGCAGCCGGACCACGGCCTCGGCCACGCGCTTGAGCGGCGGGTTACCGGCCTCGCCGTACAGCAGTGCGAGCCGCTCCGCGAAGGCCGTGCGTGCCCCTGAGTCGGAACTCAAGGCGTCCCACCCCTTACTTCCCCCGCGTCTTTCGTCCGGACCGGAAAACTCACCCTATACGCCTGACCTGCGCGGACGCCGCCGGACGGACGGCTCGGCCTCCTCCGGGCGGGTCCGCTCTGGCAGGATCCCAGATCCGCCGCTCTCGATCCGAGCCGACCGCCGACACGGCCCGGATCGATACCGTCCGCACCGCTCGGCACCGGTCCGCACGAGGGGAGGGACCGGTGCCGGACGGTGCGACGGACGCGGTCTCGCCTCGGACGAGGCAGACGCGGGTTACGCCTTGCCGGCCTCCGCGAGGGTGTGGGCCACGAGGGCGTTGGCGTGGCCGTGGCCCAGTCCGTGCTCCGTCTTCAGCAGGCGCACGAGGTCCATGTGCTTCGCCGGCAGCGCCGCGCGGATGACGTCCTGCCACTCGGTGATCGGGCGCCCGTACTTCTTCTCGATGGAGGGGAAGTAACTGGCGGGGCCCTTGACGGCGTCGGGCATCTCTGCGGCTCCTTCGTCGGCTGTCGCTCGCTTCGTGTCGCTCCTTGTGACCGGTGACCGGACGGCCACTGATCGGCCGGCGCGAGTGGGCTGCGTCACACGCCGGTTCCGGCCTCCCGCAGGGGCCCGCTACCCACTTGTTTGTCTTTCAAGCTTGCGCAACCCACGAACCATTACACTCGCCAGTCCTCACCTTCATCGGGGGACGTATGACGTGTGGTGGACCGCCGGCGCCGGAGCTCGCCGTCGTTTTCGAGCGGGTGCTCGACCAGGCCCTGGCATGCGGACCGGTCCAGGACGCCCTGGACCGCGCGGGCGGCGCCGTCGACCGGGAGCAGCTGCGCCTGCGGGCGGTGCGGGCCCGTACGGCCATCGCCGCGGCGGCGGAGGCCGAGTACCGGGCCTACGCCCGCCTGCTGCCCACGTTGTGCGCACCCGCTGCCGAAGCGGCCCCAGGACCGGCCGGCGCACGCCGGGTCCTGCCTCCGCCGGCGGTGCTCCTGCCCGGCGTCTCCGCGGTGGTGGCGGCCGCGTTCCTGCTGACCGGATACGGCCTGCGCGCCTTCGACGGCCACCCCTACATGGGCGACGGCTTCCTCACGGCCGGCCTGCTGATCGGCGCCCTGGCCGTGGGAGCGGCGGTCGCCGACGTGGTCTGGCTGTGGGCGACCGGGCCCAAGGCGACGGCGGATACGGCCGCCGACAGGGCCAGGCAGACGTGGGAACGGGCCCTGCTCGAGCGCGGCGTCGTGCCCTTCCTGCTGGGCCGGGTGGAGGAAGCGCTGGCGGGGGAGCAGGCACCGAAGAGCGTGTCCTGATCCGCGCGGCTCACAGGGGTGTCGCCGCGCGGAGCAGGCACAGCAGCGTGACGGCCGAGTTGGCGGAGAACAGCGCGGACAGCACGGCCCCGGTGGCCGCGGTCCACAGGGCCAGGCCGACGGTGGTGAAGAGGGACGGCCACGCCCGCACGGCAGGCGCGGGCCCGAGAAGCGCGGCGACCCGCCGGGGCAACGGCCCGGGCGCGGCGAAGGCGGCCAGGGTCCGGGCCGGGGCGTCGCGGGAGACCAGTGCCGCCTTGCCGATCGCGCGTGCCACGGTCCGGCGGCTGCCGACGGCCTGTGCCGCCTCCTCGTCCGCCCAGCGCTCGGCCGTATAGGTCACGGCGGTCCGCAGGGGCAGCAGGAACGGGTTCGCGCAGGCCGCCAGCCGCACGAGCAGCAGATGGCGGTGGTGCCGGGCGGCCAGATGCGCCCGTTCATGGGCGAACAGGGCGCGGCGCTCGCGCGCGGCGAGACAGCGCAGCAGGCCCGTGGACACCACGACCCGGTCACGCGGACCACCGGGCAGGGCGTAGGCGTACGGCTCGGCGTCGGACACCACCGCGACCTCGCGCGGCGGCAGCCCGGACAGAGCGCGGTGGGCGCGCCACCGCACCCGCCAGTGGCGCAGCAGCACTCGCCCGCAGGCGCCGACGACCGCGAGCAGCACGGGGATCGCGGCCTTCCCGGCGACCTCGTGATGCGGCACGCTCTCGCGGACCTCCGGATCCGACCAGCCGTCCGGCAGGGGGTTGCCCGGCAGCTGCGCGGTGCCCACCACCATCAGCAGCGCCAGACACACGGTGCTGCACAGGGCCATGACCGTGGAGACGCCGGTCAGCAGCACCGTCGCCGTACGCGGGTGCAGGCGGCCCTCCGCCAGGCGCGCCACGGGCCACGCGGTCAGCGGCAGCACCAGCGGGAGGAAGACGAAGATCCCCATCCGCTACTGCTCCTCGCCACCGGCCCGGTCCAGCAGCTCGCGCAGCAACTGCTCGTCGCCCTCCGGCAGCCCGGTGACGAAGCTGGCGAGCACCGCCCGGCGGTCCTGCTCACCGTCCAGGACCTTGCGCATCCGCAGCGCGGCGAGCCCCGCCGGATCGGCTGCGGGCATCCACACGAACGACCGCCCCTCGCGCCGGCGCGTGACGGCGTTCTTGGCCAGCAGGCGGGCCAGCACCGTGACGACGGTGGTGTAGGCGAGGCCGGCGGCCAGACGCTCCTGCACCCAGCCCGCGGTCACCGGCCCGCCGGCCTCGTGCAGGGCTGCGAGCACCCGCGTCTCCAGCGTGCCGTTGGCCCTGCGCCGACGGCGCGACTCCGGTTCCGGTTCTCGCACGCGCTGCCTCCCTTCCGCCTGGGGCCCGCCCGGTTCCCCGTGGGGTGAGCGTCACATCGTACAAAGGGCGTGACCGCTCACCGCCGTACGAACGAAGGTGGTGGCCCGCCCCTTCTACGATGGGTGGGCGCACAGGCGTCGGCTGGGAACAGGGTGGGACGGGAGAGGGCTGTGACGGAGAACGTCGGGGGCTTCGAGGACCCGCCCGCCGAGGTGCTGGCGGAGGCGGCCGCCGCGTTCGGACTGCTCGCGTCGTCGGCCCGGCTCCACCTGATGTGGGCCCTGGCGCAGGGCGAGAGCGACGTGACGCACCTCGCGAACCGGGTGGGCGGCGCGCTGCCCGCGGTCAGCCAGCACCTGGCCAAACTGAAACTCGCCGGGCTCGTCCGCTCCCGGCGCGAGGGCCGGCGGCAGGTCTACTACATCGACGACCCGGACATCGTCACGCTGGTCAGGGTCATGGTCGGCCAGATGACCGCCCGCGCCGAGCAGAGCGCCGTTCCGGCCCACCGGCTGCGCCGGATCGGCGGCTGAGAGCGATCGGTGGCTGAGAGCACCGCGGCCCCGGGGCCGGGCGCGGCGGCGTGGGACGCCGATCGCCGTGGCTCCGGCACGGTGCTGGAGGTACTGCGCGAACTCGGCAGCGGGCCGCGGGGCCTGACGGAGGCGCAGGCGCAGGAGCGGCTGGCCCGCTGCGGCGACAACGTGCTGCCGGCGCGCCGCGAGGCGTCCTGGCCGCGGCTGTTCGCGCGCAGTGCGCGGGAGCCGTTCACCGCGGTGCTGCTCTGCCTCGGACTGGTGTCGGCCGCCGTCCTCGCCTGGGGGACCGCGGCGGTGATCCTGCTGCTGGTCGTGGTGAGCTGCGTGCTGCGCGCGAGCGGCGAGCACCGGGCCGACCGGTCCACGGCCGCGCTGCGGCGGCTGGTCGCCACCACGGCCACCGTGCGGCGCCGGGCCGACGAGGGCGCGGCGCCCGTCAGCCGGGAGATCCCGGTCGGCGAACTGGTCCCCGGCGACGTCGTCCGGCTGGGACCGGGTGACGTGGTTCCGGCGGACGTACGGCTGCTGCGGGCACACGGCCTGACGGTGCATCAGTCGGCGCTGACGGGGGAGTCGGCGCCGGTCGCCAAGTCGGCCGAGGCGGTCGGGGGCGCCGGGGCCGTCGGGGGCGCCGGGGCGATCGGGTGCGTCGCCGAGGGTGTGGGGCGCGTCGAGGCAATCGGGGCAATGGGGGTTGTCGGGGCCGTCGGGGCCACCGGGGCCACCGGGGCCACCGGGGCCGGTGGGTCCGGTGGTAGGACCGGTGGGGGGCTGGAGCAGCCGCAGTACTGCTTCCAGGGCAGCAGCGTCGCCTCCGGCAGCGCCACCGCCGTGGTCACCGCGACCGGTGCGCGGACCCGCCTCGCCGCCGCCCACGCCCGGCAGCCCGAGCGGCGGCCGGCGAGCGCCTTCGACCGGTCGGTCCACGGCATCTCCTGGATCCTCATCCGCTTCATGCTGCTGACGCCGCCGCTGGTCCTCATGGCCAACGCGGCGCTGCGCGACCGGGGGCTGGAGACACTGCCGTTCGCCGTGGCGGTGGCCGTCGGGCTGACCCCGGAGATGCTTCCCGTCCTGGTCACCACCTGCCTGGCCCGCGGCGCCTCGCTGCTCGCCCGGTCCCACGGCGTGATCGTCCGCCGGCTGCCCGCGCTGCACGACCTCGGCGCCGCCGACGTGCTGTGCGTGGACAAGACCGGCACCCTCACACAGGACCGTCCCGTGGTCGACAGCGCCTTCGACCCGGCCGGCCGCGACGACCCCGACGTCCTGCACTGGGCTGCCGTCAACGCCTGGTGGACCCTGCACCTGGCCGACCTGCCGGAACCGGACGCGCTGGACGACGCACTGCTGGAGGCGGTGCTGCCGGCGCCTGCCGACGAGCGTGAGCCGACGGCGTACGCCACCGGCCCCGCCGCCATGCCGTACCCCCCGGACCGCGAGGCAACGGCGTACGTCCCGCAGCCGGAGGCGATGGCGTACGCCCCGGAGCCGGAGGCAACGGCGTGCGTCCCGCAGTCGGAGGCCACGGCGTACGCCCCAGAAGCCGACCTCATGGCCTACCACGGTGTCGCCGCGCTGCCCTTCGACCCGCTGCGGCGTCTCGCGACGGCCGTCGTGCGCACGCCCGGCCGCCTAGGCAGGCACACCCTGGTCGTCAAGGGAGACGCCGCGTCCGTCCTGGAGCGGTGCGCGCTCACCGACAGTGAGCGCGCCCGCGCCCACGCCCTCGCCGCCCGCCACGCCGGTGACGGCCTGCGCGTCCTGGCGGTCGCGACCGCCGAGCGCCCCGCCCGTACCCGCCCCTACACCCCGGCCGACGAGCGCGGCCTCACCTTCCGCGGCCTGGTCACCCTGCGCGACGCGCTCACCCCGAGCGCCGCCGACGCGCTGCGGGACCTGGCCGGCAGCGGCGTCACGGTCAAGATCCTCACCGGCGACCACCCGGCCACCGCCGCCCGCGCCTGCCGCGACCTGGGCGTCCCCGTCACCGATGAGGCCGTCGTCGCCGACCGCGTGGACTCCCTCAGCGACGCGGCCCTCGCCGACCTGGCCGGCCGTACGACCGTCTTCGCGCGCTGCACACCGGACCACAAGGCGCGGATCACGGGCGCCCTGCGCGCCGCCGGGCACACCGTCGGATTCCTCGGCGACGGCGTCAACGACCTGCCCGCGCTGCGCGCCGCCGACGTCGGTATCGCACCGCGCGACGCGGCCGACGTGGCCCGCGAGGGCGCCGACGTCGTCCTCGCCGAGAAGGACCTCACCGCGATCGCCCACGCCATCGCCGCGGGCCGGCGGGCGGGCGGCAACATCGCGACGTATCTGCGGGTCACGCTGTCCTCCAACCTCGGCAACGTGATCGCGATGCTCTCGGCGGGGCTGCTGCTGCCCTTCCTGCCGATGCTCCCGGCCCAGGTCCTCGTGCAGAACCTGTTCTTCGACGCCGCCCAGCTCGCCTTCGCCCACGACCGCCCGCACCCCGCCGTGCTGCGCCGGCCGACGCTGCTGCGGCCGCGCGACATGCTGCGCTTCCTCACCGTTTTCGGCGCGCTCAACGCGGTCGCCGACCTCGCCACCTTCGCGGTCCTCGCGCTCACCCTGGACGGTCCGGGCACCGGGGACGATCAGGCCGTGTTCCACTCCGGCTGGTTCACGGAGAACCTCCTCACCCAGGCCCTGGTCATGCTGCTGCTCCGGGCCGGCCGCCGGGCGGCCGGAGCGTGGGGAGGTCGGGGCGGGTCCGGACGCCGACCGGGACCCGTGACCTGGGCGGCGCTCGCCCTGGTCGCGGTGGGCCTGGCCCTCCCGCCGTCCCCGCTCGGCCCGGCCCTGGGCCTGACCACCCTCCCGGCCGTGTACTACGCCCTCCTCGCCGCCGTTCTGGCCGTGTACGCGGTGTTCCTGCTGGCGGCGAGAGCCCGCTACGAACGGCGCTGCCGCCCGCGGGGCATTGTGATGTGACCGACCTCGTGGAACCGTGCGCCGCGCACGTGCCTCCCCTGTAAAGGGTTGGTGGTACCGAGCAGGTGCCGTACTGCCACGGCTTCATGTTTGTTAGATTGCGCAATCACGCAAGCAACGCGCCCGACCGTTCAGGGGGAGTGGCAGATGAGCGAGCCGTGGAACGGCCCGGGCGGCCGGACCACGCGCCACCGCGGCACCCGGGTGCCCGGCGGGCGCGGACCCGGGGCGGACGGCGGCCGCACGGCGGGTCCGGACGGCGGCCGCGCGACCGGTCCTGACGGTGGCCGCCCGACCGGTCCCGACGGTGGTCGCCCGACCGGCCAGGCCGGCAGGCGCCGTACGGCGGACCGGCCGGCGCCTCGTCAGCGGGACCGCCGGGCTGACGGCGCCGGTCCGCGCGGACGCTCCCGCCCGCACGGCACCGCACGGCGACGGTCCGGGCGGATGAGCCGGGGCAGGCGGTTGCTGAGGGCCGCCGGCATCTGCCTGTCGTTCCTCGTCCTCGTCACGGCCGGCGTCGGCTGGTGGTTCTACGAGCACCTGAACGGCAACATCAACAGCGTCTCGCTGGACGGCAAGGGCGGCACGGAAACGGCGGACGCCTTCGGCCGCACCCCGATCAACATCCTGGTCATGGGCTCGGACGGCCGGACCAGCGAGGAGGACTGCAAGCTCGGCGGCGGCTGCGCGAAGACCGGGGTGCAGAGCGGCAGCAACGCGGACGTGGAGATGGTGGTGCACATATCCGCCGACCGCTCCAACGCGACCGTGATGAGCATCCCGCGCGACACGATGACCCAGGTCCCGGCGTGCAAGAACACCGAGACCGGCCGCTCGACCCCCGGCTACTACGGCCAGATCAACAGCGCCCTGGAGTACGGCCCCGCCTGCCAGGTGGCCACCGTCCACCAGCTCACCGGCATCCCCATCGACCACTTCGTGAAGCTGGACTTCTCCGGCGTGGTGAAGATGTCCGACGCGGTCGGCGGCGTCTCGGTCTGCGTCAGCGACAACGTCTACGACACGTACTCGCACCTGAAGCTGTCGCGGGGTCCCCACACGCTCAAGGGCGTGGCGGCCCTGCAGTTCGTCCGCTCGCGGCACGGCTTCGGTGACGGCAGCGACCTGGGCCGTACCGTCTCCCAGCACATCTTCCTCAGCGCGATGCTCCGCAAGTTCAAGAGCGCCGGCACGCTCACCGACCCCACCGCGGTCTACGACCTCGCCGACGCCGCGACCAAGGCGCTGACCGTGGACGACGGCCTCGGCAGCGTGCGCAAGCTGGTCGCCCTGGCGACGGACGTGGACAAGGTCCCGACCAAGGCCATGACGTTCACGACGATGCAGACGGCTCCCGACCCGCGCAACCGCGACCGTGTCGTGGTGGGCCCGGGTGCGAGGACCCTCTTCGCGACCATGGCGAACGACCAGTCGCTGTCGGCGACGCAGGGCGCGAAGCCCTCCCCGGCGGCCTCGCCCGCCGGAGACGCCACCGCCGAGGAGTCCACGCCGCCCGTCCCGGCGTCGCAGATCGCGGTGACGGTGGAGAACGGCACGCCGATCACCGGCCGGGCCTCCGCGGTCGCGGCGGCGCTGACGGAGCAGGGCTTCAGCCGCAGCGCGGGCACGGCGAACGCCCCGAGCCGCACCGCGTCGACGACCCTGGCCTACGGCGCCGGGCAGAAGGCGCAGGCCGAGACGGTGGCGAAGGCGCTGAACCTGCCCGCCTCGCACCTGAAGGAAGGCACCGGCGCGGGCCTGACCCTGGTGATCGGCGGCGACTGGCCGTCCGGCACGAGCTACCCGGGCACCGCCTCCGCACCGGCCCCGGCCGACACCAAGGCGGCCACGGCGGACGCCCATGCCCAGACGGCCGACCAGGCCAAGACCTGCGCCAAGGTCAGCCCGTACAAGACGGTGGAGCTGAACGGCGTGCCCATGACACCGGCCGAGGCGTACGCGGCGGCCCGGACGAAGCCGGACTCGGACGCGTGAAGCGTCGACCCGGCGCCGTACGCTATGCACTTGCGCAATAAAGCAAGTGAATGAGTGGCTGCCCGACCGAGAAGAAAGAGGACCGCATGCTCCGCAACGGCCTGGAGCCCTGGCACCTGCTGATCGTGGCGATCGTCATCATCGTGCTGTTCGGCTCCAAGAAGCTGCCGGAAGCCGCCCGCGGCCTGGGCAAGTCCCTGCGCATCCTCAAGAGCGAGGCCAGGGCGATGAAGACGGACGCGGACAGCGCAGGCCCGATCGGCGAAGCGGCCGAACGGTGAGCATCTGCTGTGCGTGGCCGACGGGCCCGTCGATGTCGTGCAGGACGGTGCTGGTCACCCCCTGACCGGTCGGACCGAAGACGACGGCGGTGTCGAGCCCGGCCCAGCGGCCCTCCGGACCCTGACGGTCAGCAAGGCCCAGGCACTCACTCCACGCCGGGCGGCACGCGCGTGGCGTGGTGGCAGTACATCCGCCGGCCCGTGGCCTCATCGGTCTTGCCCTGACCCGCCCACCTCGACGAATTCCGGATCCAGCAAATCTCTACGACGTGGACGGGAGAGAGGGCATGCCAGAAAACCCGTACACATCCGGGTTCGGCTATTCAGGGGCGTGAGTCATGCGCGAGGCTATGCCCTTTTGCCCTTCGCGGACTCCGGAGGTGCGGGAGTGAGGCGTTGCCGGCGACGTGAGGTCCTCCGACGAGGTGGCCGAGTGAGAGTGATCTGACGGACCAGCTGTTGGAAGCAGGCCAGGGATGCGATGGCCGGCAAGGCGGCTGCGGCGATACTCGTGAACGTCCTGTCGGCCTCGGCCACGCAGAGGATCATCGCGAGGGAGGAAAACAGCAGAACGACGAACCAGGAGTGCAGCGCGCGCCGTCGGTGCAGGGCGGCCCGCAGGATGGAGAGCGAGGCCACCATCCAGGGTCCATAGATCAGAAGAGGCCACGCCTGAGCCATGGCGCCCTTTGTACCCGGCGCGACGTGCAGCAGAGGTGCGTAGGCCACCATGCCGCCGAAAACACTCACCATCGAAACGATGACGCAGGCGATTGCGGCGATGACGTAGCTGAGGGTCTGCAACCTCGTGAAGCGGGGTTCGCGGGCCCGCACCTTCCGATGCCCGGCGGAGAAGCGCCGGATGGGCGGCAACTCACTGGTGAGCTTGACCAGGTTGTCCATCGGGTCGTCGGTGCGGTCGATGCCGGGGGACGGCTCGCTGCGAGGGGGTGGGACGGCAGCCACCTGCTCCGCCGTCACGGCGTCCTGCAGGAGGTAGGTGAGTTCCTCGACGGGATCCCAGCCCGCTACCGGCGAGGTCATCGAATGCAGCGTCTCGGCCCCGGCCATGTGCCAACCCGTCGACTGCCCGTCCTGGTAGGCACCGAGATATTCATCGTGCCGGGTGAACCAGTGATCCGGATAATCGCGATTCACGAAAGTTCGCCTCCGTCACATGCGGGATGCGAGGCAATCGGGATGCCCCTGGCTGGCCCACCGCCGACCGAGCTCCTCCTGGACCGTGTCCAGCAGCACGAGGAGTTCTCTGAGTAGGGTCTCAGTGACCCGCAGTTCGACCTTCGCGCCGTCTCCGTGCAGGGTGCCGCTGGCGTCGGGCGACGAGTACGCCGACGCCGGTGTGAAGATGTATCGCCCTACCGCCACGCCACGGGCCGCCGGGAGCTTCTCCGCCGTCGGCCCGGAGGGGGCCGAGGAAAAGACACTTGCTTTCGTCATAGTCCGCTAACGCATTCCGTGCTCCTCCAGATGCGCGGCAAACGAGTGAGGCGATGTGGTGAAACTTTTGGATACGGTGCTTGTCGTATGAGTCCGGGTCGATTGCGCCCCGTTCAATGTGTAATGAGTCCAGCGGATTGTCCTTTGAGTTTTTTCGGCGAGGAGAGGCCACTGCCTGCCTCCGTTCACCGGTGAAGCCGAGCCGAAAGACCTGAGCCCGGACGGCGGCGACGACTGGCTGGACGGCGGGGCCGAATTCCCGGCGACGCGCAGATCCGGCGACCGGGGCGCCCGAGCAAGGCGCTGAACCACAAGCAGGCCGACCCCGCGCTCACCGCTGATCTCTGCCCGGCGTCGCGAGGCGACCGCCTGCTCGGCTCGGTCAGGAGCCTCCGGCCCCCTGTTCGGCCCCCGAGCACGACAGAGGCCAGGTACTGATATCAGTACCTGGCCTCTGACCAGCGTCGGGGTGGCGGGATTTGAACCCACGACCTCTTCGTCCCGAACGAAGCGCGCTGCCAAGCTGCGCTACACCCCGATGTCGCTGCTTGTCGCGGCGACGACGTTTACTTTAGCCCACTGGCGGCTGTAGACGAAATCCGGTTCTGGAGCGCGGGCGCGGGTGGCGTCGCAGCGGGTTGGGGCGGACGTGGTCGAGGATCACGAGGACGATCGCCAGGGCGTAGAAGGACAGACCCAGGAGCAGCGCGTTCGCCAGCACGCTCTTGTACCCGTGCTGCTCCACGTCGAGGAACGGGTAGAGGTAGCGGGCCGGTGTGCCGGGCAGCAGGAACTCCGCCCGGACCAGGGAGAAGGCCAGGTAGGCCAAGGGGTACCCGAGCCACGTCGCCGCCTGGCGCAGGTGCAGGTGGCCGGGGGTGGTGAGCAGCAGCCAGTCCAGGACCGCGGCTGCCGGGGCGACCGTGTGCAGCAGCTGGTTGGCCACCGCCTGCCAGCCGGTCGGGGCGCCGGCTCCGGCCATGGAGAACGGGCTCGCCGTGTTCGCCAGGAGCAGGTGGTAGACGAGGGCCGTGATCACGACGTAGAGCAGTGTGGCGCCGGTCAGGACCGAGGGGAGGGGGCGGCGGGCCGTCCAGGCGCGGCGGGCCGAGAAGAGGCAGACGACGGCCAGCAGGATGCTGCTCTGGATCGTGAAGTAGGACAGAACCCGTGCGGGACTGCCGAGGAGGACGTAGAGCGTCACTCCCGCGATGGCGAGCAGGGCGATCAGTACGCGGTACGCCGCCGTGAGCGGGCGGCGTACCGGGGGGACCACCGCCGCGGCGGGGACCGGTGAGCGCAGTACGGCGGGGTGGGTTCCCGGGATCGCGGGCAGGTCCGGGATGTCCCTGGGTATGGGGGCGGTCATGCTCCCCAAACTAGGCGGAAAGGGGCAAGGGGGCCTTTCGGGCTGGGCCGTCCGGGGTACGGCCCCCGGCGGCCTGTCCACTCTCCGGGCCGTCGGGGCTCTGCGCCCCCGGCGGCCTCCCGGTCTTCCGGACCCGTCCGGGGCCGCCTCACCTCACCCGGCCGTCGTCCCGGTCAGTCCTTGCCCACCAGCGTCAGCAGCGTCGCCTCCGGTGGGCAGGCGAAGCGGACCGGGGTGTAGCGGTTCGTGCCGCAGCCCGCGGAGACGTGGAGGTAGGCGGTGCGGCCCTCGGCCGTGTGCGTCGACAGGCCCTTCACACGGTCCGTGTCCAGATCGCAGTTGGTGACCAGGGCGCCGTAGAACGGGATGCACAGCTGGCCGCCGTGCGTGTGGCCGGCCAGGACCAGCGGGTAGTCGTCCGCCGCGAAGGAGTCCAGCACCCGCAGGTAGGGCGCGTGGACCACGCCCATCGAGAAGTCGGCCGAACCGGAGGGGCCGCCGGCCACCCGGGCGTAGCGGTCCCGCTTGATGTGCGGGTCGTCCAGACCCGTCATCTCCACGGAGACCCCGTCGATCTTCAGCATCCCGCGTGTGTTGGTCAGGTTCAGCCAGCCGGCCGCGTCGAAGGCGTCACGGAGGTCCTCCCAGGGGTTGTGGACCACGGCGACGGCGGGCGGGTTGCCGTTCAGACCGTGCTTGCCCTGGACCTTCTCGACCAGGTAGCGGGCGGGGTTGCGCAGGCGGGGGCCGTAGTAGTCGTTGGAGCCGAAGACGTACGCCCCCGGGAAGTCCATCAGCGGGCCGAGCGCGTCCAGCACCTCGGGCACGCCCTCCGGGTCGGAGAGGTTGTCGCCCGTGTTGATCACGAAGTCGGGGCGCAGACCGGCCAGCGAGCGCAGCCAGCGCTGTTTCTTGCGCTGGCCGGAGACCATGTGGATGTCGGAGACCTGCAGCACGCGCAGGGGGCGCATCCCGGACGGCAGGACCGGGATCGTCACCCGTCGCAGACGGAAGGAGCGGGCCTCGAAGCCCGCCGCGTACACCAGACCGGCGGCGCCAGCCGCCGCGATTCCCAGGGGGACCTTGTATCGCGCGCGCATACGGACATCGTGTCAGATGCGCTCACCCGGCCGCGCCGACCTGTGGACAACCGAACCTGTGGACAACGAACCCTGCGGACACCCGCCCGTGGGCACAAACCGCGCTCCACAATTAATCAGCGGGCGTCGCGCCCGCCGCACCTGCGACAATCGCCCCCATGACCACGCTCAAGTCGAAGCTGCAGGAAGACCTCAACTCCGCGATCAAGGAGCGCGACGAGCTCCGCTCCTCGACGCTCCGGCTGACGCTCACCGCGATCACCAAGGAGGAGGTCGCGGGCAAGGAGAAGCGCGAGCTCTCCGACGACGAGGTGCAGAAGGTGATCACCCGCGAGGCGAAGAAGCGCCGGGAGGCCGCCGAGGCCTTCGCCCAGGGCGGTCGCGCCGAGCAGGCCGAGCGGGAGAAGGCGGAGGGCGAGGTCCTCGCCGCCTACCTGCCCAAGCAGCTGTCCGACGACGAGCTCGACGCGATCGTCTCCCAGGCCGTGACGGAGGCCAAGGCCGCCGGTGCCGAGGGCCCGCGGGCCATGGGCGCCGTCATGAAGATCGTGAACCCGAAGGTGGCCGGCCAGGCCGAGGGCGGCCGCGTCGCCGCCGCGGTGAAGAAGCACCTCGCGGGCTGACACCGGACCCTGCCGACTGCCGACTGCCGACTGCCGACTGCCGGCTCCCGGCCCAACGGTTGACCGGCTCTGCCGGCACGACGATGGGGGCGCCCCTTGCGCAAGGGGCGCCCCCATCGTCGTAGTCACCTCGTCGGTGTCACCGCCGTCGGCCGGGCACCCGGGTCACGGCCCGTTCCCCCCGTGGCCGCGGCCGTTGTTGCCGCCGTTGCCCTGGCCCTGGAACAAGCCGTCCGGGAGGGTGAAGGACGGCAGCGGGAAGGGGAGGCCGTCGTTGCCGCCGTTACCCTGGCCGCCGCCGTTGTTGCCGTCGTCACGGCCGTTGCCGTCGCCCTTGTCCGCGGGCTTGTCGCCGCCCGGGATGTTGACCAGCGTGAAGTCGGGAGCCGGCCTGCCCTGGAGCGCCCCGGACATCATGTCCTTCCAGATGGGGCCCGGGACCTCACCGCCGTAGACCTTGTCGTGCCAGACGCCGCCGATGGAGATCTGCTGCATCTTGCGCTTGTGCGCCGGGTCGCCGACCCACACCGCGCCCGCCATGTTCGGCGTGTAGCCCACGAACCAGGCCGCGAACCGCTCGTCCGTCGTACCGGTCTTGCCCGCGCTCGGGCGGCTGCCCAGGCCCGCCTGCTTGCCGGTGCCGTCCTCGACGACGCCGCGCAGCAGCGTGTTGACCGTGTCGGCGGTCTTCTCGGACATCGCCCGCGAGCAGGTCGACTTCGGCACCGGGAGGGACTTCGTCTGGTCGCCGACCCGCTGCGTGATCGACTCGATCGCGACCGGCGTGCAGTACATCCCGCGGGAGGCGAAGGTCGCATACGCGTTCGCCATGGTCAGCGGGGACACCTCCTGGGTGCCCAGCGCGATCGACGGCGCCTGGTCGATCTTCTTGCCGTCGGCTCGCTGTACGCCCATCTTCTGCGCCATCTCGGTCACCGGGCAGATGCCGATCTCGCTGATCATCTGCACGAAGTAGGTGTTGACGGACTTCGCCGTCGCCTCCTTCATCGAGTACGGGCCGGACTCCGACTCGTTCTCGTTGGTGAGCTTGGCGCCCTTCTCGTCCCACCTCCTGCCGTCGCAGGCCGCCACCGGGTGCGGGTACTCCATCGAGTACGGCGAGGGGTACGACTTCGTGGCGGGCATGCCGCCCTCCAGCGCCGCGGCCGCCACGATCGGCTTGAACGTCGAACCGGACTGGTAGCCGGCCCCGCCGCCCATCCTCTGGTTGACCGAGAGGTTGATCTGGGTCTCGTTCTTGCCGAAGCCGTAGGGCCGTGACTGGCCCATCGCGAGGATCTTGCCGGTGCCGGGCTGGACGACGGTCGCGGCGGTCGCCACGTCGTCGCTCTTGTTCACGTGCCGGCGCACCGAGTCCTGCAGCGACTCCTGGGCCTGCGGGTCGAGCGTGGTGCGGATGGTCAGACCGCCCTGGTTCCAGACCTTCGCCCGCTCCGTGCGCGTCTTGCCGAAGGCCGGGTCGGTCAGGAAGACCTCGCGGACGTAGTCGCAGAAGAAGCCGGCGCCCTTGGCCGCCGTGATGCAGCCGTTCTTGGGCTTGCTGACCTTCAGGCCGAGCGGGGCCGCCTTGGCGCGGTCCGCCTCGGCCTGGGAGACGTCGCCGACCTCGGCCATCCGCTGCAGCACGATGTTGCGCCGCTTGGTGGCCTCCGCCTCGTCGTTCACCGGGTCGTAGCGGCTCGGGGACTGGACGATGCCGGCCAGCAGGGCCGACTCCTGGAGGTTCAGGTCCTTGGCGGACTTGGAGAAGTACCGCTGGGAGGCGGCCTCGACGCCGTAGGCCTGCTCACCGAAGAAGGTGATGTTCAGGTAGTTCTCGAGGATCTTCTTCTTGCCCAGCTCCTCCTCGACCTGGATCGCGAACTTCAGTTCCTTGATCTTGCGGCCGAGGGTCTGCTGGGTGGCCTCCGCGACCTTTGTCGGGTCGTCGCCGGCCTCCTCCACGAAGACGTTCTTCACGTACTGCTGGGTGAGCGTGGACGCGCCCTGGGCGACGCCGCCGCTCTGCGCGTTCTTGTTCAGCGCGCGCAGCACGCCCTTCAGGTCGATCGCGCCGTGCTGGTAGAAGCGCGAGTCCTCGATCGCGACGATCGACTTCTGCATGTACGGCGAGATGTCCTTCAGGGCCACCACCGTGCGGTCACGGGAGTAGACCGTCGCGATCTGGCCGCCGTCGGCGTCGAGGATGGCGGTGCGCTGGCTCAGCGGCGGGGTCTTCAGGCTGACCGGGAGTTCGTCGAAGCTCTCCACCGAGCCCTTGGCGGCCAGGCCCAGCGCGCCGACCGCGGGCAGCGCGATACCGGCCAGCACCGCTCCCGCGAGCACACTGACCCCTACGAACTTGGCGGCCTGCTGCGTGGGCGACAGACCACCGCCCGAGCGCTTCTTTGGCATGAGGGCAGCCTACGTTCTCATTCGCCGGACACGCGTATATGCCTTGGCCTAAGCTGCTCTCAACTGTCACAGCAGTGCGGCCATGTATCAATACGTCCGGCGACCCCGAATCGTTCCGGAGGCTTGCTGTCGCAGATGTTTTCTGCGGTGGCGGCGTGTCCGAATCCGCCTTGTGTGTCATGCGGCGTCCGTTGTGGCGAGCCGGAACTGTCCCGCTTCGTCGGGAGAGTCGCATATGTCGTCGGCTCACTCGCCCGGGTGATCTGCCGCTTCCCCATAGTCCGTTCGGGCCATTCAAGATTGGGCCCGCTGGGGGTGTTGCGCTGTGCCCACCTTCCGTAACGTCCTCAACTGGCGGCGGTGAATATGCCGCTGCCGCCGTGGGGGAGCCTCGATTCGGGAGAGGACGGCGCCGGTATGGGCTGGGTAACCGACTGGAGTGCGCAGGCGGCCTGCCGCACTACCGATCCGGATGAACTGTTCGTTCAGGGAGCAGCGCAGAACAGGGCCAAGGCGGTGTGCACCGGATGCCCGGTACGCACCGAATGCCTGGCCGACGCGCTCGACAACCGCGTCGAGTTCGGCGTGTGGGGAGGCATGACGGAACGGGAGCGCCGCGCTCTGCTGCGCCGGCGACCGACCGTCACCTCCTGGCGCCGGCTGCTGGAGACCGCGCGCACGGAGTACGAACGCGGCGCGGGCATCCTTCCGCTCGACGACGAGCAGGTGTACGCGGCGGTGAGCTGACGGGTCCGCGCACAGGTACGGCGTCCTCGGCCGGCGGTGAGCGTGCTCTCGCCGTCCGCGCTGACGACGCGCCGGTACGCCGACGTGCGGCCGGTTGGTCGCGCTGCGGCGGTTCCGGCCGGTTGTCGCGTTACGCCGGCTCGGGCTGGCTGTCGCGTCAGGGCAGCTCCGGCCGGTTGGTCGCGAGCTTCGTTCCGATGTCCCGCAGTCCCGCGAGGTCGTGCACATCACCGGGCAGCGCAGCCACTTCGGTCACCGCCACCTCGGGGTGGAGCGCGGTGAAGCGGTCGCGTGTGCGCTGCTCGCGGGAGAGCAGCTGCATCCGCTCGGCGTGCAGCCGCAGCAGGCCCGCGGTGAGCTGATCGACGTTCCGGGTGCCGTCCTCGGCGGGCGGGGGAGCCTCGTCCTCGGTGCCGTCAGGGTTCTCGGTGACCTCGGCGTGCGCGGTGCCGTCGGAGTTCTCGGGGTTTTCGGAGTTCTCGGGGCCTTCGGCGCTTGTCGATGCTGAACTTCCGTACGTGTCGGGAGAGTTACGAAGTCCAGCTTTCCCACCCCCCTGATCCACAATGCGGGCTTCCTCAAGATTTTCCGCGGCGGCCAGCGCCCGCTCGGCCGAGAGCTGGGCGGCGCCGCTGCCGTGGACGCGGTTGAGCACCAGCCCGGCGAGCGGCATCTTCTCCGCCGCCAGCCGCTGCACGAAGTACGCGGCCTCGCGCAACGCGTCCCGCTCCGGGGCCGCGACCACCAGGAACGCCGTCCCGGGCGCCTGCAACAGCTTGTACGTCGCGTCCGCGCGCGTGCGGAACCCGCCGAACGTCGTGTCCATGGCCGCCACGAACGTCTGGACGTCCTTGAGCAGCTGACCGCCGAGCAGCTTGCCGAGCGTGCCGGTCATCATCGACATGCCGACGTTGAGGAACTTCATCCCGGCCCGGCCGCCCAGCTTCGCCGGCGCCGTCAGCAGCCGGATCAGCCGGCCGTCCAGGAACGAGCCCAGCCGCTTGGGCGCGTCCAGGAAGTCCAGAGCGGAGCGGGACGGCGGGGTGTCGACCACGATCAGGTCCCACTCGTTCCGCGCCCGCAGCTGGCCCAGCTTCTCCATCGCCATGTACTCCTGCGTACCGGCGAAGCCCGCGGAGAGCGACTGGTAGAAGGGGTTGTTCAAAATCGTGGCGGCCCGCTCGCCGTCCGCGTGCGCCTCGACGATCTCGTCGAAGGTGCGCTTCATATCGAGCATCATCGCGTGCAGCTCGCCGCCGGCGGAGTCCTCGATGCCCTTGACCCGGCGCGGGACGTTGTCGAGCGAGTCGATGCCCATGGACTGCGCGAGCCGCTTGGCGGGGTCGATGGTGAGCACGACCACCTTGCGGCCGCGCTCGGCGGCACGCAGGCCGAGCGCCGCCGCGGTCGTCGTCTTCCCGACGCCGCCCGAGCCGCAGCACACCACGATGCGCGTCTTCGGGTCGTCGAGGATCGGGTCGACGTCGAGCACGCGCGCGGGGGAGAGCCCGCGGGCCCCCTCCGCCGCGCGGGCACCGTCCGTGGCGCGGGTCCCCTCGGAGGCGCGGGCCCCGTCCGAGGTGCGGGTCCCCGCCGGGGCGTGGGCCGGGTCCGGGCTCATGCGATCCCCTGCTTCCGCAGTTCGGTGGCGAGTTCGTACAGGCCCGCCAGGTCCATGCCCTCGGCGAGCAGCGGCAGTTCGTGCAACGGCAGGCCCAGCTCACCGAGCACGGCCCGCTGCTCCTGCTCCAGCGCGTGCCGTTCGGCGTACTCCTCGGCCTGCTTCAGCAGCGGGTCCACCAGCCGCTCGGCGTGCCCGCCGCGGCGCGCCCCGCCGAGGCCGGCCGCGGACAGCGACTGCGCGAGGGCCGCGCGCGGCGTGGTCCGTACGAGGTCCAGCTCGGCCCCGTCCAGCAGCCCGGGCCGCACCATGTTCACGATGATCCGGCCCACCGGCAGCCGCGCCGACCGCAGCTCGGCGATGCCGTCCGCGGTCTCCTGGACCGGCATCTCCTCCAGCAGGGTGACCAGGTGCACGGCGGTCTCCGCCGACTTCAGCACCCGCATCACGGCCTGCGCCTGATTGTGTATCGGGCCGATCTTCGCGAGCCCGGCGACCTCGTCGTTGACGTTCAGGAACCGGGTGATGCGGCCGGTGGGTGGCGCGTCCATCACGACGTAGTCGTAGACGAACCGTCCCGACCGGTCCTTGCGGCGCACCGCCTCGCACGCCTTGCCGGTCAGGAGCACGTCCCTGAGGCCGGGCGCGATGGTGGTCGCGAAGTCGATCGCGCCGAGCTTCTTCAGGGCGCGGCCGGCGCTGCCGAGTTTGTAGAACATCTGGAGGTAGTCCAGCAACGCCAGTTCGGGGTCGATGGCGAGGGCGAACACCTCCCCGCCCCCGGGGGCTACGGCGATCTTGCGTTCCTCATACGGCAACGCCTCCGTCTCGAAGAGCTGCGCGATGCCCTGTCGGCCCTCGACCTCGACGAGAAGCGTCCGCTTCCCCTCCGTCGCGAGGGCCAACGCGAGGGCCGCGGCGACCGTCGTCTTTCCGGTCCCGCCCTTGCCGCTGACGACCTGGAGCCTGCTCACGTCTTCGAGCGTAACCAGTCCGCGTCCGCGTCAACCCGCAGGCTGTGGACAACGGGGTGGCGGAGGGTGGGCCGGCCTGTGGAAAACCGGGGCCGAGAGACGTCCTGGGGGCAGGTCAAAGGGGCCGCACGGTGCAGCGGCTACAGTCCCCCCATGACCAAGAAGTGGGAATACGCCACCGTGCCGCTGCTCGTCCACGCCACGAAGCAGATCCTGGACACCTGGGGCGAGGACGGCTGGGAGCTCGTGCAGGTCGTGCCCGGCCCGAACAACCCCGAGCAGCTGGTGGCCTACCTGAAGCGGGAGAAGCAGGCATGAGCGCCGTCGAGGAGAAGCTCGCCGAGCTGGGGCTGACGCTGCCGGAGGTCGCGGCGCCGCTCGCCGCCTACCAGCCGGCCGTGCAGTCCGGGCCGTACGTGTACACCGCGGGTCAGCTGCCCATGGTCGAGGGCAAGCTGCCCGTCACCGGCAAGGTCGGCGCCGAGGTCACTCCCGAGGAGGCCAAGGACCTGGCCCGCACGTGCGCCCTCAACGCCCTGGCCGCCGTGAAGTCGGTCGTGGGCGACCTGGACCGCATCGCGCGCGTGGTGAAGGTCGTCGGCTTCGTCGCCTCGGCGTCCGACTTCACCGGCCAGCCCGGTGTGGTCAACGGCGCGAGCGAACTGCTCGGCGAGGTCCTCGGCGACAAGGGCGTGCACGCGCGCAGCGCGGTCGGCGTGGCGGTGCTGCCGCTGGACGCGCCGGTCGAGGTCGAGATCCAGGTCGAGCTGGCCCCCTGAGCCACCGCTCCGGATCACCTCTCGAACATTCGCTCACCACGGGATAGCCTCCGGCCATGGCGAATGGGCAGTGGTTTCCCCCGGACTGGCCGGACCGCATCCGCGCGCTCGCGGACGGCACCCTCACTCCGGTCGCGCCCAAGCGCGCGGCGACCGTCATGCTGCTGAGGGACGCCGACGGCGGCCCGGCCGTCCACATGCTGCGCAGACGCGCCTCCATGGCCTTCGCCGGGGGCGCGTACGCCTATCCCGGCGGCGGCGTCGACCCGCGTGACGACGACGCCCTGGTCCGCTGGGCGGGCCCCACGCGTGCGTGGTGGGCCGAGCGGCTCGGAGTGGACGACGAGTCGGCGGCCCAGGCGGTCGTCTGCGCCGCCGTGCGCGAGACGTACGAGGAGGCCGGCGTCCTGCTCGCGGGCCCCACGCCCGAGTCGGTCGTCGGCGACACCACGGGCGAGGACTGGGAGGCCGACCGCGCCGCCCTGGTCGCCCGCGACCTGTCCTTCGCCGAGTTCCTGGACCGACGCGGCCTGGTGCTGCGCTCCGACCTGCTGGGCGCCTGGACCCGCTGGATCACCCCCGCGTTCGAACCCCGCCGCTACGACACGTTCTTCTTCGTCGCAGCCCTGCCCGCGGGTCAGCGCACCCGCAACGCCTCCACGGAGGCCGACCGCACGGTGTGGATCCGCCCGGCCGACGCGGCGGCGTCGTACGACAAGGGCGAGCTGCTGATGATGCCGCCCACCATCGCGACGCTGCGTCAGCTCGCGCCCTGCGCGAGTGCCGCCGAGGCGCTGGCCGCCGCGCCCGGCCGTGATCTGACGCCCGTGCTGGCCGAGGCCCGGCTGGAGGACGGCGAGGTCGTGCTGACCTGGCCGGGCCACGACGAGTTCACCAAGCACGTCCCGACGCTTCCGACCGGTGGAGCCTGAGCATGACCGACGCCAGCACCCTTCCCGGCCAGCCACGCGACGTGGTCCGCACCGGCCCGGCGACACCGCGCGCGGTGAACGTCCTCGCGCCCAACGCCTCCGCGATGACCCTGGACGGCACCAATACCTGGATCGTCTCCGAGCCGGACTCCGAACTGGCCGTCGTGATCGACCCCGGCCCGCTGCACGAGGGCCACCTGAGGGCAGTCGTCGACACCGCCGAGCAGGCCGGCAAACGCGTCGCCCTCACCCTGCTCACCCACGGCCACCCGGACCACGCCGAGGGCGCCGCCCGCTTCGCCGAGATCACCGGCACGCGCGTGCGGGCCCTCGACCCGGCGCTGCGGCTCGGCGACGAGGGTCTGGCCGCCGGGAACGTGATCAGCGTCGGCGGGCTGGAGCTGCGGGTCGTCCCCACGCCCGGCCACACCGCGGACTCCCTGTGCTTCCACCTCCCGGCCGACCGGGCGGTCCTCACCGGCGACACGATCCTCGGTCGCGGTACGACGATGGTCGCGCACCCCGACGGGCGCCTCGGCGACTACCTGGACTCGCTGCGCCGGCTGCGCTCGCTCACCGTCGACGACGGCGTGCACACGGTCCTGCCCGGCCACGGGCCCGTCCTGGAGGACGCCCAGGGAGCAGTCGAGTTCTACCTCGCCCACCGCGCCCACCGCCTCGCCCAGGTCGAGACGGCCGTCGAGGACGGCTACCGCACGCCCGAGCAGGTCGTAGCCCACGTGTACGCCGACGTCGACCGCTCACTCTGGCCGGCGGCGGAGCTGTCGGTGCGGGCCCAGCTGGACTATCTCAGCGAGCACGGGCTGATCTAGTACGGCCTTATCCGCGGGCGCCGATGAAGACCTACGCGCGCGTGCCCTTCGTGCCGTGCACGCGCGTGTACTCCCGCGCGAGCCAGGGGCCGAGGTCGTCGACGTACGCCCGCAGGAGGTCCGGATCGGCCACGGGGTCGTAGCCGTATCGTGCGGCGGTGCGCAGCTGCTCGGCGCGCTGGGGGTAGTAGCCCGCGAACGCCTCGGCCATCTCGTGCAGGTCGCTCGTCCAGCCCTGCCAGCGGGGCATGACCAGCGTGAACGCCGTGCGGACCAGGTGGCGGGACATGAAGCGCACGCACCGGAGGCGGTCGCTCTCACCGGCGCCGGTGATGCGTTCCCGCCAGCCGGGCAGCAGGGCGGTGAGGTCGCCGTTGGTCTCGCGGGCGAGCCGTGAGTCGGGCCGGTAGCGCGGCAGGCGGCCGGCGAGGTCCTCGTCGTACAGCGGGGTGCACAGACAGGCCACGAACCAGCCGAGGTCGTAGCGCTCGGCCTCGCTCAGCAGCCGCTCCCGGCCGAACAGCAGCGTGCCGACGCCGTCGATCTGCGCGAACCGCTCGTCGAGCACCTCGCCGAGGTCCCGTACGGCGTCCCGGTCGGCGTCGGTCGGCTCGTCCCGCAGGGCCAGGAGCAGGTCGAGGTCGCTGCGGCCCACGCGTGCGGTGCCGCGCGGGATCGACCCGTAGAGGTACGCGCTGTGCAGCCGTGGCCCGAACAGGGCGGGCAGCCGCTCCCGGGCGGCGGCCACGACCGGACGGAACGGGGGCTGCACGCGCGAGAGGGCTCCCTCACGCGTGAGGAAGCCCTGGGCGTCCAGTCCGGGACGCACGGTGATGTCGGCCATGGACGCACTCTGCCTGCGGGCAGGCGCCCGAGCAGCTGTTTTTTCGCCGTGCCCGGGTCGGTCGCCATGGCCGGGGTCACTTCCCCGCGCCAGGGGTCGTTTCCCCGCGCCCCGTTCCCCGTGTCCGGGGGCGTTTCCCTCGCCACGGGTCGTCACCCCCTGCCCGGGCCGTTTCCCCGCGCCAGGGTCGCTACCCGGGGCAGGGGGCGTTACCCGGGGCCCGGGATCAGCGCGAACGCTTCGCGAGACGCTCCACGTCCAGCAGGATCACGGCGCGCGCCTCCAGGCGCAGCCAGCCGCGCTGGGCGAAGTCGGCGAGCGCCTTGTTCACCGTCTCGCGGGACGCGCCGACCAGCTGGGCCAGCTCCTCCTGCGTGAGGTCGTGGACGACGTGGATGCCCTCCTCCGACTGCACGCCGAAGCGCCGGGACAGGTCCAGCAGGGCACGCGCGACACGGCCGGGCACGTCGGAGAAGACCAGGTCGGACATCGCGTCGTTGGTCTTGCGCAGGCGCCGGGCGACGGCGCGCAGCAGCGCGGAGGCCACCTCGGGGCGGGCGTTCAGCCAGGGCTGGAGGTCGCCGTGGCCCAGGCCCAGCAGCTTGACCTCGGTCAGCGCGGTCGCCGTGGCCGTACGGGGGCCCGGGTCGAACAGGGACAGCTCACCGATCAGCTCGCCGGGGCCGACCACCGCGAGCATGTTCTCGCGCCCGTCGGGGGACGTGCGGTGCAGCTTCACCTTGCCCTCGGTGACGACGTACAGCCGGTCACCGGGGTCACCCTCGTGGAACAGGGAGTCGCCGCGTGCGAGGGTCACCTCCGTCATGGAGGCGCGGAGCTCCGCGGCCTGCTCGTCGTCGAGCGCCGCGAAGAGCGGGTTGCGCCGCAGAACGTCGTCCACGAGTTCTCTCCTATTCGACCTGCTCAGGGGATCTTGTTCCCCCGGTGTACCAGGGGTCCGTGGTGCCCATTTTGCCGGACGGTCCAAACAGTGTGATCTGTCACAAGGATGCCGTACACCTGTCCCGGGGTACGCGGCAGGGGGCCAATTGGACGCCGATCTTCGCGGTCCGGGGCGGATGTCGGTGCCGGGCTCTAGGCTGGCCGAGTGTCCAAATCGCCGGTGAGAGCACAGGCTAAGGGGGCTGGGCGGGTGGTTGTACGTCGTGATTCCGCTGTGGGCGAACAGGGCTCGGGCGATGCTGAAAATGCGACAAACGCCACACCCGGGGCGGTGAGGGAGAAGAGCGACAGGAAGGGCGTGAGGAAGACGGCAGCGGGAGAGAAGGCGGCGAAGACGCGAGCGGCCGCGAAGGAGCCGGCCGCGAAGGAGACGCCTGCGAAGAAGACGGCACCCGCCAAGAAGGCAGCACCCGCCAAGAAGACGGCTGCCGCCGAGAAGGTGCCCGCGAAGAAGGCGTCCGCGGCGAAGAAGGCGCCCGCCGCGAAGAAGCCCGGCGTCAGGAAGGCCGCCGCGAAGAAGGCTCCCGCCGTCAAGAAGGCCCCCGCCCTTAAGAAGGCGATCGTCGCCCCCAAGAAGGCCACCGCAGCCGTCAAGGGCGTCCCGCCGGCGCAGACGATCGCCGACAGGACGCCGTCGGGCGAGTCCCGTACCGCCCTCGTCCGCCGCGCTCGCCGGATCAACCGCGAGCTCGCCGAGGTCTACCCCTACGCCCACCCCGAACTGGACTTCACCAACCCCTTCCAGCTGCTGGTCGCGACCGTGCTGTCCGCCCAGACCACCGACCTGAGGGTCAATCAGACGACCCCGGCGCTCTTCGCCAAGTACCCCACACCCGAGGACCTCGCCGCGGCCAACCCCGAGGAGGTCGAGGATATCCTGCGCCCCTGCGGCTTCTTCCGGGCCAAGACCAAGTCGGTGATAGGGCTGTCGAAGGCGCTGGCGGAGGACTTCGGCGGCGAGGTGCCCGGCAGGCTCGAGGACCTCGTCAAGCTGCCCGGCGTCGGCCGCAAGACCGCGTTCGTCGTTCTGGGGAACGCGTTCGGCCGGCCCGGCATCACCGTGGACACGCACTTCCAGCGGCTCGTGCGGCGCTGGAAGTGGACGGAGGAGACCGACCCGGACAAGATCGAGGCCGCGATCGGCGCGCTCTTCCCGAAGAGCGAGTGGACGGACCTCTCGCACCACGTGATCTGGCACGGCCGCCGCATCTGCCACGCCCGCAAGCCCGCCTGCGGTGCCTGCCCCATCGCCCCGCTGTGCCCGGCGTACGGCGAGGGGGAGACCGACGAGGAGAAGGCGAAGAAGCTGCTGAAGTACGAAAAGGGTGGCTTCCCCGGCCAGCGGCTCAACCCGCCGCAGGCCTACCTCGACGCGGGCGGCAAGCCGGCCCCGCCGCTGGGGGCCGGGAGCTGAGGTCCCGATGACGGAAGAGTCCCGGCGCCGGACGGAACCAGCTCGGTGCCGGACGGAACGATCTGGGCGTCGGGCGGAACGATCTCGGTGCCGGACGGAACGATCTCGGTGTCGCCGGGCGTTGTACTGGGCAGGACGACGGGGGTGGCGATGACGCGTGCGAGCAACACACAGGGCGGCCCGGTGACGCTGAGCAAGGACGGGCTGCCGAAGTGGCTGGACCCGGTGGTGCGAGCGGCCGAGACGGTCAAGCCGGTGCAGCTCAGCCGCTTCCTGCCGCCCGAGGACGGCGCGGGGCGCCAGTCGGCCGTGCTGATCCTGTTCGGCGAGGGTGAGCGGGGCCCCGAGCTGCTGCTGATGGAGCGCGCCGGGTCGCTGAGGTCGCATGCCGGTCAGCCGTCCTTCCCGGGCGGCGCCCTGGATCCCGAGGACGGTGACCCCGCCGGGGACGGCCCCCTGCGGGCCGCGCTGCGCGAGGCCGAGGAGGAGACCGGCCTCGACCCGCGCGGAGTGCAGCTCTTCGGCGTGCTGCCGAAGCTGTACATCCCGGTCAGCTCGTTCGTGGTGACGCCGGTGCTGGGCTGGTGGCGCGAGCCGAGCCCGGTCGGCGTGGTCGACCCGGCGGAGACCGCGCGGGTCTTCACGGTGCCCGTGGCGGATCTCACGGACCCCGCCAACCGCGCCACCACCGTCCACCCCAGCGGTCACAGAGGTCCGGCATTCCTGGTCGAATCGGCGCTGGTGTGGGGCTTCACGGCCGGTGTGATCGACCGTCTGCTGCACTACTCCGGCTGGGAGATCCCCTGGGACCGCGACCGCCAGGTCCCGCTCGACTGGCGCGCATGACAGGGTGTCTGACGTGGCTGTGTTTCCCGGGGCGACCCCCGGACCCCCGGCCGGCCTGTGGTGAGCGCGAATTGATGAGGCGAGGCGCGAAGCGGTGAACGTGCTGGACATCCTGTTGCTGGTCGCGGCCGTCTGGTTCGCGGTCGTCGGCTACCGCCAGGGCTTCGTCGTCGGCATCCTGTCGGTGATCGGCTTCCTGGGCGGCGGTCTCGTCGCCGTGTACACGCTGCCGGTCATCTGGGCCGCGGTGACCGACCACGCCGAGGTCAGCACCACGGCGGCGGTCGTCGCGATCGTCGTGGTGATCGTCTGCGCCTCGATCGGGCAGGCGCTGACCACCCACCTGGGCAACAAGCTGCGCCGGTACATCACCTGGTCCCCGGCCCGCGCCCTGGACGCCACCGGCGGCGCGCTGGTCAATGTCGTGGCGATGCTGCTGGTGGCATGGCTGATCGGCTCAGCCCTCGCGCAGACCACGCTGCCCACGCTGGGGCGGGAGGTGCGGGGCTCCAAGGTGCTGCTGGGCGTGTCGGAGGCGATGCCCGCGCAGGCCGACACCTGGTTCAAGGACTTCACCTCGGTCCTCGCACAGAACGGCTTCCCGCAGGTCTTCAGCCCGTTCTCCAACGAGCCGATCAAGGAGGTCCAGCCCCCCGACCCCGCGCTCGCGAGGAGCCCCGTCGCGGTGCGCGCCCGGAGGTCCATCGTGAAGGTGATGGGGACCGCGCCCGGCTGCGGCAAGGTCCTGGAGGGCACCGGCTTCGTCTTCGGCGAGCGCCGCGTGATGACCAACGCGCACGTGGTGGGCGGCGTCGACGAACCCACCGTGCAGATAGGCGGCGAGGGCCGCAAGTACGACGCCACGGTCGTCCTCTACGACTGGCGGCGCGACATCGCCGTACTTGATGTGCCGGATCTGGACGCGCCCGCGCTGCGGTTCTCCTCGCAGGACGCCGCCAGCGGGAACGGCGCGATCGTCGCCGGCTTCCCGGAGAACGGCTCCTACGACGTGCGCGCCGCCCGGGTCCGCGGGCGGATCACGGCCAACGGGCCGGACATCTACCACCGCGGCACCGTCAGCCGTGACGTGTACTCGCTGTACGCGACCGTCCGCCAGGGCAACTCCGGAGGCCCGCTGCTCACGCCCGAGGGCCGGGTCTACGGCGTGGTCTTCGCGAAGTCCCTGGACGACGCCGAGACCGGTTACGCACTCAGCCTGGACGAGATCAAGGACGACATCGCCAAGGGGCGTCAGGCGAACCAGCAGGTCGACAGCGACAGTTGCGCGCTTTGAGCGACATGTGCGCGGTGTGACGCTGTGGTGCATGTGCCCGGTGTGACACCGTGGCCCCGGCGGGCCGGATCAGCCGCGCGTGTGACGCAGTCGCATGGTCACCCAGCGGGCGCGGCGGCGCAGGATGCGCGGAATGCCCACCCGGGGGTCGTTGCCCGTCAGCTGCGGGGTGCCGCCCCTTTGGTGGGAGCTCAGGGTGCTGCCCGAGCGGCGGTTGCGTGCTACGTCACTGTAGTCGTGCGTCCAGCCCATACCCGGACGTGTGCCCTCTCCCAAGGTCGATAACCGCCTCGCGGCCCCTCAATTGGCCTATGCGGGCGGCAAGTGGCCGTTCGAAGCACAGGAGTTCGGCACCGGATACCGGGCGCGATCACTCCGTCACCGATCGGGTTCGGGATCCTTCAGCCAGTTGACCAGTTCGGTGGAGAATGCGACCGGATCCTCCTCATGCGGGAAGTGTCCGAGTCCGTCGAACAGACGCCAGCGGTACGGCGCTTCGACGTACTCGCCGGAACCGGCCGCGCTGCGGGTGCGCATCACCGGATCGAGCGAGCCGTGCAGATGCAGCGTCGGCACGCGCACGGGCCGCTTCATCCGCCGGTAGAACTGGACGCCGTCCGGACGGCCCAGCGAGCGCACGAGCCAGCGGTAGGGCTCCACCGAGCAGTGCGCCGTGGAGGGGATGCACATCGCGCGCTGGTACGTCTCCACCGCGTCGTCCTCCGGCAGGCGCGGCCCGGACCAGTCCCGGATCAGCCGCCCGACCAGCGCGCCGCCGTCGGCGGTGAGCTGCCGCTCGGGGATCCACGGCCGCTGGAAGCCCCAGATGTGCGAGCCGGCCCGGGACTGCCGGACGTCGCCGAGCATGGCCGAGCGCCAGCGCCGCGGATGCGGCATGGAGGCGACCACGAGCCGGCGGACCAGCTTCGGGCGCATCACGGCCGCCGTCCAGGCGAGGTAGCCGCCCAGGTCGTGGCCGACGAGCGCGGCGTCCGGCTCGCCCAGGGAGCGGATCACGCCGGTGATGTCGAGGGCGAGGTTGGCCGGGTCGTAGCCGCGGGGCGTGCGGTCGCTGCCGCCGACGCCTCGCAGGTCCATCGCGACGGCCCGGTACCCGGCGTCTGCCAGCGCGGTCAGCTGGTGCCGCCAGGTCCACCAGAACTGCGGAAAGCCGTGCACCAGCATGACCAGCGGGCCGTCGCCGAGTTCCGCGATGTGGAAACGTGCGCCGTTGGCGGCGACGTCCCGGTGCTTCACTCGTCTGCCGCCGGGGATGTCGATGCGTACGTCCGAGGCGGCCGGCTGCGGCTGGGCCGAGGGGGTGGCAGGGTCCGTCATGAGGTCGAGCGTGCCACAGCCTCGATGGCCTCGGGCTTGCGGTCCTCCAGCGCCGGGACCTCGGGACGCGGGTGCGGCTTGGCGTTCTGCAGCACGCCCGCCGTCTCCTTCATGGACGCGGCGACCTTCTGCGGACCCTTGCTCTTCTTCGCCTTCTTGGCGAAGACGACGCCGATCAGCGCGAGCAGACCCGCGATCAGGACGTTCGCGGCGAAGGACAGCAGGAAGCACCAGCCGAGGTTCCAGCCGCCCTGCCCGTTGTGGCCGCCGGTCCAGGCGTGGATGCCGTAGGCGAGGGCGAAGTTCAGCATCGGCAGCGAGAACACCAGCACCGCGCCGGCCACGCTGAACGCGCCGCCGCTCACCGCGCCCTTCTTGACGTCCTGCTTGAGCTGCGCCTTCGCCAGCGCGATCTCGTCGTGCACCAGCGCCGACATCTCGGTCGTCGCGGAGGCGAACAGCTGGCCGATGCTGCGTTCGGCGCCGACCGGGCTGCCGTCGGGTGCGCTCATCGCGGTCTCCCTCTCTCGCGTTCGGGTCCGTATCCGCCTGACGTGTCCGCGGACTGCCTCGGGCCCCGTCTTTTGTACCGTCCCGTCAGATCATGCCGGACGGTCGTCCTCCTCGCCTTCCCCGCCCGCCACTTCGCCTACCGCGCGCCGCGCGACACTCTCCCCGCCGGCGGTACGGCGCCCCCCGGCGGGCGCGTCCTGTGGGGTACGGCGGACCTCGGCGGCCCCCTCCCCGGCGGCAGGGCTCCCCCCATCGGCCCCCTCCCCGGCGGCGTCCCGCTCCGCCACCTTCTCCTCGGCGGTCCGGCGGTGTTCCGCGGCCTTGCGCTCGTAGAGGGCGGCCATGCGCAGGTGGTACTCCGGGTCGTCCTCCTCGTAGATGTCCGGGATGCCGTCGAGGTCCTCGTCGCGCTCCTCCATCTCGACCAGCCGGCGGTACCGCGCGTTGCGGATCTTCAGCAGCACCGTCGCCGCGGCCGCCGCGATCACCGATCCGGTCAGTACGGCGGCCTTCACCTCGTCGGTGAGAAGCGCGTCGTTCTCGAAGGCCAGCTCCCCGATCAGCAGCGAGACCGTGAAGCCGATCCCGGCGAGCGACGCCACCGCGAAGACGTCCGCCCAGGCCAGGTCCTCGCTGAGGGAGGCCCGAGTGAACCGGGCGGTCAGCCAGGTCCCGCCGAAGATGCCGATCGTCTTGCCGACGACCAGGCCGAGGACGACGCCGAGGGTCTCCGGCTTGGTGAAGACGTCACCGAGCGCGTGCGGGGTGAGAGACACGCCTGCGCTGAACAGGGCGAAGAGCGGCACCGCGAGCCCCGCCGACAGCGGCCGCACCCGATGCTCGATGTGCTCGCCGGGGGAGTGCCGCTCGCCGTCACGGCGCGTGCAGCGCAGCATCAGGCCCATGGCGACGCCGGCGATGGTGGCGTGGACGCCGCTGTTGTACATCAGCCCCCAGATCACCAGCGCGAGCGGCACGTACACGTACCAGCCGCGCACGCCCCGCCGCAGCAGCAGCCAGAAGACGGCGAGACCGAGGACCGCGCCGCCGAGCGCGGCGAAGTCGATCCGGTCGGTGAAGAAGATCGCGATGATCAGGATCGCGAAAAGGTCGTCGACGACGGCGAGGGTGAGCAGGAAGGCGCGCAACGCGCTCGGCAGCGAGGTGCCGATGACGGCGAGAACGGCCAGCGCGAACGCGATGTCGGTGGCGGTCGGCACCGCCCAGCCGCCGAGCGAGCCGCCGCCGGTGAGGTTGCTGATCACATAGACGAGGGCGGGCACGGCCATGCCGCACAGGGCCGCGACGACGGGCAGCGCGGCGGCTTTCGGGTCGCGCAGATCGCCGGCGACCAGCTCGCGCTTGAGCTCGATCCCGGCGACGAAGAAGAAGACCGCCAGCAGCCCGTCCGCGGCCCAGTGCGCCACGGACAGGTCGAGCCCGAGCGCCGACGGGCCGAAGTGGAAGTGGCTGACGCTGTGGTAGCTGTCCCGCAGAGCCGGGATGTTCGCCCAGACCAGCGCGGCGATCGCGGCGAGGAGGAGCAGTACTCCGCCGACGGTCTCGGTGCGCAGCGCGTCCGCGACGAAGGTCCGCTCCGGCAGCGACAGCCGGCCGAGAACCTTGCGGGCGGTGGTGGTGCGGGGCGCGGTCACGTGGGACCTCCGGTCGGTGGGCAGGGCGGGACGCATGCCGACCAGACTTCCCGGCGCACCTTGGTGATCCTGATGTGGATCGCGGCGTCAGTGACGCTTTGTTTAGTTTACCTAAGCGGCGACCCGAAGGCATCCGGAATCGAAGCACCCCGCATGGGGGCGGGTACGGCTCGGGCACCCGGCGCGCTGCTTTCCGGGTGCCCGTGTGCTCGGTCGTTCAGTCCCGCGTTCAGTCCTCGCTCGGCGCCTGCGGCAGCTTCGCCTGGATGAGGTCCATGACCGTGGAGTCCGTGAGCGTGGTGACGTCACCGAGCTGCCGGTTCTCGGCCACGTCCCGCAGCAGCCGGCGCATGATCTTGCCGGAGCGGGTCTTGGGCAGCTCCGCCACCGGAAGGATGCGCTGGGGCTTGGCGATCGGGCCGAGCGTGGCGCCGACGTGGCCCCGCAGCTCGTCGACCAGGCTGTCGTTCTCGGACGCCGTACCGCGCAGGATCACGAAGGCGACAATTGCCTGCCCGGTCGTCTCGTCGGCCGCGCCGACGACGGCCGCCTCGGCTACCGACGGGTGCGAGACCAGCGCGGACTCGACCTCGGTGGTGGAGATGTTGTGCCCGGAGACCAGCATGACGTCGTCCACGCGGCCCAGCAGCCAGATGTCGCCGTCGTCGTCCTTCTTCGCGCCGTCACCGGCGAAGTACTTGCCCTCGAAGCGGGACCAGTAGGTGTCGATGAACCGCTGGTCGTCGCCCCAGATGGTGCGCAGCATCGACGGCCACGGCTCGGTGAGCACGAGATAACCGCCGCCGCCGTTGGGCACCTCGTTCGCCTCGTCGTCGACGACGGTCGCGCTGATGCCGGGCAGCGGGGTCTGGGCGGAACCGGGCTTGGCGGCGGTGACGCCGGGCAGCGGCGAGATCATCATCGCGCCGGTCTCGGTCTGCCACCAGGTGTCCACGACCGGGGTGGTGTCGGCGCCGATGTTCTTGCGGTACCAGATCCACGCCTCGGGGTTGATCGGCTCACCCACCGAGCCCAGCACGCGCAGGCTGGACAGGTCGAACTTCGCGGGGATGTCGTCGCCCCACTTCATGAACGTACGGATCGCCGTCGGGGCGGTGTACAGGATCGTGACCTTGTACTTCTGCACGATCTCCCAGAACCGTCCCTGGTGCGGGGTGTCCGGCGTGCCCTCGTACATCACCTGCGTCGCGCCGTTGGCCAGCGGGCCGTAGACGATGTACGAGTGACCGGTGACCCAGCCGACGTCGGCGGTGCACCAGTAGACGTCGGTCTCCGGCTTGAGGTCGAAGACCGCCCAGTGCGTGTACGCGGTCTGGGTGAGGTAGCCGCCGGAGGTGTGCAGGATGCCCTTCGGCTTCCCCGTCGTACCGGACGTGTACAGGATGAACAGCGGGTGCTCGGCGTCGAACGCCTCCGGCGTGTGCTCGGTGCTCTGCCGGTCCACCAGCTCGTGCCACCACACGTCCCGGCCCTCGGTCCAGGCGACGTCCTGGCCCGTACGGCGTACGACGACCACGTGGTCGACGTTGTCCACACGGCCGACCGCCTCGTCGACGGCGGGCTTGAGCGCGGACGGCTTGCCGCGCCGGTAGCCGCCGTCGGAGGTGATGACCACGCGCGCGTCGGCGTCCTGGATGCGCGTCGCGAGCGCGTCGGCGGAGAAACCGCCGAAGACCACCGAGTGCGCGGCGCCGATCCGGGCGCAGGCGAGCATGGCGATCGCCGTCTCCGGGATCATCGGCATGTAGATCGCGACCCGGTCGCCCTTGCGCACGCCCAGCTCCAGCAGGGCGTTGGCGGCCTTGGAGACCTCGTCCTTCAGCTCGGCGTAGGTGATCGCGCGGCTGTCGCCGGGCTCGCCCTCGAAGTGGATGGCGACCCGGTCGCCGTTGCCGGCCTCCACATGGCGGTCCACGCAGTTGTACGCGACGTTGAGCTGCCCGTCCTTGAACCACTTCGCGAACGGCGGGTTCGACCAGTCCAGCGTCTCGGTCGGCTCCTTGGCCCAGCTCAGCCGACGGGCCTGCTCCGCCCAGAAGCCGAGCCGGTCGGCCTTGGCCTGCTCATACGCCTCGGCCGTGACGTTGGCGTGCGCGGCGAGCTCGGCAGGCGGCGAGAAGCGACGCTCCTCCTTGAGGAGGTTCGAGAGGGAAGGACTTTCGTTGGTTGCCATCCGAACACCGTCCAAAGTGGTTTAGACCAATCAACGCCCTTGATTCTCCGAGGGGTCGACGGGGCTGGTCAACCCCTTCCGGCATCCTGTCACCCGTTCACTCACGGGTCACGGGCCACGGCCCTCGGAGGTTCACCCCCCGAGGGTCGCGCCTACCCAACGCATTCTCCTCGCAACCGAGCGCGGCCAGGCCGTTGACGCATCCGAACCCATGTCCCGACGTGCTCTTCCGCCGGGCTGTCCGAACTGCCGCGGAGGAGGCCCGGTGTGGGCCGCCGCCCTGGCCGGCCGGTTCACCCCGACGGATTCGCCCGGGCCGGCCTCATCCCGGCACTCCGGCCGCCCGCACCCGGTCGAATCCCTGCCCCGCCTCCTCTCCGCCGTCCGCCCCGGTGAGCAGGTAGGCCTGCGCCTCGCCCACGTCGAAGTACATTCCGTGCAGCTCCAAAGCCCCCTCCCGCAGCGCCCGGGCCACCGACGCGTGGGAGCGCAGATGCTCCAACTGCTGCACGACGTTGGCCAGGCACAGCTGCTCCACCTGGTCGGCGGGCAGCCGCCCGGCCAGCCGCGGCCGGGGCCGGCCGGTGTCGGTCACGCGCTCCAGACTCGGCAGCCCGTGCCGCAGCCACCGCTTCAGCGGCGTCTGCGCGGCCCCGGGCGCGGTGCCGAGCAGCGCCTGCATGGCACCGCAGCCGGAGTGCCCGCACACGGTCACGGACCGGACCTTCAGCACCTCCACCGCGTACTCGATCGCCGCCGCCACCGAGTCGTCCCCGCCCTCCGCGCCCGGCGGCGGCACGAGGTTGCCGACATTGCGCACGACGAACAGGTCGCCCGGACCACTGGAGGTGATCATCGATGTGACCAGCCGCGAGTCGGCGCAGGTGAGGAAGAGCTGCGACGGCCGCTGCCCCTCCCGCGCCAGCCGCGCCAACTCCTTCCGGACCAACGGCGCGGTGTTGCGCTGGAAGGCGCTGATCCCGTGGCTGAGCTGGTAGGCGTCCCTCGGCTGTGAGGTGCGGGCCCCGTCTTCGGGCGCCGTGGTGGCCGGTGCATCGCCCGCCCGCTCCGCGCAAGACGTCTCGCTCGGCGGTGCGGTGAGAGGCACCGCGCACTGGTGGTTGCGCCACGGTGTCCAGGGCCGGCAGCGGCAGCCCGTGACGGTGGCTGCCGTGCCGTCGGCTGCCGGTCTCATGCCGGTGGCCATGGCTGTGAGGACCTCGGCGGCCGGGGGAATGCCGGGGCGGCGGCCGGTCACCTCGACGGTGCCGCCCTGGGCGGTGTGTGTCTTCTGCCAGTCCTGCAGGGCCTCGTACGCCGCGTGGTCCATGAAGGAGCCGTCCAACTCCACGACGACCTCGGCACCTTGGGGTACGAGATGCAGGGTCCGGCTGAGCCGCGGCACCGCGAGGAACGTCAACTGTCCTCGGACCCGTAGGTGATGGACCCCCTTGCTCTCGTCGTGCGTGATGCGGGTGTGGGCGAGGCGGTTCAGGGCGACGGCGACGGCCACGGCGATCCCCAGCGCCACGCCCTGCAGGACGCCGAGGATCACCACACCGAGGGTGGTGACGGCGTACACCACCGCTTCCCGGTGCCGGGTCACCGTGCGGATGTGGTGCAGGGACACCATCTGGATGCCGACGGCCATCACCAGGGCGGCGAGCGAGGCGAGCGGGATGAGCTCCAGGATCGGGACCATCAGCAGCGCGGCGACCACTACGAGAACGCCGTGCAGCATCGTGGAGTTCCGGCTCACGGCGCCCGCGCGCACATTCGCCGTGCTGCGTACGGCCACGCCGGCGACGGGCAGCCCGCCGAGCGCCCCGGAGACGATGTTGGCGGCGCCCTGCCCGAGCAGTTCGCGGTCCAGGTCCGAGCGGTGGACGCGGGGGCCGGGCCCGGGGCGCGAGGCGACCAGCTTGTCCACGGCGACCGCGCCGAGCAGTGACTGCACGCTGCACACGAGGGTGATGGTGAGCACGGCGGCGATCAGTCCGGCCACCGGGCCCTCGGGCAGTGCCGGCAGGGCGTGACTGCGCCAGGAGGGCAGGTCGACTCTGGGCAGCGTGAGTCCGGCGAGGGCGGCGGCCGCGGTGCCGGTGGCGACCGCGACGAGGGGCGCGGGGACCGTGCGCAGCAGGCGTCCGGCCCGGCCGGGCAGGCGTGGCCACAGCAGCAGCACGGACAGGGTCAGCGCGCTGACGGTCACCGCGGCGGGCTGAAGGCCGGCCAACTGCGCGGGCAGCGAGCGAACGTTGGCGAGAACCGAACTCTGGGGGCTGCCGCCGAGGACGATGTGCAACTGCGCGACGGCGATGGTGACGCCGATGCCGGCGAGCATGCCGTGCACGATGGCGGGGCTCACGGCGAGCGCGGAGCGGGCCACGCGCAGGCAGCCGAGGCCGAGTTGAGCTGCTCCGGCGAGGACCGTGATCGCACAGGTCGCCCGCCAGCCGTAGCGGTGGATGAGGTCGGCGGTGACGACGGTGAGGCCGGCGGCGGGGCCGCTGACCTGGAGCGGGGACCCGCCCAGGCGGCCGGCGACGAGACCTCCGACGGCGGCGGCGACAAGACCGGCCTGCAAGGGCGCGCCGGTGGCGAGGGCGATGCCCAGCGACAGGGGCAGTGCGATGAGGAACACCGCGATGGATGCGGACACATCCGCCCCCGCGAGCGGGAAGCGGCGGCGCGGTGCGGGCGGCGGGCTGTGCGGAGGGTGGACGCGCTCGGTGCGCGTCGCGTGGTCCGCTCGGGCGGGGGTGCAGGCTGACATGTTCCCGTCTCCTTCGGGGCAGCGCGGTCGCGGATCCGGCCCGCGGTCGAGCGCGGGGCCGGTCGCGGCCGTGGGTCACGAGTGCAGCGGCGGGATGTACCAATAACGAGTAAATGAATCGTAATGCAGAGTAAAGAACAAGAATGGGTATTCGGCGCAAACGGGTCAACGATTCACCCGCTGGGGGGAAGTGGGCTTTTCATCGGCTTGTCGTATTAATTCCTTCTCGGTCCCGTGCGACCTTGGCGGCGCGTCGGCTGAGCCCGGCCCGGGCCCCGGCCGCGCACCGACAAGACGCCCTCATCGGCGTTGGCCTGAGAGAAGGAAGAAGGTGGGCGGAAGATGGCCGCCACCCAGAGGATCGCCGCAGGCGCCGTGGCCGCCGCGGCCGTTGCCGCATCGCTGGCCGGTTGCACGATGGGAACCGGTGGGTCCAGCGGGGAGAACGGAGGGGCCTCCGGCCCGCAGAAGGACAAGCCCGCCGCCGCCCCCAAGAGCGCGGTCCGGCTCATCGGCGACGGATCCACCGCCTACACAGGGGCGCAGCCGCACCTGCCGAGGCCCGAGCGGCTGAAGCCGGGTCAGAAGCCTCCGCAGTTCGTGGTCTTCTCCTGGGACGGCGCGGGCGAGGACAGCCAGAAGCTCTTCTCCCACTTCCGCGAGGTCGCCCAGGCCAACCACGCCACGATGACGTTCTTCCTCAGCGGCGTGTACATGCTGCCGGAGGACAAGCGTGACCTGTACCGGCCACCGCAGCACTCACCGGGCCGCTCCGACATCGGTTTCAACGACAACCAGGGAATCGCCGACACCGTCAAGCAGTTGCGCCTGGCCTGGCTGGAGGGCAACGAGATCGGCACCCACTTCAACGGCCACTTCTGCGGCAAGGGCGGCGGGGTGGGCGAGTGGTCGGTCGACGAGTGGAAGGACGAGATCGCCCAGGCCAAGCAGTTTGTGAAGTCCTGGAAGACCAATACGGGGATGACGAAGGCGGCACCACTGCCCTTCGACTACGACAAGGAGCTGATCGGCGCCCGCACCCCGTGCCTGGAGGGCCAGAAGAACTTCATGAAGGCCGCCCGTGAACTGGGCTTCCGCTACGACACCAGCGGCGTGAACAATCAGGTCTGGCCCAGCAAGAAGGAGGGCCTGTGGGACCTGTCCATGCAGCTGGTGCCCTTCCCCGGCCACTCCTACGAGCAGCTGACCATGGACTACAACTTCATGGTCAACCAGTCCGGCACCCGGACCCAGGGCGACCCGAGCATGTACGACCACTGGGGCGACCAGATGCGCGACGGCCTGCTCAAGGGCTTTGAGCGCGCCTACGACGGCAACCGCGCACCCCTGATCATCGGCAACCACTTCGAGTCCTGGAACGGCGGCACCTACATGCGCGCCGTCGGGGACGTCGTCAAGGAGGTCTGCAACAAGCCCGACGTGCGGTGCGTGTCCTTCCGGCAGCTCGCCGACTGGCTGGACGCCCAGGACCCGCAGACCCTGGCCAAGCTGCGCAGCCTGGAGGTCGGCGAGGCCCCGAAGCAGGGCTGGGCGTCCTTCCTCAGCGGCCGTCCGGCGCCGGCTCCCAAGGGTGTTCCCGGGGCGCCGGCGGCCAAGCCGTAGCCGTAGCCGCAGCGGTAGCCCTAGCCCTAGCCGTTGCCGTAGCCGTGGCGAACACCGAGGGCGTCGGCTGCGGTGAGCCCTCGGGCTCGCTCACACAGCTGCGGCGATCTCCTCGCCGAGCACGAAGTCGGGGTCGACCTGCGCCGCCAGGTCGGCCCCGGTGCGCGCGTTGCCCCAGGACTGGGCGTTCTTGAGATGGAAGTGCACCATCTGCCGGGTGTAGCGCGCCCAGTCGCGATGTGCGTACGTCGCGTCGGCGGCCGCCTGCAACTGGTGCAGCGCGAGACGGTTGGTGTCCTCCAGGAGGTCGAACCGGGGCGGCCGGCCCTTCTCCATGGCGCGCACCCAGTCGGAGTGCCCCACCGTCACGAGCAGGTCGTCGCCGGCCTCTGCGCGGAGGAAGTCGACGTCGTCCTGGCCCTGCACCTTGTTGCCGACGACCTTCAGTGCGACGCCGAAGTCGCGGGCGTACTCCTTGTACTGGCGGTAGACGGAGACCCCCTTCCGGGTGGGCTCGGCGACGAGGAACGTCATGTCGAAGCGGGTGAACATGCCGGAGGCGAAGGAGTCCGAGCCCGCCGTCATGTCCACCACGACGTACTCACCGGGCCCGTCCACCAGGTGGTTCAGGCACAGTTCCACCGCTCCGGTCTTGGAGTGGTAGCAGGCGACGCCCAGGTCGGCTTCCGTGAAGGGGCCGGTGACCATCAAACGCACGGCGCCGCCGTCGAGTTCCACCGGCCGGGCGCAGGCGTCGTAGACCGGGTTGTCCTCCCGCACCCGCAGCAGCCGGGAGCCCTCGCCCGGCGGCGTCGTCTTGATCATCGTCTCGGTGGAGGCGATCCGCGGGTTGCCGCCGCGCAGGTAGTCCTTGATGAGCGGCAGGTGCTCGCCCATCGCAGGCAGCGCCGCGGCCTCCGTCTCGTCGAGGCCGAGCGCGGCTCCCAGATGCTGGTTGATGTCGGCGTCGACGGCGACGACCGGCGCGCCCGTGGCCGCGAGATGGCGGATGAACAGGGAGGAGAGGGTGGTCTTGCCGCTGCCGCCCTTCCCGACGAAAGCAATTTTCATGTTCACCAAGCGTAGTGGTGATGTGGCGGTGCGTGGCCAGTCGGCGTGAAGAAGACCACTCCTTCGTGGGGTGCGGGGCCCGGGTGCGTACTGTCGTACCCATGAGTACGACAGGCGCGACCGCCGATCCTCTTGCCGCCCTGGGCGACCTGCCCGGCGTGCCCGAGTCCGTGGAATCCGTACGCAAGGCCGTGGACCGGGTCTACGGGCACCGGATCATGCGCCGCCGCAGTCCCGCGGTCACCTCCGAGGCGGCACTGCGCGGCGCCCGTGGCTCCGCTGCGCTGTCCGGCGCCGACTGGGCGCTGGAGGAGGTGCGCCGGCGTACCGACTTCGGTGGCGACGACGAGGCGCGCCTGGTGGGCGCGGCGCTGCGGCTGACCGCCGAGGCGGGGCAGCTGTTGTCCATCTGGCGGCAGTCGCCGCTGCGAGTGCTGGCCCGGCTGCACCTGGTGGCGGCCGCCAGCGACGAGGATCGGGTCGGGCGGCCGCGGCAGGCCGGCGAGGACGTCGACGAGCCGCTGGTGGAGCTGGCGCTGCCGGGCGCGGCCGAGGTCTCCGGGCGCCTGGAGGGGCTCGCGGACCTGATCATCAAGGGCAGCTCCGCGCCCGCTCTGGTGACGGCGGCCGTCGTGCACGGCGAGCTGCTCGCGCTGCGGCCGTTCACCTCGCACAACGGCCTGATCGCGCGTACGGCCGAGCGGATCGTGCTGATCGGCAGCGGCCTGGATCCCAAGGCGATCTGCCCGGCCGAGGTGGGCCACGCCGAACTGGGCCGAGCGGCCTGCCTGGCGGCCCTGGACGGGTATGTCTCCGGCACGCCGGACGGTGTGGCGGCATGGATCGCGCACTGCGGCCGGGCGGTGGAGCTGGGCGCCCGCGAGTCGACGGCGGTGTGCGAGGCGCTGCAGCGAGGAGCGGCGTAACCGCCGAGCGGGCATGTGCCCCACAGGGCGCCGAAAAGGGTTGCGGCGGTACGAGCAAACTCGTACCGCCGCTGGCATGTTCACCCAGTTACCATGCGTCCTCGATATTTGCCCATCAGGTCGGGAACTTTGCCCGTCACCTGGTGCGGCTGGCCCGTAATCGACGGGTCGACGTCGCGTGGGTGCCGGATGTCCATGCTCGGTCCGTGGGGCCAAAATGCGTCGTAAAGGTGATCCTCTCGGATGTCCTTTGGTCTCGCGGGCCGTTGAGTCCTTTTTACTCCAGACCGGGAGTAAACGAAACCCCTGCCTGCACTTCTTTACTTTTGATCTCAAACAGTATGTAAACGGACGTTGTGTACTCGAATGCAGGCCTGGGCAGGTCAGGTCAGGTGCGGGCGGCGCCGGCTCGCGTACCAGACGAGTCCCGCCGTGGCCGCCGCGGCACCGATGGCGGCGGCCACCACCAGGGCCGGCCGCGGCGGGACCGAGAGCCCCGGGATGCGCTGCTTGAGGCGCACCGGGCGGTGGAAGTCGAGAACCGGCCACCCGCGTGAGAGAGCCTCACGGCGCAGGGTGCGGTCCGGGTTGACGGCGTGCGGATGGCCGACGGCCTCCAGCATCGGCAGGTCGGTCGCCGAGTCGCTGTAGGCATAGCAGCGGGTCAGGTCGTACCCCTCGGACGCGGCGAGTTCTCTGACCGCCTCGGCCTTGGTCGGGCCGTAGGCGTAGTACTCCACCTCGCCGGTGAAGCAGCCGTCGTCGCCCACGACCATGCGGGTGGCGACCACGTGGTCCGCCCCGAGTAGCTCCCCGATCGGCTCGACCACCTCGGCGCCGGAGGTGGAGACGATCACGACGTCGCGGCCGGCGGTGTGGTGCTGCTCGATGAGGGAGGCGGCCTCGTCGTAGATGATCGGGTCGATCAGGTCGTGCAGGGTCTCGGCCACGAGCTCCTTGACCTGCCGCACGTTCCAGCCGCGGCACAGCGCGGACAGGTACGCGCGCATCCGCTCCATCTGGTCGTGGTCGGCGCCGCCGGCCAGGAACACGAACTGGGCATATGCGGTCCGCAAGACGGCGCGGCGGTTGATCAGTCCGCCCTGGTAGAACGACTTGCTGAAGGTGAGCGTGCTCGACTTCGCAATGACCGTCTTGTCCAGGTCAAAGAAGGCCGCTGTGCGGGGCAAGGAGTGGTTTTCCACGTCCCAGAGCATAGGGGCAGCCCATTCGGCGTAAGGTGGGGCGTGTGGGTTTGCCTGAGAGGCCTCTCGGGTACACCATGGAAGTCACGGATCGTTCGCGACCGTGCTAACCCGGTCCGACTCCTCCCCCCCCGAGTCGGCCGTGGAGACGACCCCCGCTCTCCCCCCCCGGCGGGGGTCGTCGCATGTCCGGGTGGGTTTCTCCCTTTTCTGTGTGACTGTCCTGCGCCGACGTGGACGAATGCCGCGTCGAATGGTCATGCCCATGACTGTTTACTGTGGGTAGCCCCCGCGCTGCGCTGTGGAAAGTCGCACACGCGCTGGACAAGGGTCACCGGTATGGGTGACGGCGATATTCACAACCCCTGAGCCGTCCACAGTTATCGACCAAGATCCACACGATTTCCGTCTTCGCTGCACCGTGATTCCAGCGCGTCCGCTCACGGCGAGTTGTTGGCCGGTTCCCATTGGCAGGCGCGTATGGCCGGTTTCCGTCGGCCGTTCATATGGAGACCGCTTACCGGTTCTTCACACGTTCGGGAATCGCGGGGCCCGAGAGCCCACGCGCCATGCAGTGAAGGGGGATGGAAACCGTGGCCGGAACCGTCACACACGACCCGCCGCCCGCCACCTCGGGACGCCAGGGCCGACCGCTCATCGTCACCGAGGACGCCGAGCTCCTCGACGACCTGCTGCGCCTGTGCGCGGCCGCGGGCGCCACACCGGAAGTGCACCACGGGGTGCCCGAACCACCCGGCAGCTGGGAGGCGGCCCCGCTCGTCCTGGTCGGCGACGACGCCACCGGACGGGTGCGCGGCGCAGGCCGCCGCCGCGGCGTGGTCCTCGTCGGACGCGACCAGGACGACTCGGGGGTGTGGAAACGAGCCGTCGAGATCGGCGCCGACCACGTCCTGATGCTGCCCGACGGCGAGCAGTGGCTGGTGGACCGGATCGCCGACGTCGCCGAGGGCGTCGGCCGCCCCGCCCTCACCGTCGGCGTCATCGGAGGGCGCGGCGGCGCGGGAGCGTCCACCCTCGCATGCGCACTGGCCGTCACCTCCGCGCGGGAGGGCCTGCGCACCCTGCTGGTCGACGCCGATCCGCTGGGTGGCGGCCTCGACGTGCTCCTCGGCGGGGAGAGCGCCGAGGGCCTGCGCTGGCCGGCGTTCGCCGCCTCGCGCGGCCGGGTCGGGGGCGGCGCCCTGGAGGAGTCACTGCCCGAACTGCACGCACTGCGCGTGCTCAGCTGGGACCGCGGCGACTGCGTCGCCGTGCCCCCGCAGGCCGTGCGCGCGGTGCTCGCCGCCGCCCGCCGACGGGGCGGCACCGTCGTCGTCGACCTGCCGCGCCGCCTCGACGACGGGGTCGCCGAGGTGCTCGCCCAGCTCGACATCGGCCTGCTCGTGGTCCCCGCCGAGCTGCGGGCCGTCGCCGCCGCCGGACGGATCGCGTCCGCGGTCGGCATGGTCCTGAAGGACCTGCGGGTCGCCGTGCGCGGACCCTACGCCCCCGGCCTCGACGACCGCGAGGTGGCGCGGCTGCTCCAACTGCCCCTCGCCGGTGAGGTGCCCCTGGAATCGGCCCTGCTGCGTCCCGGCGAGGGCAAAGCGCCACCGGGCGCGGCGGCACGCGGACCACTGGCCCGGTTCTGCACCCGGTTCTGGGAGCGCGCCCTCATCGAGGCGGGTGCCGCATGAACGGCCTCGACGCGACGACCGGAACGGAACTCCTCGACGGCGTACGCCGCCGACTGGCCGCCAGCGGCGCCGAGCCCACCCCCGCGCGCGTGGCGCAGGCGCTGCGCGAACAGGGCCGCGTCCTCGGCGACGCGGAGGTCCTCGGCGCGGCCGAGCGGCTGCGCTCGGAACTTGTCGGTGCCGGGTCACTGGAACCCCTGCTGGCCGACCCGACCGTGAGCGACGTGCTGGTGTCTGCGCCGGACCGGGTGTGGGTGGACCGCGGCGCCGGCCTGGAGCTGACCGACGTCACCTTCCCCGACCCGGCCGCCGTACGACGCCTCGCGCAGCGCCTCGCCTCCGTGGCCGGCCGGCGCCTGGACGACGCCCGCCCCTGGGTGGACGCCCGCCTGCCCGACGGCACCCGGCTGCACGCGGTGCTGCCTCCGGTCGCCGTGGGCTGCACCTGCCTGTCCCTGCGTGTCGTACGGCCGCGCGCCTTCACCCTCGGCGAACTGGTCGAGGCGGGCACCGTGCCGCCGGGCGGGGACCGGGTGCTGCGTGCCCTGCTGGCGGCCCGGCTGTCCTTCCTGATCAGCGGCGGCACCGGCAGCGGCAAGACGACCCTGCTGAGCGCGCTGCTCGGCCTCGTCGGGTCGCACGAGCGCATCGTGCTCGCCGAGGACTCCGCCGAACTGCGCCCCGACCACCCGCACGTCGTGCGCCTGGAGACCAGACCCGCCAACCAGGAGGGCGCCGGACTGGTCACCCTCGACAACCTGGTGCGGCAGGCGCTGCGGATGCGGCCCGACCGGCTGGTCGTCGGCGAGGTGCGCGGGGCGGAGGTCGTGCACCTGCTGGCCGCCCTCAACACCGGCCACGAAGGAGGCTCGGGCACCGTCCACGCCAACGCGGCCGCGGACGTCCCGGCCCGCCTGGAGGCGCTCGGTACGGCGGCCGGGCTCGACCGGGCCGCACTGCACAGCCAGGTGGCGTCCGCCCTGTCGGTCGTCCTGCACCTGGCACGCGACCGGGCGGGGCTGCGCCGGATCGCCGAGGTGCACGTCCTGGAGCGGGACTCCTCCGGCCTGGTGCGGACGGTCCCGGCCCTGCGCTGGGGACGGGAGGCGTTCGTGCGCGAGCGGGGCTGGGAGCGGCTGCGGGAGCTGCTCGGGAGCCATGGGGACGCATGCGACGAGGGCACGGGCGCGCCCGGTACGCGGGGAGGTGGCAGGGATGGGTGAGACGCCGTGGGGCGTGGTGCAGGCGTCCTGGGCCGCCGCCACGGCCTGTGCGGGGATGGCGGCCTGGCTGGTCGGCGGTGACCACTTCGGGGCGCGGCGGGCACGGCTGGTGCTCGCGGGCGGGGGAGTGGTGGCGGCCGGGGGAGTGGTGGCCGCCGCGCCGCCCGCCTGGCCCGATCTCGCCCAGGAGCTACGGCGGCTGCGCGCGCGGTGGCGGCCCGAGTGGTGGGCGGCGGTCGCCGGAGCACTGCTGGGCCTGCTGGGCGGCTCGCCGTTGCCGCTCGTCGCGGGGGCGGCCGGGGTGCCGTTGCTGCGGCGGACGCGGCTGGCCGCACAGGCGCGGCGCGCGCGGGAACAGCGGGGGGACGCCGTCATCGCGCTGTGCGCGGCGCTCGCCGGAGAGGTGCGCGCCGGTCGGCAGCCGGGGCATGCGCTGCTGAGCGCGGCACGAGAGTCGGGTGGTCTCGGGGAGGGCCGGGCCGCGGTCCTGGCGGCGGCCCGCTTCGGAGGGGACGTCCCGGCCGCGCTGGCGACCGCGGCCCGGCAGCCGGGCGCCGACGGGCTGCTGGGGCTCGCCGCCTGCTGGCGGGTGGCCCTGGACCAGGGTGCGGGCCTCGCGGCCGGACTGGACCGGCTCCAGGCGGCTCTGCGGGCCGAACGCGACCAGCGTGCCGATCTGCGTGCGCAGTTGGCGGGCGCCCGCTCCACCGCGGTGCTGCTCGCCGGTCTGCCGGCCCTCGGCCTGGCCCTGGGTACCGCGCTCGGCGCCGATCCGCTGCGGGTGCTGCTGCACAGCGGCGCGGGCCTCGGCTGCCTGCTCGTCGGCGGGCTGCTGGAGGCGGCGGGTGTGTGGTGGGCGCTGCGGATCGTGCGGGCGGCGGAGTCGGTGTGAGGGATCGCCGGGAGGAGCTGCTGTGAGGCGCGGGAGACGAGCGGGGTCGAGAGGAGTGAGGGCGTGGTGAGTGCGGAGGTTGTCCACAGGCTGGGGGCGGTGGTGGCGCTGATGCTGAGCCTGGTGTGGGCGGCGCGGTGGCTGGAGCGAGTGCGGCGCGAGCGTCAGGTGCGCAGGCGCCTGACCGGGTTGCCGGCCCGTGAGGCGGTGGCAGCGGGCCGCCGGAGACGGCCGGGCCGTGGGTGGGGGCGCCTGTTGCCCTTGGTGGCCGTGGCAGGCGCGGGATGGGCCGTCGTCGGCGGGATCGCCGGAGCCGTCGTCGGCGTGGCCGCCGCGGCCGGGCTGGGGTACTGGCGCCACCGGCAGTCGAGGGACGTTCCCGGAGCAGGTCCCACAGCGACGGAACTACGGGAAGCCGAGCGCCAACTTCCCCTCGCCTCCGACCTCCTGGCCGCCTGCATCGCCGCGGGCGCCGGCCCGGTGGACGCGGCACACGCCGTCGGTGAAGCGCTGGGCGGTCCGCTCGGACAGGCGCTGGCGCGGGGGGCGGCGGAAGTGCGGCTCGGCGGCGAACCAGCCGACGCCTGGCGGAGGTTGGCCGCGCTGCCTGGTGCCGCGGCGCTGGCACGGCTGCTGGAACGGGCCGACGTGAGCGGGCTGCCGGCGGCGGAGCCCGTCGCACGGCTTGCCGCGGACGCCCGCGCCGACTGGACGCGCACGGCGGCGGAACGGGCCAGACGGGCGGCGGTGATGGTGACCGCACCGGTGGGGCTCTGCTTCCTGCCCGCGTTCATCGTGATCGGCGTCCTGCCCGTGGTGATCGGACTGGCGGGCGGCCTGCTGAAAGGGGGTGGGTGAGGGCGGAGCGGACCGTGTGAACGGGCGGCGCAGGACAGATCGAGGAACGGAACGGAACCTTACGGGGGTTGAGATGTACAAGGCAGTGAAGGCACGGCTGCGGGGACTGTTGCGCAGGGCACGCGCGGTGGGGCGGAGGGATGCCGGAATGGTCACCTCCGAGTACGCGGTCGGCGTGGTCGCGGCGGTCGCGTTCGCCACCGTCCTCTACAAGCTGGCGACGAGCGAGGCGGTCTCCGCGCAGCTCCAGGCCCTGATGAATCGAGCGCTCGGTGCGGCGGTGTGAGCGGCGCGGGGAGCCGTGGGGGGACGGCGGGTTCGTCACGGCGGAGACGGCTGTGGCCCTGCCGGTGCTCGTCCTTTTCGCCACGGCCCTGGTGTGGGGGCTGCTCGTGGTCGCGGCGCAGGTCCAGTGCGTGGACGCGGCGCGGACCGGAGCGCGAGCGGCTGCCCGCGAGGACCCGGTCGAGGAGGTGATCCGGGTGGCGCGGGACACCGCTCCGCGTGGCGCCCGGGTCACCGTCGGCCGCGAGGGCGACCAGGTCCGGGTGGTCGTCTCGGCCAGGCCCGCCCTGCTGCACGGGCTGTCCTTCGAACTGCGCGAGGAGGCCGTGGCATTGGCGGAGGAGACGGTGGGGGGAGAACGGTGACCCGGCAGGGGAGGGGGCGGTGCGCTTTTGGCCGGGACCGCGGCTCGGCGACCGTGTGGAGCGTCGGTGTGATCGCCGTGCTGTGTGTCGTGTTCGTGGCCGTGCTGGCGCTCGGGCACGCCGTCGTGGCCCGGCACCGCGCGGCCGGCGGCGCGGACCTCGCCGCGCTCGCGGCAGCGGACCACTCGGCCGAGGGCGCCACCGCGGCCTGCGCCCTGGCGGCCGGCGTCGCGCGGGCGCAGGGCGTACGGCTGGTGCGGTGCGCGATCGTCGGCGGGACCTCGGACGTGACGGCGGAGTCGGGCCGGGCACCGTTCGCCGCGGAGGTCAGGGCGAGAGCGGGCCCTGCGGGGCGGACACCGACGGACCCTCTGCCGAGCCCGGCGGAACTCCCTCGCCCTGGTTCTCCGCCGGGTGTTCCCTCAGGCTCTCCTCCGGCGACTCGCCTGGCCCGTCCTCAGGCATCCCCGGCGTCTCCTCCGGCGTCCGGGCCGGCGTCTCTTCCGGCGTCCCGACCGGCATCTCCTCCGGTGTCCCGCCCGGCTTCCCCTCCCGGTTCTCCGCCGGCGTCCCGCCCGGCCGCTCGTGCGGCGTCCCGCCCGGCATCTCGTGCGGCTTCTCGTCCGGCTTCTCCTGCGGTGCTCCGCGCAGCAGCACCGTGAGCAGACGTATGGCGCCCCGTTTGTGCAGCGGATCGTTGCCGTTGCCGCACTTGGGGGACTGGATGCAGGACGGGCAGCCGGCCTCGCACTCGCACGAGGCGATGGCCTCGCGGGTGGCGGCGAGCCAGGCGCGGGCGGTGTGGAAGGCGCGTTCCGCGAAGCCGGCGCCGCCGGGGTGGCCGTCGTAGACGAAGACCGTAGGCAGGAGCGTGTCGGGGTGCAGCGGTACCGAGACACCGCCGATGTCCCAGCGGTCGCAGGTGGCGAACAGCGGCAGCATGCCGATGGAGGCGTGTTCGGCGGCGTGCAGGGAGCCGCCGAGGATCTCCGGGGTGATCCGGGCGGCGTCCAGCTGGTCCTCGGTGACCGTCCACCACACCGCGCGCGTGCGCAGTGTCCGCGGGGGCAGGTCGAGTTTCGTCTCGCCGAGCACCTCGCCGGTCATGAGCCGGCGGCGCAGAAAGGAGACCACTTGGTTGGTGACTTCCACCGAGCCGTAGCACAGGCGGCCCTCGCCCCACGGGATCTCGATGTCCGTCTCCAGGACGGAGATCGCGGTGGTGTCGCGGGCGACGGTCGAATACGGCGGGCTGGCCTGTTCGACCAGGGCGACCGCGTCCTCCAGGTCCAGGGAGCGCACGAGGTAGGTGCGGCCCTGGTGCAGGTGGACGGCGCCCTCGTGGACGGTGCCGTGCGCGGCGGCGGCGTCGACCGTGCCGAGGAGGCGGCCCGTACCGGTCTCGACGACCTGGACGGGGCGGCCGCCCGCCCCGCGGATGTCGGTGAGGTCGGCGGCCCGTTCGCGGCGCGTCCAGTGCCAGGCCTTCGTCCGGCGGCGCAGCAGCTTGGCGGCCTCCAGCTGGGGGAGCACGTCGGCGCAGGCCGGGCCGAACAGTTTCAGGTCATCCTCGACCAGCGGCAGTTCCGCCGCGGCGGCGCACAGGTGCGGGGCGAGCACGTACGGGTTGTCGGGGTCGAGGACCGTGGATTCCACCGGTTGGTCGAACAGGGCCTCGGGATGGTGGACGAGGAAGGTGTCCAGTGGGTCGTCGCGGGCGATCAGCACCGCGAGGGCGCCCTGGCCGGAGCGGCCCGCCCGGCCGGCCTGCTGCCACAGGGAGGCGCGGGTGCCGGGATAGCCGGCGATGAGGACGGCGTCCAGGCCGGAGACGTCCACGCCCAGCTCGAGGGCGGTCGTCGCGGCGAGTCCGAGCAGTTCGCCGGAGTGCAGGGCGCGTTCCAGGGCGCGGCGTTCCTCGGGGAGGTAGCCGCCGCGGTAGGCGGCGACACGCCGGGCGAGCGAGCGGTCCACTTCGGCGAGCCGTTCCTGAGTGATCACCGAGATCAGTTCGGCGCCACGCCGGGAGCGGACGAAGGCCACCGTGCGGATCCCCTGCACGGCGAGGTCGGTGAGCAGATCGGCCGTCTCGGCGGTGGCGGTACGCCGAACGGGTGCACCTTTCTCGCCCTGCATCTCGGTGAGCGGGGGCTCCCAGAGGGCGAACACCAGTTCACCGCGCGGGGAGGCGTCGTCGGCCACCTCGACGACCGGCAGCCCCGTCAGCCGCTGGGCGGCCACGGCGGGCTCGGCGGCGGTCGCGGAGGCCATCAGGAACACCGGGGACGACCCGTAGCGGGCACACAGCCGGCGCAGTCGGCGCAGTACCTGGGCCACGTGCGAGCCGAAGACACCGCGGTAGGTGTGGCACTCGTCGATGACGACGTACCGCAGGGATTTCAGGAAGGAGGCCCAGCGCGCGTGGGAGGGCAGGATCCCGCGGTGCAGCATGTCGGGATTGGTCAGCACGTAGTTGCCGTACTGGCGGATCCACTCGCGTTCCTCGAACGGCGTGTCGCCGTCGTAGACCGCAGGTCGGACGGCGTGTCCGAGCGGCTGTGAAAGTTCCTTCACGGACCGGCACTGGTCCGCCGCAAGCGCCTTGGTCGGGGACAGGTACAGGGCGGTGGCGCCGCGGCCGTTCGGGGCCTCGGAGCCGTCCAGCAGGGCGGAGAGGACCGGGACCAGATAGGCGAGGGACTTGCCGGAGGCCGTGCCGGTGGCGACCACCACCGAGTCACCGTCCAGCGCGTGCTCGGCCGCCTCGGCCTGGTGGGCCCACGGATGCTCGATCCCGCAGGCCCGCACGGCCGAGATCACCTCCGCGCGGATCCGGTCCGGCCAGACGGCATGGCGGCCCGCGCGCGGGGGCAAGTGCTCCGTATGAGTGATGCGCGACGCCCGGCTCGGGCCCGAGGCGAGCCTGCCCAGGACAGCACCCGGCTCCGGGCGGGACACGGGTTCCGGGGCGGGTCGATCGGATCGGTGATTCTTGGCCATCGGCACCGAGTGTGTCACTGGCGTGACGGACAATGGAGTCAAGGCGTCGTGCACGCCTGCCGGTAAGTGATTGAATGCCATCGCGGCTGGCGAACTGTCCTTGGGGCTGCAAGCCGAGGTGTCCCGAGGGACGACCGCTCGATAGCAAGGTGCTGGAGGATCCGTGGACCTGTCCCTGTCGACCCGTACCGTCGGCGATCGTACGGTCGTCGAGGTCGGTGGCGAAATCGACGTATATACCGCGCCCAAGCTGCGCGAACAGCTGGTCGAGCTGGTGAACGACGGGAATTTCCACCTCGTCGTCGACATGGAGGGCGTGGACTTCCTCGACTCCACCGGGCTAGGCGTGCTGGTGGGCGGACTCAAGCGGGTGCGCGCCCATGAGGGCTCGCTGCGCTTGGTGTGCAACCAGGAGCGCATTCTGAAGATCTTCCGTATCACCGGTCTGACCAAGGTGTTCCCGATCCACACCTCGGTCGACGAAGCGGTGGCGGCCACCGACTGAGTCCGTCGCCCCGGCACGCCCGGGACGGCCGAGTTGAACAACAGGGGGACCGGGCCCGTGCGGCCCGGCCCCTCGACAGCACGCCCGTAGTCGCGAGGGGGATGCATGGCCACCGTTGAACTCCGCTTCAGCGCGCTGCCCGAGCACGTCAGGACCGCCCGACTGGTGGCGGCAGCGGTGGCGCGCAGGGCCGGGGTGGACGAGGCCGTCCTCGACGAGGTCAGGCTCGCGGTCGGCGAGGCCTGCTCGCGTGCTGTCGGACTGCACCAGAGCGGTGGCATCAGTGCCCCCGTGAAGGTGCTGCTGATCGAGGAGGAGAAACAGTTCTCCATCGAGGTCGGCGACGAGGCGCGGCACGCCACCCCCGGCGGGGGAGCGGCCGACGCCGAGGGCGGTGCCGCCGACGCGGACGTCGAGGAGGACGAGATGGGCCTTGCGGTCATCTCCGGCCTCGTCGATGACGTGGAGGTCACCGCCGGGGAGCACGGCGGGCAGATCCGGATGACGTGGCCGGCCACACCGCCGGCCACAGCGCTCACCTGACCGCTTCGCGACCACCCGCGACACCGAAGGGCCCCCTCGTGGGGCCCTTCGTCATGTGCGGATGTCAGTGGCCGCCCCTACAGTGGTTCACGCAGCGCATCGCCTCCGACGTGGGGCGTAAGGGGCGATTGCATTTCGTGAAGCAATTCACGATCTAGGTGTCACCGGAGAGGTGTCGGAAAAACCGCCCCGGGAATGCTTTCAGGGCATTACCCAAAGGGACGGCGAATTCCGTTTCCCGCGCCCTGTTTACATCGGGAGCGGGTACCTACAATCCGTCCACATCGTGAGCTCAGCCCAAGCGTCAAGGAGGACGAATGGCGGAGCTTTCCATCTCACATCGATTGGGCCACCCCTCGACTCTCGCAGCCGCGGTACTGACCGACGACAACCGCATCCTGGTCGTGGTCATCGGCGTCGTCGCCCTGGCCGCACTGGTGGTCGCGGGCGTGCTGCTGCGCCAGGTGCTCGCGGCGGGCGAGGGCACCGACAGCATGAAGGAGATCGCGGCCGCCGTCCAGGAAGGCGCGAACGCCTATCTGGCCCGGCAGCTGCGCACGCTCGGCGTATTCGCCGTCGTCGTGTTCTTCCTGCTCATGCTGTTGCCCGCGGACGACTGGAATCAGCGGGCCGGACGGTCGATCTTCTTCCTGATCGGCGCGGCCTTCTCGGCAGCCACCGGCTATATCGGCATGTGGCTCGCCGTGCGCAGCAATGTGCGGGTCGCCGCGGCGGCCCGGGAGGCGACTCCGGCACCCGGTGAGCCGGAAAAAGATCTCACCGCTGTTTCACACAAAGCGATGAAGATCGCTTTCCGTACGGGTGGCGTCGTCGGCATGTTCACGGTGGGGCTCGGCCTGCTGGGCGCGTCCTGCGTGGTGCTGGTGTACGCGGCGAACGCGCCGAAGGTGCTGGAGGGCTTCGGCCTGGGCGCGGCGCTGATCGCGATGTTCATGAGGGTGGGCGGCGGCATCTTCACCAAGGCCGCCGACGTCGGCGCCGACCTGGTCGGCAAGGTCGAGAAGGGCATTCCGGAGGACGATCCGCGCAATGCCGCGACCATTGCCGACAACGTGGGCGACAACGTCGGCGACTGCGCCGGCATGGCCGCCGACCTGTTCGAGTCCTACGCGGTCACCCTGGTGGCCGCGCTGATCCTCGGCAAGGCGGCCTTCGGCGACGCCGGTCTCGTCTTCCCGCTGCTCGTTCCCGCCATCGGCGTGCTCACGGCAATGATCGGCATCTTCGCCGTCGCGCCGCGCCGTGCCGACCGCAGCGGCATGAGCGCGATCAACCGCGGTTTCTTCATCTCCGCGGTGATCTCGCTGGCGCTGGTCGCGGTCGCCGTCTTCGTCTATCTCCCGGCGAAGTACTCCGACCTCGACGGGGTCACCGATCTGGCGATCCGCGGAAAGGACGGCGACCCGCGCGTCCTCGCGCTGGTCGCGGTGGCGATCGGGATCCTGCTGGCCGCCGTGATCCAGCAGCTGACCGGCTACTTCACCGAGACCACCCGCCGTCCGGTGAGGGACATCGGCAAGTCGTCCCTCACCGGCCCTGCCACGGTCGTCCTCGCCGGTATCTCGGTGGGGCTCGAATCGGCCGTGTACACGGCCTTGTTGATCGGCCTGAGCGTGTACGGGGCGTTCCTGCTCGGCGGTACGTCGATCATGCTCGCGCTGTTCGCGGTCGCGCTGGCCGGCACCGGCCTGCTCACCACGGTCGGCGTGATCGTGGCGATGGACACCTTCGGGCCGGTCTCCGACAACGCCCAGGGCATCGCCGAGATGTCCGGGGACGTCGAGGGCGCCGGTGCGCAGGTGCTCACCAACCTCGACGCGGTCGGCAACACCACCAAGGCGATCACCAAGGGCATCGCGATCGCCACGGCCGTGCTCGCGGCGTCGGCGCTGTTCGGGTCGTATCGCGACGCGATCACCTCCAACGTCCGCGACGTGGGCGAGAAACTGACCGGCGTCGGCGCGCCGCTGACCTTGTCGATGGACATCTCCCAGCCCAACAACCTCGTCGGCCTCATGGCGGGCGCGGCGGTCGTCTTCCTCTTCTCGGGGCTGGCGATCAACGCGGTGTCGCGGTCGGCGGGTTCGGTGGTCTTCGAGGTGCGCCGGCAGTTCCGTGAGAAGCCCGGGATCATGGACTTCACGGAGAAACCGGAGTACGGCAAGGTCGTCGACATCTGCACCAAGGACGCCCTGCGGGAGCTGGCCACGCCCGGACTGCTCGCGGTGATGGCGCCGATCTTCATCGGGTTCACGCTCGGTGTCGGCGCACTCGGCGCGTATCTGGCGGGCGCGATCGGCGCGGGCACGCTGATGGCGGTGTTCCTCGCCAACTCCGGCGGAGCCTGGGACAACGCCAAGAAGCTCGTCGAGGACGGCCACCACGGCGGCAAGGGCAGCGAGGCGCACGCGGCGACGGTCATCGGCGACACCGTCGGAGACCCGTTCAAGGACACCGCCGGTCCCGCCATCAACCCGCTGCTGAAGGTCATGAACCTGGTGTCGCTGCTCATCGCCCCCGCCGTGATCAAGTTCTCCTACGGCGCGGACAAGAGCATCGGCGTGCGCGTGACGGTCGCGGTGCTCGCGTTCCTGGTGATCCTCGTGGCGGTCTACATCTCCAAGCGGCGCGGTATCGCCGTGGGAGACGAGGACGACGACGCCGAGCCGACGCCCAAGTCGGCTGATCCGGCGGTGGTTTCGTAGTCCGGGAGCGGTTCTGATCGGCTGGTGATCCGGGGAGGTTTCCCTCAAGGAGCGGGCGGGCTGCGCGTGTTGGCGCGGTGTCCGCCCGCTCCGCTGTGTGCGGCGCGGGTGCGGTGGGTGCGTGAACCGGGTTCGTGAGCCTTCTCTCGCTTGGTGCGAATGGCTTCAAAAGGGGTCCAAGCGGGCATCCGGAGTGCGGGCGGCGCGTGGGTGCCGTGTATGTTCCGGGGCCGAGAGCCATGGAAGGGACCAATCCGGTGAACAAGAAGCTCGCGGCCGCACTGTCCGGCGGTGCGGTACTGGTACTGGCGGTGTCCGGGTGCAGCAGCAGCGACAACGGCAACGAGAAGCTGGACGCCTGGGCCAAGCAGGTCTGTGACGCCGTTCAGCCGCAGGCGAAGAAGATCGAGGCCGCGAACGCCGCGATCCAGAAGGAGACCTCGGACAACAGCGCGCCCAAGGACGTCCAGGCGACCGACGCGCGGGCCTTCCAGGACATGTCCGACGCGTACAAGGCGATCGGGGCCGCGGTACAGCGCGCCGGCGCGCCGAACGTGGACGGTGGCGAGAAGAAGCAGCGCGACGCGGTGACGGAGCTGAACGCGCTGTCCGCGAAGTACGCGGCGCTGAAGAAGCAGGTCGACGCGCTGAACACCTCGGACCAGGGGAAGTTCGCCGACGGGCTGAAGGGGATCGCCACCGAGCTGGACAAGCTCAGCAAGAGCGGGAGCGATGCGCTGAAGAACCTGGAGGAGGGGGACGTCGGGAAGGCGATGAGCAAGCAGGAGAGCTGCAAGGCGGCGTCTGCGCCTGCGGCGCCTTCGGCGGCCAAGAGCTGACGGTGGGATGACGGCGGGGGCGGGATGCCTGCGGCGGCCTGTGCGGGGTGCGTTGTGCCTGGTCGCGCGGTTCCCCGCGCCTCGTGAATGCCTGCGTCGGCCCGCGCGGGTGCGTGCTGGGCTGGTGTAGCGCCTTCGGTACGTGGTGAGTCGGGCCCCGGCGGGCGGGCATCCCCCGCCGGGGCCCGTTCTCGCCCGGCGGGCGGGCACCCCCGCCGAGGCCCGTTCGCCCGGCGGGCGGACACCCCCGCCGGGGCCCTTCTCGCCATGGGCGGCTCCCGGCCGTCGGGGCGCGGGCCGCGGGCGCGGGACACAATGGGGGCGTGAGTAATGCCACCCTCTTCCCCTTGCCCTCCGTCGATCGCGATGTCGCCGGGCGGTTGCGCGATGCGCTGCTCGGGGCTTCGTTCACTGCTGACGGGCTGCTCGACCTGCTCGGAGCGCCCGCCTATGCGGCGCTGGCCCGCAGCGAGACCGTGCCCGCACTGCGGGCGACCCGTGGTGACACGCCGCTGGAGACGCTCGTCAGGCTGTTCCTGCTGCAGCAGCCGGTGCCGCGCGCGCGGGTCGCCGGTGTGCTGCCGGTGGACCCGTGCCTGCAGAGCGGGTGGCTCGTCGCGGTGGGTGATGGAGACGAGGTCGCCGCCGCGGTGGATGTGCGGCCGTACGGCGGGGCCGATGGCGAGGACTGGTTCATCGTCTCCGACCTGGGGTGCGCGGTCGGCGGAGCCGGTGGCATCGGGAGCCGGAACGAAGAGGTCGTGCTGGGGGTCGGCGGGGCCTCCACGACGTTGGCCGGGATCACGGTGCGTACGCCGGTCGGCGCCGCGCTGGACCTCGGTACCGGGTCGGGCATCCAGGCGTTGCACGCCGCGCAGCACGCCACGCGCGTGACCGCGACCGACCTCAATCCGCGGGCGCTGCACATCGCCGCGCTCACGCTGGCCCTGTCCGGGGCGCCCGAGGCGGATCTGCGGCAGGGGTCGTTGTTCGAGCCGCTGCGGGACGACGAGACCTTCGATCTGATCGTGTCCAACCCGCCGTTCGTGATCTCGCCAGGTGCGCGGCTGACCTACCGGGACGGAGGGATGGGCGGGGACGATCTGTGCCGCTCGCTCGTTCAGGGGGCAGGGGAACGGCTGAACGTGGGCGGGTTCGCGCAGTTCCTCGCCAACTGGCAGCACGTCGAGGGGGAGGACTGGCAGGACAGACTCAGGTCGTGGGTGCCCCGCGGCTGCGACGCGTGGATCGTGCAGCGCGAGGTGCAGGACGTCACGCAGTACGCCGAGCTGTGGCTGAGGGACGCGGGTGACCACCGTGCGGACCCGGCCGAGTACCAGGCGCGGTACGACGCCTGGCTGGAGGAGTTCGAGGCGCGCAAGGTGAAGGCCGTGGGCTTCGGCTGGATCACCCTGCGCCGTACGGACTCCGACGAGCCCTCGATCACCGTCGAGGAGTGGCCGCACCCGGTCGAGCAGCCACTGGGCGACACCATCCGGGCGCACTTCCGGCGGTTGGACCACCTGCGTGAGCACGACGACGCGGCGCTGCTCGAGGCGAGCTACCGGCTCGTCGCCGAGGTGGTCCAGGAGCAGGTCGGGCTGCCCGGTGCCGAGGATCCGGAGCACGTCGTGCTGCGGCAGAACCGCGGCATGCGCCGGGCCACCAAGGTCGACACGGTCGGCGCGGGCTTCGCCGGCGTCTGCGACGGCACGCTGAGCGCGGGCCGCATCCTGGACGCGATCGCCCAGCTGATGGGCGAGGACCCGGTACTGCTGCGCGACCGCACGCCCGCGCAGATCCGGCTGCTGGTGGAACAGGGGTTCCTCGAGCCCGCCGAGTGAGGGGCTCGCCGGGCGCGGCCGCCCGACGGCCTGGCCGTCCGGAGGGCCCGGCGTCCGGAGGGCCCGGCGTCCGGCGGGTTCGGTGCCGGCCGAGGGTGCCTGCCGCTTGGGCGGGTCTGCCGGGTGGCGGTCCGTCGGGTGCGGTGCCGGCCGTGTGAGGGTGCCTGCCGCTTGGGCGGGTCTGCCGGGTGGCGGTCCGCCGGGTGCGGTGCCGGCCGTGTGAGGGTGCCCGCCGCTTGGGCGGGTCTGCCGGGTGGCGGTCCGCCGGGTGCGGTGCCGGCCGTATGAGGGTGCCCGCCGCTTGGGCGGGTCTGCCGGGTGGCCGTCCGTCGGGTGCGGTGCCGGCCGTATGAGGGTGCTCCCGGCTTGGGCGCGCCCGCCGGGTGTGGAGCCTGGCGTGTCGGAGTGCCTGCCGCTTGCGTGGGTCCTCCGGGTGGCGGTCAGCTGCGTGCGGTTCCAGCCGTGAGGATGCCTGCCGCATGGAGCCGTCCGCCGAGTGCAGCCGGCCGCCCGCCGCAAGGACGCGCCTCCCGTGCGCGGCCGCTGACCGCGTGGACGTCCGCCGGGCGCCTCGGCCACCCGCCGCCTGGCTCGCCCGGCCACCCGCCGCCCGGCCCGCCCCGCCGCGTGGCTCGCCCGGCCGCCCGCCGCCCGGCCGCCCGCCGCAAGGACGCGCCTCGCATGTGCGGCCGCTGACCGCGTGGACGTCCGCCGGGCGCCTCGGCCACCCGCCGCCCGGCTCGCCCGGCCGCCCGCCGCAAGGACGCGCCTCCCGTGCGCGGCCGCTCACCGCGCGGGCGTTCGCCGGGCGCCTCGGCCACCCGCCGTCCCACCCGCCCCCGCCGTCCCACCCGCCCCCGCGGGCCGCCCGCCCCCCGTACGGCCCGAGGGCGGGGCCGCCCGCCTCCGCCATCCCTGCCGTCGCCCCGGAAATTCTCGGCGCCTGAAAAAACGGCGGAAAAATTGTCCCGGCGATCCCGCCGGGCCTGCTCCGGGGTGATCGGCGGCGTGCCGTTCACCGGGGGTTCGCCTGCCCGCTGCCCGCGCGTGTCACTCTCCCGGCACCGGGCACTCGCGGACGGGAGAACAGGGGCACGCCAGCCATGGAGAGCGGACCGGCGATCTTCGCAGGAGCGGTGTTCGCCCTGTTCGGAGGCGCACTGATGGTGTGGACCGCCGTCCGGGCCCGGCACGGGGAGCCGGTCGTCCACGGTGTGAGGCCGGTCGCATCGGCGGCCCTCGCGGCGCTCGCGGCGATGGCCGCGCTGGGTGCCGGACTGTGGTGCTTCACCCAGGTCTGAGGCCGCACTGCGGGCTCGACCACGGGTAATGGGAACGTCACGCTCCGGACAGGACCGAAACGACGGGTGGGCACTCCGGGCGGCAGGATCGGCGTTTCTCGGGTTACCGTTCGAGTGGCCGTTGCGGGCTTTTCCCGTTTGACACGGGGGCGGGATGTACCGTCACACTCCGCAGCGTCACCAGCAAGCGCGCCGCCGGGACCGGCGGTAGAGCCACGGCGAGCGCGCCACGAAGTGAAGACCCGACCCCGGGAAACAAGGCCTGGGGAGGCCCAGCCTCGACCGGAGAGAAGAGCGAAGTTGTCCCCGACCAGCGAGACCGCACAGGGCGGCCGCCGACTCGTCATCGTCGAGTCGCCTGCCAAGGCGAAGACGATCAAGGGCTACCTCGGCCCCGGCTACGTCGTCGAAGCGAGCGTCGGGCACATCCGCGACCTTCCCAACGGCGCCGCGGAGGTGCCCGAGAAGTACACCGGCGAGGTCCGCCGCCTCGGCGTGGACGTCGAGCACGACTTCCAGCCGATCTATGTCGTCAACGCCGACAAGAAGGCCCAGGTCAAGAAGCTCAAGGACCTGCTGAAGGACTCCGACGAGCTGTACCTCGCCACCGATGAGGACCGGGAGGGCGAGGCGATCGCCTGGCACCTCCAGGAGGTGCTCAAGCCCAAGGTCCCGGTCAAGCGGATGGTCTTCCACGAGATCACCAAGTCCGCGATCCAGGCCGCCGTCGCCAACCCGCGCGAGCTGAACCAGAAGCTGGTCGACGCCCAGGAGACCCGCCGCATCCTCGACCGCCTCTACGGCTACGAGGTCTCCCCGGTGCTGTGGAAGAAGGTCATGCCGCGGCTGTCCGCCGGGCGTGTCCAGTCCGTCGCGACCCGTCTCGTCGTCGAGCGGGAACGCGAGCGCATCGCGTTTCGTTCTGCGGAGTACTGGGACCTGACGGGCACCTTCGCGACCGGCCGAGCGGGGGACTCCTCCGACCCGTCGTCGCTGGTCGCCCGCCTGCAGACCGTCGACGGCCGGCGGGTCGCGCAGGGCCGTGACTTCGACTCCCTCGGACAGCTCAAGAGCGCGAACACCCTCCACCTCGACGAGGCGAACGCCCGCGCCCTGGCCGCCGCCCTGGAGAACACGCGGTTCTCCGTGCGGTCCGTCGAGTCCAAGCCGTACCGCCGCTCGCCGTACGCCCCGTTCCGTACGACGACGCTGCAGCAGGAGGCCAGCCGCAAGCTCGGCTTCGGCGCGAAGGCGACGATGCAGATCGCGCAGAAGCTGTACGAGAACGGCTACATCACCTACATGCGTACGGACTCCACGACGCTGAGCGACACCGCGATCGCGGCCGCCCGCGCCCAGGTCACGCAGCTGTACGGCGCCGACTACCTGCCGCCCCAGCCGCGTACCTACGCCGCCAAGGTGAAGAACGCGCAGGAGGCGCACGAGGCGATCCGTCCCTCGGGTGACCGCTTCCGCACGCCCGCGGAGACCGGCCTGACCGGCGACCAGTTCAGGCTGTACGAGCTGATCTGGAAGCGGACCGTCGCCTCCCAGATGAAGGACGCGACGGGTAACTCCGTCACCGTGAAGATCGCCGGTGCGGCCGCCGACGGACGGGACGTCGAGTTCAGCGCGTCCGGCAAGACGATCACCTTCCACGGCTTCCTCAAGGCCTACGTCGAGGGCGCCGACGACCCGAACGCCGAGCTGGACGACCGCGAGCGCCGGCTGCCGCAGGTCGCCGAGGGCGACGCGCTGTCCGCCGAGGAGATCACGGTCGACGGGCACGCCACCAAGCCCCCGGCCCGCTACACCGAAGCCTCGCTGGTCAAGGAGCTGGAAGAGCGCGAGATCGGCCGCCCGTCGACGTACGCGTCGATCATCGGCACCATCCTCGACCGCGGCTATGTGTTCAAGAAGGGCACGGCCCTCGTGCCGTCCTTCCTCTCCTTCGCCGTGGTCAACCTGCTGGAGAAGCACTTCGGCCGGCTCGTCGACTACGACTTCACCGCCAAGATGGAGGACGACCTCGACCGCATCGCCCGCGGCGAGGCGCAGGCCGTGCCGTGGCTGAAGCGCTTCTACTTCGGCGAGGGCAACGCCGAGGGCGCCGCGGCCGACGCCGGCAACGGCGACGGCGACCACCTCGGCGGCCTCAAGGAACTGGTGACCGACCTGGGCGCGATCGACGCCCGTGAGGTGTCCTCGTTCCCGGTGGGCAACGACATCGTGCTCCGCGTCGGCCGCTACGGGCCGTACATCGAGCGCGGCGAGAAGGACACCGAGCAGCACCAGCGGGCCGACATCCCGGACGACCTGGCGCCGGACGAGCTGAGCGTCGAGCTCGCCGAGGAACTGCTCGCCAAGCCGAGCGGCGACTACGAGCTGGGCACCGACCCGGCGACCGGTCACACGATCGTCGCCAAGGACGGCCGCTACGGTCCGTACGTCACGGAGATCCTCCCCGAGGGCACCCCGAAGACCGGCAAGAACGCGGTCAAGCCGCGCACGGCGTCGCTGTTCAAGTCGATGTCCCCGGACACGGTGACCCTCGAGGACGCGCTGCGGCTGATGTCGCTGCCGCGCGTGGTCGGCACCGACGCCGAGGGCCAGGAGATCACCGCCCAGAACGGCCGCTACGGGCCGTACCTGAAAAAGGGCACGGACTCGCGGTCGCTGCAGTCCGAGGAGCAGCTCTTCACGATCACGCTGGAAGAGGCGCTGGAGATCTACTCGCAGCCCAAGCAGCGCGGTCGGGCGGCAGCCAAGCCGCCGCTGAAGGAGCTGGGCGAGGACCCGGTCAGCGGCAAGCCGGTCGTGGTCAAGGACGGCCGCTTCGGTCCGTACGTCACGGACGGGGAGACCAACGCGACCCTGCGCTCCGGCGACAGCGTCGAGACGATCACCCCGGAGCGCGGCTTCGAGCTGCTCGCCGAGAAGCGCGCCAAGGGCCCGGCCAAGAAGACGGCCAAGAAGGCGCCCGCCAAGAAGACGGCGGCGAAGAAGGCGACCACGGCGAAGAAGACCACGACCGCCAAGAAGACCGCCGCGAAGAAGACGACCACGGCGAAGACCACGGCCAAGAAGACGACCGCGAAGAAGACCGCGGCGTCCAAGGCGGCGGCCGAGGACTGACAGCCCCTCGGCGGACGCGCTGTCCGGCCGCGGCCGGCGCACGGCACGCCCGGCGTTCGCGAAAAGGCACGCCCCGGCACCCACATCGGTGTCGGGGCGCGCGTCTGTTCGGACGGTCGCCGGTGACTGACGGTGGCGCCCGATAGTCTGAATGCATGACGCGAGCCGACCAGCCAACGGCCCCCCACCCGGTCCCGGACGACGCCCTGGTAGCGGACTCCCGCGAGCGCGCCGTCCGTGCGCTGCTGCGCCATCCGCAGCTCAGGCGGTTGTGGAGCGCGCAGTTGGTGGGTGGTGTCGGAGACGTCCTCGCTCTGCTGGTCCTGGTCCTCCTCGCCCTGCAGGCGGCCATCGGCCAGGGCTCCTTCGGCGGCGGCTACCGGGGCGTGGCGTTCGCAGTGGCGACCGTCTTCGGGGTGCGCATACTGGCCACCCTGCTCTGCGGCGCGGTCCTCCTCGGCCCGCTGACCAGCCTGACCTCGCCGGACGGCCCGCTCGACCGCCGCTGGACCATGGTCGGCGCGGACGGCGTGCGGGCGGCGCTGCTCATCGTGGCGCCCCTGTGGATCGACTGGACGCCGCGGAACGCTCTCGCCGCCCTGCTGGTCACCGCCTTCCTCACCTCGGTCGCCGAGCGACTGTGGGCGGTGTGCCGGGAGAGCGCGGCGCCCGCGCTGCTGCCCGCGCCGCCGCCCGAGGGCGCCACGGTACGGCCGCTGCCCGACCACCTGGACGCTCTGCGCCGTCTGTCCCTGCGGACCGGTTTCGTCTCGGTCCCGCTCGGCGCGGCCGCCCTGGTCCTCGCCGCGCTGCTGAACAACCTGCTGGGCACCGGCATCGACTGGTTCGACCAGCACACGGCGGCCCTCGCCTCGTATCTGGCGGCCGGCCTGTTCGCCGCCTCGCTGTCCGTGCTGACCTACCTCGAGCTGCCCGCCACGCGCACCCCGCGCGCCCGGTCGCCCCTGGAGGGCCTGCGCCGCCCGAAGACCGGTACCGGCGCCGACAAGGGCCGCACCGGCGCGATCCCGCTGCTGGTGTTCGCGTGCGCCGCCGTCGCCGGGGCGATCTCCGCCGCCGTCGCCGTGTGCGTGCTGCACGCCAAGGACCTGGGCGGCGGCCCGGTGCTGTACGGCCTGCTCGTCGCCGCGCTGACCGGCGGTGTCGTGGTCGGCATCCGTACGGCCCCGAAGGTGCTGGTGTCGCTGTCGCGGCGCCGGCTGCTGTCGCTGTCGATCGCCTTCACGGGCATCGCCCTGCTGGCCGCGGGGCTCGTCCCGGACGTCACCAGCGTCCTGCTGATCGTCGCCCTGGCCGGTGTCGGCGCGGGCGTCGCCGCCAACACCGGGCACACCCTGCTCGACCAGGAGACCGAGGACAACCGCCGGGCCCGCACCACCGAGCATCTGCACGCCGTGGTCCGGGTCCTGGTCGCTCTCGCCGCCGTGGTGGCGCCGCTGGTCGCCGCCGGGATCGGGCCGCACCGTCTGGAGAACGGCAAGTTCGTCTTCGCCCACGGGGGCGCCGCGTTCACGCTGATGCTCGTCGGCGCGCTGCTGCTGCCGGTGGCCGTGCTGGTGCTCGCCAAGGTCGACGACCGCGCGGGCGTGCCCCTGCGGCATGACCTGCGGGACGCGCTGCTCGGTGACGACCCGGTGCAGGCGCCCGCCGCCGGCGGCTTCTTCATCGCCCTGGAAGGCGGCGACGGCGCCGGCAAGTCCACGCAGGCCGAGGCGCTCGCCGAGTGGATCCGCGGCAAGGGCCACGAGGTCGTCGTCACGCGCGAGCCGGGCGCCACGCCGGTCGGCAAGCGGCTGCGCTCGATCCTGCTGGACGTGTCGTCGGCCGGGCTGTCCCACCGCGCGGAGGCGCTGCTGTACGCCGCCGACCGCGCCGAGCACGTCGACACGGTCGTGCGGGCCGCCCTGGAACGCGGGGCGGTCGTCATCTCCGACCGGTACATCGACTCCTCCGTGGCCTACCAGGGCGCGGGCCGCGACCTGTCCCCGACGGAGATCGCCCGGATCAACCGCTGGGCGACCAACGGCCTCGTACCGCATCTGACCGTGCTGCTGGACGTGGCGCCGGAGACCGCGCGTGAGCGGTTCACGGAGGCGCCGGACCGGCTGGAGTCGGAGCCGGCGGAGTTCCACGCGCGCGTGCGCTCCGGCTTCCTGACGCTGGCCGCCGCCGACCCCGGGCGCTACCTGGTGGTCGACGCCGGTCAGGAGCCCGAGGCGGTCACGACCGTCATCCGGCACCGGCTGGACCAGGTGCTGCCGCTCTCCGAGGCCGAGATCAAGGCCCAGGAGGAGGCCCGGCGCAAGGCCGAGGAGGAGGCCGCCCGCAAGGCCGAGGAGGAGCGCCTGGAGCGCGAGCGTCAGGAGGAGCTCGCCCGGCTGCGTGCCGAGGAGGAGGAGCGCAAGCGGCGCGAGCTGGAGGAGGCCCAGCGCCGCGAGGCCGAGCGGCAGGCCGAGGAGGCCCGGCAGCGGGCCGAGGAAGCACGCCGTCGTGCCGAGGAGGAGCGGGCCCGGCTGCTCGCCGAGGAGAAGGCCCGCGCCGAGGAGGAGGCCCGCCGCAAGGCCGAGGAGGAGCAGCGGCGCAAGCAGGCCGAGGAGGAGGCCCGGCTGCGCGCCGAGGCCGAACGGCAGCGCCTGGAGAAGCAGCGCAAGGCCGAGGAGGCTCTGTTGCGCGCCGAGGAGGCACGCCGGGCGGCGGAGCAGGCCGCGGCGACCGCCCAGGCCGGCCCCAGGCCGACCCCGCCGGCGGTGACGCCCGACGCGGCGACCGTGCCGACGCCGGTGGTCACACCGACCAACGCGACGGGCGGGCCGCTGGAGGAGACGGCGGTCCTGCGCGCGGTGAGCGACGAGCGGCCCGAGGGCTCGGCGGCCCAGGGATCCGGTGACGACCGTGCCGGTAAGCGTGCCGAGACATCCGACGCCGAGGTGACCACGGAACTGCCGCAGGCCGAAGTGACGGCGGAACTGCCGCAGCCGCCGGTGCCGCCGGGTGCCGCGGACGAGACGGCGGTGCTGCCGCAGGTCCCGCAGAGCGCGGCCGACGAGACGGCCGTGCTGCCGCCCGTGCGCGAGGAGAGCGCCGCGGACCGGGTGCCGCCGGGATACTTCCGCGACGAGCCGGCGGGCCCGCGACCGGACGGCTCGGACGACCGCACCCGTGAGCTTCCGCAGCTCGACGCGGACGGTACGCCCACGCGTCGTCCCCGCTCCGACTGGGCCGAGGAGACCCCGCTGGACGACCTGCCGACCCTGGCGGACGAACTGCTGGGCTCGCGCTACGACGACGAGGAGCACGACGAGGACCGCCGCGGTCGCGGGCGGGGCCGGGGCCGCTGAACCCGGCCGTGCCCGGCGCCGGTCCCGGACGGTGCCGGTGAACGCGGCCGTGCCCGGCGTGGGCCCTTGACGGTGTCGGTGAGAACCGGCGCCCGGGGCCTGCGCGGGCCGGGTCGTGCGCGGGCCGGGTCGCGGGCCTCGGCCTCCCGGCGGGACCCGGCCGCGGCGTCGGTTGTCAGTGGTCGCCCGCACAATGGAGCCCGCAAGTGATGCAGGACGAAAGGGCGGGGTGACCCATGGCCGTGTGGGACGACCTGGTCGGGCAGGAGCGGGTGAGCGACCAGCTAGCCGCCGCCGCCCGGGACGCCGATGCCCTGGTGAGTGCGATCGAGACCGGCGGGCCGGTGCCACAGGCGTCGAAGATGACACACGCCTGGCTGTTCACGGGACCGCCCGGCGCCGGGCACGTCCAGGCGGCGCGGTCCTTCGCGGCCGCACTGCAGTGCGTGAGCCCGGACCGCGCGCTGGGCGGCGTGCCCGGCTGCGGCTTCTGCGACGGCTGCCACACCGCGCTCATCGGCACGCACGCGGACGTCACGACCGTCGCCGCCGTCGGCACACAGATCCTCGCCGAGGACATGCGGGACACGGTCCGCAAGTCGTTCACCTCACCGGCGAACGGCCGCTGGCAGGTCATCCTCGTCGAGGACGCCGAGCGGCTGAACGAGAAGTCGGCCAACGCCGTCCTCAAGGCCGTGGAGGAGCCCGCCCCGCGCACGGTGTGGCTGCTGTGCGCCCCGTCGATCGAGGACGTCCTGCCGACGATCCGCTCCCGCTGCCGCCACCTGAACCTGAGCACGCCGTCGGTCGAGGCCGTCGCCGACATGCTGGTCCGGCGGGAGGGCGTCGAGCCGGACGTCGCGGCCGCCGCCGCCCGCGCCACGCAGGGGCACGTCGACCGGGCCCGCCGACTGGCCACCGACCCGGCCGCGCGGGAGCGCCGGGCCGCCGTGCTGAAGCTTCCGCTGCGCGTCGAGGACGTCGGCAGTGCTCTACGGGCCGCCCAGGAGCTCGTCGACGCCGCCGCGGAGGACGCCAAGGCGCTGGCGGAGGAGCTGGACGCCAAGGAGACCGAGGAGCTGAAGGCGGCGCTCGGCGCGGTGCAGGGCGGTCGGCTGCCCCGCGGTACGGCGGGCGTGATGAAGGACCTCGAGGACAAGCAGAAACGGCGCCGCACCCGCACCCAGCGCGACAGCCTGGACCTCGCGCTGACCGATCTCACCGGCTTCTACCGTGACGTCCTCGCCCTCCAGCTCGGCTCCCGCGTGGCCATCGCCAACGCGGACGCCGAGGACGCGCTGGAGCGCCTCGCCCGCGCCGGCACGCCCGAGTCCACCCTGCGCCGCCTCGAGGCCATCGCCGCGTGCCGCGAGGCCCTCGACCGCAATGTGGCGCCGCTGCTGGCGGTGGAAGCGATGACGATGGCCCTCAGAGCAGGCTGAGCCGCCCACGAGCGGCATGGTGCGCCGCCTGTGCCGGTCTTCGGCGGGGCCGCGGCGTGCCGGGCTCCTGCGAGGCTGCCCCTGCCGGCTTCCGGAGTGCCGTCCTGCGTCGGGCTCCGGCGAGGCCGCCGTGTGCCGGGCTCCAGCGAGGCCGCCGTGTACCGGGGTCCTGCGAGGCGCCCCGTGCCGGGCTTCGGGTGCCGTAACTCGTACGGGTCACGTCGAGCACGCAACGCGCCCGGGCGGTCGCACAGCGTTACGCTCGCCGAATGCACACAAGGCGCACTCTCCGCAGGTCCCGCGCCGCTGTCGGCCTTCTGGCCGCCGCGGTGGTGCTCGTCTCCGGCTGCTCCGACGGCGGTTCGACGGCCACCCGCAGTTCGACGGCGGCCCAGGCGGCCCAGGTGGCACTGGCCCCGCTCCCGCATGCCACGCCGTCCGCGCTGGCGTCGTACTACGGCCAGAAACCCAGCTGGCGTGCCTGTGGTGTCCCCGGCTTCCAGTGCGCCACGCTGAAGGCACCGCTCGACTACGCACGGCCCGGCGCCGGGGACGTACGGCTCGCGGTGGCCCGCAAGAAGGCCACCGGGCCGGGCAAGCCGCTCGGGTCGCTGCTGGTCAACCCCGGGGGCCCCGGCGGCTCGGCGGTCGGCTACCTCCAGGACTACGCCGGCGTCGGCTACCCGGCCGAGGTCCGTGCCCGGTACGACATGGTCGCCGTCGACCCGCGGGGCGTGGCCCGCAGCGAGCCCGTCACCTGCCTCGACGGGCGCCAGATGGACGCGTACACGCAGACCGACGTCACGCCTGACGACCAGGAGGAGACCGACGATCTGGTCCAGGCGTACAAGAAGTTCGCGGAGGGCTGCGGTGCGCACTCGGCGAAGCTGCTGCGGCACGTCTCCACGGTGGAGGCGGCGCGGGACATGGACATCGTGCGGGCGGCGCTGGGGGACCGGAAGCTGAACTACGTGGGCGCGTCCTACGGTACGTTCCTGGGGGCGACGTACGCCGGGCTGTTCCCCGACCGGGTGGGGCGGCTGGTGCTGGACGGTGCGATGGACCCGTCCCTCTCCGCGCGCCGGATGAACCTGGACCAGACGGCCGGCTTCGAGACGGCGTTCCAGTCCTTCGCGAAGGACTGCGTGAAGCACGCCGACTGCCCGCTCGGCGGCCCGCGCACCTCGCCGCAGCGGGTCGGCGACAACCTGAAGGCGTTCTTCCGGAAGCTGGACGCGCATCCCATTCCGGCCGGTGACGCCGACGGCCGCAAACTCGGCGAGGCGCTCGCCACGACCGGCGTGATCGCGGCGATGTACGACGAGGCGGCCTGGGAGCAGCTGCGCGAGGCCCTCACCTCGGCGATGAAGCAGAACGACGGCGCCGGACTGCTGTCCCTCGCCGACAGCTATTACGAGCGGGACGCCGGCGGCCGCTACGCGAACCTGATGTTCGCCAACGCCGCCGTGAACTGCCTGGATCTGCCGCCCGCCTTCGACAGCCCGCAGGAGGTGGAGAAAGCCCTGCCCGCCTTCGAGAAGGCGTCCCCGGTCTTCGGCGCGGGTCTCGCCTGGTCCTCCCTGAACTGCGCGTACTGGCCCGTGAAGGCGACCGGCGAACCGCAGCGCATCGAAGCCGGGGGCGCGGCCCCGATCGTGGTCGTCGGCACCACCCGCGACCCGGCGACCCCCTACCGCTGGGCCCAGTCCCTGGCCGGTCAGCTGTCCTCGGCCCGCCTGCTCACCTACGTCGGCGACGGCCACACCGCCTACGGCCGCGGCAGCTCCTGCATCGACTCCGCGATCGACGCCTACCTGCTGCGCGGCACCGCGCCGACCAGCGGGAAGCGCTGTTCGTAGCCCGCGTCACCGGCCCCGGAGCCCCCGCTTCGGGGCTGGTGCGAAGCACCCCTGGAAACTGTGTAGACTTACCGTCGTTGCCGATCGCACCATGGTGCCGGCAGCGCGCCGCTTTAGCTCAGATGGCCAGAGCAACGCACTCGTAATGCGTAGGTCTCGGGTTCGAATCCCGAAAGCGGCTCCACTGGGACCCCAGGTCAGATAACAGCTGACCTGGGGTTTCGTCGTGTTGTACGTGGCTTCGCGTCAGGCGTCACAGGAACTGCGGGGGCGGGATGAGGTTCGCGAAACCGGGCGGCGGCGTGTGCCTCGTGCTGCTGCTGGCCGGGTGCGGTGGTGCCGCGAGTGGGGCGCGGGGGTCCGATACGGCGGGCCCCTCGGCTTCGGCGTCCTCGTCGCCCCGGGCTGTTCCGGCCGCGGACAAGGGGCCGGAGTGCGAGGGCGGCAAAGGAGCCGAGGGGCTGCGTCTGCTGAAGGGCGGAGCGAGGGTGCTGCCGGGCGTCGGCACGGTGAGCTACTCCGAGGCCGGTGCCGACGGGAGGCACCGCAGCGCCGTGCTCGGCGTCGGCGGGGCGAAGCAGACCGTGGCCGTGGGGCAGAAGGTCACCTTGAAGGGGCGGTCCTTCGCGGTCGCCCAGATCTGTACCTACCGTGTGGTCCTCACCACGGCGGAGCGCCAGGGCGCGAACCAGGGTGCATCCACGGACAAGTGGCCGACCACGCACGACGGACACTGGCGGCTGCGCTGGCACGTGCCCGACAACGGGCCGGGCATGGGCGCGGTGGTCACCGACATCGAAGCCGGTCCTGCCCGGGCGGCGATCAGCGTGACCGCGGTCGGCAAGGGACAGCTCGCCTTCTACGACGACGTACGCGAGGGCGGCACCGTCGAGATCGCGGGCAAGCTGTGGAAGGTGGAGACCGTCGAAGCCGGAAGCACGGACGTCGAGATGAACTCGCCCGGCTTCCGGGCGGGATACGCGGACCTGCGGGAGATCGGGGCCGCCTGATCGCCCTTCGGCGGCGGACGGCTTCCTCTTGCGGCAGGGCATGCGTTCCGCCGCTGTGAGGAAAACGGCGTAAAGAGGGCGCAAAGCGCATCGGTTCCCGGACAACCCCCGGCTCTGAGGCAACATCTTGGTGAACGACCGCCCGCGCGGCGAGGACGTGGGCGCGGTCGACAGCCGGATGGGGTGAGGGGCGTTGGTGGAGCCGAGGATCGCGGTCTCCGTGGTGACCATGGGGAACCGGCCCGCCGAGGTCGACGCCCTGCTGGAGTCCGTGGCCAAGCAGGATCTCGCGCCCGCCCGCGTCGTGATCGTCGGCAACGGCTGCCGGCTGCCGGAGTTCGCCCAGCGGCTGTCGCTGCCCGGCGAGGTCACCGTCATCGAGACGGACGAGAACCTCGGCTGCCCCGGCGGACGCAACGTCGCCCTCGCCCGGCTGCGCGAGTTCGGTGACGTCGATGTCGTGGTGGAACTCGACGACGACGGGCTGCTCGTCGACGCGGACGTGCTGCGCCGCGTGGCGGAACTGTTCGCCGAGGAGGAGCGGCTCGGCATCGTCGGGTTCCGTATCGCCGACGAGAACGGGGAGACCCAGCGCCGGCACGTGCCGCGGGCGGGCAACGCGGACCCGCTGCGGGGCGGGTATGTCACCGGGTTCCTGGGTGGCGGGCACGCCTTCCGGACGGCGATGCTGGCCCAGATCGGCGACTGGCCCGCGGAGTTCTTCTTCGCGCACGAGGAGACCGACCTGGCCTGGCGGGCAGCCGACGCGGGCTGGAAGATCCTCTACGCGCCCGAGCTGCTGCTCCAGCACCCGAAGACCTCACCGGCCCGGCACGCCATCTACCACCGCGTCACGGCCCGCAACCGCGTCTGGCTCGTACGGCGCCGGCTGCCGCTGCCGCTCATCCCCGTCCACCTCGGCGTGTGGATCGCCGTCACCCTGCTGCGCACCCGGTCGGCGGCCGGACTGCGTGCCTGGTTCGGGGGGTTCGCCGAGGGGCTGCGTGAACCGGCTGGTGAGCGGCGCCCGATGCGGTGGCGCACGGTGTGGCGGCTGACCCGGCTGGGGCGGCCCCCGGTGATCTGAACGGGCGGCCCGAGAGCGGAGAGTGGGGACGAGGACCCCGGTCGTTCACCTCTGACGGCCAGGGTCCTCGTATGTCCCCGGATCCGGCCACGGCGGCGACACTCCCCCGAGCAGCGCGTGCACGATGTGCACCGCGCGCACCGTCGGACCGGGATCGGATGTCATGATCACATAAAAATCAGTCGATCGACAGCCGGTTGTTCTCGGCCGGGCGAGCGCCGGTCCCACAGGCGGTCACTTCGCGTCGGCGTAGCACTCGACCACCGCCGTCGTGAACGGGAACCGCACCGGCGTCTCGCCGAACGTCAGCCTGCCCGCCAGGTCGGCCGCCTCCCGGATCGCCGTGACGACCGCCGCGGCCTCCTGCTCGGGACAGTGCACGATCACCTCGTCGTGCTGGAAGAACACCAGCTCGGCAGCCATGTCCGCGCACCGCTGCCGCAGCCCGGCGAGCAGCAGCAGGGCCCAGTCGGCGGCGCTGCCCTGGACGACGAAGTTGCGCGCGAAGCGGCCCCGGGCGCGGGCGTCGGTCGAGGCGTAACCCGGCACCCAGGCCCGCTCCCCGGAGTCGTCCTCCGCCACCGGGATGCCCTCGCCCGCGTCGTCGGCCGCGCTCGCCGCCGGCGGGCAGGTCCGGCCCAGCCAGGTGCGCACCAGACGGCCCTCCTCGCCGGCCCGGGCGGCGTCGTCGACGTACGCCACGGCCTTCGGGAAGCGGCGGCGCAGGGCGGCCAGGTTCTTCAGACCGTCGCCCGAGGTCTGGCCGTACACCGCGCCGAGCACGGCGATCTTCGCCTGGTCGCGGTCACCGGCGAAGGCGCGGTCGGACACCTCCTGGTACAGGTCGCTCTCGCGGCCGGCCACCTCCATCAGCCCCGCATCGCGGGAGATCGCCGCCAGCACGCGCGGCTCCATCTGGTCGGCGTCCGCGACGACGAGCCGCCAGCCGGGGTCGGCGACCACCGCCCGGCGGATCACGCGGGGGATCTGCAGCGCGCCCCCGCCGTTGGTGACCCAGCGTCCGGTGACCGTGCCGCCCGCGAGGAACTCCGGGCGGAACCGGCCCTCGCGCACCCAGTCCTGCAGCCAGGACCAGCCGTGGGCGACCCAGATGCGGTACAGCTTCTTGTACTCCAGCAGGGGCTTCACCGCCGGATGGTCGACGGACTCGATCTCCCAGCGGCGGGTCGACCTGACCTTGATCCCGGCCTGCGCGAACGCCTTGACCACGTCGGCGGGCAGGTCGGGCCGGACCCGGCGCCCGAAGGCCGCGGAGACCTCGTCCGCGAGCTCGGCCAGGCGGCGCGGCTCGCCCCCGCCCGCGTACCTCTCGCCGAGCAGGTCGTGCAGCAGCGCGCGGTGCACGTCCGCGCTCCAGGGCAGCCCCGCGTGGTTCATCTCGGCGGCCACCAGCATCCCGGCCGACTCGGCGGCCGTCAGCAGCCGCATCCGGTCGGGGTGTTCGGCGCGCGCGTGCCGGCGCTGCTGCTCGGCGTAGACCTCGAGGAGGTCGGTCAGCGGCAGGCGGGTGCCCTGCGGTTCGAAGAGCGGGGACTGGGCGCCCGGCTCGGCGGACCGCTGGGGCGGGTCCGGTGGTACGGGGCCGCCGCGCAGCCTGGCCAGCGCGGCGGCCGCCGAACGGGGTTCGCCGGAGCGTCCCTCGTGGCCCAGCAGCAGAGTCTCGGCGTCCTCGACGTCGTAGCACCGCTCGACTCGCACCCCCGCGGCGAGCAGACGCGGATAGATCTCGGCGGTGGAACGCCACACCCAGCGCGTGACGCGCGGCCTGCCGCGCACGGCTCGCGCCGGGTCCTCCTCCCGCTGGACGGGACCGGCGGGCAGCCCGTCCGGGCCGAGGGGGGCGACGTCCACGCCACCGTCCTCGGCCGGAGCGAGTGCCCAGCGGTCGGCCATGTCGCGAGTGTGGCAGAGGGGTCTGACAAAGGCGCTGAGCTGGGCGGACGGCCGTCGTCGCGGTGTTCTTGCGGTCGCCTTTCAGGGGGCGCCTCCAGCGGGGGTCAGTCCTGCCCGTCCGCGTGGAGGGACGTGAGGAACTCCGCGACGTGCCGTTCGGTGGCCGGCTTGCCGAGGCCCAGTCCGCTGAGGACGCCCTCGCCGTTCTCGTGCTCCAGCAGGGCCAGCAGGATGTGTTCGGTGCCGACGTAGTTGTGACCGAGGCGCAGCGCCTCGCGGAACGTCAGCTCCAGGACCTTCTTCGCCGAGGAGCTGTACGGCACCAGGTCGGGGGCGTCCTCCACGGCCGGCGGGAGCGCCGCCCGCGCGGCCTCGCGGACCGCGTCGAGGGTGACGCCCTGCGCGGTGATCGCCTTGGCGGCCAGCCCCTCCGGTTCGGCGAGCAGGCCGAGGATCAGGTGCTCGGGGACGCTCTCGGCGCTGTGCGCCGCCTTGGCTTCGTTGTGGGAGGCCACGACGACGTTGCGGGCGCGTGGGGTGTAGCGGTTGAAGCCCTGGCTGGGGTCGAGATCGGCCGACTCCTTGGGCACGAACCGCTTCTGCGCCGCCTGCCGGGTGACGCCCATGCTCTTGCCGATGTCGGTCCATGAGGCGCCGGAGCGGCGGGCCTGGTCGACGAAGTGGCCGATCAGATGGTCGGCCACCTCGTCGAGGTGCTCCGCAGCGATCACCGCGTCCTCGAGCTGTTCGAGGGGTTCTTCGTGAACCTTCTTGATGGCCGCGATGAGGTCGTCGAGGCGGACGGATGTCGTGACAGCGGGATTCTTCGCCATGTGTCAACCTTAGGTTGACATGCATGAGGTGTCAACCCTTGGTTGACATGAGGGCGCTCGAGGCGCCTGCTGGGCGAAGGCAGTCCTCGGGTTGTCAGTGCCCCGTGTCACGATCGTCGGGTGAGCGCTGTCGACCGGGCCTTCGAGGCCGCCCTGTACGACACCGGTGTGACCACCCTGGACACCGGTGCCTCTCTGCTGGCCGCCGACCCGGCGGCCGACGCCGACGTCGAGCGGCGTGGGCGGGAGTTCGTCGCGGTGCTCTGGCGGCGTGGCTGGCAGCCCGCCGACCTCGTGCGGATCGTGCGGCGCGAACTGGACGACGTCCACGTGCGGCTGGCCGCCGATCTGGTGCGGGCGCAGGCGCCCGACGACCGGGTCCGCAGCGCGCGCTGGCGGGCGCAGATCGAGGAGCTGCCCCCTCCCGCGCCGGCCCGTGCCGACCGTTTCACCCACGCCACCGCCGTCCTCGAGCTGTACCGGCTGCTGGTGCGCCTGCCCGCGCTGGAGCCCCTGGAGGAACCGCGCCGGCCGCGCAGCACCGACTCCCGGATGCTGGGCCGGATCCGCGCTCTCCTCGCCAAGGCGGAGGCGACCGGCTACCCGGAGGAGGCCGAGGCGCTCACCGCCAAGGCACAGGAGCTGATGGCCCGGCACAGCGTCGACGAGGCGCTGCTCGACGCGCAGGCGCCAGCCCCCGACGCGCCCGGCGCCTGCCGGATCGGCGTCGAGCCGCCGTACGAGCAGGCCAAGGCGGTCCTGCTCGACGCGGTCGCCACAGCCAATCACTGCCGCGCGGTGTGGAACGAGACGCTGAGCTTCTCCACGGTCGTCGGTTTCGAGGCCGACCTTGAGGCCGTCGAGCTGCTCTACACCTCGCTGCTGGTGCAGGCCCAGTCGGCACTGGCCGCGGCGGAGGCCGCGCAGCGCAAGGGCGGCCGTAAGCGGACGAAGACCTTCCGGCAGTCGTTCCTCGCCGCGTACGCGCATCGGATAGGCGGGCGGCTCGCGGTTGCCGCGGAGACGCAGGTGAGCGACGACCTGCTGCCGGTGCTCGCCTCCCGCGAGGTCGCTGTCGGCGCCGCGGCCGACCGGATGTTCCCCGAGACCGTGTCCACCCGGCTGCGCGGGGTGAGCGACGCGGCGGGGTGGACCGAGGGCTCCCGCGCGGCGGACCGGGCGCGGGTGGGGGACCGGCCACGACTGCCGTGACGCTCTGCGGTGCGGTGCGGTGCAGTGCGCTGTGCGAGGTGGTGCGGTGCAGTGCGCTCTGCGAGGTGGTGCGGTGCGGTGCGGTTGCACTGCGCGGTGCGATTGCGCTCAGCCGTGCGTCGGGCTCAGCGGTGCGGGGGCTTCTCGCGTGCGCCGGCGTCCCGGGGTCCGGGCGCTCCCGGGCGGTGGCGGTCTCGCGGGATGGGGTCACGGCATCGTGAACTATGGCAGTGCCGGTGGGGTGACGACGCCGTGACCTCGAGGCGTGCCGTCAGTCCCCGGCCTGTTCGAAGCCGCCCACCGTGGCGTCCGGAGTGCTGCCCTTGAGCGCGACCTCGCCGTACGACCAGGGGAACTCGTGCGTGTCCTCCGCGCCGGGCAGGGCGAACGTCGCCGTCTTCACGGCCAGGCTCTGCGGGCCGGCCGATGCCGCCGCCCGCGTGTAGGTGATCGTGAAGGACGTCGTCGCGTCCTTGGCCAGCGTCAGCTTCTGGCTCTGCGCCGCCTGGTCGGCGGGGACGGCCGCCTTGGTGTCTCCGGCCTGGAGGACGACCTTCGGGAAGCCCTCCAGGGTGCAGTCGGAACCCGTGTTGGTGAGCGTGACGGTGACGGTACCGGTGTCACCGGCGGCGGGCGCGGCGCTGACCGGGCCGACCTCGGCGCCCACGCCGTCGAGGCGGCAGGCGGTGCTCTTCGCGGCCTTGGCGTCGCCGCCGCCTGCCTTGTCGTTGCTGTCGGAGCCGCTGTCGCAGGCGGTGAGAAGGAGTGCCGCCGCGAGGGCGGCGACGGTGATCGGCATGGCGCGCATGTGTGGAATCCCCTGAGATCGTGACGGTGCCCCAGGATCATCGCGCATGCGCGGGCCCGGCGTTACGAGCCGAGGCCCGCCGTGGGGAAACGGGAGGGCATTCCGCCGCTCTCGGAGCGGGTGTACGTCTCCGTACCGACGTCACCCACCCAGGTGACCTTCAGCGTCGTCCTGTCCACGGAGTCGATGTGGCCGGTGGTGTGGCCGGTTGCCGTGCCCTTGCACTTGAGCTGGATCGTGCGGTCCTTGATCGGGCCGCTGCACACGCTGCCGCCGGTGGTGAAGAGGGCGGCCTGCGTCTCGGTGAGGACCAGGACGACGGCCTTGCCGTTGGTGGTGGTGAGCCAGTTGCCCTGCAAGGCGCCGGCGGGGGGCTGGGGGGTGGTGGCGCCGGTCGCGGGGGACCGGGTCGTTGCCGGGGCCGTGGTCTTCCCGTCGTCGCTGCCGCCGCCACCGCCGCTGCACGCGGCCAGGGTCAGGGCGGCGGTGAGGGCTGCGGCCGCGGTCGCGAGGCGGCGGGTGGGGGTCGGGGAAGTCACCGGGGCACGCTACCAACGGGTACGGAGGGGGTGCCAGACCTGGAAGCCGTCGTTCGTCTGCGGGTGAGCGGGGGTGCTCACGCCCACGCGGCGGTGCCGCACAGCGACGCAGCCCCGCACCCCTGGGCGCCTGCGGCGCACCGGTCGCGGTCTCGTCGTGGCGTGCGCCGCGCCTGCGGCGCGTTGGGTGCCCCGGCAGGGGTGACTTATCGGCAAAGGCCAGACGAGATGCGTAGGGAAAATCCTACGGTTGACGCGTAGGGAGATGCCTACGTATGTTGTGGGCCATGAGCATCAGTCACGCCTCTTTCGTCACCCTCCCCGTCTCCGATCAGGACCGGGCCCTGCGCTTCTATCGCGACGTACTCGGGTTCGAGGTCGTCGCCGATCTGGAGATGCCCGCGGGGCGTTGGCTCCAGGTCGCGCCGCTGGGGGCGCAGACCGCGTTCACGCTGGCGGGGCCGGGAATGGGCGATTTCGAGGCCGGGTCGGCGCGGGGGATCATGTTGGTCACGACCGATGTCGACGCCGACTGCGCCCGGCTCGCCGAGGCGGGTGCCGTGGTGCGGGAGCCGGAGGAGCAACCGTGGGGCCGTATGGCCTCCTTCGCCGATCCCGACGGCAACGGTCTGATGCTGCTGACGGAGAAGGAAGGCTTCTGAAGCCGTTATGAGTGCCGGGGCCCCTGATGTCGCCGCCGAGGACCGTGTCTTCGCCGCGCTTGCCAACGCCACGCGCCGTGAGGTGCTGCGGTTGCTGCGGGAGGGCGGGCCCCAGCCGGTGCAGGCGATCGCCGATCACTTCGACATGCGCCGGCCCAGTCTGTCGGAGCATCTGAAGGTGCTCCGGGACGCCGGTCTTGTCGCCGAGCAGCGGTCCGGGCGGCAGCGTATCTACCGGTTGCGGGCGGTGCCTCTCGCCGAGGTGCAGGAGTGGCTCCATCCGTACGAGCGGTTCTGGCGCGATCAGCTGAAGGGGCTGGGGGATCTGCTCGACCGGATGCCCGACGATGGCCCGTCATGAGCAGCGACGACGATCTCACCACTGTCCGTGTCGACCAGTTCTTTCCGCATCCGCCCGCGAAGGTGTGGCGTGCGCTGACCGAGCCGGAGTTGCTTGCGCAGTGGCAGATGCCCGGCTCCGGGGAGTTCCGGCTCGCGGTCGGTCATCGGTATCGGATGACGTCCGTGCCGCGCCCCAACACCGGTTTCTCCGGTGTCGTCGAGGTGGAGGTTCTCGCCTTCGACGTGGAGCGGATGCTGGCCGTGCGGTGGCGGGACGCCGATCCCGGCCATCCCGCCGACTGGACGATCACCTGGCGGCTGGAACAGGAGGGGCGTGGAACGCGTCTGTTCGTGGTGCACGAGGGCTTCGATCCGGACGATCCGGCGCAGCTGATGGCCCGGCGGATCATGGGCGGTGGCTGGGGCGCACATGTTCTTGCTGCTCTGGGGCAGGCGCTGGAACGGTTCGCGTAAAGCGCTCGTCAAAAGCTGTAACCGGGGGAACACCTGGCGTGCACGTGCATTTGCTCAGGCATCTGCACGTGAACGGGGTTATGATCCCGATCAGTTGACCACTGCATCAATGGCCTCATCAGCCAGTGCACCACCGGGGAGCGACCTGTGGACCACGACGTGTCCGACGTTGAGAACGCGTCCGGCGTGTACAACGGCATCGCCGCCACGCACCTGCACGGGGTCTCCTGGCAGAAGAGCCGGCACAGCAACTCCCAGGGCTCCTGTGTGGAGTTCGCCCGGTTGCCGGGCGGGGACGTGGCCGTGCGCAACTCGCGGTTCCCTGACGGGCCCGCGCTCGTCTACACGCGAGCGGAGATCGAGGCCATGCTGCTGGGCGTCAAGGACGGGGAGTTCGACCATCTCGTCGGCGGATGATCACGGGTTACGCGTGCCCGGTGTGAGAGCGCTTGCTTGACGCGCGTAGAAACCCGGCGTCGAAGAACGCCGGGAGGGGTCATATGGAAGGCAGCCGGAACAGGGCCCAGACGACCTTGCCGCCGAGGCCGCCCGTCAGCGGGTGCCAGCCCCAGCTGTCGCTGAAGGACTCGACGAGGAACAGCCCGCGGCCGGACTCCGCCGCGAAGTCGTCGGCCTCGCGGGCCACCGGGCCGTCCTTGCTCGCGTCGCGCACCGCGCACACCAGTCGCTCGCTCCACCGCATCAGGTGCAACCGCACGGGCGGCAGCGGATCACCGGCCGCACCCCCGGCCGGGGTGGCGTGCCGCAGCGCGTTGGTGACGAGTTCGGAGACGACGAGGCACACGTCGTCGAAGCGGTCGCCCAGTCCCCACTGGTCCAGGGTCTGGCGGGTGAATCGGCGCGCCTCGCCGACGGCTTCGTAACGGGCGGGCAGGGAAGTGGAGGCGGCGTTGGAGACGGCTGCGGGATCCAGCGGCGGAAGGCCCTGCCGTAACGGCTGGAGCATGGTCGATCCATTCGTCCCCATGCGAGGCACTCCCGGGAGTTCGCGGTCGTTGCGATGCAGCGGTGGCGCGGGACCATGGTTTCGGAAGCGCAGTCCAGATGCAAGGGCAGATGCACGTGCACGTGACCGAAATGGATGCCCACGTGCCGCTTGTTGGCCATTTTTTCTGCCCGCTTCCCACCCAACTTCCGCATCTTCCCTACCCGTTGATGGCCGGAAGTCGCGCGAGGGCGACAGGTGGCTTTTCCGTTTCTGTAATCGGACGAGTACTGCTCGAAGTGTTTTAGTGGCAGACTGCGGGCCCTGGAGTCGGTAGGGAGGCAGCGGACGTGAGTGCGGGAGAGCCTGGATCAGTGGTGCGGCGCATGCTGCTCGGCTCGCAACTCAGGCGGCTGCGCGAGGCACGCGGGATCACGCGCGAGCAGGCGGGGTACTCGATCCGTGCCTCCGAGTCGAAGATCAGCCGGATGGAACTGGGCCGGGTGAGCTTCAAGACGAGGGACGTGGAGGACTTGCTGACGCTGTACGGCATCACGGACGAAGCGGAGCGCACGGCCCTGGTGAACCTGGCTCGCGAGGCCAATGTCGCGGGCTGGTGGCACAGTTACTCCGACGTCCTGCCGAGCTGGTTCCCCACCTACGTCGGCCTCGAGGGCGCCGCGTCCCTGATCCGCGCCTACGAGGTGCAGTTCGTGCACGGCCTGCTGCAGACCGAGGCGTACGCGCGTGCCGTGGTGCGGCGCGGGATGAAGGGTGCGAGCGAGGCCGACGTCGACAAGCGGGTGGAGCTGCGGCTGGAGCGGCAGAAGTACCTCGTCGCCGAGAACGCCCCCGAGTTCCACGTCGTCCTCGACGAGGCCGCCCTGCGCCGGCCGTACGGCGACCGCGCGGTGATGCGCGAGCAGTTGCAGCACCTGATCGACATGTCCGAGCGGCCCAACGTCCGGCTGCAGGTCATGCCGTTCAGCTTCGGCGGGCACTCCGGCGAGTCCGGCGCCTTCACCATCCTCAGCTTCCCGGAGTCCGACCTGTCGGACGTGGTGTTCACCGAGCAGCTCACCAGCGCGCTGTACCTGGACAAGCCGGAGGACGTCGCCCAGTACGAGCAGGCGCTGAAGGAGTTGCAGCAGGACAGCCCCGGGCCGTCCGAGACCCGCGATCTTTTGCGTGGACTCCTTCAACTCTCTTGACACGCAAGTACGATGACGTGCGATCAGACCGCGAGGTGAGCGAGGCCGACTCGCCTGCCCCGGCAGGCAGGGATTCAGGGGGATCGCATGTCACCGTACTTCTCCGACCTGGCGCAGCAGTACATCGACGGTGAGTGGCGCCCGGGCACCGGCTCCTGGGACATCATCGACTTCAATCCGTACGACAACGACAAGCTGGCCTCGATCACGATCGCCACGGTCGGTGAGGTCGACGCCGCCTACCGCGCCGCCGAGCGGGCCCAGAAGCAGTGGGCGGCCACCAACCCCTTCGCCCGGCGGGCGGTGCTGGAGAAGGTGCTGCGTCTCGTCGAGGAGCGCGAGGCGGAGATCACCGAGGCGATGATCGCCGAGCTGGGCAGCACCCGGGGCAAGGCCGCCTTCGAGCTGCACCTGGCCAAGGAGTTCCTGCGCGAGGCGGCCCACGTGGCGCTCAGCCCCGAGGGGCGGATCGTTCCGTCGCCGATCGACGGCAAGGAGAACCGCGTCTACCGGGTGCCGGTCGGGGTGGTCGGCGTCATCAGCCCCTTCAACGTGCCCTTCCTGCTGTCGCTGAAGTCGGTCGCCCCGGCGCTGGCGCTCGGCAACGCCGTCGTGCTCAAGCCGCACCAGAACACTCCTGTCCTCGGCGGCACCCTGATAGCCAAGCTGTTCGAGGACGCCGGGCTGCCCGCCGGGGTGCTCAACGTCGTCGTCACCGACATAGCGGAGATCGGCGACGCGTTCCTGGAGCACCCGGTGCCGAAGGTCATCTCCTTCACCGGCTCCGATCAGGTCGGCCGGCACGTGGCCACCGTCTGCGCCTCCCGTTTCAAGCGCGCGGTGCTCGAACTGGGCGGCAACAGCGCCCTGGTGGTCCTGGACGACGCCGATGTCGACTACGCCGTGGACGCCGCCGTCTTCAGCCGGTTCGTGCACCAGGGGCAGGTCTGCATGGCCGCCAACCGGCTGCTGGTCGACCGGTCAGTGGCCGAGGAGTTCTCCGCGAAGTTCGCCGAGCGGGTGAGAGGGCTCAAGGCCGGCGACCCGAGCGATCCGGCGACCGTCATCGGGCCGCTGATCGACTCCCGGCAGGCGGAGGACGTCTCCGGGGTGATCGAGCAGGCCCTCACCGAAGGCGCCACCGCGCTGGTGCGCGGCACCACGACGGACACGCTGGTCGAGCCGGCCGTGCTGACCGGGGTGCCGGCCGACTCGCCGCTGCTGCGGCAGGAGGTCTTCGGCCCGGTCGTCTTCGTCATCCCCTTCGACGGCGAGGAGGAGGCGGTACGGCTCGTCAACGACACCCCCTACGGGCTGAGCGGTGCGGTCTTCACCGCCGACGTCGAGCGGGGCGTGCGGTTCGCGCGGCAGATCGACACCGGGATGTTCCATGTGAACGACGGCACGGTGCACGACGAGCCGATCGTTCCCTTCGGCGGTGAGAAGCACTCGGGACCGGGCCGGCTGAACGGCGAGTCGACGCTGGAGGCGTTCACGACGCTGAAGTGGATCTCGGTGCAGCACGGGCGCAGCCGCTTCCCCTTCTGACGGGACCGCATAAGCGCGGTCGGACCCTTGCGGACAGAGGCTGACCGCAAGGGTCCGTAACGTCTTCGGTGTCGGGCAGGAAAGTCCGGCGGTCGACGAGACGAAAGGCGGCCGGTCATGGTCACTCACGTGCGAGCCGAAGCCCAGGGCGACGAGCGGGGCGCGCTGCTGTCCTTCCTGGAGGAGCAGCGCGGCGGCATCCGCCGGGCCGTGCTCGGCCTCACCGAGGAGCAGGCCGCGAGCCGGCCGAGCGCGAGCGAGCTGTCGCTGTCCGGCCTGGTCAAGCATGTCGCCGAGACCGAGCAGACCTGGGTGGCCCGGGCCAAGGGCGAGCCGCCGGCGGTCAAGCGGGACGAGTCGAACTGGCACGAGTGCTTCCGGCTCGCCGAGGGCGAGACGCTCGCGCAGCAGCTGGCGTACTGGGAGCAGGTCGCCGCCGAGACGGAGGCCTACTTCCGCTCGGTGCCCAGCCTGGACGACACCTTCGCGCTGCCGAACGACCCCTGGTTCCCGCCGGACGAGCGGGTGTCGCTGCGCTGGCTGGCCCTGCACCTGATCCGCGAGACGGCCCGCCATGCCGGCCACGCGGACATCATCCGCGAGTCCCTGGACGGCAGGACCGCCTTCGAGCTGGTGGCCGAGGAGCAGGCGGCGGGCCGGGAGAACGCCGGGCAGGGATAAGGAGCTGGCTGTGCGGGGCCGGGGCGGTCCGCAACGGGGACGGCCATAACCTGGACCCCATGTCAACCATCCGGCTGCTCGTGCTGGGGGCCGTCCGGCAGCACGGGCGGGCCCATGGGTACCAGGTGCGCGGCGACCTGGAGTACTGGGGCGCGCACGAGTGGTCCCACGCCAAGCCCGGGTCGATCTACCACGCCCTGAAGCAGATGGCGAAGCAAGGACTGCTGCGCGCGCACGAGACGGCACCGTCCACGGCCGGCGGGCCGCCGCGCACGGAGTACGAGATCACCGAGCGCGGCACGCAGGAGTACTTCACGCTGCTGAGGGAGGCGCTCGTCGCCCGGGACCGCGGCGTCGACCTGCTCTCCGCGGCGATCGGTTTCATGGTCGACCTGGAGCGCGCGGAGGTCGTGGCGCTGCTGCGCGAGCGCCTGCGGCGGCTGGCCGCGTGGCGGGACACCGTCACCGAGCACTACATCCCCGAGGACGGGCCGCAGCAGTTCGGCCACATCGGCGAGATCATGAACATGTGGGTGCACACGGCGGACGGTGAGGCCGCCTGGACGCGGGGCCTCATCGAGCGCCTCGAGGCCGGCGCCTACACCTTCGCCGGCGAGGGCGAACCGTTCGTCGGCATCCTCGCCGAGGGCCAGCACAATCCGTACGCGACGGGAGAGCGGCACCCGGGGGACATCCGGTAGGCGGCCGCCGGGCTCAGTGGTGGAAGCTGGTCGCCGCGTCCCGGTCCCGGGTCTGCGGATGCGACTGCCGGCGCAGTTCGGGCAGCAGACGGGTGAGGTCCTCCACGAACAGCTCGGCGAGGTCCGAGGAGAAGCCGTTGCGGCACACCACCCGCAGCACCGACAGGTGCTCCCGCTTCGGCGGGAAGGTGTACGCCGGCACCAGCCAGCCGCGCTCGCGCAGCCGCCGGGAGACGTCGAAGACGTCGTACGCCGTGACGTCCTCGGCCGTGGTGCACGCGAACACCGGCAGCTCGTCACCTCGCGTCAGCAGCCGGAAGTCGCCGAGGGCGCTCATCCGTTCGGCGAGCGAGCGCGCCACGTCCCGGGAGGCCTGCTGCACCGCCCGGTAGCCGTCCCGGCCCAGCCGCAGGAACGTGTAGTACTGCGCCACGACCTGCGCGCCGGGCCGGGAGAAGTTCAGCGCGAAGGTCGGCATGTCGCCGCCGGGTGGTGACGAAGGTGGCGAGGTTCAGCCGGGAGTTGACGGCCGGCGGACGTTCGGCGGGCTGCTCGGCGCCTTGGTGCAGGGGCATGCATCCGACGCCAAGTCCGCTCCGACGGACGGGCACGCGGGCTTGCACCTCACGCGACGTGAGGAGCCAGGGTGGAGTGCGCAAGGGAGAAGGGAGCGGAAGTGAGTTATTCCGTGGGACAGGTCGCCGGCTTCGCCGGGGTCACGGTGCGTACCCTGCACCACTACGACGACATCGGTCTGCTCGTCCCCAGCGAGCGCAGCCACGCGGGTCACCGGCGCTACAGCGACGCCGACCTCGACCGGCTGCAGCAGATCCTGTTCTACCGGGAGCTCGGCTTCCCGCTCGAGGAGGTCGCGGCCCTGCTCGACGACCCGGACGTGGAGCCGCGGGAGCATCTGCGGCGCCAGCACGAACTGCTGACCGCACGGATCGAGAAGCTGCAGAAGATGGCCGAGGCCGTGGAGCACGCCATGGAGGCACGCACGATGGGAATCCGGCTCACGCCCGAGGAGAAGTTCGAGGTGTTCGGGGACCACGATCCCGACCAGTACGCCGACGAGGTCCAGCAGCGCTGGGGCGACACCGAGGAGTACCGGGAGTCGCAGCGCCGGACCGCCTCCTACACCAAGGAGGACTGGAAGCGGATCACCGGCGAGATGGACGCCGTCCACGGCCGGATGGCCGGCCTGCTCGACCAGGGTGTCCCGGCCGACTCCGTGGCGGCGATGGACGTCGCCGAGGAGCACCGCCGCTTCATCTGTTCCAGCTACTACGACTGCTCGCACGAACTGCACGCGTGTCTGGGACAGATGTACGTCGACGACCCGCGCTTCACCGCGACGTACGAGAACATCCGCCCCGGACTGGCCGTGTACATGCGTGACGCCATCAAGGCGAACACGGCACGGCACAGCGCCTGAGGGCCACCGCCCGGGACCGGAGAGCCGTGTCCCGGGCGGGCCCGCTCCCGTGGCCCGGACGGGTCTACTCCCGGGCCACGATCACCGCCGTGCCGTACGCGCACACCTCCGTGCCCACGTCCGCGGCCTCCGTCACGTCGAAGCGGAACGCCAGCACGGCGTTGGCGCCACGCGCGCGTGCCTGCTCCACGAGCCGTTCCATCGCCTGGTTGCGGGTCTCCACGAGGGTCTTGGTCAGCCCCCGCAGCTCACCGCCGACCAGCGACTTCAGCCCGGCGCCGATCTGACTGCCGATGTGCCGGGAGCGCACGGTCAGCCCGAACACCTCGCCGATGACCTGCTGCACCCGGTGACCCGGTACGTCGTTCGTGGTGACGACCAGCACATCCGCCTGGGGCGTCTGGCCGCCGCCGTAATCGTCGATGCCCATGGTCCACAGCTTCGTACCGGGCGGCGCAGGGTGCATCCTGAGGGAACCCGGGGAACCCGGACCGTTCACCGGGCGTTGATAGCTTTGGGCGCGCGCTACCCGCCGCCGTAGTCTCCCCACCCCCTCAGGAGCCCGGAACCGTGACGACGCTTGCCCTCGGCCCGAGCTGGCTCGATCCGAACTACCTCCTCGACACGTTCGGCATCTGGGGCCTGCTCCTGATCGTCTTCGCGGAGTCGGGACTGCTGATCGGCTTCTTCCTGCCGGGTGACTCGCTGCTGTTCACCTGCGGCCTGCTGATCACGTCCAACCAGCTGAACTTCCCCCTCTGGGGAGCCATCGCCCTGATCTGCGCCGCCGCGATCCTCGGCGACCAGGCGGGTTACATGTTCGGCAAGAAGGTCGGCCCGTCGCTGTTCAACCGCCCCGACTCGCGCCTGTTCAAGCAGGAGAACGTCGTCAAGGCGCACGAGTTCTTCGAGAAGTACGGCCCGAAGTCCCTGGTCCTGGCCCGCTTCGTGCCCATCGTGCGCACGTTCACGCCGATCATCGCGGGTGTCAGCGGCATGCGGTACCGCTCGTTCCTGCTGTTCAACGTCATCGGCGGCGTCCTGTGGGGCGCGGGTGTGACCCTGCTGGGCTCGTGGCTGGGCAACATCGCCTTCGTCAAGGCCAACATCGAGGCGATCCTGATCCTGATCGTCCTCGTCTCGGTGGTCCCCATCGCCATCGAGTTCCTGCGCGCCCGCGCGAAGAACAAGAACGCTCCGCAGCAGCAGCAGCAGTCGGCCCCGGCCCCGGCCGCCGTGCCCCCGGCCATGGACGACGCGACCACCCAGCTGCGCCGCATCGACCCGACGCCGGACCACCATCACCAGCAGCCCTACGGCGACCAGTACGGCAACCAGTACGGCGACCAGTACGGCAACGAGCACCACGAGCAGTACCCGCAGGAGCCCTACGGGCAGCAGCCGTACCCGCAGGAGCCGTACCCGCAGCAGCAGTACCCCCAGGAGCCGTACCCGCAGGGCTACGGAAGGCAGCAGCCGTACCCCGGCCAGTCCCCGTACCACCAGGGCTGAGGGGCCTCAGAAGCCCCTCGTCCGCTTGGCCGCGCGGCGCTTGTCGGCGGAGCCGACCCGCAGGAACAGCCGGGAGATCTCCGAGCCCAGGTTCACCCCGATGGCGATGGCCATCGCCAGCGCGGCCGCCTTCGTCAGGGACACCAGCCCCTTGTCGACGTCGTTCTGCGCGATGGACAGCAGCCCGAAGTACGTCGCGGAACCCGGCAGCAGCGGTCCGATCGCCGCCGTCGTGTACGGCAGCGCGGAGACGAACCGGTAGCGCGACAGCAGCTGCCCGAACAGGCCCACTAGTCCCGCCGCGACGGCCGTGGACGCCACCGGCGAGAAGCGGCCGGTGTCGTGCATCGCGCCGTACACGACCCACGCCACGCCCCCGTTCAGGGTCACCGCGAGGACCGTGGACCGCTCCTGTTGCAGCAGCACCGCGAAGGTCGCCGACAGCACCATGGACGCGGTGATCTGCACCAGCGGCCGCTCCTGGAGCTGCAGCGCCGCGTCGGGGTTGAGGTGCGCCCCGAGCTGCACGCCGACGTAGAGCATCACCAGGACGCCGATGACGATGCCGACGAAGAAGTACAGCACCTCCAGCAGCCGCGCCGAGGCGGTGATGTAGAAGCCGGTCAGGCCGTCCTGCACGCCCGCGACCAGGGCCCGCCCCGGCAGCAGCGCGAACAGTCCACCGGTGATGACGGCGGACGCGTTGACGTCGGCGTGCGCCAGCGTCAGCGCGATGCCGATCGCGGCCGGCGGCATCGCGGCCACCGTGAACTGGTAGAACTCCGGCAGTCCGCGCCCCGCGCACAGCCACGCCAGCCGGTCGCCCAGCATCGCGCCCACCATGGCCGCCGCGAACACCTGCACACCACCGCCGACCAGCAGGGACGCCGCGCCGGCGAGCAGCCCGCTGGCCAGTGTCAGCACCCAGCTCGGGAACGGGTGCCGGTTGCGGCGGATCTCCGCCAGGCGCCGGTAGGCCTCCTCCAGGGAGATGTGGGTCTCCGGGTCGCTCAGGTCGTCCACGAGCCGGAACACGGCCGCGAGCCGCGTGTAGTCGGTCCCCCGGCGCCGCACGGTCCGGGACGCGGTGACCGGGTCCTCGACGAGCGAGGGCTGGTAGGAGATCGCCAGCAGGGTGAAGGTGACGTTCGGCTCGCAGCGGTCCAGGCCGTAGGAGCGGCAGACCGCGAACATCGCGGCCTCGACGTCCTCGGCGCCCTCGCCGCCGGCCAGCAGCAGCTCGCCGATACGCAGCGTCAGGTCCAGCACGCGCGGGACGGCGGGACCCCCCTCCTCCGGCTTGTGCGTCTTCTCCGGTGCCGGCCGCTCGGCCACCGGCATGCGCAGCATCGTGCGCATCCGGTCCTGCCACGGCACGTCCTTGGTGAGGCTGACCGCGGGTATCCCGCCGGGCGGAGTGAAGGCCGGCGGGGCGCTCTTGGCGCTGTAGGTGCGCGGCGGGCTGAACGCCGACCCCTCCGGCTCCGCCCCGGCCGGCTGCGGCGCCTCCAGGCCGTCCGGCAGCGCGAACTCGGACGTCGTCTCCGACTCCCCGCCCACCTTGGGCACGGCGAGCCCCTCGGGAATGGCGAACTCGGACGTGACCTCGGAGTCGTACCCGCTCCTCGCCTCGTCCGACTGCGGTTTGCGGTCCTCCGCCTCGCTCACTTGCAGCAGCACTCCCTGTACGACACTCCGTAGGCCTCAGTATGCGCACATAAGCCGGACGGGCCGCACGCGTGCGCGTGCGACCCGTCAGCGGTCTGCTGGGGCGTGCGAGGGCCTCAGTGGCCGCCGTGCTCCCCGTTGCGCTTGATGGAGCGCTCGATCTCGGCCTCGGCGTCGGCGCGGCCGACCCAGTTGGCGCCTTCGACGCTCTTGCCCGGCTCGAGGTCCTTGTAGACCTCGAAGAAGTGCTGGATCTCCAGGCGGTCGAACTCCGAGACGTGGTGGATGTCGCGCAGGTGCTCCATCCGCGGGTCGGACGCGGGCACGCACAGCACCTTGTCGTCGCCGCCGGCCTCGTCGCGCATGCGGAACATGCCGATGGCACGGCACTTCACCAGCACGCCGGGGAAGGTGGGCTCGTCCAGGATGACCAGCGCGTCCAGCGGGTCGCCGTCCTCGCCGAGGGTGCCCTCGATGTAGCCGTAGTCGGCCGGGTAGACCGTCGAGGTGAAGAGGTGCCGGTCCAGGCGGATCCGACCCGTCTCGTGGTCCACTTCGTACTTGTTCCGCGAACCCTTCGGGATCTCGATCGTGACGTCGAACTCCACCGGTGGCTCCTCCATGATCAACACATACTTCGGGTGATTAAGTGTCCCTCACGCCAGTGTGTGATCGCGAAAGGGGCTGGTGGTCGTGCCGGAACTGAGGCCCTGGCGGGCCGCGAGACCGCACGTGGCGCGGATCGCGGACGCCGTACGGCCGCGACTGCAGAGCGCCGCCACCGTCACCGCCGCCCGGCTGCGCACACGCACGACCCGGCTGCGGCCCGTCAGAACCTGGCAGTACACAGCGGGTGCCGCCACCGTCGGTCTCGCACTGGCCGCCGGCGTCGTCACCGCCGCCGGCCCCTGGGACTCGGGTCAGCGTACGGCCGAACGGGAGTGGGCCGCCGCCCAGGAAGGCCCGGGTGGCGCAGATCACGGCCGTACGTCTGATTCGTCCGGATCCTCCGGGGCGGCGGGCGGGGTGCCCCGGCCCGCGCCCAGCGCTCCCGCGGTCCTCACCGGCCTCGGCGGCCCCGCGACCTCAGTACGGTCCGCACCCGGCGGACCGGCCCTGGCCGCCCTCCTCGACCCGCTCCTGAAGGACCCCGCCCTCGGCGACCGGCACGCGGCCGTCGTCGTCGACCTGTCCACCGGCAGGCGCCTGTACGGCACCGGCGCCGACGACGCGCTGACTCCCGCCTCCACCACGAAGATCGCCACGGCGGTCGCCGCGCTCTCGGCCCTGGGCGCCGACCACCGACTCGCCACGCGCGCGGTGCTGGAACCGGACACCCGCGAGCTGATCCTGGTCGGCGGCGGCGACCCGACCCTGACCGCCCGCGCGGACGCCGGGGGCTGGGCGAGCCTGCGCACCCTGGCCGCGTCCACGGCAGCCGCCCTGAAGAAGCTCGGTGTGAGCGAGGTGACGCTGTCGTACGACACGAGCCTGTACGCCGGGCCCGAACGTCACCCGATCGGGGAGAACGAGAACCTCGCCCCGGTCACCGCCCTCATGGTGGACGAGGGCCGCATGGACGACTCCATGTCCGGCACCGCCACCCGCAGCCGTGAACCGGCGGCGGACGCGACCCGCCGATTCGCCGACCTCCTGCTGGCGCAGGGCATCCGCACCACGTCCCCCGGCCCTTCCAAGGCCACTCCGCGTGCCCGGACGCTCGCGACGGTGACGTCCCCGCCGCTGTCCGACCTGGTCGAGCGGATGCTCACCAACAGCGACAACGACATCGCCGAACACCTGGCCCGCCAGACCGCCCTCGCCACGCGCGTCCGCCCCGACTTCACGGGCGGCGGCGAGGCGATCCAGCACCAGCTCGCCGGGCTCGGGCTGCCGCTGGCGGGGGCCGTCTTCAAGGACGGCAGCGGCCTCGACCGCACCGACCGCCTCACGGCCCGCCTCCTGACCGCCCTCCTGGCCACCGCCGCCGACCCGGCCCGCCCGGACCTGCGCCCCGTCCTCACCGGCCTTCCCGTCGCCGGCTTCACAGGCACCCTCACCACGCGGTACGCGGGCGGCGCGGCCGGCATCGTCCGCGCCAAGACCGGGACCCTGACCGGCGTCAACACCCTCGCCGGCACGGTCGTCGACCATCAGGGTCACGTCCTCGCCTTCGCGTTCCTGGCCTCGGGATCGACGGACGCGGCGGCGGCCCAACGGGCCCTGGACCGGGCGGCCACGGCACTGGCGAGCTGACCCGCACCGCCGGCCGACGCGGTCACCGCGCCCGGCCTCCGGCCGGCGGTCCCCCCCGTCGGGTGAACACCCGGGCCCCCGAGGACAAACACCTCGGCGACCCGAGGACACCCCCCACGTCACCCGCTCCCACGGCCTGCCCCAAGCGGGAACGCTCACGTACGGTTGACACATGACGAGCATCGGTGGTGCCGCATCTGCTGGGATGATCGACTGGAATCTCGCGGTCGCGACCGCGACCCGGCTCGTACGGCCGGGCCCCGAAGTCAGCCGCGAGGAGGCCCGTGACGTCGTCACGGAACTGCGCCGCCACGCCAAGGCCTCGGAGGAACACGTCCGGGGCTTCACTCGTATGGGGACCGGCGAGATCCACGACACCCCCGTCCTCGTCGTCGACCGCCCCGGCTGGGTGAAGGCGAACGTCGCCGGCTTCCGCGAGATCCTCAAGCCGCTGCTGCAGAAGATGCAGGAGCGCCGCGGCAGCACCCCCGGCGGTCAGGTCCTCGGCGCCGTCGGCGGCAAGGTGACCGGCGTCGAACTGGGCATGCTGCTGTCCTTCCTCGCCTCCCGCGTCCTCGGCCAGTACGAGACGTTCGCCCCCGCCACCCGCGAGCTCCCGGCCGGCGAGCACGGCGGCGGCCGCCTGCTGCTCGTCGCCCCCAACATCGTCCACGTCGAGCGTGAACTCGACGTCCAGCCGCACGACTTCCGCCTCTGGGTCTGCCTGCACGAGGAGACGCACCGCACGCAGTTCAGCGCCGTGCCGTGGCTGCGCGACCATCTGGAGGGCGAGATCCAGTCGTTCCTCGCCGAGACCGACGTCGACCCCATGACCATCCTGGAGCGCATCCGGGAGGCCGCCCAGTCGCTGGCCGGCGGCCGTCCCGAGGGCGAGGAGGACGACGGCGGCCGCTCCCTCGTGGAGATCGTGCAGACCCCCGCCCAGCGGGAGATCCTCGGCCGCCTCACCGCCGTGATGAGCCTGCTGGAGGGCCACGCCGACTTCGTGATGGACGGCGTCGGCCCGTCCGTCGTGCCCTCCGTCGCCGAGATCCGCGAGAAGTTCCAGCAGCGCCGCGCCAAGGGCGCCTCCCGCCTGGACCTCGCCCTGCGCAAACTGCTCGGCCTGGACGCCAAGCTGCGGCAGTACCGGGACGGCGAGCGCTTCGTGCGCGCGGTCGTCGACGAGGTCGGCATGGACGGCTTCAACCGCGTGTGGACCTCCCCGAACACACTCCCGACCAAGGCGGAGATCTCCAAACCGGCGGACTGGGTCGCGCGGGTGCACCGCAGGCCCGAGGCGTGAACGGCGGACCACCGTGGTGAACGCGATCCGGCCGACGGCAGGAGAACGCCCCCGCAATCACCCGTCCGAGGGACCGTGAGCCGTGGACAGGCGTGCAATGCTCGGGTCACCGCCCGTTTCTGTCACCATCTACACACTCTGAGTGACCGACTCGGGTTCACCCCCGACGAGCTTCCTGAAGGGAACCGGACATGGGTCCCCATCCTGCGGTCGCGGCGATACGCCTGGCGGTCCGCCGCGTCCTCCACGACATCCTGACCGAACAGCACGCCTCCCCGGCTTCCGCCTCCGCCGGGACCGCCCTCCTCGAGCGCCCGCCCGCGCCGCTCGTGCTCGTGGCCTGCTCCGGCGGCGCCGACTCCATGGCGCTCGCCTCCGCCCTCGCCTTCGAGGCCCCCCGGCTCGGGATCCGCGCCGGCGGCATCACCGTCGACCACGGCCTGCAGCCCGGCTCCGACCTGCGCGCCGCCGAAGTCGTCCTGCGCCTGACCGACCTCGGCCTCGCACCCGTGGAGTCCACCGCCGTCACCGTCGGCCGCGACGGAGGCCCCGAGGCCGCCGCCCGGGACGCCCGCTACGCCGCCCTGGACGCCGCCGCCGAACGCCACGGCGCCGCCGCGATCCTGCTCGGCCACACCCGCGACGACCAGGCCGAGACCGTCCTGCTCGGCCTCGCCCGCGGCTCCGGCATCCGCTCCCTGTCCGGCATGGCCGCGGTCTCGGGGGCCGGCGGCCGTTACCGGCGCCCCTTCCTCCAGCTCGACCGGCAGACCGCCCGCAAGGCCTGCATGGTCCAGTCCCTGCCCGTCTGGGACGACCCGCACAACGCCGACCCCGCCTACACCCGCTCCCGGCTGCGCCACGAGGGCCTGCCCGCACTGGAGAAGGCCCTCGGCAAAGGCGTCGTGGAGGCCCTCGCCCGTACGGCCCAGCTCTCCCGCGACGACGCCGACGCCCTCGACGCCTGGGCCAGCCAGGCCGAGGCCGGCGTACGCGACGCGGCCGGCCGGCTGGAGTGCGCCAAGCTCTACGCGCTGCCGCCCGCCGTACGCCGCCGGATCCTGCGCCGCGCCGCCATCGAGGCCGGTGCCCCGGCCGGTTCCCTCTTCGCCCGGCACATCGAGGAGATGGACCGGCTGATCACCGGCTGGCGTGGTCAGGGAGCCATCAATCTGCCCGGCAAAGTCGTCGCCCAGCGCCAGGGTGGCAGACTGGTGATTCGGCAAGGCTGAGTCCCGACCCCTTTCGCACCTGCGGCAGGGGCCGGACCGGCCGGTGGGACGACCGACCGAAAGTGATGCGGGTGGACGCGAAAGACATGGGTGCCGACCTTCAGCAGGTGCTCATCACCAAAGAAGAGATCGACGCGAAGCTGGCCGAGCTGGCCGCGAAGATCGACGCGGAGTACGCGGGCAAGGACCTGCTGATCGTCGGTGTGCTCAAGGGCGCCGTGATGGTCATGGCCGACCTGGCCCGGGCGCTGTCCACCCCCGTCACCATGGACTGGATGGCCGTCTCCTCCTACGGCGCGGGCACCCAGTCCTCCGGTGTGGTGCGGATCCTCAAGGACCTCGACACCGACATCAAGGGCCGGCACGTCCTGATCGTCGAGGACATCATCGACTCCGGGCTGACCCTGTCCTGGCTGATCAACAACCTCGGCTCGCGCGAGCCCGCCTCGCTGAAGGTGTGCACGCTGCTGCGCAAGCCGGACGCCGCGAAGGTCGCCATCGACGTGGAGTGGGTGGGCTTCGACATCCCCAACGAGTTCGTCGTCGGCTACGGCCTCGACTACGCCGAGAAGTACCGCAACCTGCCGTTCGTCGGTACGCTCGCGCCTCACGTCTACGGCGGCTAGCCCACCCGGGCACGGTCCCCACGACGATCGGGAACCCCGGCGGGCCTCCCGCCGTTGGAGCAGTCAGACGGGTTCGTCAGCCGTCCTGTGCGGCTTCGGACGCCAAGGCTGGGGTACCGTCAGAAGAACTGTCTTATCAAACTCACTATGGCAGGAGGGACGGGGCGGCACCGCTCCGTGTGGATGGACGTGAAGCGATACTTCCGTGGGCCGGTCATGTGGATCGTGCTGGCCGTCCTTGCCGTGGTCGTGTTGATGCAGGTCGTCGGCTCGTCCGGTGGCTACAAGACGGTGGACACCGGCCAGGTGGTCCAGGCCATCAACGACAACAAGGTCGAGCAGGCCAAGCTCACCACCGGCGACGAGCAGACCATCAAGGTCGAGCTCAAGGACGGCGTCAAGGTTCAGGGCAGCTCGAAGATCCAGGCCAGCTACATCGGCGACCAGGGCGTGACCATCGCCGGCACGCTGCAGACCAAGTACCAGGACAAGCAGATCCCGAAGGGCTACACGGTCTCGCCCTCGAAGCAGAACCCGTTCCTCGGGATCCTGCTCTCTCTGCTGCCCTTCGTCCTCATCGTCGTCGTGTTCCTGTTCCTGATGAATCAGATGCAGGGCGGCGGCAGCCGCGTGATGAACTTCGGCAAGTCCAAGGCCAAGCTCATCACCAAGGACACCCCCAAGACGACGTTCACCGATGTCGCCGGCTGCGACGAGGCCGTCGAGGAGCTCCAGGAGATCAAGGAGTTCCTCCAGGAGCCGGCCAAGTTCCAGGCCGTCGGCGCCAAGATCCCCAAGGGCGTGCTGCTCTACGGCCGCCCGGGTACGGGCAAGACCCTCCTCGCGCGGGCCGTGGCCGGCGAGGCGGGCGTCCCGTTCTACTCGATCTCCGGTTCCGACTTCGTCGAGATGTTCGTCGGTGTCGGTGCCTCCCGGGTCCGTGACCTGTTCGAGCAGGCCAAGGCGAACGCCCCGGCGATCGTCTTCGTCGACGAGATCGACGCGGTCGGCCGCCACCGCGGCGCCGGCCTCGGCGGCGGTCACGACGAGCGCGAGCAGACCCTCAACCAGCTGCTCGTCGAGATGGACGGCTTCGACGTGAAGGGCGGCGTCATCCTGATCGCCGCCACCAACCGGCCCGACATCCTCGACCCGGCGCTGCTGCGCCCCGGACGCTTCGACCGACAGATCGCCGTCGACCCGCCGGACCTGCAGGGCCGTCTGGAGATCCTCAAGGTCCACCAGAAGGGCAAGCCGGTCGCCCCGGACGTCGACCTGTCGGCCGTCGCCCGGCGCACCCCCGGCATGACCGGTGCCGATCTCGCCAACGTGCTGAACGAGGCCGCGCTGCTCACGGCCCGCTCGAACCAGAAGCTGATCGACAACAGGATGCTCGACGAGGCGATCGACCGCGTCGTCGCCGGCCCGCAGAAGCGGACCCGCATCATGTCGGACAAGGAGAAGAAGATCACCGCGTACCACGAGGGCGGACACGCCCTGGTCGCGGCGGCCTCACCGAACTCCGACCCGGTCCACAAGATCACCATCCTGTCCCGCGGCCGTGCCCTGGGCTACACGATGGTGCTGCCGGACGAGGACAAGTACTCCACCACCCGCAACGAGATGCTCGACCAGCTCGCCTACATGCTGGGCGGACGCGCGGCCGAGGAACTGGTCTTCCACGACCCGACCACGGGCGCCGCGAACGACATCGAGAAGGCCACCAACCTGGCCCGCGCGATGGTCACCCAGTACGGCATGACCGAGCGTCTCGGCGCGATCAAGTTCGGCGGCGACAACAGCGAGCCGTTCCTGGGCCGTGAGATGGCTCACCAGCGCGACTACTCCGAGGAGGTCGCCGCGCTGGTGGACGAGGAAGTCAAGAAGCTCATCGAGACCGCGCACAACGAGGCCTGGGAGATCCTGGTCGAGAACCGCGACGTGCTCGACAACCTCGTCCTGCAGCTGCTGGAGAAGGAGACGCTGGGCAAGGAGGAGATCGCCGAGATCTTCGCCCCCATCGTCAAGCGCCCGCCGCGGCCCGCCTGGACCGGTTCCTCCCGGCGTACGCCGTCCACCCGTCCGCCGGTGCTCTCCCCCAAGGAGCTCGCCCTGACGAACGGCGCCAACGGCGCGACGGCCGCGATCAGCACGGCGAAGTCGACGGCGGCGGACCCCGCCCCCGCGACCGAGCCGGCGCGTGAGGACCGCCCCGAGAGCTGAGCCGTTTCGGCCACCGGGCCGGAATGGATGCCGCGCCCCCCGGGTTCTAGCCTGGGGGGCGCGGCTTTTCGTATACCGCGGTTCGAAGCGCGTGGTCTCCCACGCGTGACAGGTACAGGAACGAGGAACCAGATGACCGACCCCGTGACGCTGGACGGCGAGGGCACCATCGGCGAGTTCGACGAGAAGCGTGCCGAGAACGCCGTACGCGAACTCCTCATCGCGGTCGGCGAGGACCCGGACCGCGAGGGCCTCAGGGAGACGCCTGGGCGCGTGGCCCGGGCGTACAGGGAGATATTCGCGGGTCTGTGGCAGAAGCCCGAGGACGTCCTGACGACGACGTTCGACCTGGGGCACGACGAGATGGTGCTGGTGAAGGACATCGAGGTGTTCTCGACCTGTGAGCACCACCTCGTGCCGTTCCGGGGCGTCGCCCACGTCGGCTACATCCCGTCCACCAGCGGCAAGATCACCGGCCTGTCCAAGCTGGCGCGTCTCGTGGACGTCTACGCCCGCCGCCCCCAGGTGCAGGAACGACTCACCACGCAGGTCGCTGACGCCCTGATGGAGATCCTGGAGCCGCGCGGCGTCATCGTGGTCATCGAGTGCGAGCACATGTGCATGTCGATGCGCGGCATCCGCAAGCCCGGCGCGAAGACCATCACCTCCGCCGTGCGCGGTCAGCTGCGGGACGCGGCGACCCGCAACGAGGCGATGAGCCTGATCATGGCCAACTGAGGCCGGTCACCCCGAGCCCGCGGGCTCGTACGGGGCGGTGTCACGCAGGGTGCGCCGCCCCGTTGCTGTTCTCGTCGTCGTCCTCGGGGAGCTTGCAGACGCGCTCCAGGAACATCGCCGCCGCTATCACTCCGATGCCCGCGACGACCGAGAAGCCGGCGTAGATGGCCTGGTCGCGGCGGGCCGGGATGTCGAGGAGTTCCAGCAGGAAGACGCCCGTGCCGCCGTACATGCCGGCGACGAGGGCGGCGACCAGCGCGCTGGCCTGGCCGAAGACGACCGCCCGGGCCGCCATCAGCGGGTCCACGCCCTTGGCGTCGGGGACGCGGTCGCGCTGGGCCTTGAGGCGGGCGCGCAGCGACAGCGCGGTGGCCAGCAGGACCACCGCGATCAGCGCGAGGACGATGGGGGCGGCCAGGGGGACGCTGGGCAGGGTCCCCACCGAGTTCCACAGGCGGGCGCCCGCCCAGGACAGGATCCCGGCGACGACGAACACACCGGCCAGCACCCTGATGCGCAGCTCTCTCACGGTGACCCTTCAGCTCCCCCGGACCGGGTGACGGGCGGCTCCCGTCCTGTGCGGCCGCGCACGCGGCCCCGCCTCGACCTTAACGACTACTCGGGCAGGTGGAGTTCCAGGTCCTTGCGGGGCGCGACACCCTCTCGGGTGACGGTGTCCAGGAGCTGCCCGATCATGCCTCGGCCGGGCAGTTCGGCGTCGGGTTCGACGTCGTACCAGGGGGCGAGGACGAAGGCCCGCTCGTGGGCGCGCGGGTGGGGGAGGGTGAGGTGCGGGTCCTCGGAGACGACACCGGCGTAGGCGACGATGTCGACGTCGAGGGTGCGTGCGCCCCAGCGCTCGGTGCGTACCCGGTGGAAGGCCTCCTCCACCGCGTGCGCCCGCTCCAGCAGGGAGGACGGGGGCAGGGTGGTCTTCACCAGCACGACGGCGTTGAAGTACGACGGCTGACTGCCGGGCTCCACGCCCCACGGCTCGGTCTCGTAGACCGGGGAGACGGCCTTGACGCGCACGCCCGGCGTGTCTTCCAGGGCGTCGATGGCGCCCTGGAGGGTCTCCAGCCGGTTGCCGAGGTTGGAGCCGAGGGCGATCACGGCCCGTTTCGGGTTCTGCAGCGTGGTGTCGGCGGCGTCGACCTGCTCGACGACGGAGGCGGGTACCGGCTGGACGGTCGGGTCGCTGTGACCCTTGGTGAAGGGTGCAGTCATACTCGGCTCCGGGTGATCGTGACGGTCACGTCGTCGAAGGGGACGGTGATCGGCGCGTCCGGCTTGTGGACGCACACCTCGACCTCCTTGACCCCCTCGTGCTTCAGACACACCTGGGCGATGCGCTCGGCGAGGGTCTCGATGAGGTTCACGGGCTCGCCCTGGACGGCGGCCACGACCTCCTCGGCCACGATGCCGTAGTGCACGGTCTTCGCCAGGTCGTCGTCCGCCGCGGCCGGCCGGGTGTCCAGGCCGATCACGAGGTCCACGATGAAGGTCTGGCCCTCTTCGCGTTCCTTGGGGAACACACCGTGGTGCCCGCGGGCCTTCAGGCCGCGCAGCGCGACACGATCCACGCGAATCACTCCTGCAATCGTCGGGTGCGGCCGGTCCGTACCGCGTGCGGGCGGTGCGTCGGCCTCAGTCGAATCTACCTGCGGGCACCGACAGCGCCGGGCCACGGGGCGCCGGGCCGGCGCGGTTCGGGAAGGGTTCACCGCGTGTTTCCCCTGGGAAACCCGCTGGCTCACGGGCTGGCGGCCGCTTCGACCAGGGCGCCCGTGATTCCAGCCACTTCCTGGTCCCTGCGGGCGGTCCCGTAGATCACCTACCCACTCAGGAGGGTGTCTCCTCGTCCTCGTCCTCGTCGTTTTCGGCCAGAACGGGCGAGGCGTGGTGCGACCAGAGCTTCCACCCCTCCGGCGTGCGCCGGAACACGTTCGTGGCGACCACGAGCTGGCCGACGAGCGGTCCCAGCTCCTCGCCCTCGGTGGGGGCGGGGCCGCCGCTGAGGATGTTCTCGGTGCAGGTGACGACGGCCGTGTCCCCGGTGACCGAGACATGGACGTCGGTGAGGAAGAACTGGATGTAGTCGGTGTTGGCCATGATCAGCGCGTACGAGCGCAGGACCTCGCCGCGGCCGGTGAGGACGGGCCAGCCGGGGTGCACGCAGGAGACCACGCCGGCGTCGGCCGGGTCGTGGTAGGTCTCGTCGACGCCCAGGTCGGCCGGGGTGAGCCAGGCCGAGGCGACCTCCTCGAAGTCGCCCCGCTCCAGGGCTTCGTAGAAGGCCGTGTTGGCGGCCTCGACCTGTTCGACGTCGGTGTGGGGGGCGCTCACCGGGCTCCTTCGGGCCCGTGGGCGCCGGGCTCGGGGGAGGCGGGGTGCGCGGGGGCCTCAGCAGGAGCCGTGGGGTGCGCGGGTTGCGCGCCGGGCGCCGTACGCGCCCCTTCGACGGCGCGGGCGACCCGTACCGCGTCCGCCGTGGCGCGGACCTCGTGGACGCGGACCGCCCAGGCGCCGGCGTGTGCGGCGAGCGCGGAGACGGCGGCCGTGGCGGCGTCCCGTTCGCGGGCGGGCGGGGGCGCACCGTCGGGACCGGCAAGGATGCGGCCGAGGAACCGCTTGCGGGAGGCGGCGATGAGCAGCGGATGGCCGAGCGCGTGGAGCCGGTGGGCGTGGGCGAGCAGGGCGAGGTCGTGCTCGGCGTCCTTGGAGAAGCCGAGGCCCGGGTCGACGATGATCCGGTCGGGGGCGATGCCGCCGTCCAGGGCGGCCTGCAAGCGTGCGTGGAGCTCGTCGACGACCTCGGTGACGACGTCGGCGTAGTGGCCCGGGACGTTGCCGCCCTGGAGGAAGCCGCGCCAGTGCATGACGACGAAGGGGGCGCCCGCGTCGGCGACGGCGGCGATCATCGCGGGGTCGGCCATGCCGCCGCTGACGTCGTTGACGAGGGCGGCGCCGGCCGCGAGGGACTGGGCGGCGACCCGGGCGCGCATGGTGTCCACGGAGACGACGACGCCCTCGGAGGCGAGGCCCCGCACGACGGGGATGACCCGGCGCAGTTCCTCGTCCTCGTCGACGCGGGTGGCGCCGGGCCGGGTCGACTCGCCGCCGACGTCGACCAGGTCGGCGCCCTGGGCGACGAGGTCGAGGCCGTGCTTGACGGCGGCGGTCGTGTCGAACCAGCGGCCGCCGTCGGAGAAGGAGTCGGGGGTGACGTTCACGACACCCATGACCGCGCAGCGGTCCCAGTCCGGAAGGCCCGCGGCGCGTCGGCGTCCGCTGTGGTTGCTCATATGTTCAGCGTAGGCCCCTCACCGGGGCCGTATCGCCGTACGTCCCGGGCGCGGGCCCCGCTGCCGACGGGGACCCGCGCCCGGGCCGTTCGTGTCCGCCACGGCGCCCCGCGCGCGTGGACGCGGGGCCGTTGCCCACGCGTGCGTGGACGGGTGGCCACCACGCGCGTGCCGGGTCAGGCCGCGCGTACGTCGCGTTCGGCCACGCCGTGGGCGCACGGGCGCTGGGCGGCGGTGCGGCGGCGCAGGAAGCGCGGCAGCGGCGGGGCGAGGTTCACGAAGCCCTCGGCCTGCATGTAGGCGAAGCCGATGCGCGGCAGGTCGGCGGAGGCGCGGTAGACGATGAAGCGCGGCTCCCAGCGGGGCTGGAACTTGGCGTTGAACTTGTACAGCGACTCGATCTGGAACCAGCGCGAGAGGAAGATCAGCAGCCCGCGCCAGGTGCGCAGCACCGGGCCGGCGCCGAGTTTCTCGCCGCGGGCGAGCGCGGAGCGGAAGACGGCGAAGTTCAGCGAGATGCGCTCGATGCCGAGCTTCGGGGCGGCCTGCAGGGCGGCCACGATCAGCAGTTCGTTCATGCCGGGGTCGGCGCTGCGGTCGCGCCGCATCAGGTCGAGCGAGACGCCGTCGGTGCCCCAGGGCACGAAGTGCAGGATCGCCTTGAGATCGCCGTACGCACCGGGTTCGTCGTCGGCCTTGTGGGCAGTGGCGACGAGGCAGTCCGCGTCGGCGGGGTCGCCGAGACGGCCCAGCGCCATGGAGAAGCCGCGCTCGGTGTCGGTGCCGCGCCAGTCGTCGGCCGCGCGCCGGATGCGCTCCAGCTCGGCCTCGCCGAGGTCACCGACACGCCGTACCCGCGTCTCGTAACCGGCCCGCTCGATGCGCTTGACCATCTGGCGCACGTTGCGCATCGCACGCCCGGAGAGGGAGAAATCCTTGACGTCCACCACCGCCTCGTCGCCCAGTTCGAGGGCGTCGAGGCCGGTCTCGCGGGTCCACACCTCGCCGCCGGTCTCGGAGCAGCCGACGACGGCGGGCGTCCAGGAGTGGGCCTTGGCCTCGTCCATGAAGCGCTCGATGGCGCCCGGCCAGGCCTCGACGTCGCCGATGGGGTCGCCACTGGCGAGCATCACGCCGGAGACGACGCGGTAGGTGACGGCGGCCTTGCCGCTGGGGGAGAAGACGACGGCCTTGTCGCGGCGCAGCGCGAAGTGGCCGAGGGAGTCGCGTCCGCCGTGCTTGGCGAGCAGGTCCCGCAGCCGTGCCTCGTCGTCCTCGGTGAGGCGGGCGGCCGGGTGCTCGGGGCGGAAGGCGAGGTAGATGGTGGTGACGGCGGTCAGCCAGCCGAGCGCGCCGAGCGAGAAGGCGACGGTCCAGGAGGTGTTGCCCTGGTAGTCGACCGGTCCCTCGAAGCCGAACAGGCCGTAGATCACATGCGTGATCCGGTCGGCCAGGCTCGGGTCGCCGACCATCCGGTTCGGGTGGACGCTGACGATGATCAGGCCCAGCACGAGGGAACCGGCGCTCATGAGGACGAAGTTGGCCAGGGCCCGCCAGCGGCTGCGCGGGTCGGGCAGGGCCGTGAACTGGTCGCGGTGCAGGATCAGCGGCGCGAGCAGCGCGGCGGAGATCAGCACCCCGATGACCGAGTGCCGGTACACGAACTGGGCCACGGCGCCGACCGGCAGCAGCACGACGGCGGCGCGCCAGGCGCGGCGCTTGCCGCGCTTGAGGCCGTGGGCGAGCAGCAGCAGCAGGATTCCGTCGGCCAGCGAGACCGCCGCCGCGAACGGCCCGAACGATCCGGGCAGCACCTCGGCGATCGCGTGCATACGGCTGTGCCTGAACCGCGGGAAGACCCCCGCGGCGATGTCCAGGACACCCACGAGCGCGGCCGCTCTGCCGACGAGGACCGGACTGGCCTCGGGGCGCGGGCCGCGCACGAAGCGCCGCACCCGGCTTGATCGGCTCGGAACCCCGTCCGACATTTCCCCATCTTCCCTGACAGACATCGCATCCCGTAGTTCTGCGAGAGACCTTGAACCCGGTGCCGTATCGGGCATCCGGCGACATTGCGTCCTCTAGGACGGTGTCTAGGGGGGAGAGGTTCACTCGCCCCGTCAAAGCCGGTTCAAAGGCCGAGGAAAGTCCGGGGCAAGCCTTCGCGAAGGAAGCGGGGGGATGCGCCGGTCCCGGATGGAAAGCGCAGGCAGGAACACCCCATGGGTCTCACGAGCAAGAAGGTGCTGTTGCTGGCGATCGTGGTCGCCGCGGTGCTGTTCGTCGGCACGGTGTGGCTGTGGCCGCGGTTGTCGCGTCGCAACTGGCGCGCGATCGCCGGGCGGGTCGGGCTGCTGCTCGTCACGCAGGTGACGCTGTTCGCGTGCGTGGGACTCACGGCGAACCGTTCCTTCGGCTTCTACGCCAGCTGGGCCGACCTCTTCGGGCAGGAGAACGGCGCCGGGGTGGTCGTCGACCACAACGCGCACGGCCCCGACGGCGGCCCGCTCCAGGTGCTCGACACCCGCAAGGTGAGCAAGGCGGGCGGGGGCCGGCCGGAGATCGGCGGGCAGATCCAGAAGGTCGCCATCACCGGCTCCACGACCCATATCGCCACGCCCGCGTTCGTCTATCTGCCGCCGGAGTACTTCCAGGCGCAGTACCGCACGCGCACGTTCCCCGCGGCCGTCGTGCTGACGGGCTACCCCGGCACGGCCGAGGCGCTCGTGGACAAGCTGCACTACCCGCGCACCGCGCGCGATCTCGCCAAGCAGGGCCGGATGCAGCCGATGATCCTGGTGATGATGCGCCCGACGGTCGCGCCCCCGCGCGACACCGAGTGCGTGGACGTGCCGGGCGGCCCGAAGACGGAGACGTTCTTCGCCAAGGACCTGCCGCAGGCGGTGTCGGCGCACTACCGGGTGGGCCGCGGCGCCGGCTCCTGGGGTGTCATAGGCGATTCCACCGGCGGCTACTGCGCGCTGAAGTTCGCCATGCACCACCCGGACGCGTACGCGGCGGCTGTGGGCCTGTCCCCCTATTACAAGGCACCCATCGACCCGACGACGGGCGACCTCTTCCACGGCGACAAGCAGCTGCGCAACCGCGCGGACCTGATGTGGTGCCTCAAGCACATGCCGGCGCCCGACACCTCACTGCTCGTCACCAGCAGCAAGGTGGGGGAGAACAACTACAAGAGCACGACGAAGTTCATCGACGCGGTGAAGGCGACCGGTACGACCCGTATCTCGTCGATCATCCTCGACAGCGGTGGGCACAACTTCAACACGTGGCGGCGCGAGATTCCCGAGTCGCTGGCGTGGCTGAGCGGCCGGCTGACAGCGGGCTGACCTGGGCCGGCCGCAGCCCTAGTGCCGCTTGGCTTTTACTGATGCTCCGTGAACCTTTGCCCATGGCTCTGTTTTTACGGCCCGGGGCTTCACGAGCCGCCTACGCGCGGTAAGTTTCTGGCCATGCCACGTGGACGTCACCGTCATTCCCCGCCCTTGCACAGGGTGCTGCCACCGTCGGCGATCGCAGGCGTCTCGGTCGTCTGCGCCCTAGGCCCCTGGGTGTCCACGGACGCCCTGGTGCTGCGGGTCCTGGCCGGGGCGGGCGCGGTGACGGCCGTCCTCGGCGCGTTCGTCATGCGGCGCTGGGACATCCAGGCGGGCAAGCAGGTGGCCGACCTCACGCGCGCGCGTGCCAGCGACGAGTGGCGCTACGAGGAGCGGGTCGCCGAACTGGAGACGGACCTGGAGGAGTCGCGCGAACTGCGCGCCAAGCTTGAGCAGCGACTGCGGGCCAAGCGCACGGAGCTGGCGGGTCTGCGCAACGAGCACGCGGCCCTGCTGCGCCGTTACGCCACGGCGGAGACGGAGCGGGCCAGCGCCCTGGAGGGCCGCCGCCTGCTCGAACTCGAGGCCCCGGTACGCGCACTGCCGCCGGCGCCCCCGAAGGACGACGCGGCGGACAAGCCGGCGAGCCCGGCCCCGGCAGCCTTCTCCCGGGAGGGCGTGTGCCTGTTCCAGGCGGCGAACGCGGCGCTGATCCGCCTCGCCACCGGCGCCGAGCGGGAGGACGAGGCCGAGGGGAAGCCCGGGGCGGCCGACGCGCAGGAGCACGCGGCCGCCGCCGGCGAGACGCCGGAGAGCCAGGGCGGCGGTCACTTCGCCGTGCCGACCGCCGTGGCCGTCGTACCGCCCACACCGCCGGTACGACGTCCCGTGACGGACGGCGAGTTCGACTTCTTCGGCACGAAGACGTCCCCGACGCCGGCGGCCCTGGAGGCCGTCCAGAACGAGGACCTCGCCGACGTCGTCGGCCAGGAGGCGCTCGCGCTGCACAAGGCGGAGACCGCCTTCAAGCCGGCCGACGACACGACGCCCCGCGAGGGCCAGGTCATCGACCTGACGGCCCACGACGAAACAGAGCAGATAGACGTCCAGAGCCTGCGCAGCGCAGCCTCCTGACTCCGTCGGCCTGCCCGCCGGTCGGGCTGTGCGCCCGGCACTTCCCGGTGCGCGGCCGGCCGGGGGTCGGGGCGCGGCGGCGCCCCCCGCTGCGCGCGCCCGGGCGGCGGCCGGCAGCTTCGCGGCCATAACGCTCGCACGCGCGGCGGACCCGCAGTCACGGCGGAAGGGACGACGGCCGGCACCCGCGTACGGCGGGAAGGGGCCGGGGTGGGGGGTGTCCGCCCGCAGCGGCCGGCACCGAGACACTGAGCGCTCGTCGGAAACGGCCGGCCGGACCGAGGAC
>NZ_JBVJPV010000015.1:0-52652 GCF_055609245.1 Streptomyces sp. NPDC036813 | reverse complement strand
GGGGGGGGGGGGGGGGGGGGCGCCCGCCCCGCGGCCCCCCCCCCCCCCCCCCCCCCCCCCCCCGCCCCCCCCCCCCCCCCCCCCCCCCCCCCCCCCCCCCCCCCCCCCGCCCCCGCCCCACAACGCACCGCAGGCGCGACACCAGCCCACCACGCACCGCAACGGGCCGCCGCAGGCACCCAAGGGGCGCGGGGAACGGCGCGACCAGCCACAACGAAACCCGCCCAGGCCGCCGCAGGCGAAACCCGCACAGGCGCCGCAGGCACCCGCACCCGCGCCGCAGGCTCACGTCATCCAGCGATCCGCCCGCGCAGCGCGACGCCCCGTCCGGGACCGCTCCGCCTGCCCCCGCAGCAACTCCGCCGCCTCCCCCGCACCCCGCAACCGCGCCGTGACCGTCTTGCCGGCCCCCGTGTCCACATGCACGTCGGCCAGCCCCCACAGCCGCTCCCACGGCCCCTGAGTGACCCGCACGCTCTGCACCTTGGCGTGCGGCACGAGCGCGAGACGCCGCCGCAGCAACCCGTGCCGCGCGGCGAACACCTCCCCGCTGACCGCGAGCCCGTACCCCCGCCACCACACCGGCACGCAGAACCCGGCCCGCCGTGAAGGCCGCGACAGCGACGACATCGCCGGCACGACCACCCCCGGCAGCACGCGCGCGACGACCGCCTCGGCGACCTCCCGCGGAGCGACCGGCACCAGCACGGAGTTGGACGACCCGGCCACGTCCAGCTCCACCCGCACCCATCCCCGCCGGCGCCACAGCAGCGGCTGCACGATCCGCACCGTCTGCACCCGCCCCGGCGGCACCGTCTCGTGGCTGCGGTCCAGCAGCCCCCGGTCGATGCGCAGCCCGTCCGGGGACTCGCCGACCGTCCAGTCGTACTCCGCGACGAACCGCCCCACGCTGCTCGCCCCGGCCGTGCCGAGCAGCGGCGTCGCGGTCGCGAGGACCGTCCACAGGCTGTGGGTGACCAGCCACAGCACCGGCGGGACGACGAGCGCGGCGACCAGCGAACCCCATGTGGCACCCGTCAGCGCCAGGGACAGCGCGAGCACCCGCGGCGGCACGCGCAGCACTTCGCGCGCCGGCGCCTCCCCGACCTCGTGCGCCGTCTCGGGCGCGAACCCGGCGGCGCGCGCGAGCAGTTCCGCGCGAAGTGCGCGCGCCTCACGCTCACCGAGGAACGCCAGCTCGTCCTTCTTCTCCGCGCCGACCACGTCGAGCCGCAGCTTCGCCACCCCCGCGATCCGCGCGAGCAGCGGCTGCGTGACGTCGATCGCCTGGATGCGTTCCAGCCGGATGTGCGCGCTCCGGCGGAACATCAGCCCGGTGCGGATGCGCAGCTCCGTGTCGGTCACCGCGTAGTGCGTGAACCACCAGGTCAGAAAGCCGTACAGGGCGGCCGCCGGGACGACCACGGCGAGCGCGAGCAGCAGCGTCGTGGTCGTCAGCCGGGTCAGCTGCCGCTGCGCCTGGTCGGGGTCGTGCACGGCCCAGCCCACGATCACCGCGATCGGCGCCCACGCCCGCCGCAGCGGTGTCACCGGATGCAGCCGACGCTCGACGACGGCCGGCGCCGCGCCCGCACCGCCGGCGGCCCCGCGCGCCGTCACAGTCCCGCCGATCGGGCCTCGCCCAGCTCGGTGAGCCGGTCGCGCAGCCGTTCCGCCTCGGCCGGGTCCAGGCCGGGGATGGTCGCGTCGGTCGCCGCGGCCGCCGTGTGCAGCTGCACGCTGGCCAGTCCGAAGTACCGCTCGACGGGCCCGGAGGTGACCTCCACCAGCTGCATCCGCCCGTACGGCACGACGGTCTCCTCGCGCCACAGCACACCCCGGCTGATCAGCAGGTCGTCGGCGCGCTCGGCGTACCGCCAGGACCGCCAGTTGCGGCCGAGCAGCACCCAGCCCCACGCCGCCGCCGCCAGAGGCAGCACCGCGAAGGCCGCCCACGCCGGCCCGACGAGCAGCCCGAGCAGCAGCCCGCCGGCCAGGGCGATCACCCCCAGCCACACCACCAGCAGCAGCCGCCGCATCCGCAGCAGCCCCGGCGGCAGCCCGGTCCACACCGGCTCCGCCCCCTGCACCGCCGTCCCCGTGTCCGTCCCCGTGTCCGTCGCCGTGTCCGCCGCATCCCGCCGGTCGTGCGGGCTCCCCGTCTCCATGCGGCCAGCGTACGTAGGGGAGACTGTGTCCATGACTCCTACGACGGAGACCATGGTCGGGATCGGCGGCGCCGCGGAGAGCACCGACATGGTGCTCAACATCGGGCCTCAGCACCCGTCCACGCACGGCGTGCTGCGGCTGAAGCTCGTGCTGGACGGTGAGCGCATCATGCGCGCGGAGCCGGTGATCGGCTATATGCACCGCGGCGCGGAGAAGCTCTTCGAGGCGCGCGACTACCGCCAGATCATCGTGCTCGCCAACCGCCACGACTGGCTGTCGGCGTTCTCCAACGAGCTGGGCGTGGTGCTCGCCGTCGAGCGGATGCTCGGCATGGAGGTGCCCGAGCGCGCGGTGTGGACGCGCACGCTGCTCGCGGAGCTGAACCGGGTGCTCAACCACCTGATGTTCCTCGGCTCCTACCCGCTGGAGCTGGGCGGGATCACGCCGGTCTTCTACGCGTTCCGCGAGCGCGAGGTGCTGCAGAACGTCATGGAGGAGGTCTCCGGCGGGCGCATGCACTACATGTTCAACCGCGTCGGCGGCCTCAAGGAGGACCTGCCGGCCGGCTGGAGCACACGCGCGCGTGAGGCCGTGGCCGCCGTGCGCTCCCGTATGGACGTCTTCGACGACCTCGTCCTCGGCAACGAGATCTTCCGCGGACGCACCCGGGACGTGGGCACGCTCGCGCCCGAGACGGTGCATGCGTACGGCGTGAGCGGCCCCATCGCGCGCGGCTCCGGCGTCGACTTCGACCTGCGCCGCGACGAGCCGTACCTGGCCTACGGGGAGCTGCAGGACACGCTGAAGGTGGTCACCCGGACCGAGGGCGACTGCCTGGCCCGCTTCGAGTGCCTGCTGGAGCAGACGCACAACGCGCTCGACCTGGCCGACGCCTGTCTCGACCGGCTCGCCGAGCTGCCGCCGGGGCCGATCAACCAGCGGCTGCCGAAGGTTCTGAAGGCACCCGAGGGCCACACGTATGCGTGGACCGAGAACCCACTCGGCATCAACGGCTACTACCTGGTCAGCAAGGGCGAGAAGACGCCGTACCGGCTGAAGCTGCGCTCGGCGTCGTACAACAACATCCAGGCGCTGACCGAGCTGCTGCCGGGGACGCTGGTCGCGGACATGGTGGCGATCCTGGGGTCGATGTTCTTCGTGGTCGGCGACATCGACAAATAGGTCCTCCGGCAGGCAGGTCCTCCGGCGGACGCCGCACGGTTCCCGCGGACGCGCCCCACGGGTTCCCGCGGACGCCGCACGGGTTCCCGCGGACGCCGCCCCACGGGTTCCCGCGGACATCGCTTCGTGCCCGCGGACACCGCCCGGCAGGTCACACGGCGGTGAGCGGGTCGGGGACGCCCACCGGCTGGAGCAGCCAGCCGAAGTCGCCGAGGCCGCCCGGCGCGGTCAGCTCGGCGGCCTCACCGGCGCTCGCGAGGGCGCGCACATACGCGGCGGGGTCCGTGGAGGCGAGCGTCAGCGGGGGGCGTACGCCGGTGATGCCGAGGGCGCGCAGTGCCTCGCGCTGGGTCAGGGTCCGCCCGCCGGGCAAGGCGCACGCGTCCAGGGCCACGTGCGCCGTGATGTCGCACGATCCGTCCGGTACGGGCGCCGTCTCGCGCCCCTTGCTGAAGCCCGTCAGCGTGCCGAACGGCGGGCGCGTCGCCGTCGTGTGCGCGTAGTCCACGGCCACCGCGAGCCCCCGCGCGACCCGGCCGACCGCCGACGACCATGCCTCGTCGCGCGGCCGCCCGATCTCCGCGCGCAGCCCAGGCTCCCCGGCCAGCGGCCACCAGCGCGCCAGCCACGCGGCGTCCGCGCCCGACACGGGCTCGCCGAGCCGCTCGGTGCCGTCGCGCCGGACCAGCACCAGCCGGGCGGTGCCCGACGCGTCCACCTCGGCGACCTCGACGGGCACGTTGTCCAGCCACTCGTTGGCGAACAGCAGCCCGGTGATCTCCCGCGGCGGCTCGGTGAGCCACTCGATGCGGTGATCGAGCCCGGCGGGACGGGCGGCGATCTCGACGGCGCACACGCGCGTGCGTGCGGCCACCTCGGCGGGCAGCGCGCCCAGCACCCCGGCGGCCAGCTCCCCGCGCCCCGCCGCCATGTCCACGAAGTCCAGCACGGCGGGCCGGCCCAGGGCCTCGTCCACCCGGACCAGCAGCGCCGCCACGGCCCGTGCGAACAGCGGGGAGGCATGCACCGACGTACGGAAGTGCCCGGCCGGCCCCTCCGGCCGCCGGTAGAAACCGCGCGCGCCGTACAGCGCGTCCTCGGTCGCCGCCCGCCAGCCGCGCCAGCCGTTCCCGCCGCCCGCGCGGTCCGTCGTCTCCTCGCCCACCCGCACAGACTAGGCGTACAGGTGATCGCGGCCTCCACCTTGGGGAGTACGCTCGCCGGGCGGGGATCGACCCTCCGGTTGACCCCTGCACCTATCCCGCTTGCCTACGCTGGGTTACGTGCAGCGCCTCTACGACTTCCTCCGCAGACACCCGACCGGGGTCGACGCCTTCTGGGCGCTCGTCCTGTGCGGGCTCTCGCTGATGGCCGCGGGGGCCGGTCAGGCGAACCGGGGCACCGACGCGCCCGCGCTGATGGTGCCGGTGGTGCTGCTGCTGTGCCTGGTGGTCGCGCTGCGGCGGCGCATGCCGGAGAAGATGCTGCTGCTGGCCATCGCACTCGGCCTGGCGCAGCTCGCGCTGGACGTCGACACGATGACCGCGGACTTCGCGATGCTGGTGATCACCTACACGGTCGCCGCGACCGGCGCCCGCTGGGCCTCCCGGCTCGCGCTGGTCATGGGCCTGGGCGCGGCCACCATGGCGCAGCTGCGCTGGCCCGGCAACGGCACGGGCCTGGCGGGCCACGTGGCGATCGTGGTCTTCCAGACCGTGCCGTTCGCCCTGGCCTGGGTGCTGGGCGACTCGATACGCACCCGCCGCGCCTACTACGCCCAGCTGGAGGAGCGCGCCGCCCGGCTGGAGAAGGAGCGTGAGGCGCAGGCGAAGGTCGCGGTGGCCGCCGAGCGCGCCCGGATCGCGCGCGAGCTGCACGACGTGGTCGCGCACAACGTGTCCGTGATGGTCGTCCAGGCCGACGGCGCCGCCTATGTGCTGGACGCGGCCCCCGACCAGGCGAAGAAGGCCCTGGAGACGATCTCCTCCACCGGCCGGCAGGCCCTCGCCGAGATGCGCCGCCTGCTCGGCGTGCTGCGCACCGGCGAGCACCAGGAGGGCGGCGAGTACGTCCCGCAGCCCGATGTGGATCAGATCGAGGACCTGGTCGAGCAGTGCCGGGGCTCCGGACTGCCCGTCGACTTCCGCGTCGAGGGCACGCCGCGCCCGCTGCCCAGCGGCGTCGAGCTGACCGCGTACCGGATCGTGCAGGAAGCGCTCACCAACACCCGCAAGCACGGCGGGCCGAACGCGGGCGCCAGCGTGCGCCTGGTGTACTTCGACGACGGGCTCGGCCTGCTCATCGAGGACGACGGCAAGGGCGCCCCGCACGAGCTGTACGAGGAGGGCGGCATCGACGGCCGGGGCCACGGCCTGATCGGCATGCGCGAGCGGGTCGGCATGGTCGGCGGCACCCTGGACGCCGGGCCGCGCCCGGGCGGAGGATTCCGCATCAGCGCCCTCCTGCCGCTCAAGCCGGCCCACTGACCGGCCCTGTGACTCGACCGGCCCACTGACCGACCCTGTGACTCCGAACGGAAGAGGCCCGATGACGATCCGCGTGATGCTCGTCGACGACCAGGTGCTGCTGCGCACCGGGTTCCGGATGGTGCTTGCCGCCCAGCCGGACATGGAGGTCGTCGCGGAGGCGGGTGACGGCGTCGAGGCCCTGCAGGTCCTGCGCTCGACGGCCGTCGACGTCGTCCTGATGGATGTGCGCATGCCGAAGCTGGACGGCGTGGAGACCACCCGGCGCATCTGCTCCGAGCCCGAGCCGCCCAAGGTGCTCATCCTGACCACCTTCGACCTGGACGAGTACGCCTTCTCCGGGCTCAAGGCGGGCGCTTCCGGTTTCATGCTCAAGGACGTGCCGCCCGGCGACCTGCTCGCCGCGATCCGGGCCGTGCACAGCGGTGACGCGGTCGTCGCGCCGTCCACCACGCGCCGGCTGCTGGACCGGTTCGCGCCGATGCTGCCGTCCTCGGGCAGGGAGCCGCAGGCCAAGGAGCTGGAGCGGCTCACCGAGCGGGAGCGCGAGGTGATGGTGCTCGTCGCGCAGGGCCTGTCGAACGGCGAGATCGCCGCCCGGCTGGTGCTGTCGGAGGCGACCGTGAAGACCCACGTGGGCCGCATCCTGACCAAACTGGGGCTGCGCGACCGCGTGCAGGTGGTGGTCCTGGCGTACGAGACCGGGCTGGTGCGGGCCGGCGGACACGGCTGACCGGGTGGTGCGGCGCCGGTAGGGTGTCGGGCCATGCTCCTGTGGATCAACGGCCCCTTCGGTGGCGGCAAGACACAGACGGCTCATGAGATACGGCGCCGGCTGCCCGGCAGCGTCATCTGCGACCCCGAGCACGCCGGGTTCGGCCTGCGCCGCATGCTGCCGCCCGAACTGCGCGGGGACTTCCAGGACTTGGCCTCCTGGCGGCAGGGCGTCGTCGAGGTGCTCGACCTCGCGCTGACCAAGCACGAGGGTGTGGTGATCGTGCCCATGACGGTCACCGACTCCGGCTGCTTCGCCGAAACGGTCGGCCGGCTGCGCGGACTGGGCCATGACGTACGGCACTTCGCCCTGCTCGCCGAGCGGGAGACCGTACTGAAGCGGCTTCGGGAGCGCGGCTTCGGGCACCTCCTGTCGTTCGCCGGCGGGAAGAACGCCGGGCTGGGCCGCGAGAGCTGGGCGGTTCAGCAGCTCGACCACTGCCTGGAGCGCCTGCAGGAACCGGAGTTCGCGGAGCACCTGTGGACCGACCACACCACGGTGCCGAAGACGGCCGACCGCATCGCCGTCCTGGCCGGCCTGCGGCTGACGCCGAACACCGAGAGCCGGCTGCGGACACGGCTGCGCCAGACGGCGGTGGGCCTGCGCCACATCCGCTTCGACTGACGCCCGCCTTTCCGGCGGCCCCCCGGACAGGCCCTAGCGGAGGATTCCTTCCAGGAAGTCGCTGCCGAGCCGGGCCACCACCGTCACGTCCAGCTGGTGCAGGACGTAGCGGCCGCGGCGGCGGGTGGTGATCAGGCCCGCCTTCTTCAGCACGCCGAGGTGCCGGGATATCTCGGGCGGTGACATGTCGTGCACGCGGGCCAGTTCCCCCGTGGTGTACGCGCTGCGGGCCAGGTGGCGGCAGATGCGCATGCGCACCGGGTGGGACAGGGCGGTCATTCGCAGGGTGAGTTCCTCGACCGACGTGGGGGCGGTCAGGTCGGGGGAGCCGACCGGGTAGTGCAGCAGGGGCTGCCAGCCCGCTCGGTGCAGGACGTTCAGATGCGGCCAGCCGAGGCTGGTCGGGACGAGCAGCAGGCCGCCGCCCGCGGTGATCGTGAGGGCCTGGGCCAGCTTGTCCACGACGATGTGCCCGCGCTCCTCGTCGAGGCTCGTGGCCGGCGAGACCGCTGCCAGGGCCTCAGCGAGCCCCCTGCGTCGCAGCAGATCCGTCTTGTGCCGGGCGTCGGCGGCCAGTTGGTGGCGCAGTCGCGCCCAGACGTCGGCGAAGAAGGCCTCCTCGCAGTCCTCCAGGAAGCGACGCAGCCACGCCCGGACGCTGGGCGGGTCGTCCAGCAGCCGCCGGGTGAAACGCACCTGCCGGGGCCCTCGGGAGGCGGCCACCTCCAGGGCCCGGCAGCGCACCGCCGGATCGTCCAGGATCCCTTCCTGCGGTGCGGCGGTCGCCGGGGTGCAGGTGAACTCCAGTGCGGCGTCGACGAACTGCGCGTCCGTCAGCTTGTCCAGCAGGTCGAGGTCCTCGGCGAGCGTGGCCCCGGGCAGGGTGCTGCGGCCCGGGATGCCGGCGAAGGGCTGGAACAGGTCGGAAAACGTCGACCGCCACAGGAAGTCGGCCTCGCACATCCGGTCGGCCAGATGCGGGTCGAGCCGGGCCGTCACCCCGGTCACCCAGCCCTGCAGGCCCGGATGGTGTCCCGGTTCGGACAGCGCGTGCAGCGCCATGCCGAGCTCGGCCAGGGCGGAGGGCACGACGGCCACCTGCTCCGGCCGCAGCCCTGTGATGTCGATGCGCACGCTCATGTCCCCATCGTGCACCCCACCACTGACAGCGCCCCCGCCGATTGACGGCAGTCGTCAATCGGCGGGACGTGCGCGGCGGACCAGGCGCAGGCTGGGGACACCAGGGCAGCCGCGGAGCCTTCCGGACCCTTCCCGAACTCCCTCTCCCCGCACCTCACGTCCCGAAGAGGCGATCCGCCATGAGCATCACCCAGCAGTACCTCCTCGACGCCCACCGTGCCCGGCAGCACGGTGAGGCGGCCCCGCCCGCGCCGGGCACCCACGAATGGCAGCTGGCGCGCGAGCTGCGCGACTACGGCCGGTTCCGCGCGGTGCTCGCCGGGCGCCCGGCCCGCGGACGGCTGCGGTGGCGGCTGCGGCTGCGGTCGCGGCACGCGGACGTCAGCCGGCGAGCGCCCGCACGCGCGTGACGAAGTCGGCGACCGCGGCGCGCACGTCGGCCTCGCTCCACTCCAGGCCGGCGGCGCGCACCGTGACCTCGGTGTGGGACAGACCCGGCCCCGCCTGCTCCCACGGGCTCTGGAAGAGCAGCGTCTTCGTCTCCTCGCCCTGACGCACCGCCGCCTCGGACAGCACCTGCGGGTCGTAGGGCAGCCAGACCTGGAACTGGTGGGTGTGCGGCACTTCGGGGTGCACGCGCGCCCAGGGCAGGCCGGACTCGGCGAACCCCTCGCGCAGCCCGGCGGCCACCACACGCGCGTGCGCCACGTACTCCGGCAGCCGGGGCAGCTCCCACTCGAGACCGGCGAGCGCCGTGAGCACGGTCGGGAACTGCTGGAGGATCATGCCGCCGTACCGGTGGCGCCAGGTCTTCGCGTCGTCCACCAGCGTCGCGGGGCCGGCGAGGGCGGCGCCGCCGAAGCCGTCGAGAGACTTGTAGAACGACACGTACACGCTGTCGGCCAGGCCGGCGATCTCCGTCAGCGGACGGTCGAAGTGGGCCGTGGCCTCCCACAGGCGCGCGCCGTCGATGTGCACCACCGCGTCGCGTTCGCGCGCCGCCTCCACGACCTCGGTGAGCTCCTCCCAGGACGGCAGCAGGAAGCCGGCGTCACGCAGGGGAAGCTCCAGCATCAGCGCCCCGAACGGCTCCGGGAAGGCGCGCACCTCCTCGGCCGTCGGCATCCGCGGCGCACTCGTCACGGGGACCGTGCGCAACCCGCTGACCACGGTGAACGCCCCGCCCTCGTGCACCTGGGGGTGGGCCAGCGCGTGCAGGGCGACGGTGGGGTCGCCGGTGCGGGCCGCCCAGCAGCGCAGGGCGACCTGCTGTGCCATCGTCCCGGTCGGGAAGAACGCGGCCGCCTCGGTGCCGAGCAGCTCCGCGACCCGGGCCTCCAGGGTCTCGACGATGCCGTCGCCGTATTGATCGGGGCGGTCGTCGAGGTCGTGCAGCTGTGCCGCGCGTTCCAGGAACGCCAGGCGCTCCCGCAGGGTGGCCAGATAACCGGGGCGTGAAAGCACCCGTTGCGCGCCCCTGTGTGCGACAAGGCGCCGGTCGCGCATCTGCTTGCGCCATCCGTCGGCCGCCGGTTCGTCCGTCTGCCGGGCCGGGTCGTCCACCGCCCGCTGTCCGTCCTGCTCCGCCACATCGCTCATGCGGGCGATCATGCCGTGCGCCGGATGAGAGGGGCATCCGGATTTCCTCGCCCGCCTCCACCGCACGGCATCCGCCCGGGGCGTGGCGTAACCCACAGCCTGTGGACGAACGGACGCCTCCCGACCCGATAGCGTTAACATGACGAGAAATCGTCCGGTACCCGGAGCGGACTGGAACGGAAGGCCCCCGTCGCGTGAGTACAAGCCAACAGCCAGATCCCAGGGACCGCCCCGCGCGGCTCACCGTCGGCGTCGTCGGCGCCGGGCGCGTGGGCCCCGCGCTCGCCGCCTCCCTCCAGTTCGCCGGGCACCGTCCGGTCGCCGTCTCCGGGGTCTCAGACGCCTCCCGCCGGCGCGCCGCACTCCTGCTGCCCGACGTCCCCCTCGTCCCGCCCGCCGAGGTCCTCCAGCGCGCCGACCTGGTCCTGCTCACCGTCCCCGACGACACCCTGCCCGGCCTCGTCGCCGGCCTCGCCGAGACCGGCGCCGTCCGGCCCGGCCAGCTGCTCGTGCACACCTCCGGGCGGTACGGCGCGAAAGTGCTCGACCCGGCGCTGCGCGCGGGCGCGCTGCCGCTGGCCCTGCACCCGGCGATGACGTTCACCGGCACGCCCGTGGACGTGCAGCGCCTGGCCGGCTGCTCGTTCGGCGTCACCGCGCCCGAGGAGCTGCGGCTGGCCGCCGAGGCCCTGGTGATCGAGATGGGCGGCGAACCGGAGTGGATCGCCGAGGAGATGCGCCCGCTGTACCACGCGGCGCTCGCCCTCGGCGCCAACCACCTGGTCACCCTGGTCGCCCAGTCCATGGAGCTGCTGCGCGAGGCCGGCGTCGAGGCCCCCGACCGGATGCTCGGCCCGCTGCTGGGCGCCGCCCTCGACAACGCCCTGCGCTCCGGCGACGCCGCCCTGACCGGCCCCGTCGCGCGCGGGGACGCCGGCACGGTCGCCGCGCACGTCGAAGAGCTGCGCAAGCACGCGCCGCAGACCGTCGCCGGATACCTGGCGATGGCCCGTGCCACCGCCGACCGGGCCCTCGCCCACGGACTGCTCAAGCCGGAACTCGCGCAGGACCTCCTCGGGGTACTCGCCACCGGGACCGACGGGATCGACGGCACCGAAGGGGACGCCCGATGACCATCACCTTGCTGCGCACCGCCGACGAACTCCGCGCACGCACGCGTGGCGGCCGCCGCGCCGTCGTGATGACCATGGGCGCCCTGCACGAGGGCCACGCCACGCTCATCCGCACCGCGCGCGGGATCGCCGGCGCCGACGGCGAGGTCGTCGTCACCGTCTTCGTCAACCCCCTGCAGTTCGGCAAGGGCGAGGACCTCGACCGCTACCCGCGCACCCTGGACGCCGACCTCGAGATCGCCGGGCAGGCCGGCGCGGACGCCGTCTTCGCGCCGGCCGTGGAAGAGGTCTACCCGGGCGGCGAGCCGCAGGTCCGCGTCAGCGCCGGCCCCATGGGGGAGCGGCTGGAGGGCTCCTCGCGCCCCGGCCACTTCGACGGCATGCTCACCGTCGTCGCCAAGCTGCTGCACCTCACCCGCCCCGACGTCGCCCTGTACGGCCAGAAGGACGCCCAGCAGCTCGCCCTGATCCGGCGCATGGTGCGCGACCTGAACTTCGGCGTCGAGATCGTCGGCGTGCCCACCGTCCGCGAGGACGACGGGCTCGCCCTGTCCAGCCGCAACCGCTACCTCTCCCCGCAGGAGCGGCGCACCGCGCTCGCGCTGTCCCGCGCGCTGTTCGCCGGCCGCGACCGGCACGCCGCCCAGGAGGCGCTGCGCGCACGCGCGCGTGAGGTGCCCGCCACGCACGCGCGTGCCGAAGCCCTCAGCGCCCTCGGCGAGTCCCGCGCCGCCGCCGACGCGCACGCCGTGGCCACCGTCGCCCCCGGCGGCCCGGCCGCCGTACGCGCCGCCGCGCGGGCCGTCCTCGACGAGGCCGCCCGCCTGGACCCGCCGCTCGAACTGGACTACCTCGCGCTCGTCGACCCGTCCGACTTCACCGAGATCGAGGACGACTTCACCGGCGAGGCCGTCCTCGCCGTCGCCGCCCGGGTCGGCGCGACCCGGCTGATCGACAACCTTCCTCTCACCTTCGGAGCCGCCTCGTGACCAGCACAGGCATACGACTGAACGCGCCCGCCCCCGGGTGGTCCATCGCCGCGGACGTGGTGGTCGTCGGTTCCGGCGTCGCCGGCCTGACCGCGGCCCTGCGCTGCGAGGCCGCCGGCCTGAACACCGTCGTCGTCACCAAGGCCCGCCTCGACGACGGCTCCACCCGCTGGGCGCAGGGCGGCATCGCCGCCGCCCTCGGCGAGGGCGACACCCCCGAACAGCACCTCGAGGACACCCTCGTCGCCGGTGCCGGCCTGTGCGACGAGGAAGCCGTGCGCGTCCTGGTCACCGAGGGCCCCGACGCCGTACGGCGGCTCATCGCGACCGGCGCCCACTTCGACGAGTCCGACGAAGGCGACCTCCAGCTCACCCGCGAGGGCGGCCACCACCGGCGCCGTATCGCCCACGCCGGTGGCGACGCGACCGGCGCGGAGGTCTCCCGGGCACTCGTCGAGGCCGTACGCGCGCGTGGGATGCGCACCATCGAGAACGCGCTCGTCCTCGACCTGCTCACCGACGCCGACGGCCGCACCGCGGGCGTCACCCTGCACGTGATGGGCGAGGGCCAGCACGACGGCGTGGGCGCCGTGCACGCCCCCGCGGTCGTCCTCGCCACCGGCGGCATGGGCCAGGTGTTCTCCGCGACCACCAACCCGCCGGTGTCCACGGGCGACGGTGTGGCGCTCGCCCTGCGCGCGGGCGCGGAGGTCTCCGACCTGGAGTTCATGCAGTTCCACCCGACCGTGCTGTTCCTCGGCGCCGATGCGGAGGGTCAGCAGCCGCTGGTCTCCGAGGCGGTGCGCGGCGAGGGCGCCCACCTGGTCGACGCCGACGGCGTGCGCTTCATGATCGGGCAGCACGAACTGGCCGAGCTCGCCCCGCGCGACATCGTCGCCAAGGGCATCCTGCGCCGCATGCTGGAGCAGGACGCCGAGCACATGTTCCTCGACGCCCGGCACTTCGGCGCCGAGATGTGGGAGCAGCGCTTCCCGACCATCCTCGCCGCGTGCCGCGCGCACGGCATCGACCCCGTCCACGAGCCGATCCCGATCGCCCCGGCCGCCCACCACGCCTCCGGCGGCGTGCGCACCGACTCTCACGGCCGCACCACAGTGCCCGGCCTGTACGCGTGCGGTGAGGTCGCCTGCACCGGCGTGCACGGCGCGAACCGGCTCGCCTCCAACTCCCTGCTGGAGGGCCTGGTCTACGCCGAGCGGATCGCCGCCGACATCGCCGTACGCAGCGCCGAGGACGGCCCGCACGTGCGCGTGCCCGAGCCCGTGCCCCAGCCGGACCAGCCCGCGCACCCGCTGCTCGCCCCCGAGAGCCGGTTCGCGATCCAGCGGATCATGACCGAGGGCGCCGGAGTGATGCGCTCCGCCGACTCCCTCGCCAGGGCCGCCGGCCAACTGCAGCGGCTGCACGACGAGGCCAGTGACGCGCTGGAGGAGAACGGCAAGACCGCCGAGCCCGGCGTCGACACCTGGGAGGCCACCAACCTCCTGTGCGTGGCCCGTGTCCTGGTCGCCGCCGCCCAGCAGCGCGAGGAGACCCGCGGCGGCCACTGGCGCGAGGACCACACCGAGCGCGACGACACCCACTGGCGCCGCCACATCGTCGTACGGCTGAACCCGGACTGCACCCTGGCCGTGCGTACCACCGACACCGCCGACTTCCCCCCGACCCGCCCCGAGGCCCCTGCGGCCCGGCCCTCCCAGGAGCAGTGACCCACGTGACCGATCAGGACCTTCCCCTCGCCTCCGACGGCGGCTGCGGCGACGGCTGCGCCTGTGGCGCTGACACCGACGAGGACTACCTGGAGTGCGGCCTCGACCCCGCGCTCGCCGAGCTCCTGGCCGAGGCCGGGCTCGACCCGGTCGAGGTCGAGGACATCGCCAACGTCGCCATCCAGGAGGACCTGGACGGCGGCGTGGACGTGACGACCGTCGCGACCATCCCCGAGGACGCCGTCGCCACGGCCGACTTCACCGCGCGTGAGGCGGGCGTCGTCGCGGGCCTGCGGGTCGCCGAGGCGGTGCTCTCGGTGGTGTGCACCGACGAGTTCGAGGTCGAGCGTCACGTCGAGGACGGCGACCGCGTCGAGGCCGGGCAGAAGCTGCTGTCGGTCACCTCGCGCACGCGTGACCTGCTCACCGCCGAGCGCAGCGCCCTGAACATCCTGTGCCGCCTGTCCGGCATCGCCACCGCCACGCGCGCGTGGGCCGACGTGCTGGACGGCACGAAGACACGCGTGCGTGACACGCGCAAGACGACGCCGGGCCTGCGTTCGCTGGAGAAGTTCGCGGTGCGCTGCGGCGGCGGCGTCAACCACCGCATGTCGCTGTCCGACGCTGCCCTGGTCAAGGACAACCACGTCGTCGCCGCGGGCGGCGTCGCCCAGGCCTTCAAGGCCGTACGCGAGGCGTTCCCGGACGTGCCGATCGAGGTCGAGGTCGACACGCTGCACCAGCTGCGCGAAGTCGTGGAGGCCGGCGCCGACCTGATCCTGCTGGACAACTTCACCCCGGCCGAGTGCGCCGAGGCCGTCGGGATCGTCGGCGGGCGGGCGCTGCTGGAGGCGTCGGGCCGGCTGACGCGCGACACCGCGCGCGCGTACGCCGAGACCGGCGTGGACTTCCTCGCCGTGGGCGCCCTCACCCACTCCTCGCCGATCCTCGACATCGGCCTGGACCTGCGCGAGGCGGAGTAGGGACCGGCCATGCTGCTGACGATCGACGTAGGCAACACGCACACCGTCCTCGGGCTGTTCGACGGCGAGGAGATCGTCGAGCACTGGCGCATCTCCACCGACGCCCGCCGCACCGCCGACGAACTGGCCGTCCTCCTTCAGGGCCTGATGGGCATGCACCCGCTGCTCGGCGACGGCCTGGGCGACGGCATCGACGGCATCGCCATCTGCGCGACCGTCCCGTCGGTGCTGCACGAGCTGCGCGAGGTGACCCGGCGCTACTACGGCGACGTGCCTGCCGTGCTGGTCGAGCCGGGCGTGAAGACGGGCGTGCCGATCCTCTTCGACAACCCCAAGGAGGTCGGCGCCGACCGCATCATCAACGCGGTCGCGGCGAACGAGCTGTACGGCGGCCCGGCGATCGTCGTCGACTTCGGCACGGCGACCACGTTCGACGCGGTCTCCGCGCGCGGGGAGTACGTCGGTGGGGTCATCGCGCCCGGCATCGAGATCTCCGTCGAGGCGCTCGGCGTGCGGGCCGCGATGCTCCGCAAGATCGAGGTCGCCCGCCCCCGCAGCGTCATCGGCAAGAACACGGTCGAGGCCATGCAGGCCGGCATCGTGTACGGCTTCGCCGGCCAGGTCGACGGCGTCGTCAGCCGCATGGCCCGCGAACTCGCCGACGACCCCGAGGACGTCACGGTCATCGCTACGGGCGGCCTGGCCCCGATGGTCCTCGGCGAGTCCTCGGTCATCGACGAGCACGAGCCGTGGCTGACGCTGATCGGCCTGCGGATGGTCTACGAGCGGAACGTCTCCCGCACGTGAGGCGCGCGTCGGCGGCCCCGGTGCGGTGACGGGGCGACGCGCCCCGTCCCCGGCCTCGGTGGCGCCGCGCGGAGGCGCGGACGCACGAGGCGGGGGACGCATCTGACGGCGGGGCGACGCGCGGAGGGATGACGGCGGGGCGCCGTCGACCCCCTGCGGCGCCTCCCCGGGGCCTCCAGTGGCGTGCTCCTCGTCCCCGGCGTCCCCGGCACGAACGCGCGCCGCGAACCGGTCCGCACGCCGGCCCGGCGGTGGGCCGCCCAGGCAGGGGCTGCAGGTTGCGCATCCTCGCCGCGTCCGCCCGCGGCGGGCCGTCCCGGCAGGGGCCGTGGGAGGGGTGGCCTGACCGCTTGGTCAACCGGGGGCGGCCCATCCCGGCCGACGCGCACGGCCGCGTGCCCATCCGGTGGCGGCCCCCCGGCAAGGGGCGGGCCATGCGCCCGCACCGCGCGCCCGCCCTGCGTGTCGGCTCCGTGCGCCCGCACCGCGCGCCCGCCCTGCGTGTCGGCTCCGTGCGCCCGCACCGTGCGCCCGCCCTGCGTGTCGGCTCCGTGCGCCCGCACCGTGCGCCCGCCCTGCGTGTCGGCTCCGTGCGCCCGCACCGCGTACCCGCCCTGCGGTGGGCCGGTCGGCAGGGGCGCGGGTCGCGCACCCGCACCGCGCGCTCGTCCGGCGGCGGGCCGTCCCACCGGCACCCGGCCAGGTGCGTCCCCGGTCGGCCGCTCCGACCGGAGGCCGGGAGCGGGAGACGGCGCGGCCCTACCGTCGGCTTGCCCTCGCAGCGCCGGACGGTGGGGGCCGTGTCCCGGGAAGAGCCGATCCCGCAGCTTGCGGGTGATCACGCGGCGCCCACCTGGGTGGCTCGGTGCGCCACGCCATGGCGTTGTGTCTGGTTTGTCTGATTAGCGCGTATGGTCGCTGCATGCCCACGCCATACGGATCCCGCGGCGGCATGGCGTTCGGCGTGGAGGAGCTGCGTGTGCTCCGCCGCGCTCTCGCCCTCGCCCTGAACCCCGCCCCCGCCTCGGCCGAGGACGTCCAGGACTGTCTCCGCCTCGCCGAGTCCCTCGACGAGGCGATGCGCGAGGGCGCCCGGCTGCGGGCCTTCCTCGTGGCCGACCTCGGTCGCTACCGCGCCGCGCTCCCGGGCACCGCCGCCGGCTACCTCGCCCTGCTCGACGAGGCGCTGGGTGCCGGATACCGGCCGGACCCCGACGACCTGGCCGCCCTGCGCGCCCTGCGCGGAAACCCCGTGGCGGCCGTCCTGCTCGACCGCTGCCGGACGATGGCCGAGCAGGACGTGCGGGCCCGCCTGGCGCGCGGCACGGCGGCTCGCGGCGCCAGCGTCGCGACCGTACCGACCGTGCCCGCCTGCCGTAGCCGTCTGCTCGCGCTGCCGGGCGGCCGCACGGCGGCGGACGACGGCCCCGCGGCCGGTGACGGCGACAAGCAGGAGAAGCGGCCTGCGCAGAAGCCGTCGCCCGCCACGCAGCCGCCGCCCTCGGGCCCCGCCCCGGACCGCCGCCCCATCCCGACCCCCGGCGAGGTCTTCCCCCGCCGCAAGCCCGCACCCACGCCCGGCAAGCCGCCCCAGCAACTGGTGGCCGGCTGACGCCTGCCGTGTTCATCCATCCGGGCGGGAGCGGCCGAATCGTCCGACCCCGCCCGAAATCCGCACGCGCGCGTGGCTACTCTGGAGCCATGGACTACGTCTCCGCGCTCCTGCCCCCGGTCGTGATGGCCGTGTTCTTCGTCGGCGTGATCCGGGTGATCGTCAAGACCCAGGGCGGCGCCAACAAGGCCAAGGAGGACGCGGCAGTCGACGCGGCCCTCGCGCGCGCCGAGGGTGCCCGCCAGGCCTCCGCCGGCGGCGACGCCTGACGCCCCGCCTGACGACCCGCCTCACGATCGCTTGACGGCCGCTTGACGACAGCCTGAGGCAGCCGTCCATCGCGCCGGCCGTCCCGCAGCCGCGTCGTCCCGGCGCCCTCACCGGCGTACGACTCCCCGCACAGCCTCCGCTGCCCAGTCGTACGCCCTTTTTGTTCGCGTTTGCAGCTGAAAGGGCACGTCCGGCACGCCAATGGCGGGATGTCCCACTATTGTCGAGCTGTGCCTCGCCCATTGGGAGAACTCGAAGACGCGGTCATGACGCGGGTGTGGAAGTGGAACCGCCCCGTCACGGTTCGAGAAGTCCTTGAAGATCTGCAACAGGAACGGTCGATCGCGTACACCACGGTCATGACCGTTTTGGACAATCTCCATCAGAAGGGCTGGGTGCGCCGCGAAGCGGAAGGCCGGGCCTATCGATATGAGGCGGTCTCCACGCGGGCCGCCTACGCCGCCGCCCTGATGAACGACGCGTGGGCGCAGAGCGACAACCCCGCCGCCGCTCTCGTCGCGTTCTTCGGCATGATGAGCGACGAACAACGGCAGGCCTTGCGGGACGCCCTGCGCATCATCCGTGACGGCGGCGAGGAACCCGTACCCGAAACAGCGGCCGCTCCCGAAGGAGCGGAAGGCGCCGGCCCGAACGCCGCCGATGCGGTCGACGCACAGGAGAACCCCGGCTCGGCAACGCGGGGCGGCGGGCGATAGCGTCCCGTCATGTCCGCACGAAGCCCGGAACCCACCGCTAAAGCCATCACCGTCCGGCGGGCGCGCACCAGCGATGTCCCCGCCGTGCGCCGGCTCCTCGACGCCTACGCCCGTGACGGCATCCTCCTCGACAAAGCGATGGTGACGCTTTACGAGGACATCCAGGAGTTCTGGGTCGCGGAACGCGACGACAACGCCGAGGTGGTCGGCTGCGGCGCGCTGCACGTGATGTGGGAAGACCTCGCGGAAGTGCGCACTCTCGCCGTGAAGCCCGGTCTGAAGGGGGCGGGTGTCGGCCACCAGGTGCTGGAGAAGTTGCTGCAGACCGCCCGCTGGCTGGGGGTTCGCCGCGTATTCTGCCTGACCTTCGAAGTCGACTTCTTCGGCAAGCACGGCTTCGTGGAGATCGGTGAGACACCGGTCGACCGCGATGTGTACGCGGAGCTCCTGCGTTCCTATGACGAGGGTGTCGCGGAGTTCCTCGGTCTCGAACGAGTGAAACCGAACACCCTGGGCAACAGCCGGATGCTTCTCCATCTGTGATCGCCGGGCAACGGGCAAGCGGGTCAACGCCTATTCGGCGCGACGGCACGCTGCCCCGGTTCCCTATGTCCGAAACGCACATGTTTCCGTCCCGGAGCGGGCGGAGCGGTCTCTGCCAGGGGTTTGTGTTTTTCCGGCAAAAGCGGTTTGCTTTCCGACGTACTGCCGTACTGCATATAACAGGGGCGGTGGCGAAACGGGCGGACGCCACGCACCCCGACCCCTCAGCGTTTTCGATGAAAGGAAATCCGGTGGCACAGAAGGTTCAGGTCCTTCTTGTCGACGACCTCGACGGCGGCGAGGCAGACGAGACCGTGACGTTCGCGCTGGACGGGAAGACGTACGAGATCGATCTCACGACCGCCAATGCGGACAAGCTGCGCGGCCTTCTCGAGCCGTACGTGAAGAATGGGCGTCGTACCGGGGGCCGTGCCTCGGGCGGTCGTGGAAAGGCGCGTGCCGCTTCCGGCGGTACGCAGGACACCGCCGCGATCCGCGCCTGGGCCAAGGAGAACGGCTACGAGGTCAATGACCGTGGCCGCGTTCCTGCGTCCATTCGCGAGGCCTACGAGAAGGCCAACGGCTGAGCGCACGCGCGCCGCAGGCGGATCCGGTGGCACTGTGTGGCCACCGTGTCCACCACGCGTACGAGATCGGGGGTGCCCGCACAGCCCCCCAGCGCCGACATCGTCGGCAGCGAGGACTCGGCCTCGCTCCCCGGAACGGGGGGCCGCAGCCATACGGCGGCCCCCTGCGAAGCGGCGGAGCGGCCAATCCTGGCCGGCCACGCGCCTACCGCCCCGGTTCTGGCCGCCCGTGCGCCGATCGCCCCGATTCCGGTCGGCGCACCTGCGACGGCCGCCTCTTCCGGCCCGGTTCCGGCCGGCGCCCGCGCTCCCGCGACGGCTGACCCCTCGGGCCCCTTCGGCCCCTCCGGCCCCTCCGGCCCTTCGAGCCCGGCTGCGGCAGGCCCTTCCGCCCCGCCCGCGGTCCACCGCCCGGCCGCCTCGGCCGACCACGCTGACGCACCCGGCCATGACTTCCCCGGCTCCCCGTGGAGCGGCACCGGCAGGGGGGCCTCCAGCGTGCTGCCGGGGCCCAGGGCCCCGAGGTCCATGGTTGCGGCCAGCGGGCCCCACTCCAGCCACTCCAGCAGGCCCGGCAGCTCCTCCGCGCTGCCCGGGGCCAGCAGGAACAGCATCCGGCCGCCGTGCAGGGCCACGGGCGACGTGGGCGCCAGATGGCGCAGCGCCGCCCGCCCGGCCTCGGCCGGGACGTCCAGGACGTCGAAGCGCGGGCCCACGGAAAGTCGTACCGGCTCTCCGGGCACCACCGGCCAGCCCAGTTCGTTCTCGTACCAGTGCCGGACCGGATCAGCCCGCTCGGGTGACCGCCGGGGGAAGGGGACCGTGGGCCATGGGGGGACTGCGCCAGCCATGCCAAGTGCAACAGCCGGAAACCCGTGCGGGTTACGCTGGGTGCTCCGATGTGTGCGCAGAGTTCCGGCCCGGGGGGCGTGCGGGGGTGCCAGGAGGCGCAAGGTTGTTCGCCCGTAGCGGAGGGAAGCCGTGCACGCGGCATGGACTGTCCGTCGCAGCGGGTAAGACATCCCTAGTGGGAGGGGGCGACACGCAGCCCGGGAGGTTTCCCGTTCGCCATCGGCGTACTGGCGACTGGGGTAACTGCCTGGCCTGCGGGAACATCGTCTCGCACCATCGGGTTGGAGCAGATGTCGGCGTTCGGGGTCAGGAGGCCATCGACGGTGTCGGCAGTTGGAATGAGCGGTCCCCGCTTGCGGGACTAAGCTGCGGAAGGACAGGGAGGGGAAGTTCCCCCCACTGCCTGACCGCTCTGAGGAGCGATTAACGATGTTCGAGAGGTTCACCGACCGCGCGCGGCGGGTTGTCGTCCTGGCTCAGGAAGAAGCCCGGATGCTCAACCACAACTACATCGGCACCGAGCACATCCTCCTGGGCCTGATCCACGAGGGTGAGGGTGTCGCCGCCAAGGCCCTTGAGAGCCTCGGGATTTCGCTCGAGGCGGTCCGCCAGCAGGTGGAGGAGATCATCGGGCAGGGCCAGCAGGCGCCGTCCGGCCACATTCCCTTCACCCCCCGTGCCAAGAAGGTCCTGGAGCTCTCGCTCCGCGAGGCCCTTCAGCTGGGCCACAACTACATCGGCACGGAGCACATCCTGCTCGGCCTGATCCGTGAGGGCGAGGGCGTCGCCGCCCAGGTCCTGGTCAAGCTGGGCGCTGATCTGAACCGCGTGCGGCAGCAGGTGATCCAGCTGCTCTCCGGTTACCAGGGCAAGGAGACCGCCGCAGCGGGCGGCCCTGCCGAGGGCACCCCCTCGACGTCCCTGGTCCTCGACCAGTTCGGCCGGAACCTCACCCAGGCCGCTCGTGAGTCCAAGCTCGACCCGGTCATCGGGCGCGAGAAGGAGATCGAGCGGGTCATGCAGGTGCTGTCCCGCCGTACCAAGAACAACCCGGTCCTGATCGGTGAGCCCGGCGTCGGCAAGACCGCCGTCGTCGAGGGCCTCGCCCAGGCCATCGTCAAGGGCGAGGTGCCCGAGACCCTCAAGGACAAGCACCTCTACACCCTGGACCTCGGCGCGCTGGTCGCCGGCTCCCGCTACCGCGGTGACTTCGAGGAGCGCCTGAAGAAGGTGCTCAAGGAGATCCGCACCCGCGGCGACATCATCCTGTTCATCGACGAGCTCCACACGCTGGTCGGTGCGGGTGCCGCCGAGGGCGCCATCGACGCGGCCTCCATCCTGAAGCCGATGCTGGCCCGCGGTGAGCTGCAGACCATCGGTGCGACCACGCTGGACGAGTACCGCAAGCACCTGGAGAAGGACGCGGCCCTCGAGCGCCGCTTCCAGCCCATCCAGGTCGCCGAGCCGTCCCTGCCGCACACGATCGAGATCCTCAAGGGCCTGCGCGACCGGTACGAGGCGCACCACCGCGTCTCCATCACCGACGAGGCGCTGGTCCAGGCCGCCACCCTGGCCGACCGCTACATCTCCGACCGCTTCCTGCCGGACAAGGCGATCGACCTGATCGACGAGGCCGGCTCCCGGATGCGCATCCGCCGGATGACCGCTCCGCCGGACCTGCGCGAGTTCGACGAGAAGATCGCGGGTGTCCGCCGCGACAAGGAGTCCGCGATCGACTCCCAGGACTTCGAGAAGGCGGCGTCTCTCCGGGACAAGGAGAAGCAGCTGCTGGCGGCGAAGGCCAAGCGGGAGAAGGAGTGGAAGGCCGGCGACATGGACGTCGTCGCGGAGGTCGACGGCGAACTGATCGCCGAGGTCCTCGCCACGGCCACCGGCATCCCGGTCTTCAAGCTGACCGAGGAGGAGTCCAGCCGCCTGCTCCGTATGGAGGAGGAGCTGCACAAGCGGGTCATCGGCCAGAACGACGCCGTCAAGGCGCTGTCGAAGGCGATCCGCCGTACGCGTGCCGGTCTGAAGGACCCCAAGCGTCCGGGTGGCTCGTTCATCTTCGCCGGCCCGTCCGGTGTCGGTAAGACCGAGCTGTCCAAGGCCCTCGCCGAGTTCCTCTTCGGTGACGAGGACGCGCTGATCTCCCTCGACATGTCGGAGTTCAGCGAGAAGCACACGGTGTCGCGTCTCTTCGGTTCGCCCCCTGGGTACGTGGGCTACGAGGAGGGCGGCCAGCTGACGGAGAAGGTGCGCCGCAAGCCGTTCTCGGTCGTCCTCTTCGACGAGGTCGAGAAGGCCCACCCGGACATCTTCAACTCGCTGCTGCAGATCCTGGAGGACGGTCGCCTGACCGACTCCCAGGGCCGGGTCGTGGACTTCAAGAACACGGTCATCATCATGACGACCAACCTCGGCACCCGGGACATCTCCAAGGGCTTCAACCTGGGCTTCGCCGCCGCCGGCGACACGAAGACCAACTACGAGCGCATGAAGAACAAGGTGTCGGACGAGCTCAAGCAGCACTTCCGTCCCGAGTTCCTCAACCGCGTCGACGACGTGGTCGTCTTCCCGCAGCTGACCCAGGACGACATTCTGCGGATCGTCGACCTGATGATCGGCAAGGTGGACGAGCGCCTGAAGGACCGGGACATGGGCATCGAGCTGTCCCAGGCCGCCAAGGAGCTGCTGTCCAAGAAGGGCTACGACCCGGTGATGGGCGCGCGGCCGCTGCGCCGCACGATCCAGCGCGAGATCGAGGACTCGCTGTCGGAGAAGATCCTCTTCGGCGAGGTGCGTCCCGGTCAGATCGTGGTCGTGGACACCGAGGGCGAGGGCGACGAGAAGACCTTCACCTTCCGCGGTGAGGAGAAGTCGGCGCTGCCCGACGTCCCGCCGATCGAGCAGGCGGCCGGTGGCGCCGGACCGAACCTGAGCAAGGACGCGTAAGCGCCGCGCTCGGCCTGCGCCGAAAGAACAAGGGAGCTGCCCCGGGACCGATGTCCCGGGGCAGCTCCCTTTCTCCGTTCGGGCGCCCTTTCGTTCCGGGTGTCGTCCGTCAGGACAGCTGTCCGTCGTAGTCCGGCAGCTTGAACGTCTTCTCGGCGTGGCCGCCGGAGAGGTCGGTGGCGCTGTTGCCGATGTTCGCGATGATCGTGTAGCCCTGGTTCTCGATCTGGGCGCGCTGTGCGGTCTTGTAGGCGGCGACGTCCTTGAACAGGTCGAACAGGCCGCGCACGCGCAGGTCGGCGACGTCGTAGCCGTCGTACTCCAGGTTGAACTCGGTGGGTGCGTAGAGGATGCCGGGGCGGGCGGTGACGAAGAAGAGCGAGACGCCGTGCTCCTGGGCGTAGCGGGCCACCTGGAGGACCGGCTTGTTGGCCGGCTGGGGGAAGTGGAACCCGAAGTCGGTCTCCAGGGTCGTGTTGTCGATGTCGAGGACGATCGCCTGGCGCTCGCCCGGCCGGGCGGCGGCGATCCGCTGCTGCAGGTACGGCAGCGCCTGGTCCATCACGCTCTGGCAGTCGCGCTGCCAGGTGGCGTAGTCGACGGCCCCGGCCGTCGCCGTGCCGGCCGCGGTGGACGCCGCGGGGGCCGCAGGCTCCGCGGCGTGCGCGGGGGCGGCCAGGGCCGTCAGGGCGGCCGCGGAGACGGCGGCCGTCGAGGCCCGGCGCAACCAGGCGCGTCTGATCGTCATGTGGGGGTTCCTCTCCCGTCCGTACACACGGTGGTGTCGTGTGCATGCTCTTTGGTGAGGGTGGCGCGGAAGGAACCGTAGGGTTACCGGCTGGTAAGTGGCTAGAGGTCTGCGCCACATTCGTACGAGCGTCCGCGCGGCTCTCCGGTGACGTGCCGCACGCGACCTGCGTCACGTACGAGGCGGAATAGTGGCCCCGGGAGATCCACAAAAGGGACTTTCATTACGGAACTGCCCTGCTTAGGGGATGCTCGGGGGCGTTTTGCCCGAAATGTTAGTTGCGCCGGAAGTCGAAGGTTTTGTGTTGGACAACTAGTTGTCGTCGTAGATCACACATTTGAGCTGATCTGCGCCGGGGGGTTACCAAGGATGAGCCCATCCGGCGGGATGCCTTTGCGTCGGGTGGCTTTTCTCTGTCCCCGGCTTCACGAGGTTCACATGTCCCAGCGCGTCACGTCCCGTCAGTCCCGTACGTCCGCCCTTCGCACCCGCGCCGCTGTGCTGGCCGCCGGTCTCGGGGTCTCGGTCGCGCTGGGAGCCGGGGTCGCGGCCGCCGCCGACGCCACGTCCGCCTCCACCACCGCCACCGCCACCGCGGTCGAGGCGCAGGCCGCCGCGCAGGCCAAGGCCGCCCAGGCCGCGAAGACCGCCGCGGCCGCCAAGGCCAAGGCCGCTGCCGCCGCCAAGCAGGCCGCCGCGAAGAAGGCTGCCGCGCAGAAGGCCGCTGCCAAGAAGAAGGCCGCCTCCTGGGTTCACCCGGTGGAGCACTACACGCTGTCCGCGAGCTTCAACCAGGCCGGCGGCATGTGGTCGCACCGCCACTCCGGCCAGGACTTCGCGGTGCCGCTCGGTACGAACGTCGTCGCCGCCCACGGCGGCACGGTCGTCAAGGCCGGCCCGAACGGCGCCGGCGACGGCCCCGCCTACGGCAACGCCATCGTCATCCGGCACGGCAACGGGACGTACTCCCAGTACGCCCACCTGTCCCGTATCGACGTGAAGATCGGCCAGGTCGTGGCCACCGGCCAGCACATCGCCAAGTCCGGCAACACCGGCAACTCCAGCGGCCCGCACCTGCACTTCGAGATCCGCAAGACGCCGAACTACGGCTCCGCGATCAACCCGGTCGCCTTCCTGCGGTCCAAGGGCGTGTCCGTCTGACCCGCCGCCGCCCCGTGCGGGCGGACGCTCAGGCCCCCTTGTGGGCCTGAGCCACCAGATCGAACGCGACCTCGAGGGTGGCCCTGCGCTTCTCCTCGGGGTCGCCTTCGATGTCCTGCAGGACGAACATCCCGGCGTGCAGCGTGAACAGCGCGCTGATGCAGCGGACCTTGTCGACCAGGTCCGCGTCGGGGTCGACGAGGATGTCCCGCAGCCCGAGCATGCGTTCCTTGAACATCTCGCCGATCCGCAGCTCGCGCACCGTGGCCTGGTTCTCCTGCATGAAGCGGAAGAGCGGGGCCGCCCCGGTCAGGGCCTCGCTGTAGCGGCGGACGATCTCCTGCTTGGTCTCGAGGGTGTGCGGCTGCTGCCGGCCCCACTCGATCAGGTCCTCGATCGGCCGGGACAGATCCCCGAAGATGCTGACGAGGATCTCTTCCTTGGTCTTGAAGTGGTAGTACAGCGCCGCCTTGGTGACGTCGAGGCTCTCGGCGATCTCCCGCAGGGAGGTCTTCTCGTAGCCCTGCTCGGCGAAGAGGTCGAGCGCGACGTCCTGGATGCGCTGGCGGGTGTTCCCGCGACGCTGCTGCTTGGTGCCGTCCATGGTGACGTCCATCCTCGTCCTCCTAGGGCTTCCCCGGAAACTTACCTGCCGCCCGGCTGGCAAACTTACTTGACGACCGGCTAGTTACGGAGCTACCTTCCCAGTGTAAAGATAACTAGCCGGTCGGCAAGTAAGTAGTAGCAGCAGCTGGGGGAAGTAGGGACGATGGCCGCCACAGAAACAGTCGAGACAGGCACGGGTAAGCGCCCCAGGAGTGTACGAGTCGTCCTCCTCGCGCTCATGATCACCATGATGCTCGCGATGCTGGACAACATGATCGTCGGCACCGCGATGCCGACCATCGTGGGTGAGCTGGGTGGCCTGGAGCATCTCTCCTGGGTCGTCACCGCCTACACCCTGGCCACTGCCGCCTCCACCCCGCTCTGGGGCAAGATCGGCGACATGTACGGGCGCAAGGGCTCGTTCATGGCCTCGATCGTGATCTTCCTGGTCGGCTCCGCGCTCAGCGGCATGGCGCAGGACATGGGGCAGCTCATCGGCTTCCGGGCCGTGCAGGGCCTCGGCGCCGGTGGTCTGATGGTCGGCGTCATGGCGATCATCGGCGACCTGATCCCGCCGCGTGAGCGCGGCAAGTACCAGGGCATGATGGCCGGCGTCATGGCGCTGGCGATGATCGGCGGCCCGCTGGTGGGGGGCACGATCACCGACCACTGGGGCTGGCGCTGGGCCTTCTACATCAACCTGCCGCTCGGTGTCGTCGCGCTCGGCCTGATCAGCGTGGTGCTGCACCTGCCGAAGAAGCGGGCCAAGACCCGCATCGACTACCTGGGCGCCGCGCTGCTGACCGTCGGCATCACCTCGATCGTCCTGGTCACCACCTGGGGCGGTACGGAGTACGCGTGGACCTCGGCGCGGATCATGGAACTGATCGGCATCGGCGTCGTCGCGCTGATCGGGTTCGTCTTCTGGCAGACCAAGGCCGCCGAGCCGGTCGTGCCGCTGCACATCTTCCGCAGCCGCAACTTCACGCTGATGTCGATCATCGGCTTCATCACCGGTTTCGCGATGTTCGGTGCCACGCTGTTCCTGCCGCTGTACCAGCAGGCCGTGCAGGGGGCCTCCGCCACGAACTCCGGGTTGCTGCTGCTGCCGATGCTCGGCGCGATGCTCGTCACCTCGATGGTGGCCGGGCGGATCACGACCAACAGCGGGCGGTACAAGGCCTTCCCGATCGTCGGTGGTGTGCTGATGGTCGTCGGGCTGTACCTGCTGTCGACGATGGACACGGGGACCACGCGGTTCACGTCCGGGCTCTACATGGCCGTGCTCGGTCTCGGTATGGGTTGCCTGATGCAGATCACCATGCTGGTCGCGCAGAACAGCGTGGAGATGAAGGACATGGGCGTCGCGTCCTCCTCCACCACCCTGTTCCGGACGCTCGGTTCCTCGTTCGGTGTCGCGATCATGGGTGCGCTGTTCAACCACCGGGTGCAGGACGTGATGGCCGAGAAGGCCGGGGCGCTGGGGTCGAAGATCACGGAGAAGTCCGCGCAGCTGGATGCGGCGAGCCTGGCGAAGCTGCCTGCTGCGGCGCGGGAGGCGTACCAGCATGCGGTGTCCTCCGGGACGCATGCGGCGTTCCTGCTCGGTGCGGTGGTTGCGGTGGTCGTGCTGGTGTCGGCGGTGTTCGTCAAGGAGGTGCCGCTGCGGGGGGCCGGGCCTCAGGCGGGCGGCGCGGAGGCTGCTGCGCAGGCGGCGGTTGTTGAGGCGGTGTGACGCCGTCAGTTGTGATGCGTCAGTTGTGATGCGTCGGTTGTGACGCGTCGGTTGTGATGCGGGGCGCTCGTCGGGTTTCGGCGGGCGCCTCGCTGTTTTCTGCGGGTGCGTGGGGGGTTGCTGTCGCGCCTGCGGTGCGCCCCGTACGCGGGTGCAGCAACGTCGTGGCGTGCGGCAGGTGGGGCGTGGCGTGTGGCAGGTGGGGCGTGGCGCCGCGCCAGGGGGCTACGGGAGGATGGGGTAGCTGCCTGTGTTGGTGGGGGCGTGTTCCGGGAGCCAGAGGACTGCTACCGCGCCCTCGGCCGGTATGTGGGGTGGGGCGCCGACTGGGCGGATGTTGCGGAAGGTCAGGCGGGCGCCGAGGACGCGGGCCTGGCCGGCGGCGATGGTGAGGCCCAGTCCGTGGCCGTGGCCGGCGCGGTCGGTGCTGCCGGTGCGGAAGCGGCTCGGTCCCTCGGCGAGGATGTCCTCGGGGAAGCCGGGGCCGTGGTCGCGCACCCGGATGACCCGGCCCTCCACGGTCACCTCGATGGGCGGCTTGCCGTGCCGGGCTGCGTTGGCCAGCAGGTTGAACAGCACGCGTTCCAGGCGGCGCGGGTCGGTGGTGACCTCCGATTCATGGACGACCCGGACCTCGATCTCCGGGTCCTTGACCGCCACCCGGCGGGCGACGAACTCACCGAGCAGGATGTCCTGCAGTTCCGCCCGCTCCGAGGCGCCGTCCAGGCGGGCCACCTCCAGGACGTCCTCCACCAGGGTCCGCATCGCCTTCGCCCGGTCCAGCACCAGCTCGGTCGGGCGGCCGGGCGGCAGCAGCTCGGCAGCCGTGAGCAGCCCGGTCACCGGGGTGCGCAGCTCGTGCGCGATGTCGGCGGTCACCCGGCGCTCGGCCTCCAGCCGCTGCTGGAGCGCGTCCGCCATGGCGTCCACCGCGCTCGCCAGGTCGTCGGTCTCGTCCCGGACGATCCCGCCGATGGCGTCCCGCACCCGTACCTCTGTCTCCCCGCGGGCGACCCGGTTGGCGGCGGCCGCCGCCTTGCGCAGCCGGCGCGACAGCTGCCCGCCGATGAGCACGCCGAGCGCGCTGCCGCCCAGTACGACGGCGATGGAGCCGATGACGAGGGCCTGGTCGAGGTCGCGCAGGATGTCCGTGCTGCGGTCGGTGAAGTGGGTGTGCAGCGAGAGGATGCGCCCGTCCTTCGCCGGGGTGGCGGCCCAGATGTCCGGCGGGTGGCCCCGGCGGTCGGAGACGTAGGTCGCCACCCGGTTGGCCAGGACCCGCTCACGCAGCGGTTCGGGCAGGCCGGCGTCGTTGATCGCGACGCCGGGGAAGTTCGCCCGGTGGGTGAGGTCGTAGTTCCGCTGGGCGATCTTGATCCGCTCGACGGCCAGATCGCGGGCGTTGTCCAGCATCGACACCCGTGCCGCGTTGTGGACGACCAGGCTCAGCACGATCGCCACGAGCGCGCCGACCAGCGCGATCGCAGCGCTGAGCTTCCACCTCAGCCCCGTCCGGATACCCGCCCGCTCCAGATGCTCCGGAAGCAGACGTCGCACGATCCCCCGCATGCCGAGCCCCGCTCAGGCCTTCAACTTGTAGCCGAAGCCGCGGACCGTCTCGATGCGGTCCTGGCCGATCTTGGTGCGCAGCCGCTGCACATGCACGTCGACGACGCGGGTGTCTCCGCCCCAGCCGTAGTCCCAGACTCGCTCGAGGAGCTTGTCCCGCGACAGGACCGTGCCCGGCGCGGAGGAGAACTCCAGCAGCAGGCGCATCTCGGTCGGGGTCAGCGCCACCGGGCGGCCGGCCCGGCGTACCTCCATGCCGTCCGTGTCGACCTCCAGGTCGCCGAAGCTCAGCACGCCGCCCTGGTCCGCCGAGGCCGCGCCGTCCGCCTGCCGGTCACCGCCCGCGTGTCCGAAGCGGCGCAGCACCGCGCGGATGCGGGCGACCAGCACGGCCCCGTCGAACGGCTTGGTGACGTAGTCGTCGGCGCCCGCCTCCAGCCCCAGGACCACGTCGATCGCGTCGGCGCGAGCCGACAGCATGATCACCGGGACGGTGGACTCGTCGCGGATGCGCCGGCACAGGCTGACGCCGTCCAGGCCCGGGACCATGACGTCCAGCAGCGCGATGTCGGGGCGGTCCGCCCGGAACGCCTCCAGGCCCGACAGGCCGTCGGGCATGGCGGTGACCACGAAGCCGTCCCGCTCCAGGGCGAGCTGGGTGGCCTCGCGGATGACGTCGTCGTCCTCGACGAACAGGACGTGGGTCTGGTCTGCCATCCCGGTGCTCTCAGTCCTTGTGTGCTTCTCGGTCGTAAGGCTCTCTACGTGGACGCGTGGATCTCGCGGCGCGTTCACTCCTCCATCGGAACGAGCGGTCCGATCGGTTCACGCCCGCCGCGATGTCCGCGTCAGTTGTCCGCCGGCGCCGGTGCGGGAGCCTGCGCCGGAGTGGTGTCCACCGTGGTGCCGTAGTCGGTGTGGTGGAAGTCGTCCTGCACGAACCGGCCCGCTTTCCAGACGTACGTGATCACGTTCTCGCCGGACGGGTTCGACACCGGATCGCCATTCTTGTACACCTGCTTGGTCACCATCAGAGCGCCGCGGTCTATCTCGGCGTAGACCGGGGATTCCTCGGACTGGAACACATTCTGGTACCGGTCGCCGTCCGCGCGATACACGTACGAGCCGACGCCCACCGCGTCACCGCACGTCAACACGTTGATGACGACGTCGTCGACCGATCCGTCGGTCAGGTCGCCGTACGACACGTCGACGGGGTAGTCGTCCCCCACGCACGGCCGCAGGCTCTTCTTGACCGCGTCCGAGACCAGCGGGTCCTGTTTGACGAGCCGGACCGGGTCCACCGCCTGCATGGTGTGCACGGGGCTGGGGGAGGGCGAGGCCGCCGCGCCCGCGACCGAGTCGGCGCGGGCGGGGCCTTCGTCACGGGTTCCGGTGCCGCCGGTGGCGCACGCGGAAACCAAAAGGGCGAGGGCGGCGAGCACGACCGCCGCCGTGATCACCGCCTGAAGACTCCCCCGGGACGGGGAGGCATCCCCGTCCGTCAGGCCGCGCACCGCTCCCGCTCCTCACGCTCCAGCGCGCGTGCGTCCAGATCGCGGGCCTCCAGCTCCTCGCGGAGCCGGGCGAGCGCCCGGTGCAGCGTGCTCTTGACCGTTCCGGCCGACATGCCGAGGGCGGCGGCCGTCTCCTCCGTGGACATCTGCTCCCAGTGTCGCAGCACGACCACGCTGCGCTGCTTCGGGGCGAGCACCTTCATGATGTCCATCAGCAGGGCGCGGTCTGCGTGCTGCTCGGTGGAGTCGTCCACGGAGGCGTCCGGGAGCTGCTCGGTGGGCACCTCCTCCAGCTTGCGGGCGCGCCACCACTCGGTACGCGTGTTGATCATGACGCGCCGCAGATAGGCGTCCGCCAGCCGCTTGTCGGCGATGCCCTCCCAGCGGCCGTAGGTGCGGGCCAGGGCGGTCTGGAGCAGGTCCTGGGCGTCGACCGGGTCCGGGACCAGCCGGCGGGCGCTGCGCAGCAGCGCGTCCTGCCGGGTGCGGACGTACTCCTCGAACTCGAGCACCTCGCCCTGCGCCATGATCAACCGCCTCCGAAAAGTCCCCGTGGTGCCGGCTGCCTGCTGCCGGTGTCCTGCCTGTGGTCGTCGTGTCCCTGACGGGCACGACAACGAAGGTACGGAGGCGTTGTCACGGCGTTGTGCGGAGCAGCCTGCGGCCAGCGCTCGGCTGTACGTCGGTTGTGTAACGGAAGCCGGTCGTGGGTAAAGGGGTTGGGCAATTTATCGGAGTATGACCCGATTTGGGCTCTGTGATGGACCGTAACACGCGGCCGGACGCTGTGAAGTGTCTGTACGTCAGCCCGGAGCGGCCCGTGCGCGAACCGGCCGCGTGCTCGGTGGAGCCCGTGTGTCAGCTCAGCGGCAGCCGGTACAGTCCGCCCGGCAGCGGCTCCGCCAGACCGTCCGCGACGAGACCGTCCAACGCCCGGGCGCGCTGCACCGGCTCGTGCCACACCCGGTCCAGCACCGCCTGCGGCACGGGCGCGTGCGCCTCCCTCAGGACGGCGAGCAGCTTGCCGCGCACCTGCCGGTCGGTGCCGGCGTACGTCTGGCCGCGCCGCGGCGGCCCGTCGTGCTCCGGCTTGCCCGCAAGCCGCCATGCGCACTGCGCGGCGATCGGGCAACGGTGACAGTCCTCGTTCTTCGCCGTGCACACCAGGGCGCCCAGCTCCATCGAGGCCGCGGCCCAGCGCGCGGCGGTCCGCTCGTCCTCCGGCAGCAGAAGGCGGGCGAGTCGCCGCTCGGCGGCCGTGGTGGCGTTCGGCGGGTACTGCACACCGCTCACCGCGCGGGCGAAGACCCGGCGCACATTGGTGTCCAGCACCGCGTGCCGCTGCCCGTACGCGAACGAAGCCACCGCCGCGGCCGTGTACTCGCCGATGCCGGGCAGCGCGAGCAGCTGGGCGTGGTCGGTGGGTACGTCGCCGCCGTGCCGCTCTGTTATCGCCACCGCCGCGCCGTGCAGACGCAGCGCGCGGCGCGGGTAGCCGAGCCGGCCCCAGGCGCGTACCGCCTCACCGGGTGCCTCCTCGGCCAGGTCGGCGGGGCGGGGCCAGCGGGCCAGCCACTGCTCGTAGATCGGCAGTACCCGGCTGACCGGCGTCTGCTGGAGCATGAACTCGCTGACCATCACACCCCAGGCACCCGCCTCCGGGCGACGCCAGGGCAGATCACGCGCGTGCGCGTCGAACCAGGCGATGACAGGGGTGTGCAGTTCCTCCCCGGCCGGCGCGGCCGACGGGACGGGGCTGCTGTGCAAAAGCTTCGTGGGCGCAGTCATGGCGCTACCGATCCTGCCATGCACGACCACGCGCGCGTGCGCACCGACGGGGGGCGGGTCGGAGCACGGGCGGCGTCCGCCGGTGCGGGAAGCGCGGCGGGAGAGGGGGTGGAGGTGGCGCGGCTGTGGTGAAGAGGGCGCGGCCGTGGCGGTGCGGGGTGCGCGCTGAGCGGGTGGTGGTGGGGCGGCGGCGGAGAGCGCGGTGGGCGGTGGGCGGTAGGCGGCGTGCGCCGGTGGCGGGCGGTGGCCGGGGCGAGGGGGCGTTGGTGTCGGGGTGGCGGCCGCGGCGAGGGAGCGGTGCCGGCGCGTGGCGGAATCGGAGGGGGGTGGTGGTCCTGGTCCTCGCGGCACCGCCGCCTCGCCCCCGCGCGTGCCGGACGACGGCCCGCCCTCCTACGCCTGCACCCGGCCACGCGCGTCCCTTCTCCTCGCCCCTGGTCCCGCCACGAGCTGCACGCGCCGGCCGTCGAGCCTCACCAGCCGGGCGAGCCGCGAACTCCTCGCCCTCGTTGATCACTTGAAATTCGGGCCACCCCAGCCGTGGCCACGGGTGCAAGGGCTGCGATCGTGAACGTGCCAGAGGGCCGAGGTGTGTTCGAAGAGTGGTCTCCGGGATGATGATCCGGAAAAGTTGCGCTGCGGGCGGCGGGTGACGCAAGCGAACGCAGCGATCTCTCGTACAGTTTGCGCCGTGGGATCTCTGCGCAATCCGGTCGGGCCGCTTCCCTCCTCCATCTATTGGCGACGGAGGGCCGTACTGCTGTCTGTGGTCGCGCTGTTGGCGCTGTTGATCACATGGGTCGTCACCTCGGGTGACGGCGGCGGCAACAACGACGCCGGTGGGTCCAACGGCAAGAATCCCGCGTCCTCGATCACGCCCGGGCCGTCCGGCTCGGGTCCGGCGATCAGCCAACATCCCGGCGGGCGCGACGAGTCGAGCGGCGGGGACTCCAGCGGCTCGGGGGGCGGATCCGGTGCCGGCGGTGGCTCCGGCTCGGGCGGCACCGGTGGTGCGGACGGTTCCGGTGGTGCCGGCGGCGTCGGTGGTGCGGGCTCGGCCGGTGGAGCGGACGACGGGATCAACGGCAGTGCGGGCGGCGGCAGCGGTGCGGGCGCGGTGTTGCCGGCCGGCTCCCCGCTGCCCAATTGCACCGCCGGTGACCTGACGCTGCGCAGCGTTCGCAACAGCTACACCCCGGACCAGACGCCGACGTTCCAGATCGTCGCCCGCAACACCTCCGCCCACGACTGCAAGGTCGACCTCGGACCGAAGAGCGCGGTGGTGACGATCAGTCAGGAAGGCGACCACTTCTGGTCCTCCGCCGACTGCCCCAAGGGCAACGGGAGTCTGCTGTACCGGGTGCCGGCGAGCAGCAGCATCACGTACGTGGTGACGTGGGACCGCCGGGCGAGCGCGCCGCAGTGCGCGACGCCTCCGGCCCGGACGGCCACGCCGGGGACGTATCTGGTGGAGGCGAAGGCGCCCGGGTTCGAGAAGGCGCAGACGTCCTTCGTGCTCGCGGCGGACTGACGCGGGGCCCGGCCGCACGGCCACTCGGACGCACGGGTCCACGGTCCACGGGTCCACGGGTACGACAAAGGGGTGCCGCCCACGTCGGGCAGGCACCCCTTGCGTATGCCGATGGCGCGCGAGCCGCCGGAGGCTACACGTACCGCTCCAGGATCGACGACTCCGCCAGCCGCGACAGGCCCTCACGGACGCTGCGGGCGCGGGCCTCGCCGACGCCGTCGACGGTCTGCAGGTCGTCGACGCTGGCGGCGAGCAGCTTCTGCAGACCGCCGAAGTGCTCCACCAGACGGTCGATGATGGCGCCGGGAAGCCGCGGGACCTTCGCCAGCAGCCGGAAGCCGCGCGGCGAGACCGCGGAGTCGAGGGCCTCCGGGGAGCCCGTGTAGCCCAGGGCGCGGGCAACCGTGGACAGCTCCAGCAGCTCGGCGTGGGTGAGCTTGTCCAGCTCGGCCAGCGCCTCGTCGACCGTGCGGGAGCGCTTCGCGGTCGGCTCGGGGACGTAGTCCCGCACGACCAGTTCCCGCTCGGGCTCGACCCCGGCGATCAACTCGTCGAGCTGGAGGGCGAGCAGCCGCCCGTCGGTGCCCAGTTCGATCACGTATTCGGCGATTTCGGTGGCGATGCGGCGCACCATCTCCAGCCGCTGCGCCACCGCGGAGACGTCCCGGACCGTCACCAGGTCCTCGATCTCGAGTGCCGACAGCGTGCCCGCGACCTCGTCCAGGCGCAGCTTGTAGCGCTCCAGGGTGGCCAGCGCCTGGTTGGCGCGGGACAGGATCGCCGCCGAGTCCTCCAGGACACGGCGCTGCCCGTCGACGTACAGGGCGACCAGTCGCATGGACTGGGAGACGGAGACGACCGGGAAGCCGACCTGCTTGGAGACGCGGTCCGCCGTGCGGTGCCGGGTGCCGGTCTCCTCCGTCGGGATCGTCGCGTCGGGGACGAACTGGACACCCGCCCGCAGGATCTTCGACAGGTCAGAGGAGAGCACGATGCCGCCGTCCAGCTTGCACAGCTCGCGCAGCCGGGTAGCGGTGAACTCCACGTCCAGGACGAAGCCGCCCGTGCACATCGTCTCGACCGTCTTGTCGAAACCGAGCACGATCAGGCCGCCGGTGTTGCCGCGCAGCACCCGCTCGAGGCCGTCCCGCAGGGCCGTGCCCGGTGCCACAGCGCTCAGCGAGGCGCGCATCAGGCCATCGGAACCGGCACTCCCACCGGACTTTCCGGGAGCTGCTGCCCGGTCGTTGGCTGCCACTGCACTCCTCCGGTCGCAGGTTCTGGGGCGCTCCCGTTGCGCACTCGGTTCGTACGGACGGGCGAGACCAGGGCAAAGTCTACCGGCGGTCTTCCGGCTCCCGTGGGGCCTCTCGGTGACGGGAGCGCGGCAGCACCCGCAGAGCGTCCCCTATGTCGGCGACTTCCAGGACCTTCATACCGGCCGGGATCTTCCCCGGGTCGCCCGGTACGAGCGCGTGGGTGAAGCCCAGCCGGTGTGCCTCGGAGAGGCGCCGCTGCACGCCCGTGACCCGCCTGACCTCGCCCGCCAGACCCACCTCGCCGATCGCGACCAGGTTCTTCGGCAGGGGAGTGTCGCTGGCCGCGGAGGCCAGGGCGAGCGCGATCGCGAGGTCCGCGGCGGGCTCCGACAGCTTCACACCGCCGACCGTCGCGGAGTAGATGTCCCTTTTGCCGAGGGCGCTGATGCGGCCGCGCTGCTCCAGCACCGCCAGCATCATCGACACCCGGGACGTCTCCAGACCGGACGTCGTACGGCGCGGGGAGGGGATCTGCGAGTCCACGGTGAGCGCCTGGACCTCGGCCACGAGCGGACGGCGGCCCTCCAGGGTGACCGTAAGGCAGGTGCCCGGGACCGGTTCGTCACGACGGGTCAGGAAGAGCCCGCTCGGGTCGGTGAGGCCCGTGATGCCCTCGTCGTGCAGTTCGAAGCAGCCGACCTCGTCCGTGGTGCCGTAGCGGTTCTTCACGCCGCGCACCAGGCGCAGACGCGCGTGCCGGTCGCCCTCGAAGTGGAGCACCACGTCCACGAGGTGCTCCAGCAGGCGGGGGCCGGCGATCGCGCCGTCCTTGGTGACATGGCCCACCAGAAGCGTGGACATGCCGCGCTCCTTGGAGGCACGGATCAGGGCGCCGGCCACCTCGCGGACCTGTGCCATGCCGCCGGGCGCGCCGTCGATCTCGGGCGAGGCCACCGTCTGCACCGAGTCCATGATCAGCAGTGACGGCTTGACGGCGTCCAAGTGGCCGAGCACGGCCGCGAGGTCGGTCTCGGCGGCCAGGTAGAGGTGGTCGTCGATGGCGTTGATCCGGTCGGCGCGCAGCCGGACCTGGCTCGCGGACTCCTCGCCGGTGACATAGAGGGTGGGGTGCTCCGCACTGGCCGACTTGGCGGCGACGTCGAGCAGGAGGGTGGACTTGCCGACGCCGGGCTCACCGGCGACGAGCACCACCGCGCCGGGGACCAGACCGCCGCCGAGGACACGGTCCAGTTCCGGCACGCCGGTGGGGCGGGCGGTGGCCTGCCGGCCGTCGACCTGTCCGATGGGCAGCGCGGACGTGGTGACACGGCCCGGCGTCGTCGTACGGACCGCGGGCGCGCCGTACTCCTCGACCGTGCCCCAGGCCTGGCATTCGGGGCAGCGGCCGAGCCACTTCGCCGTCTGCCAGCCGCATTCCGTGCAGCGGTAGGAGGGACGGTCCTTGGTGGTCTTGGTACGGGCAGCCATGGACCACACCGTAGCGGCCGGGTCTGACAGCGGGCCTTCGCCGACCGTACGGCCATGGACGGCAGGCCCTTCGCCGGCGGTACGGCCGTGCAGGCGCGGGACGGCGAAAGGCTGGGTCCCGCGACATGAACCGGCCACCCGACGCCCGGAACCGGCCACGGAACGGAGAGCTCCTGTCCCCTATTGAGGGATCGTTTCACCCGTACGGATTAAAAGTGCTCAAGGCGCCCGAGAGGCCCTGCTCGTGCCGCCTACGGTCGCACGGGTGATGAGCAGCACTCCGGAGACCTCGACCCGCACCACCGGCGCACACCGGGCGCACCGGGAGGCGCGCGACCGCGCCGCGGCGCGCACGCTGGCGCAGCGCCCGCCCGCGCGCTACGAGCCGTATCTCGACGGGCTGTTCACCTACTGCCTGTCCGTCCTGTGCGACCACGACTCGGCCACCGCCGCCCTCGCCGACGCGCTCGCCCTCGCCGAGCGGCGCGGCACGCGCGTGCCGGAGGCCGCAGGGGACCGCCGCGCCTGGTTGTACGCGCTGGCCCGCTGGGCGTGCCTTCGCAAGCTCGCCGAGGCCAAGCAGAAACGTCAGGCCACCCACGCCGCGGGCCGCCCGGGCACCGGCAGTGAGCCGGAGGCCACCGTGCCGGTCGCCCCGGAGGTCCAGGAGCGGCGGCGCCGCGAACTGGGCCTGCTCGCCTGGCCGGAGGCCGCCGGCACCACGCCCGAGCAGCGCGAGGCCCTGGAGCTCGCCGTTCGCCACCAGCTGGCCGCCCACGAGGTTGCCGCCGTGCTCGGCATGGATCTCGCCGCCGCCCGCGAGCTGCTGGCCGCCGCGGCCTGCGAGGTGGAGCGCACCCGCGCGGCGCTCGCCGTCGTGGAGACGGGCACCTGCGCGAGCGTGGCCCGCCTGACCGGCGACGGCCGGTTCGTGCTGAGCAGCACCCTGCGCCGCGAGTTGGTCCGGCACGTCGACGACTGCCCCCGCTGCCGCCGCACCGCCGAGCGCGCGGTGCCCGGCCGCTGGCCCGGCGCCAGCGTCACCCCCGCCGAGCTGCCGGTGCTGGAGGCGCCCCGCGCGGCACTGCACGTCGCCCTCGCGCATCACCCACGCGCGCGTGGCCTCGCCGTGCCGCGCTTCGACCGGCGTGGCTTTCCGATGGACCCCAAGGACCGCGCGGCCCGCCGCGACCGGCTGCGCGCGCGTGCCGTCACCACGACCGTCGTCGCCACGGTCGTCGCCGCCCCCGTGCTCGCCCTGTGGGCCGCCTACCGGGGAGCACCGGTCGGCGAGGACACCGCCGGCGGCCCGGCCGCCGCCCGCCACGACCACGGCGCGGGCACGCTCGACGGCGAGACGGCGAGCGGCGGGTACGAGAACGCCGGCAACGCCAGCACCCGGCCCGGCGCCCGTTTCGGTCAGGGCGACGACGGCGACGTCTCCGTCGAGGTCGTCAGCGTGGCCGGAGCCGGCGCCCAGGGCGCGGACCTGGAGGTCACCGCCGGCAGCCGGGGCGACACCACGCTGATCACCCTCACGGCGACCGGCTCGGGCCCCGTGCGCTGGTCGGCCACCACCACGGCCCCCTGGCTCTACCTCAGTCAGTCCTCGGGAACGCTCCAGCCCGGTGAGTCGTTCACGATCCAGGTGCACGTCGACCCCCTGCGCGAGCCGTCCGGCCACTGGAGCGCGCGGGTGGCGATCGCGCCCGCCGGCGCCGTCGTCTCCATCGAGGGCTACGGCACAGCGCCCAGCCCCTCCGACCCCGGCACCGGCCCGGGCAGCCCCACGGACCCGCCCTCGTCCGGCCCCGACCCGACGCCCACCACCTCGTCCCCCTCGGACCCCGGCGGCTCGCCCACCCCGAGCAGCCCGCCGTCGTCGCCCGACCCGACGCCCACCCAGTCCACGCCGTCCGACCCGGGCGGCTCCACCGACCCCGGGGGCTCGACCCCGCCGCCCGGCGACGGCGGCGACCCGAGCCCGTCGGCGTCGTGACGCCGGACGCGATACGGCGCCGTACGCCTTACGCATACGGCGCCGAAACGCACCTCGCGGCTTTCGCGCCCGTGGACTCCGTACCCGCGGGCCGTGTCAGAGCGCCGGGTCCGCCGGGTGCGGGGCGAGCAGCGGCAGCCGGGACGCCAGCCGCTCCTCGCACAGCTCGACCAGCCGGTCGTAGCCGGCCTTGCCCATCAGCTCGGTCAGCTCCGCCCGGTAGGAGACGTACACCGGATCGCCCGCGCCGTGCGCCGAGGTCGCCGAGGTGCACCACCAGTGCAGGTCGTGACCGCCCGGGCCCCAGCCCCGGCGGTCGTACTCCCCGATGGAGATCTGCAGCACGCGCGTGTCGTCGGGTCGCTCGATCCAGTCGAAGGTCCGCCGGATCGGCAGCTGCCAGCACACGTCCGGCTTGGTCTCCAGCGGCTCGCGGCCCTCGCGCAGGGCCAGGATGTGCAGCGAGCAGCCCGCGCCGCCCGGGAAGCCCGGCCGGTTCTGGAAGATGCAGGAGCCCTGGTAGGGCCGGGTCTGCCGCTCGCCGTCCTCGTCCTCGGACACCCAGCCGTTCTTCGTGCCCTCGGCGTGGTGCTGCCAGATCTCCGGCGTGAGCCGCGCCACGTGCCCGGCGACCCGCTTCTCGTCGTCCTCGTCGGAGAAGTGGGCGCCCAGCGTGCAGCACCCGTCGTCCGCGCGGCCCGCCTGGATGCCCTGGCAGCCGCTGCCGAAGATGCAGTTCCAGCGAGAGGTCAGCCATGTCAGATCGCACCGGAAGACCTGCTCGTCGTCCGCCGGATCCGGGAACTCCACCCACGCGCGCGCGAAGTCGAGGCCCTTCTCGTCGGCCACCGGTGCCTCCGGGCCCAGCAGGGCCTTCTTCGGCTTCTTCGCCGCCTTCACCACCTTCGCCTGCGAAGGACCCTTGGAGGATTTGGTCGACTTGTCGGCTTTCGCCGTCTTGGCCGGATTTTCGTCCTTCGCCTTTTTCGTCTTTGGCACCCGTCCAGGGTAAGTCGCCGAGTGCCCGTCCCGGCACCGCACGGGGGACCGAACACAGCACCGCTGGCAGTAGCGTTCCCTACATGAGACTCGGTGTCCTCGACGTGGGATCGAACACGGTGCATCTGCTGGTGGTGGACGCGCACCCCGGCGCACGCCCGCTGCCCGCGCACTCGCACAAGACGGAGCTGCGGCTCGCCCAACTCCTGGACGACGAGGGCTGCATAGGCGCCGAGGGCATCGACAAACTGATCGCCGTCGTCAAGGAGGCCCTCCAGGCCGCCGAGGACAAGGGCGTGGAGGATCTGCTGCCCTTCGCCACCTCCGCCGTCCGCGAGGCCGGCAACGCCGACGACGTCCTCGCGCGCGTGCAGGCCGAGACCGGCGTCGAGCTGCAGGTTCTCACCGGCGAGGAGGAGGCCCGGCTCACGTTCCTCGCCGTCCGCCGCTGGTTCGGCTGGTCCGCCGGGAAACTGCTCGTCCTCGACATCGGCGGCGGCTCCCTGGAGATCGCCTACGGCATGGACGAGGAACCGGACACGGCGGTCTCGCTGCCGCTGGGCGCCGGCCGTCTCACCGCCGGCTGGCTGCCCGGCGATCCGCCCGACCCCGAGGACGTTCGCGCCCTGCGCCGTCACGTCCGCGCGCAGATCGCCCGCACGGTCGGCGAATTCAGCCGCTTCGGCGCCCCGGACCACGTGGTCGCCACCTCCAAGACCTTCAAGCAGATGGCCCGCATCGCCGGCGCGGCGCGTTCCGCGGAGGGCCTGTACGCCCAGCGGGAGCTGAAGCGGGAGAGCCTGGAGGCATGGGTCCCCAAGCTCGCCGACATGACCGCCGCCCAGCGCGCCGAGCTCCCCGGCGTCTCCGAGGGCCGCGCGGGCCAGCTCCTCGCCGGCGCGCTGGTCGCCGAGGGCGCGATGGACCTGTTCGAGGTGGAGGCCCTGGAGGTCTGCCCGTGGGCCCTGCGCGAGGGAGTGATCCTCCGGCGCCTGGACCACATGGGCTCGGCGTAACCCTGGCACGGGGGTGCGGGGCGGTGCCGACGTACGGCTCCGGCGCGGGGGTGTGACTGTGCCGACCTGCGGGCTTCCTGCCCGGGGGTGCGGGGCTGTGCCGTGTCCGGCCCCGTGAATGGGGGCGCGGGGCGGTGTCGGCCTGCAGCCCCACCAGGCGGACGCACCCGCAGCCGGGTACGCCGCCCACGGCGACGGCACCCTGCCGCGGCCCGCAACGGCGTGCGGCGCCCCCCTGGCGGAGGGTGCGGGGCGGAGGGCGCGGGTGCCGCGCGACGGCGGGCGGGCGCGCCGTGGCGCGCGGAGCAACACTCACCGTGGCAGGGAGGGCGGGCGCCCGAGGCGCGGCCCGCAGCCGCCTGCGGCGCCCCCGGCGCGAGAGGGTGCGCTTGCCGCAGCGCGCAGCCACGCGTGGCACGCCCCACGATGGCGGTCGCGCGTGCCGTGGCCGCAGTTGCGTGCGGCGCTCACCCGACGACGGAGCGGGTGTCCTCGCCGCAGCGCGCAGCCGCGTGCGGCACCTCCCGGCGCGGGCGGGTGCCCCTGGTGCAGCACGCAGCCGCGCATGGCACGCCTTCCGGCGGCGGGCGGGCGCCCCTTCGGCGGCCCGCAGCCGGGTACGTCGCTCACCACGACGGCGTCCTGCCGCGCGGCCCGGGACCCGCAGCGGCGTGCGGACGCCCTCGTGTAGGCGGACGCCCTGTCGCAGCTCGCAACCGCGTGCGGCACGCCCCCCGGCGGTGGGCGGGCGTTCCCGTGGGGGCGCGCAGCCGTCTGCGGCGCTCCTCGCAACGACATAGGGGCCACCCCGTCCCAGCCCGCGGCCGCGCACGGCGCTCAGCGCAACGCGGCGCGCGGGCGCCCCCCGTCCCAGCCCGCGGCGACGCCCGGCGCTCGCCGCAGCGGCACAGGGGTGCCCCCGCCCGCGGCCGCGTCCGGCGCTCGCCGCAGCGGCATAAGGGGACCCCCGCCCGCAGCCGCGTATGGCAATGCCCACAACGGCGAATAGGGACCCCACGTCCTCACACCCGCACCCCGTAACCTGTCCCCCATGGCAGAGCCAGTCGTGCGGATCCCGGATGCGAAGGTCGCGCTGTCGACGGCCTCGGTGTATCCGGAGTCGACGGCCACGGCCTTCGAGATCGCCGCGCGCCTCGGTTACGACGGTGTCGAGGTCATGGTGTGGACCGACCCGGTCAGCCAGGACATCGAGGCGCTACGCAGACTCAGCGACTACCACCGCATCCCGATCCTCGCCGTACACGCCCCCTGCCTGCTGATCACGCAGCGTGTGTGGTCCACCGACCCGTGGACCAAGCTGCAGCGCGCCCAGGCGGCGGCCGAGAAGCTCGGCGCGAGCACGGTCGTCGTCCACCCGCCCTTCCGCTGGCAGCGCCAGTACGCCCGGGACTTCGTGGACGGCATCTGGCGCATGGCGAACGAGACGGACGTCCGGTTCGCCGTCGAGAACATGTACCCCTGGCGCTACCGCGACCGCGAGATGCTTGCGTACGCCCCCGACTGGGACGTCACGAAGGACGACTACCGCCACTTCACGATCGATCTCAGTCACACGGCGACCGCCCGCAGCGACGCGATCGAGATGATCGACCGCATGGGCGACCGTCTCGGCCACGTCCACCTCGCCGACGGTCGTGGCTCCGCCAAGGACGAGCACCTGGTGCCCGGCCGCGGCACGCAGCCCTGCGCGGAGGTGCTCGAGCGGCTCGCCGTGAGCGGCTTCGACGGCCATGTCGTCATCGAGGTCAACACCCGCCGCGCCATGTCCAGCGCGGAGCGCGAGGCCGACCTCGCCGAAGCCCTGGCCTTCACCCGCCTGCACCTGGCGTCCGCCGTGAAGGTGCCCCGGCGATGACCGAGCGCGAAGCCGCCCCCGCGACGGAGGCGGCCGCCGGTACCCGCCGCCGGGGACGCCCGCCCCGCACCGAGTCGGCCGGCACGCGTGACCGCATCCTGACCGCGGCCCGTGAGGAGTTCTCCGAGCGCGGCTTCGAGAAGACGTCCGTGCGCGGCATCGCCAAGGCCGCCGGTGTCGACTCGGCGCTCGTCCACCACTACTTCGGCACCAAGGAACAGATCTTCGAAGCGGCCATCGAGGTCGCGTTCGCACCGGCCCTGACGATGCGCGACGCGGCCCTGGCCGGCCCCCTCGCCGATGTCGGTGAGCGCATGACCCGGCTGCTCCTGGGCCTGTGGGAGAACCCGGCCACCCGGACACCGCTGCTCGCCATCGTCCGCTCGGCGGTGAACAACGAGACCGCGGCGGCCGCCCTGCGCCGCCTGGTCTCCGCGCAGCTGCTGCGCCGGGTGGCCGGGGAGCTGAAGACCGCGGACGCCGAGCTGCGCGCCGAGCTGGCGGCCGCGCAGCTGGTCGGTACGGTGATGCTGCGGTACGTGATCAAGGTGGAGCCGCTGGCGTCGGTGGACGTCGAACAGATCGTCGCCCGCCTCGCCCCGGTCGTACAGACACACCTGACGGGCACCTGACGGGCACTGAGGGGTGCCGACGAGCGGCTGAGGGGTGCCGACGAGCGGCTGAGGGGCGCTGAGGGGCGAGACGCCCGTCCCGCATTCCGGACACCCCGTCCCGGTCCCTGGATGACCGGCGTACGCTCGAGTGCAGTCAGAATTCTCTGACCGAAGGTCTTAGAAGGAGCGAGCGACGATGCCCGAGCTGAGGTCCCGCACAGTCACCCACGGCCGCAACATGGCGGGCGCCCGCGCCCTGATGCGCGCCTCCGGTGTACCGGGTGCGGACATCGGCCGGAAGCCCATCATCGCGGTCGCCAACAGCTTCACCGAGTTCGTCCCGGGTCACACGCACCTGGCGCCGGTCGGCCGGATCGTCAGCGAGGCGATCAAGGAGGCCGGTGGCATCCCGCGCGAGTTCAACACGATCGCCGTCGACGACGGCATCGCGATGGGCCACGGCGGCATGCTGTACTCCCTGCCCTCCCGCGACCTGATCGCGGACAGCGTGGAGTACATGGTCGAGGCGCACTGCGCCGACGCCCTGGTCTGCATCTCCAACTGCGACAAGATCACCCCGGGCATGCTGAACGCGGCCCTGCGGCTGAACATCCCCACGGTCTTCGTCTCCGGCGGTCCGATGGAGTCCGGCCGCGCCACGCTCGTCGACGGCACGGTCCGCACGCTCGACCTGGTCGACGCGATCTCCGACGCGGTGAACGACAAGATCTCGGACGAGGACATCCTCCGTATCGAGGAGAACGCCTGTCCGACCTGCGGTTCCTGTTCCGGCATGTTCACCGCCAACTCGATGAACTGCCTGACCGAGGCCATCGGCCTGTCCCTGCCGGGCAACGGCTCGGTCCTGGCCACCCACACCGCGCGCAAGCAGCTCTACGTCGACGCCGCGCGCACCGTGATGGACCTCGTCCACCGTTACTACGAGCAGGACGACGACTCGGCCCTGCCGCGCAACATCGCCACCTTCCAGGCGTTCGAGAACGCCATGGCCCTCGACATCGCCATGGGCGGCTCCACCAACACGATCCTGCACCTGCTGGCCGCCGCGCAGGAGGCCGGCGTGCCCTTCGGCCTGGAGCAGATCGACGCGGTCTCCCGCCGGGTGCCGTGCCTGGCGAAGGTCGCGCCGAACGTCGCCAAGGACCGCACGTACTACATGGAGGACGTGCACCGCGCCGGCGGCATCCCCGCCCTCCTCGGCGAGCTGCACCGCGCGGGCCTGCTGAACGAGGACGTGCACTCGGTGCACAGCCCGTCCCTGGCCGACTGGCTCAAGACGTGGGACGTGCGCGGCGGCTCCCCGTCGCCCGAGGCCGTCGAGCTGTGGCACGCGGCGCCCGGCTGCGTGCGCTCCGCCGAAGCCTTCTCCCAGTCCGAGCGCTGGGAGGCGCTGGACACCGACGCCGAGGGCGGCTGCATCCGCTCCGCCGAGCACGCCTACTCCAAGGACGGCGGCCTCGCGGTCCTCAGGGGCAACCTCGCCGTCGACGGCTGCGTGGTGAAGACGGCCGGCGTCGACGAGTCCATCTGGACCTTCGAGGGTCCGGCGGTCGTCTGCGAGTCGCAGGAGGAGGCCGTCCAGAAGATCCTCACCCAGCAGGTCAAGGAGGGCGACGTCGTCGTCATCCGCTACGAGGGTCCCAAGGGCGGCCCCGGCATGCAGGAGATGCTCTACCCGACCTCGTACCTGAAGGGCCGGGGGCTGGGCAAGGCGTGCGCGCTGGTCACCGACGGCCGCTTCTCCGGCGGCACGTCCGGCCTGTCGATCGGCCACGCCTCCCCGGAGGCGGCCTCGGGCGGCACCATCGCCCTCGTCGAGGACGGCGACCGTATCCGCATCGACATCCCGAACCGCTCCATCGAGCTGCTGGTCGACGATGCCGAACTGGCCCGCCGCGAGCAGGCCCTGGACGGCGCCTACCGCCCGAAGAACCGCGACCGGAAGGTCTCGGCGGCCCTGCGCGCCTACGCCGCGATGGCCACCAGCGCCGACAAGGGCGCGGTCCGGGACGTCTCCAAGCTGGGCTGACCGTCTCCCGGCCGACCGGCCGGTCCCTACGACGACGAAGGGCCGCTCCCCGAGGAGCGGCCCTGTCGCCTGCCCGGCCCGGGCGCGCGGCGGTCACCGCGGGTTCCGGGGGGCCTCCGGCTCCGTTCCGGGCAGGCGCTGTTGCCTCCGGCTCGGTGTCCCGGGGGCGCCGCTGCCTTCGGCGTCCAGTCCCGGCGGGTGAGGCTGCCTGCGCCCGGGTGCGCCCCCGTCGCTACCACGCGCCCGGTGTCCCCGCGGGCGCCGCGAACACCGTGCCGTCGGGGGCCGAGGCGTACACGCGGCCGTTGGTGATCACCGGTGTGGGCAGGCTCGCGGCGATGCGGTCCGTGCCGGTGCCCAGCCGGGCGCGGGTCTGGCCGACGAGGCTGCCCGTGCGGGCGTCGACGCCGAGGAGCCGCCCGTCGGCCGCCGTGACGTAGACATGGGCCCCGTCGGCGGCCGGCGCCGAGGCACGGCTCACGGATGTCTCCAGTGACCACAGCCGCCGGCGCGCGCTCATGTCCACGGCGTCCAGGGAGCCGCCGACCCCCATGAGGTAGACGACGTCCTCCCGCACGGTGGCCTGCACCCCCTGCCGGGCGACGGGCAGCGCGACCCGGCGCGTCGCCCCGGTCGCGGGGGAGTAGCGGACCACGGCCGCCGCCTCGCCGTAGGCCCGGTCGAGGGCGAGCAGGTAGACCGAGCCGTCCCGGGCGCCGACGAGGTCGAGCATCCCGCCCAGCCGGGTCTCCCAGCGCACGGCACCGGTGCGCGGGTCCACGGCGGTGAGGCGGGTGTGCTTCCCGTCGCCCGACACGCTCGCCGCGAACGCCAGGGTGTCTCCGGCGAACGACTCGAACGACGGCATGGCCTGCCCCGCGATCCGGTGGCTCCACACCGTGGCACCCGTCGCCGCGTCCAGGCCCGTCACCGTGCCGTGCGCACCGGTGAGCAGCAGCATGTCGCCGACGGCCCGGAACCCGGCGTACGCGGGCACGTCCTGCTGTCTGCGCACCTCACCGGAGGCCGGGTCGAGCGCCTCCAGTCGCCGTCCCTGGTCCTCAGGGGCGTAGACGAGCCCGCCCGCGACCACCGGTGGGCCACCGGTGCGCCCCCGCGCGGCGGGGCGCCGCCACAGCAGCCGGCCGTCCTCGGGGTCGAGCGCGAAGACCACGCCGGGCCGGGCGCACAGCAGCCGCCCGGCGCCCGGGGCGCACTCGGCGGCACCGCCGCTCCCCGCCACCGCTTCGGCCTCCCACCCGGCGAAGCCGTCTGGCGCGGACCGCGGCGCCGTACCGCCCGCCGCGGCACCGCCGGCGATCAGCGGTACGACGGCGAACGCACCGCCCGCGACCAGCGCCACCGCGCCCACGGCGACGGCGATCCGCCCGAGCCGACGCCCGCGCGCCCGCTCGCCCGCGCCCGCTGCTCCCGCCTGCCTGCCGTCCTGCGCCCCTGCGCCACCTCCCGCCGCCTCGCTGTCCGGGCTCTCCTTCGACGCGGACGGCGACGGACCGTCCCCGGTCCGCTGGGCCCCGGTCCGCTGGGCCGGTATGAACGCCTGCGTGTCGTACGAGGCCGCCACCGAGCGCAGCTCCCGCATCAGCTCGTCCGGTGTCGGCCGCTCCTCCGGCTCCTTGGCGAGACAACGTCCCACCAGCGCCGCGAGGTTCCCCGGCACGCCGGTCAGATCCGGTTCGTCGTGCACGACGGAGTAGGCGACGACGTACGGACTGTCGGAATCGAACGGGCCCCGCCCCGTCGCCGCGTGCACCATCACCGAACCCAGCGCGAAGACGTCGGCCGCGGACCCCACCTGCCGGGGCCTGCGGAACTGTTCCGGTGCCATGAACGGCGGTGTCCCGATCAACTTGCCGGTCTCGGTGCGCAGTTCGCTGTCCTTGGGCCGGGAGATGCCGAAGTCGATGACCTTCGGACCGTCCTCGGCGAGCAGAACGTTGCTCGGCTTCAGGTCCCGGTGCACCACCCCGACCCGGTGGATGTCGCGCAGCGCCTCCGCCAGCCCCGCCATCAGCCGGCGCAACTCCGCCGCCGGCATCGGGCCGTTGCGCTTGACGTGCTCGGACAGCGTCGGCCCGGGGATGAACAGGGTGGCCATCCAGGGCCGTTCGGCATCCGGATCGGCGTCGACGACGGGCGCGGTGAAGGCGCCGCTCACCCGGCGCGCGGCCACGATCTCCTGCCGGAACCGGCCCCGGAACTCCGGATCCCGGGCGAACTCGGCGTGCACGACCTTCACCGCGAGCCGCATGCCCGACGCGCTGCGGGCGAGGTGGACGACGCCCATGCCGCCCGAGCCCAGACGGGACTCCAGCAGATAGTGACCGGCGTATTCCGGAAGTTCCGCTTCCGCGCCCGCCCCGGTGTTCCTCTGTGGCGCCATGGAACCCCCCGTGCTCTTCGTCCGCGCGCGCGACGCACGGAGCCTAGTCGATGACTCGAACAAGACAGAGGCGGCTTGCTAGCGTTCGCGTGCGAGTCGCGCACAGCTGTTTCACCGCGCGACAAGAGGGAATCGACACGACCCCACATCTGACGTGGGGTGCAACGGGGGAGGTCATCATGTCGGTCGACCATGTCGACGAAACCGCAGGTGAGGCACTGCGGACCCAGGCCACGACGGCGCTGCGCTACTACGACGTGGCACCCGGCGTCCGGCTGAACGTGCGCAGCGGCCCCGGCACCGGCTACCCGATCGTCAAGATCCTGCCGGAGGGCATCAAGGTGCCGGTCTACTGCCAGACCCCGGGCACCTGGGTGTCCGGCTCCTACGGCACGACCAACATCTGGGACAACATCGGCAACGGCGAGTTCGTCTCCGACGCGTACGTGCACACGGGCAGCGACGGCTACATAGCCCCGCGCTGCGCCTGAGCGGCACCGGCCCCGGGGCGCGGCACCGGCGCGGCGCCGCGACTCGGGGCCGGTGCGCGCACAGCGCCATAATCGAGGGCGTGAGCGACGAGAACGGCACCCTGGACACCTCCACCGGCCCCCGGCCGGAACCCCTGCGTTTCTTCGGCACCACCTGGGTCGACCACGCGCACGGCTACGCCGCCCGCCGCCTCGGCGTCGCCGTCGGCTCTCTCGTCGCCGCGGCGGCCGCCTGCCTGGTGCTGCGCTTCGCCTACGAGGGGCTGGCGATCGCGGACACCGGCAGCTTCGTGACCGTGCTCGTCACCGCGATGTTCACGATCTGCAGCGCGCTCGCCTTCCGGCACACCTGGGACTCCTTCGGCAGGCGCCCCGACCCGGAACGGCACGCCAACCTGCGTGGCCTGCTCGCCATCGGCTTCGTCGGCTCGCTCCTCGCCTACTTCTTCCGCTCCCTGACCGAGGCCCCCGGCGAGAAGCTCCACCGCGCCGAGTACGAGGAAGCCCTCGACCAGCACCGACGTCGCTCCGCGAAGCGCTCGGGCAACCCCACCAAGAAGAAGCGGCGTTCCTAGGAGCCGCCGTGGGGGCGGGCGCGGTGAGCGAAAAACCGTCCGCTCCCCGCGACCGACCGGGCCACCATGGCCCCATGACCTCCACGTCGGAACCGTCCCGCGTCGCCCCACGGGAGCCCCGCGACCTCGCTCACCTCCACGCCGCCCGGGCCCACTCCTTCAACGCCGCCGCGGCCCAGTACGCCGCCCACCGCCCGTCGTACCCCGACACGCTGTTCGACGCCGTCCAGGACCTCGCCGGCCGCCCCCTGCGCGGCGCCCGCGTCGCCGACGTAGGCGCGGGCACCGGTATCGCGACCGGCCTTCTTGCCCGCCGTGGTGCCGACGTCCTCGCCGTGGAGCCGGGCGCGGGCATGGCGGCCGAGCTGCGCCGCAGCCTGCCCGAGGTGCGGCTCGTCCGCGGCGACGGCAACGCCCTGCCGCTCGCCGACGCCTCCATGGACCTCCTCACCTACGCCCAGTCCTGGCACTGGACCGACCCGGCCCGCGCGGTCCCGGAGGCCCGGCGCGTGCTGCGTCCGGGCGGCGCGCTGGCGCTGTGGTGGAACACCAGCGCCCTGGACGTGCCGTGGATCGCCGACCAGGCGGTCCGTATCGCCCGCCACTTCGACATCGAGGACGCCCATGTGAAGAAGGGCGCCTTCGACCCGGCCGCCGCCGACCCCACCGGCAGCCTCCGCTTCACGCACCGCCGGGTGCGCTGGAGCCGCCGCGTCCCCGTGGACACCCACCTCGCCAACATCGGCAGCCACTCCGTCTTCCTCGTCCACGGCGAGGCCGGCGCCCATGCCTTCCTCACCGCCGAGCGCGCCCGCCTGCTGACCGCCTTCCCGGACGGCGTGGTGGAGGAGGCGTACGACGTGGAACTGCTGGTGGCCCGCATCCCCTGACCCGACCCTCCCTCCGACACCGGCGACCCAGGCCCTCCTCGCCCCCCGCACCCGCCCTGCGCCCGCGAGGCCCGAGCCCCGCGGGCGCTTGACGCTGCCCCGCGCCCGGCGCAGTATTCACCACATGATGAATTACTCGTCCGGCGCGCCACCCACCCACACCCCGGCCGTTCACGCCACCGGACTCACCGCCGTCCGCGGCCACCGCACCGTCCTGCACGGCCTGGACTTCTCCGTCCCGCGCGGCCGCATCACCGGCCTGCTCGGCCCCTCCGGCTGCGGCAAATCCACGCTCCTGCGCGCGATCGTCGGCACCCAGGCCAAGGTCACCGGCACCCTCGAGGTCCTCGGCCGGCCCGCCGGCCACCCCGCCCTGCGCACCCGCATCGGCTACGTCACCCAGGCCCCGTCCGTCTACGACGACCTGTCGATCCGCCAGAACCTCGACTACTTCGCGGCCGTCCTCAACCCCGCACAAGCCACCCCCGACCGCCGCACCGACATCGACCGCGTCCTCGCCGACGTCGACCTCACCCACCACGCCGACGCCCTCGCAGGCAACCTCTCCGGCGGCCAGCGCAGCCGCGTCTCCCTCGCCGTCGCCCTGCTCGGCACCCCCAAGCTGCTCGTCCTCGACGAACCCACCGTCGGCCTCGACCCCGTCCTGCGCCGCGACCTGTGGAACCTCTTCCACACCCTCACCGACCGCGGCGCCACCCTCCTCGTCTCCTCCCATGTGATGGACGAGGCCGAGCGCTGCCACCGCCTGCTGCTCATGCGCGACGGCCGCATCCTCGCCGAGGACACCCCCGACGCCCTGCGCGAGCGCACCGGCGCCGACACCGTCGAGACCGCCTTCCTCCACCTGGTCGACCAGGCGACCGCCGCGGCCCGCGCCCAGGAGACCACCCGATGAACACCACCACGACCGCACCGGCCCCCACCCGCGCCCTGCACCCCGCGCGCACCGCCGCCACCGCCACCCGGGTCCTGCGCCAGCTCACCCACGACCCGCGCACCATCGCGCTGATGCTCCTCGTCCCCTGCGTGATGCTCTTCCTGCTGCGCTACGTCTTCGACGGCAGCCCGCACACCTTCGACACCATCGGCGCGTCCCTGCTCGGCATCTTCCCGCTGATCACGATGTTCCTGGTGACCTCCATCGCCACCCTGCGCGAACGCACCTCGGGCACCCTCGAACGTCTTCTCGCCCTGCCCCTCGGCAAAGGCGACCTGATCGCCGGCTACGCCCTCGCCTTCGGCGCCGTCGCGATCGTCCAGTCCGCGCTCGCGACCGCCCTCGCGCTGTGGGTCCTCGGCCTGGACGTCACCGGCAGCCCCTGGCTGCTCCTCCTGGTGGCCCTGCTCGACGCCCTCCTCGGCACGGCCCTCGGCCTCTTCGTCTCGGCCTTCGCGGCCTCGGAATTCCAGGCGGTCCAGTTCATGCCGGCCGTGATCTTCCCCCAGCTCCTCCTGTGCGGCCTGTTCACCCCGAGGTCCGACATGCACCCCGCCCTGGAAGCCCTCTCCGACGTCCTCCCCATGTCGTACGCCGTCGACGGCATGAACGAGGTCCTCCACCACACCGACATGACCGCCACCTTCGTCCGCGACGTCCTCATCGTGGCCGGCAGCGCCCTGCTCGTCCTCGCCCTCGGCGCGGCCACCCTCCGACGCCGTACGCCCTGACCCGCGGCAGACCGCCGAAGCGTCCCCTACGCCCGTTCCGCCCACCGGACACCGCGGGCCCGCCCCCGCCGCTGGTGCGAGGATGCCTTCAGGACGACGCACCCTTCGGAGGCATCCCAGCCATGACGCAGAAAGTCGCAGTGCTCGGCACCGGCAAGATCGGCGAGGCCCTGCTCAGCGGAATGATCCGCAGCGGCTGGACCCCGGCCGACCTCCTCGTCACGGCCCGCCGCCAGGAACGCGCCGACGAACTCCGCACCCGTTACGGCGTCACCCCGGTCACCAACGCCGAGGCCGCCAAGACCGCGGACACCCTGATCCTCACGGTCAAGCCGCAGGACATGGGCGCCCTCCTCGACGAACTCGCCCCCCACGTCCCCGCCGACCGCCTGGTCATCAGCGGCGCCGCGGGCATCACCACCGCGTTCCTCGAAGAGCGCCTCGCCGCCGGCACCCCCGTCGTACGCGTCATGACGAACACGCCCGCCCTCGTCGACGAGGCCATGTCCGTCATCTCCGCCGGCAGCCACGCCACCGAGGCGCACCTGGCCCACTCCGAGGAGATCTTCGGCGCCGTCGGCAAGACGCTCCGCGTCCCCGAGTCCCAGCAGGACGCCTGCACCGCGCTCTCCGGCTCCGGCCCGGCGTACTTCTTCTATCTCGTCGAAGCCATGACGGACGCGGGCATTCTGCTCGGCCTGCCCCGCGACAAGGCCCACGACCTGATCGTCCAGTCGGCGATCGGCGCCGCCACCATGCTCCGCGACAGCGGCGAGCACCCGGTCAAGCTCCGCGAGAACGTCACCTCTCCCGCCGGTACGACCATCAACGCCATCCGCGAGCTGGAGAACCACGGCGTACGGGCCGCCCTGATCGCCGCCCTCGAAGCCGCCCGTGACCGCAGCCGCGAGCTGGCCTCCGGCACCAAGGACTGAGCCCGCCCGCGGGCACGGCCGCAGGTCCGGAACGCCCGCCGGGGTGCGCCCCCGCCGCGAGTTGACACGCCCCGGTGGCGTCCGTAAGGTTCTTCGAGTTGTCCGACGTGAGAGCCGACTCCGGTCGGTCCCCGGACAGCCATTCCGCAAGTCCTACCAGCTACTCGACGGCCAGTCGTATGTCTGTGCTGCTGTCGTGTTGCCGGTGCGCGCATTTGCGAAATGAGGAATCCGCGTTCGAAAGGACGCAGGGCCCCGATTAGCTCGGGGGCCGGGAATCCGCTAAAGTCTCACTCGTCGGAACGGCCCAACAGCCGGGAAGGCAAACCCCGCTGACCGGGGATCAGACGCCGAAAGGATCTGATAGAGTCGGAACCGCCGGAAAGGGAAACGCGAGAGCGGAAACCTGGAAAGCACCGAGGAAATCGGGTCGAGAAAAGATCTGATAGAGTCGGAAACGCAAGGCCGAAGGGAAGCCCGGAGGAAAGCCCGAGAGGGTGAGTACAAAGGAAGCGACCGTTCCTTGAGAACTCAACAGCGTGCCAAAAGTCAACGCCAGA